>JBGSJS010000147.1:0-4425 GCA_041741735.1 Desulfomonilaceae bacterium | reverse complement strand
GGAAGGGCCGAACGGTAACCCGGACCCGGTCGCCTCGGGCCGTGACGTTCGAGAGACCTTCGCGCGGATGGCCATGAACGACGAAGAGACCGTCGCGCTCGTCGCCGGCGGACACACCTTCGGCAAGTGCCATGGCGCCGGTGATGCCGCGCTTGTCGGTCCTGAACCGGAAGCCGCAGGCCTCGAAGAGATGGGTCTCGGCTGGAAGAGCAGCTTCGGCTGCGGCAAGGGCGGCGATACGATCGGTAGCGGCATCGAGGGCGCCTGGAAGCCGAACCCGACCACATGGGACATGGGCTATCTGAAGGTGCTGTTCAAATACGAGTGGGAGCTGGTCAAGAGCCCGGCCGGCGCGAATCAGTGGCTGGCCAAAGATGTGGCCGAAGAGGACATGGTGGTTGACGCGCACGACCCGTCGAAGAAGCACCGGCCGATGATGACCACGGCGGACCTCTCCCTCCGCTTCGACTCGATCTACGAGCCGATCGCGCGACGTTACCAGCAGAACCCCGAAGAATTCGCGGACGCCTTCGCAAGGGCGTGGTTCAAGCTGACCCACCGCGACATGGGCCCCCGCTCACGCTATCTTGGCGCAGACGTCCCGGCGGAGGAGCTGATCTGGCAGGACCCGGTGCCCGCGGTCGATCATGAGTTGATCGACGCACGGGATATCGCAGACCTCAAGGGCAAGATCCTTGCCTCGGGCCTATCGATCTCGGAGCTGGTCTCGACCGCCTGGGCGTCGGCATCCACGTTTCGCGGCTCCGACAAGCGCGGCGGGGCGAACGGGGCGCGCATCCGTCTTGCGCCGCAGAAGGACTGGGAAGTTAACCAGCCTGCCAAACTGGAGACCGTGCTGCAGACCCTGGAGGGAATCCAAAAGGAATTCAACAGCGCGCAGTCCGGCGGCAAGAAGGTGTCACTCGCCGACTTGATTGTCCTGGGTGGATGCGCAGGTGTCGAGCAAGCTGCTAAGAATGCCGGTCATGATGTGACCGTTCCCATCACACCCGGACGTACGGATGCGTCGCCGGAGCAAACTGACGTGGAGGCATTCGCCGTACTCGAACCGGCTGCAGACGGGTTCCGCAACTACCTCAAAACCAAATTCGCCGTATCGGCAGAGGAGCTGCTGGTCGATCGTGCGCAACTGCTGACGCTGACCGCTCCCGAGATGACGGTTCTCATTGGCGGCATGCGGGTCTTGAATGCCAACTTCGGACAATCCCGGCACGGCGTCTTCACCAAGCGGCCGGAGACCCTCACCAATGACTTCTTCGTGAATCTGCTCGACATGCGCACGGCGTGGAAGCCAACCTCGGAAGACTCAAACGTTTTCGAGGGTCGCGATCGCGCAACGGGCGAGCTCAAGTGGACAGGCACCCGTGTCGACCTCGTCTTCGGGTCGAGCTCCCAACTCAGGGCCGTGGCGGAAGTCTACGGATCTGAGGACTCTCGGGAGAAGTTCCTGCACGACTTTGTTGCGGTGTGGAACAAGGTAATGAACCTTGACCGCTTCGACATCGCCTGATCGTAGCATGAATGTCTCCGAGGGCTTCTGAAGCATATTCTGAGCTGCGAATCGGATTAACGGAAGCGATACGAATTCAGGAAGGTTATTGAACGCCCACGGAGACTACGGCAACATTGACGATAGTCCCGGCGGGGCTCAGAAAAGGATTCAAACGGCGACACGCAGCCCTTTTCTTTAATGCCGATCCGGACTGCGGCAGACGGGTTGCCCAAGACCTCGGCCTCGACTTTGCCGACGTGGAGAAACCGGCTGCCATGAGAAGCGTGCCGCAGCCACCGCAATGTAACCCTTCAAGCATGCAGAGAAAAAGTCCGCTAAGCCTCGCTGCAAATTAAATTAGAGGCTTACCGGACTCTTTGCCAAAACACCCCTGTCCGACATTGCACATCCTTGCCATTCCCTCAGGATCATGCGAGTAGTAGCCACGGCGCGTGAGCACCTGAAAACGGCGTTGAATCCTCCATACCTATCCTGTATGTGTTCTATCGAGGGCTTCGTCACATGAGTTTCCGGTCCTCATGTGTTGCAGGAGCCGAAGAGTTGAGACTCCCGGCGACAAGGTACGGGTAGATGCCCGGAGCAAGGCCCGTCGGCAGTCGCAGTCGGTGCCCGGTCGGAGATGCTTCTTCATGAATAGGCTGACGGTAGTGATAGGCATGGTCGTGATCCTGACTCTGGGAGTATACGGCCGTCATCTTCCGGAGGAATTCGCCGGCTGGGACTTTGACGCATACCATGCCGTGATCTACGCGACCGATCCGCTCGGCATGGGGCGCACTCTGATTGCCGACTTCGCAGGACGCATCGTTCCCGGTTACTATGCACCCGTGAGCTCTATAAGTCTGATGCTGGACAAGTACTTCACGGGCGCGACGGCTCCGAGCCCTGCGGTCACGGCATCGATAAATCTCGTCATTCATTGTATCAACGGAATCCTGCTGTTGATGCTGTTGCGAGTCTTGGGGGCGGGCGAAGCATTCTGCGGAATTGCCGTATTTCTTTTTCTCCTGCATCCGATTCAGGTGGAGTCCGTCATATGGTTTGCCCAGCGGAAGACCGTGCTGGGTGCGATGTTCTGCTTGCTCTCGTGGATATCCTTTCTCTCGTTCCGCCGTACCGGATCGAGAGCAGCCTATGCCTTTTCACTCGTTGCCTTCGCGCTGGGCATGCTCTCAAAACCCACGTATGTCTGTCTTCCCGCCTTGCTCCTTGCCACGGAGATTTTCTTGCCTCAAGACACACCGCTCTCCGGAAACGCTGGAGCTTCCGACGGGAAGCAAGCCGGCCTAGAGAAGGGGCGCCTGTCCCGGATGGTACGCCTCGCCATCCGCCTCGCTCCCTATGCCGCATTGTCCCTCGGCTGTGCCGCGATAGCCATGGCTACCGAGCCCTCGGCATCGATTACCCTTCCCTTGTACGAGAGGCCGTTCATAGCGGCCGCAGCGTTGTGGTTCTATGTAGGTAAGCTACTGGTACCGTTGAACTTGACGGTGATTTATCCCCGATGGCACATTGACGTCTTCTCGTGGATATGGTGGGCTCCCTTGGTCGCCCTGCTTGTCGTTGGCCTGATGCTCTGGGTATTTCGGCATCGACTGGGAAGACGGACCTTCTGGGCCATGAGCATCTTTTTGATTCCCCTGGGTCCCGCGATCGGCTTCTTCAAGTTCGGTCATCAGATGCACTCTTTCGTCTCGAACCAGTTTCTCTATTTCTCCATGATAGGCGCGGCATGCCTGCCCGCACTGGCAGCGGACCGCTACCTGCCCCGTTTGTCTGTTCCCTTGAGGTACGCTTTGGTTGTAGCGGCCGTGACGTACGCTGTCTTTCTCGTGGTTCAGACCGGGAACCGTGCGGCGGTGTGGAATAACACCTACACGCTCTGGACGAACAATTCCCTCCACAACCCCGGCTTTGCCACAGGCCCTGTTCTCATTGCGGCATGGGAGCTGGAGCGAGGGAATCTCAGGGAAGCTGAAACATACGTGAAGAAGGCATTGGAGATCGACCCGAAGAATGCCCTTGCATATACGAACCTGGGACTCATCAGAAAGAAGCAGGGAAACAATGCTCAGGCGGAACAATTCTTTCGACAGGCTCTTAAGGAGAATTCCCGGCTCACGGTGGCGGTCAACAACCTGGCCCGCGTCCTGGACGCGGAAGGCAGGCTTCCCGAGGCCGTGGATCTCTACCGGGCGGCACTCAGTCAGAAGCCCGACTTTCCTCCGGTTCTCATCAACCTGGGGGACGCTCTCGTCCGACTCAATCGCATCGACGAGGCAATAGCCGTCTACACGAGACTCGTGACGATCGGTTCGGGGTCTGCAGCCGTCCACAACATGCTTGGAGTGCTCTACATGATGAAAGGAAATGGTGAACAGGGGATTCGACAATTCAGAGAGGCGCTCAGGCTCGACCCGGGTCATCGGGAGGCGGGGGTGAATCTGGACCACGCTGTGAGGGAGATGTCCGCGACCAAAGAAGGTTCCGGGAGATCCCGGCCCAGGTCAGGCACCCCCTGACCGTGACGAGTGTGGACAATTGAGAAAGCTACTCACGCGAATGACTTTCCCGCCGGATCTCCGGTGCGAGGAGCAACTCTAGCCTTCTTGGAGCACCTCGGTTACCGCTTCCAACAATTCCTGCTTGCTGAAAGGCTTGGCAAGAGTCTTGGATGCTCCCAATTTTTCGGCCAATTGGAGACAGACAGAGCCCGGCATAACTTGTCCTCCGCCGGAGATGGCGATGATCTCAGCTCTGAAGAGCCAAAATATTTCGCGGAAAACTGACCGCGATATTCGCGTATTATGAACAGATGTCTGGTGCCATAGAATTATTTTTGCGCGCTCGCGTAGCTTTATAGGAAATTTAGCCGCGGTGGATTATGACCT
>JBGSJS010000146.1:0-20931 GCA_041741735.1 Desulfomonilaceae bacterium | reverse complement strand
CAGCCCGTGCAGGTTCCGATTTCCAGACTTTTTTGGCTACCTCTTCGGCCTGCAGACTGACACGGTCAAATTCTGCAAGATTCCGGGTGGCCCGGAAGATAGCGGCGTAATTGGCGAGTGCCTCCAGGAGCACCACATTGTTCATAGTCGGGGCTTCCGCCAGCCTTTCCATCACTTGGTCGAGCAAGAGGCGGGCAACGACGAGCTCACCTCTCATGCACGCCATTGCCGCAGAATTCATGATAAGCCACGGAGATTCACTCATCTTAAGGTCTGGATCAGCTTCACATATCGTCAATGCCTCGTTGAAACAGGCACTAGCATCATCAAGTCTACCGGATTCTAAATAGTGCTCTCCCATATCGGCTAGGAGATCCATCACCATCTCATGGCCGGGGCCAAGTCGAGTCTTGGAAATATTAAGGATGCTGAGATTGAAGTCTTCCCATTCTTCAAAATCACCTATATGTCTGTAATACGCGACGACTTTCCCGAAACAGTTTTGTACGGAAACCAAAGCCTCAGGATTTGTTTTCGCCCACGTCGGCATGGCAAAAGAGTATGCCGCTTGGATTTGCTCCACCCGCGCGCCGGTAAGAGAAGAATCACTGAATATGTACCAGTCCAGAGCAGACGGCCACTGGAGAGTGAGCCCTTCGGCAGTGGGCATACTGAACCGCACTTCCGCGTCATCATCTTCCCCTAAGACGCCAGCGATAAAGGAGTCCTGCAGTTCCAGGAATAGCTCAGCAACCTCCATGCTCTCGATGCCGAATTCGGAAATTGCATCTTCCAATTGTTGAAACACGTTTGTCTCATTAGTGGTTTTCATCTGAATTCCCTTTCTCATATTAGATCTGCGCCACACCAAGTGAGGCGAAATTGTTTGTGATATTGGCCGACGGCAGTGAACCGTACTACGGCGTTGAGCGGGTGCCTGCCGGTCGGCCCGTCTTATTTGTTGAGCTTCAGGTTTCTTGACGAGGGTTGCCTCTCAGAGACAGCCAAGCGAGAATCGTAAGTTCCCCGCGAAAGTGGTCATCTTATAGGCTTGCCCTGTGGGTAACTTGCGACGACGTCCTGAATGACCGAGCAAGCCAGTACGCACCAATCAGTCTTCCCATCGGTTTCGTACTCAATGGTTCTTACCGCACGCAGGATGTTGTCGAAGGACTCGCTGATTTCAAAGCCTCGGTCAGTTCTGCGATACCAGCTCATAGGAATGGGCTCGTCGTTATCGAGCATTTCTTGAAGGTCTTCCTCCGTGATGTTGAGGGAGCTCTCCCAACCCAGCGCAACGTTTCCAAACAATTCGTCGCGACGGTGAACGGATAGCCATTTCTCTTCTGACATCGTCGGTCTCCTTGAACGCTTTTTTATAGGAACCCCGCTTCCGGGGTTCCTGTGGTAACGGTACTGCAGCGAATACTCAGTGTTGAGCGGCCCTACGGGGAGTTCGGGCAGAGCCCCGCTTTGCCACTGCGGTCAACGGCTCAGGCGCGAGCCCGGTATGAGGGAGAAGGATGCTGAGCAAGCCTACGAAGTCATACCTGGTAAGGTGGGCGTGCTTTACGGTCCATTCCCACTCATCCCCGCGGATGCGATAGGCTTCAAACAGGCTGCGGAGTCGATCCTTCACGCAGGCATCCGCACGCGATCTTTCAAATCCATGGGACACGTACCAGCTCAAGGTGAGTAGAGCGACCACAAACCCTCGTTGACGGCTCTCAATGTCTCCCTTGGCTTTGAGAGCTGTGGCTCGTTGCAGGAGTGCTTCAAGCAGAGGGTCAGGGGCCGACATGTCGATGTTTCTTGCTAGAGACTTGCCTTCATTGCTGATCCGCATGCCTTCGGCAATTCGATTGAGATAGAAGTAGGCCTCAATCAGCAAGGACCGAGCCCAAAGCACCCTCCTCGTATTCGCTTCCTGGTCCCCTTTAGCGACAGTCAGGTCTCCGCACAGGAGCGATTCCATGTCTCCGTAATTCTGCCCCCCGGCGCTATAATGTGCGGCGAGGATGAGGCGAGCCATCGACGCTTCGGGGCTGTGTCTGCCGTACTCTCTTCCCATGGAGCGAAGATACTCGCGGTGATGCTCTGCCGTATCCTCCATGCGCTGTTCAGCCGATGGGGTCCTTTTGGACACAAATGACTTCGCCATCTTCCGTCTCCTTTCTATTTCGGATGGTGTCCTACCCCTGGCGGCGCCGCAGAGGTAGGAGCAAACACGAATGTCAATCATCACGCTGATTGCGTGTCCTTCTGGGCCGGTGGATTCACATCCTGAGGACAGTTATCCAGGAGCCACCTTGCGAGCGCCTCTTCGTGAGTCTCCTCTTCTTCATACGGTTCGAGATTGGGCACCAGACGGCATTTGTCGCACCAGAACTGCCATCCCTCCGTGTGACCTTGCCCTTCGAATTCGGATGGCTCGCGTTCATTGAGCACACACAGGTCAATGTTGCTCGGATCGACTTCTATGCCGTCCAGCGTCGATACGGGATAGTAGGGCTCCAGAAACATGGCGCGCAGATCCCAGGAACTGCACCTGGGGCACCTGAATCGGAGAGTCGCGGGCTCTCCGCCGCTGGCCGCAATGCGTTGCCGGAGATCACGCTCCACACACACAGGGAATTCCCGAAGCAAGTCGGCTAGAGCTTCTTCGCGCATCTCGGCGGTTAACGGTGGCTCGGTATGTGAGGGGAGAATGCGCTTTTCCAGGAGAAGGCTGATCAACCCGACGACATCGTGTAGATTGTGGTTTGAGTGTTTGACGAGCCATTCCCAGCGATCTTCAACAAACCCGTACGACGCGAATACGGCTTTCAGACGAGGGCAGTACTGCTCATAGATCCGCGTGTTGTTCTCGTGTCGCACGCACCAACTGAGTGCCATGAGAAAGAGAATGAAAGCTCGCTGCCGGCTGGTCGAGTCACTCTGGCCCTGGTATCTCGTTGCACTCTCGTATAGCCCTTGGAGAAGCGGATCACGCTCTTCATGGCATCGCTGCGATACGTGCTTCAAACGATCAAACACCAAGGGAATCTCTTCTATCGATTGCCTCCATCCAGTGCAGTTGAGGGATAAGAGAATGAGCCCAGTGAACAACTCAACCGAATGCGAGCCATGCTTCTGTTGACTGATAGTCCGTGGCTCCAGATATGCGGCTCTGCGCTCGCAAAATCTCCCATCAGATAGTGCATCGAGCCGAGGATCAGGTGTTTGCCGGCGGCCTCGATGCTGTGCGCACCGTGAGACTCGATGGTAAGATCCAGTTCTCGTGCATCGTGGCCAATCAGATCCTGGCACTTCTGCATCCCAGATTCCGTTCTCATTTTGTGAAATGTACGTGACATGTTCCGTCTCCTTTGTTTTCTGTGCACGCTGTGTCGCCTCGCTCTCTTCTTTTCGCCGTTGCGTGCTGGTTTTCTGCTTGATTGCTTCCGCCCGATAGCAGAGCGAGATATACCTGTGGCGTTTCCCTGCCCGTGCAGGGGCGCCCGTATGCGATTCGGTGTCATGGTTTAAGCGATGCGATCAGGAGGACAGGGAGCACCTATGGCGCTCCCCGTCCTCTGGCGGGGAACTTCTCAACATACCCCGCTCATCACCCTGTTCATCCTCGTTCAGCACCCGATGCGGCATGAGGATTGAGCCATGCCTCCCATGGCTGTGCGGAATCAGAATCGTCGTAAAGGTCAAAGATCATCACGAGCTTTGCCAGCTCCTTGAGAATGTTTCGTCTGGCCTGCTCCAGAGATACCAAAACGAATTCGAGACGTTCTTCATCGCGATCAAGGCCTTGCTCGACAACCCAGTTCGGCGGTATGTGCCAGATTGATCGGATATGACCGGCCACGTCGTGCGCCGAGTCACGCACCAGAGACAGCCGTTGATAGGTCCATTCGGTTGTTAGGCATTCCTCTGTGCCCTGCTCTGATCGATCGTGAGGCGTCTCATATGCGTCCAGAGCATCTGATTTTCCTCCGGTCTGTTTCTTTGCTACGAGTAGGTTCCAAAGCAGTTTGTCGCATATTCCGATGATGACTCCGGCGTCGCTTTCGGACAATTTCATGACCTTTTCGGGCTCACCGACGCTCAGGCGTGAATCTATGGCATCATGAAGAACCTCGGCCATGGACAGGCATTGGCGGCAAATTGCCGTGAGCCTGACATGGGGATGCGTTGCTGGCTGTTGAATACTGTCGTTATGCAATGTCATAGTAGAACTCCTTGTTTTCAATGGTGTTTATCGTTTGGGAAGGGCCCAGGCACTGATGTCCGGGATCGCATGATCTTGAAGTTCATGGCTCAGCCCTTCTGATGGCGTCATGACAATGCTCTTCACCACGGAGAGCATTTGCTCTATCCGGTAGACGAGAAGCGGAAGATCCGCGGACCGGCGATTCAGTCCGTGTTCCAGCAGCCCCTGAAGCGTCAGGAACGCATCCTTCATGTGTTCCCGATGAAAGAAGAGGTAATGCTGGAACGCGAGCCTTGCCTGTTGCCCGAACTTTTCCGATAGAATCAGCGGCTCAAGCCTGTTCTGTAGGAAGTCCCGACCCGATTTTTCGGCCTTCCCGAGCACCTCCAGCACCAATCGACATTGGTGGTCGATGGGACAGCAATCAGCATTCGTAGGGCCGTCGAGAGCCGATATCCAGTCTGAGGCAGTAAATCCTAAGCCATTGGCCATGAATTCCGGAAACTCAATGGATGCAGCGTGGTCTATGAGGTGAATTGCCAACTGGACGGATTGGGCATTGACGATAATCGTGACGCATGCCCGCTTCGTCATTCCGAAATCTACGGACTGGATATCGGCCTTGTTTCTCGGATCACGGTCCCATGCAGAGATCCACGACCGACCTTTCTGAATCTGTTCAAGAAAGCTTTCCACATGATGGGAAAGGCTTTCCACAGTGCTTATGAGATCCATTCTTCCCTCCGTGATGGGTTACTTGCTGTTTTCGTTAACTAATCTTCGACCTGATCGGCAGTCGCACCGATAGTGATGGCCTTGTTCGTGTTCATCCAAGACCGTGTCGTTCATACGATCCAAACAGCAGCGAAGATTTTTAGTTGATGTTCAAAGTGCTTTTCACTTGCCGAAGATTTGAGTTTTAAGTCGAGTGTCAATTCTTCGGCAAGTGTGCCAGATCCTCAATGATTTTGTGATCAGGAGTCCAGCGGAACCTTACAGGAACCCCGGTCCTTCGGTTGTTGCCTTTCTACGAAGTTCTCTCGTAGATTAGCTTCCAGCTGCTTGAGCATTTCCTCTGAATCCACTAAGGTTTCCCGGAACTGGCCGCTGAAGTCCAGTAACTGTGCTATTTCCGTATGGTCCAACACTGCGGACCGCTCCTTGTCCTCAAGAAAGCCCTGGACGTCCTCATCGGAAGTCAACCTTACAAACTCGCGAAGTTGCCGGATAAGGGTCCTGGCTATCTGTTTGTCCTGAGAAGTCGTCTTCCCCTGCATGGTGTCGATAAGTTTTTTCAACTCGTTGGATGTGAGCCTATTCTCGTTAGCCGCCAAAGCCTGTTCCAGCCTTTGATCCTGCTTCTTGAGCCGGGCAATCTGGAGCAGGTGCTCGAAATGCAGGTTGTCCAAGTGATGTCCACGTTTCCGTAATTCCATATCCACAGCGGCGGCTTTGATACAATTCGTCAGTATCTGCCGAGTGAATGGAATGTCGTCACGCTTGGCCAAGTCATTGATCGAGGTGTTCTTGTATGGATTCCTTGAAAAGGCCTGGCTTTCATCACTGTCAAAGTAGACGGCCAGCAGGTAGTACCCGATGAGCAGGTACGCGTGGAAAATCGTCGCGATGATGATCCCTTTGATTTCCCTTGCAACCTGGTCGACCGTGGCCCCGCATAAACCCTTGAACACGCCGTTTTGCTGCATGTCGAAGGGGGTGGCCCACACGACGGTACCCTGGTCCTTGCCTGTGAAACGTTCGAGGATTCCTTCATAAGAATCCCCTTCGGTGGCCTTTGGATCGCTCGGTTCTGCCTTCGCCTGCGGTCCAGCTGGAGGGCTTTGACCCCCAGTTGCGGCCGTTGTATCTTTCGAGTCTGATTTTTCCTTTTCTTTGTCGCCCGGCCTCTCTAGGATTTTGGCCGGTTCAAAATCGTTGTTTGCCATCCTGTGACTCCTCGCCCTCAAGGGAGGGTTTCGGTGGCAGTCTAGGACTGCACACCTGAAGGGGAAGGCACAGGAGCCATCAGCGAGGATGCTCCAACATCCTTGATCAAGTGAAGCTAAGGATGGATAATGGTGTTGTCCCGGCTGATGGAACTCCGGTAACCTCCGGGGTTTTCGTTCAGCCGTTCGGCATAAGCCCATGCTGCAGCACCTGGAAACGTCTCAGTATGGGCTTTCGTGTGTAGGGAGGCGCTCGGGACGCCTTCCAGATCAATTGCTCCGTATACTTCGTTTTCATGATAAGCATTACAGGAGTCATTTTTTCACAGGTCCTTCCTGTTCACCGTCCGGTCTGCCGACGGCCCGACTTGGCTCCATGAGCCAGCAGCTTCTTCACGATACCGTCATAGCGAAGGGCTGAGGCCACCTTCAGAGCGGACAACCCTTTACCGGCCTTCATATTGGGGTCCGCTCCCTTCTTGAGAAGTATCTCAACGAGTCCTTCTCTGCCGTACCAAGCGGCTATAAGCAGCGCTGTTTCTCCTTGCTCGTTGCGGGCGTTTATGTCCACGCCTCTTTTGAGGAGAAACTCGATCACGAAAGGTTTTGCACCTTCCATGACAGCCCGGTGCAGGTGCGTGTTGCCCCGGGGATCCGGGATGTGGATTATCACGCCCTTTCCCAGCCAAGACTTCAGTTCCTTAAGGGTTATGTTGGCAAAGGGTCCTGAGTGGGTGACGCCAGGGATGTTCGTGTGGTCAACGTGTCTCAACATGTCTCCTCCATTGTTCAGGGTCCATCGATTGGGCCCCTTCAGATCCACGCCACGAATGCGCGGAAGTTTAAGGATAAAGGTCAGTTATGTTTCGGGGCACCAGGGGCCCCGGGAGGCTCTCAGAAGTCCTACTGAACAACCCGGGCGCCTCCAGATCCAGATGGGACCGGAGAGGCAGGGCCGGAATATTGCCCCGCCCTGGCATTGCGGTTGGCCCTCTTGGCGAGGAGCCTGAAAGCCCCTTACCAACGGGGGAGGGATATTAGAACCGTCCGCAAGGCTATACGCACCCGTTCGTGTCGGGAATCGACGTTCCACCTTTTTCAATCAAGATGTGCGGGTCGCCCATACCGACCACATCAAGGTAGTTTGAGGCTACGAGCGGTTGGTGATCCACGGATATTGCCACCGGAACCGAAAGGGCCTCGTCATGGAATTTAAGGCCCATTTTCAGCATATTGGCGATTTCCGGATGCCCCCAGTCCTCGGCGAACATGGCGGCGGTCCAGCCGTCCGGATTTGAAACCGAAGGCTCCGCCCCGGCGCAGAGAAGAGCACTGACTACTTCTTTGTGGCCCATTGCTGCAGCACGCATGAGTGCTGTCTCACCGTTGTCGTCTGCCAGGTTCACATCGGCTCCGGCCGGGACAAGTGTTTGGACAATGGCGTGATCCCCCCACTCGGCCGCTCTCATGATAGCGGTCACTCCTCGGCGTGTCCGGGCATTGGGATCAGCGCCTTCCTCTAGGAGCTTCTGGACGACCTCCCTGTTTCCAGAGTCAGTCGCTGCCATGAGGGGCGTATATCCACTTCTGCTGGACAGATTGGGATCTGCTCCGAACTTCAAGAGGAGCTTCACGGCGCTCACAATCCCGGCCAGTGAGGCGGATATCAGAGGGGTCTCTCCGAGAAAATTCGTACCCTCGACGGCTGCCCCGGCTTTCACGAGCATGCGGGCAAGCTTGAGCGACTTCGGCCTGGAGACTGCAGTCATGAGCGCGGAGTTGCCGTGCTCATCCCTCGCGTCGACGTACACACCCTGCTGGATAAGACTCTGGCAGCCTCCAAAATCGCCCTTGAAAACGGTTAAGAAGAAGGCCAGAATTAGTGATTCCGCTGTGATCAACACTTGCTTCAACATTCGTTCCTCCTCGTTCCTGTTATGGCCTGATCTTTCGATCGGCTGTTTCGGTAGGTTCTCATCGACGACTTAAGACTTCCTCGTCCACTGCGCCGTCCTCGGTCGATTTTTCGCCATGTTGCGCGCTGAGGCTCTCCGCTCCGTTGATGGTTTCTTCGTGCCGCCCTTCTCCTCCGGGCGGCTGCCCACATCGTCTTCAGGTCTTTGCGGTTGAGTCATATTGTGTTATCCTTTCATCTTGAAATTCTCATCACCACAAACTTGCCTGCCGACAATTAGGGAACACGGCCAGTTCGAACGAATCCGGACAAAAAATTTTGATTCAACTCGGTTTTTTTTTGCGATGGCCCTGTCAGAAGCTTTGCACCATTTCCAAGCCTGACATTGATGCAATCGGGAAGGATCTCGGGCCTAGTAGCGACTCGGATTGGCAGGAAAAATCTATCGGAAAGCTTGGTGGGACTCTTGCTTCGTGATATGCTGGCTACATGAATCCTTCCAAGGCGTTGCAGGTCCGATTAATGGCAGCTTCAAAACCGGGTAAGTACGAGAGGGTTTGTTCGGGCAGTGACCAAAGATTCGACGAAGATGGGCCTGATCCTGGCTCGTGCAAGTCTTATTTGAGTTCCGAGAAACAATGTAGGGCAGTAAAGGAACGTAAGCTTGCCGAGGCTTTCGAGACGGACAAAGGGCGTTGCCTGATCGTGCTCATGGACATGGTCAATGACATCACGGGGGAGAATATACGACTAAATCCGGACGTGTACGTTGATCGAGAAGAATCTGAAGATGTGGACCCTGTATCTTTGGTGAGTTCGCTTGGGAAGTCGACGCTGGACCACTACACCATTGCCGATTGGCATAATTTCATGTACTGGATGGCGAGAAGAAGACTTTTGTCTAAGCTGACGGCTCGAAAAATCTATTCCAAGAAGGAATGTGGCTCTTGTCGCGATTTTTCTGATTCAAGCCCACATTATTGTTTGTTGACTGGGGCGGCACGTTCAGAAGACGATGAACCTTGCTTAGACTACAAGCCGTGGCGAGCCAGACGAAAGAATTGGGCTTTAGCGGATGAGGAAGAGAGACCGCATTATCGTGAAGAACTTTTCGAAGAATCAATGCCTGATCAGGAAACGATGGGAAGCTTTTATCCAAGCCCTGAGGAACAAGCAATAGCTGACGACCTTTATGACAAATTTGAAACTTTACTGAGTAGGAGGATATCGGGTGCAACACCTGGTAAGCAGCAAGACTACATAGAAGCGCATTTATTATTCAAAAACATGATGGAACTTATGAATAAGGGACATTCGGAATCGGACGCCAAAGCGGAGCTAGCGAAGTCAGTCGAGACTAAAAACAAGCGGGACTCGGTGAAGAGAAGGATTAACCGCTATTGGAGGGAAATCAGGGCATTCCTGAGAGAGGAATGCAAGAAGCTGGGCATCGATCTAGACCAGTACATGTTTCCGAAGGCGCATAGGAAGGAACGGGCCACATGACAAAAGAGCCAAAAACAGGTCGGAACTCTGCTCCTTCTTTTCTGGAACAAATTGCCCGATCCAGATCGAAGGAACATGTGGAACGCAAAAAACAGCTGGAAGACGGTCCCTATCACCCGTCTGATGACTTACTGCGGCAATACGTCCTTGCCGAGCTCGACAAATCCGATACTGAGATCGTCATGGAACACGTTTCCCTTTGTGGAATTTGTGCCCGCAAAGCACTGGAAATTAAGTGGGAAAATAAAGAGACTGAACCCCTGATCATCAAAATCAAACGGTTCCTATCGAGTCTCTCATTTCCGATATTCGTTCGACCAGTGTCGGCTTTGGGATTTGCTCAGAGGGGTGGCGTTCAGCACGCAGAGCCCACCTCCTATGTCCCTGGAACTGAAGTAATCCTTATGCTAGAAGCCCCGGCTGATGGCTATCTCACCATCTTTCACGAATGCGAGGAGACCGGCAAAGTCGAATTGCTATTTCCCCTTGAAACCAAATACGCTTCTCCAGTCTCTGGAGGACAAGAAATATGGCCTATCACCAGTGCTGTTCAAGGCCCCCCTGGGAAGCATTGGTTCACCGTATTTTGGACCCGTGTTCCTGTCATCGACCCAGCGGCTTATCAGTTGGAAGACGCCGAGGAGCGTGAGCGTGCTTCAGCAGATTTCTTCGAAGCACTGGAAGATCTGAAAGAAGAAGACGTCTTAGTAGGAACCCAGGAGTACATGATCACAACGGAGCCAATTAGTGAGCCTTGAGCATAATCCCATTTTTCAGCTTGCCAAGGACGTTGAAGACGGATTGATTTCACTTGATGAAGCGGTCCAGCGTGTTTCCAGCCCTGACTTCCTCAAAAAGGTCAAGAAAAAACACTTTAGGCCACTGGCCGACCATGAGATGGCTGACCTATTGCACGGCGACCCGCAATCGTTACCTCGTGAGCTCTTCCTACTGGCCTTCTTGTGTGCAGCGAGAATCAAGATGCGAAAGGGGATGCAAGGTTACTTTGCCGCCCTTTACCTTTTTGTATTGGTGTACGAAAACCAGGAAACAGAAGCGCAGGAGTTTCTCCAACAAGCTAGAACTGCAGCCCGAGATGCTCCTTCACTGAAGATGATCGAGGCGCTTCTCTCAAAATTAGAGATCTTGTTTGGAACAGGGATGAACGTTTCGCAGCATCCCATTCCACCACAAAAGTCAGTCCGCCGTCAAGCGACAACGTATAAAGACTTTCTTAAACAGGCCGGTATAGGAAACAAGAACCTCGACAAAAGCCAAATCAGCCGAGCCACGATAAACTTTGGAGAGGCTATGTTTCTGGCAGCAGACGGCAAGTACGGGGATGCCTTGCGCTTAGCTCAACAAGCGGTCGTTGCGGCGGACCGACACAAGATCGTGGTATTCCAGACCCTCGGACGACTACTCTTGGGAATAATCTACCGACAACAGGGAAACGTGCGTGAAACCTTAGCTGTACTGAACGAGGCAAAGAGCATTGGCGGAAATAGTGAAAGACGGACCCAGTTTCAAGTGAGCATGGAGTTGGTCGCCAATTACAGGGATATGGGTGACTTCGAGAAGGCACTGGAAATCCTTGAAAAGGAGCGTGAGGTCCTTACGGGAGACCAAAACAGTTTAAGATCAGCAGAACATGCGTTCAGACTTGCCACTGTCTTGCGGAGGACCGGGCAATTCAAAGCAGCCAAAGACAACCTTCATACTGCATTGCAGCGATTTGGCGAGTCCAAGCTTCATTTGAACGTCATGGAGTGCCAGGGAGAATTGGGGTGGCTGCGTCTCAATGAGGGTTTGTATGAGGAGGCCATAGAGATATTTCGAGCCCTCAAGGAAACTTACGCCCCGATAATGCGACAGGAAATCTCCTGGCACTGTTCCCGAGGGATCGGATTCGCTCACTTCATGTTGGGAAACCCCAAAGAATCCCGCAAAGCCTATCTTGAAGCAGTGGATGTGCTCGAAGACATGCGGCAGGCGGTCCTGTATGACAATAATAGGATTTCGTTTCTGGAATCCAAGCACGATGAATACGATAAGGTCATTGATTGTTCCCTGGAGCTCAAGGATTATGCGACCGCATTGAAATACCTGGAGCGACTAAAGAGCAGAAACCTTGCCGAAATCCTTCAGGGCCGTCACATCACACCGAAGGGCGCTTCACCGGAGGAGCTTGAAGAGTATAGTCGGCTTCATTACGAGGTTCGTCTTTGCGAGCAAAGGTTAAGGGAGGAGCAAGAAAAGACAGGGTTCGGCCTATCTTGGGAACAGTTCCACGAAGCGAAAGAGAGACTCCACGAATGTGTGCGCAAGCTTCAGGCAAAAGATCCGACATTCGATCCGGAGCAGCTCATCCGCATCTCAGTCGAAGAGATGTTGGAGCTTCCCGAAGACACTGATACCGCCATTGTGGAACTCTACCCGATGAAAAACAAGACAGTGGCTTTCGTCATTCTCAAGAACAAGGGAATTGAAGAAAGCACAGTTATTATAGATGATTACAACCTTGACAGGCTATCCGGAGATGTAGACAGCACCAAAGAGAAAGACCGGATCGAATCTGTGCTCCGGCGGCTTTATGAAACGCTCTACGTCCCTCTTTCCTCTCTCCTCGACACAGTGAAAAAGATTGTGTTCATACCGTACGGAAATTTCCACCTCTTGCCCCTGCATGCCATGTTTACGGAAGCAGGGGGCGTGAAAGAGTATCTGATGGATAAACGCCTCATCACCTATGCTCCCAGCGCCACGGTTTTGAAGCATTGCAAAAGCTTGGTACGTGACCAACATAGGGCTTTCGTCGCTGTAGCCGATCCAGCGGAAAATATTCGTTATGCAAAATATGAGGCAAAGACTGTCGCCAATTTGTTCGAGGTTAAAGAGCACGAGAAAGCTACAAGGAGAGACATCATTGATGGGGCCCGAGATGCACACATACTACATTATGCGGGCCATTCGGACGGGGAAGCTCTCAGGCTTCATGCAGACAAAGGTGGCTCTGAAGAAGACCTGTATGATATCGGAGACATTTTTGTGAATCAGCATCTTCCTGAGGCTTGGCTGGTAACTCTCAGCGCCTGCGATACCGGCCAAATCCAAGTGGGGTTGGTAGATGAGTACATTGGGTTACCGAGCCGTTTTCTTTATGCGGGTGCTGCCACGGTAATCTGTTCTCTGTGGCGTGCATCAGACGTATCGACTACCATTCTAATGACGAGAATGTATAGGCTGATCAAGGGGGGACTAGGCAAAGCGGAGGCCCTCGCTGAAGCACAGCGCTGGCTCAAGAATTCAGAGAACAGAGAAGAGCATTTGAAGGAGATGGAAGATTCGCTCCCATTGTTAAGACCCGTCGCTGAGAGTCTTCTGCCTAAAGATCTGTCGAATCCGTACTACTGGGCCGGTTTCATTTGCACGGGCGCGTCATGATGAACAAATCGTGCCAACATCCTGCTTGCCGGCATTCCGGTTCTAATCGCAGAGATGCGCGCCAGTAACCTGTCGAACCGGACAGAGCGATGCGACTGGTCGTCACCTTCCTGTTTTGCCCAACCGTTAGTGCAGTATGTGGGGCTCGGGTCCCTTTTTCTTTGTCACACGCACAAATAGGCTGTCTGAATCGACATCCCGGAGCAACTCGATCACGTTATGACCGCCCTCCCAGGTGAGAAGCAATTCCAGAGGTGACGGCGGCGGAGAAGCCTTCTTCGGGGGCAGATCGAAAGAGGATCTTCGGACCAATTGCCCTGGAGATTCGTAAGGTTGCAGGAGCTGTTCAATCGGTCGAATGGGCGGCTCCTCCTCAATCGTTTCTGCAACAAGGGCTTCCTCTGAACATTGAATGCCTGACGCCAGAACAGAATCGGATGGGAGCGCTAAGACAGGGGTCATTCCGGGGCCTTCGACGGCAAAAGGCTGGCTGCCAGGGGTATCGCGTTCCAGCACCCAGGCCCGCAGCAGGAAGTCTCAGGTAAGATATAATCTCCCTTTCTCCGAACTCCCAAAGGCCTAGATTGACTCTTGAGCAAGAAACGCAGTACAAACAAAACGCCTTCGAGAAAACCCTGCTTTCTTCACCGTCGACCGGGAATGTCAGGCAGGTTGATCATTATTTTGTCGAGGATATCTCTAGCCTCGTTGGCCATCCCTTTCACGGTGTATTTGACCGTGCTCCATCTCCGTGGTCCCATGGCCGATGAACCCACCGAGTCGATGGCGCTCAAGAGAGTGTCCTGCGCTAAGAAGGCAACAGCCATCAACGCGATAAATCCAACTAGGATCGCTGCCTTGGTTCTTATCCTTGGCTCTTTCATTAGTGTGACTCCGTGGGCCGATCACAGGTTCCGACTCGCCACCGTGGTGAGTCGGTTAATCGTCCTGCGATAACAGGTCCTTAATCGCCTCGATTAACTTTGTTTGTCTGGTTTTGGACAGTCCCTCGATTCTCAGTTTCGTCCCGTCCATGGACGGGCAAATCTTGAACTTACCGACCTGCAAGGACTTCGACTTTCGTCCCCGGCCATCTCCGGTTGGGGTTTGTCTCTTCCGGCGGAGGGCCTTGACCTTCTTTTCCAGTTCCTCTGCCGTTTGCTCTGAAATCATGTCTTCGTGCTTCTGCACGTATTGGACACAGTCTTCGAGACGAGAGGCAATCAGAAGTTTCTTTATGCCCAGGTGAGCGAAATGGGGCAGCTGATCTCTGTAGCGTTCCGAGGCCTGGACGTAATTCTGAGCGGTGCCTTGCGGAATGCCCGTTATTTCCAGCCACGTATGATAGAGTTTCTTCGGCTTCAGACGATCACGGACGCCACGGAGAAAAGTCCCCATCTCGTACATGCCGCTTAAGGTCTTTTCGATCACAGGGTAGCTCTCTTCACAGGCGCGGATGAAGTCCTCTTTGGTCTCCCCTTCGAAAGGGATTTCCTCATCCCTATCGTTTCTGATGGTCTCACGTTTCCTGAGAGCCTCAATCTTGGCCATGAAACGGTCCTGAGAAATCATCCCCACGGGCATCTCGGTCACATCTGGAGTAAGAACGGACATGGCCTCCGGCGAAACCTCCGCACTTTCCACGACAACGTTCTTGCCGACTCCCTTCCTTGGCATGACGCTCCTCCCTGGTTACTTGACGTTCGACGCTTTGGCAAGATTTTATATGGTACTAATAGACCGAGCGCAAGCTGAAAAAATCGCCGCATTCGTCCTTTTTCGTGAAGATTCTCGTCTCTCGTCGGTGCGTGAGGGAGGGCGGTTATTCACGCTCCCAAGCGGAAGATATGGTATTTCGCATTTCTGAAAACTGACGGGCGGGTCGAGAAGTTTCTGTCCCCATGCGTATAGTATCCTTGCTCTTTTGAATCGGTGAGGTATTTTTGTAGGCCAGGACCACTTGTTCGGTAACCAGCTGAAATTGCAGACAGTATAGGGGCGCCCCCACTTCTTATAGGCCCAGCCTACAAAATTTCCCATTTCGTGACGTTCCGCACGACCGAAACGTGAGATATTCGTGAAGGGGCGGGGAAATAGAGATTATTTCGATATCAGAGAACCGTCGCCATTGCGATGCACCATGGCCGGATTTTCTTGTCCCAGTCCTTCATTTCCCAGTCTTTTTCGGTGATCGCCAAGTCCCCTTTGTTGCGCAATCGAGGAGACTTCAGGGCTGAGTCATAGAATCTCCGTGACAGCATCCTCGGCCTACGTAGGGAACTCGTCGGAAGTGTCTGAGGCTTCCGGCACTCTGGTCATTCTCCCTACAGGCCCACAAGAATAGGTTTCCTCGACGGAATGTCGCCAGTATCCTATCCTCACACGTTCCTAGATCTTCACGACCCTGCCTATCAGAACAGCCTTTCTTCTTTTTCCAGTTTCTTCTTTCCCCTCAATTGATGGGTTTGTGGGTAATTCAAGAGGGAATTACATCTCCCCTGCACCATAGGTTTACGCGTCGGCCCGCCTGCGCTCGTCCGCAGCATCAAATCCCCTCAAGATCATAACTATATCTTTGGGTTAGAGGGTCTCTCCAGAAGGATAGACTTGATCAAAAGAAAGGAGGTGCGCGCCCGTGAGTCAACCGTATCAACCGTTTCGACCACCGTCAACTTCAGGAGCCGGTCGAGGATGGATCATCTTGTTCTGCATTCTGTGGACCCTTTTTGCTCCTGTCCCCGGTCCAGTCGATGACCTGATCGTTTGGACCTTCGGAGCATATTCCGCCATTCGAGGACGGCCATGAACAGAGACGCAATCATCGCAGTAGCCGTCATCGTAATCGAGGCCGCGCTCGCACTCATTAAACTTATGAAGAAACAGAAATACAACACGTGAAAGGAGAAAACCGATGAGTAACAACGGATTTCGTGACGACGAACTGGTCACGCGACGGCAAAAGGTAAATGGAGAGTGGGTGGAAACCGTATTTCCAAGAGTTGGCGGAAGGTTGAGACTCGCTCACGAGGGGAGCGAGAAACTGAGCATCCAAACCGAAGTAGTTCAGTTCGACGATTCCCTGTCAGTGGTAAAGGCCACCGTCACAACGGAGAAGGGAAGCTTCTGCGGCTTCGGGACGGCTTCGGCCCAAAGGGATCAACGCCTAGCAGATTCGCTGCTTGAATTGGCGGAGACCCGCTCTATCGCTCGCAGTCTGCGGTTTTCCGGTTATGGCATGGAATACACCGGAGCAGAGGAAGTGAGCCATGTTATGCCCGAAAGCGAGCCTCCTGCAGAGCAAAACGAGAACAAAGAACGGAAGCCGGTATTCGATCCCGAGGAAAACCCGAACAAACCGGAGGCAAAAACATCCGCGCAACCGAAGAACGGGAACGGCGGGAAAGCAACCGGAGCCCAATGCCGGGCCCTGTATGCCCTCTCCAAGAAGGCCAAGATGGGCAACGAAGACTTGGCGAGCCTGCTTGGACCTCTAAGTGCCGCCCGCTTCGAAGATCTCACCTTGTCCGATGCCAGCCGTTTGATCCAGTATTTCCAGACCCAGGTCGCCGCCTAACCTTTCCCCTGACGAATCCATCATCACTGCTGAAATAGGGGCGAGTGCTCAATCTCGCCGGGAGGAGAACCATGTACGCGATCACCCGCATCTTCTACGATCCGGTTTTGGAGAGAAAACGCTTGAAGAGGAAAATCCGCAAACTGGCTCGACAGCGCAACAAGCTGGCTTATCGTTTGAGCCGGGCCCGAGGAAGGAGAAGGAGATGAACGAGCAAACCCAAGAGAAGCCTCATCTGAGCTACAGCCAGATCAACACGTATTGCACGTGTCCTTTGAAATACCGCTTCCACTACATTGACCGGATCGAGCCGCCGTTCACCGCAGCCCCGCTGGCCTTCGGATCTGCGATCCATGAAGCTGCGGCTGGGTTCTATGAGAGCTCCCTTCAGGGCGATCCTCTGTCGGCGGGACAGGTTCATGATGTGTACCGTCAGGCTTGGAAGAGCCATTACGAGGAACGACAGATACGTTTTTTCAATGGTGATTCCGAGGAAAGCCTTGCCACGAAGGCCAAGGGAATGCTGAATGTGTTCCACGAGTCGTTCGATCCGTCTGTCCAGATCATCGGAATCGAAGAGCCTTTCGAGATTGACCTCGGTAAGCGCATTCCGCCCCTGGTGGGCTTTATTGACGTGGTGGAACAGGCGCCGGACGGGACGATCACGGTAGCGGATCTCAAGACCGCGTCGAAACGGTACTCAGACCGGACCGTGCATTCCAACGTCCAGCTCACCTGCTATTCGTTGGGAGCACAAACGCTCGGCTTCAACGGAGATACCAGATTCCGGTTGGACGTGCTCCTCAAAACCCAGAATCCGGAGCTGATTCGTTACGAGACCACCCGCACCAATGCCGATCGAGAGCGTTTCCTGAAGCTGGTCAAGGGCGTATGGCAGGGCATCAAGAAGGAAGTCTTCTTTCCCAAAGAGGATTGGCAATGCGGGCAATGTCCCTTTGCCGCTCCTTGTAAGGAATGGTAGGAGGTCGATATGGCTACCAAAGCAAGGCCGGTAAAGGCTGAACCCCAGGTAGAGCCTTCCGAACACCAGAAGGTTGCCGTGGAGCTCGAACGTGGAAGTGTATCCGTTTCACGAGATGGTCTGACCTTTTCCATCAGCGGCAAGAACGTTCGGCTGCAACGGCAGTCTCCCTTGATCCTCACGTTTGACAGCGGTGAGGTGGAGTTCGATGACGGCGAAATCGCTGTAAGGGCTGAAGGAGAGGCGATCAAGCTGAACCTTGATTAACATGAACAGTACAATACCTGAAAGCCCGGCTGGTTCTCGGATCGGTCGGGCTCTTTCATTGGGAGGTTACCCATGCGCATAGCAGGCCGTATGAAGATGGGCTATTACCCGACTCCTGCGAGAGTCGTGGAATACATCCGAAGTTGTCTTTCTTTTCCCCCCGCTCCCTTCACCGCATTGGACCCGTGTTGCGGTGAGGGTTTGGCTCTGGAACAGTTAACAACCGGAACGCAAGCGCTCACTTACGGAGTAGAGCTTGATCAGCATAGGGCTGGTGAAGCCGGGAGTCATATTGAGAACGTTCTGAAGTGTGGAATCGAGGAGACGCGCATCGCCCACCAGTCCTGTTCGCTCCTCTTTCTCAATCCGCCCTATGATGAGGCTACACGTGAAGAGGATGCAGACACAAAGACCGAACGACAGGAGAAAGCCTTCCTCCGCATGACATTGCCGTACCTCGTTCCCGGAGGTGTGTTGATCTACATCATCCCACAGCGACGCGTGACCAGAGATGTCGCACGACTGTTGGCATCCCGCTTTGACACGATACAGGTCTTCCGCTTTCCCGATCCCGAATACGCAGACTTCAAGCAGATCGTAGTGTTTGGGGTGCGTAAGGCGGGAAACTCTTTGGATGAGGCTCTCGCTTTGAAGCTTCAGAACGTTCCGAATAAGAGGCTGGAGCCATTATCGGAGACACCCACGGCACAGTACCTGGTGCCACCATGTGGTCCCCTGAAGCTCTTCCGCTCCACCGTCATCGACCCCGAAGAGTTGGAAAAGCAGATGGCCCAATCTCCTCTGTGGCGCAGGTTGGACGCAATGACGACCAAGAATGAGCTTCAAGTGCCTCGCCCGCCGCTGCCGTTGCACTCAGGACACCTGGGGCTGCTGCTGGCAGCCGGAAAGCTCGACGGCGTGGTCGGTGAAGGCGCGGATCGGCATGTCGTGAAAGGCAAGGTGAGCAAGATCGTCTCCAAGGTCGAAGAGTACAAAGGAGACGTACTGGAGCAGCGAGAGCTGGACCGCTACGTGGTCTCCATCAAGATTCTGAACCGTAACGGTGAAATCCGTGAACTGACCTGAAAGGAGGCACTATGTTGGATCAGGTCGTCTTTCAAGAGTATTGGGGAGGCATCAAGGTGTCGGCATACACCGACCGGTACGCCTACGACCCGTCGGACGATTCGATGCTCTTAATTTCGTTGGCGGGTGCCGAGCAGGCAGTGAAGGCCGTGTCGTCAGCCCTCATAAGCCACCGTATCGTGAGTGTCAATTGCCGGAGCAACGGGGAGATCCAATTGCACGGGAGCCCTGCAGCACACTTCCGCGTCTTCTCCACAAAGCTCCCTTCCGGTAACGTGCATCAGCTTGTAGCAGACACCAGATTCTTCGGCAACGACACGCAGGAGCACTGCATCATCATTCCCCAGGGTGAGGACTTATCCACGGTCGTCCATTCTCAGGTGCTCAGCCATTTGGCCTCTCCACTCATTCCCGAATGGGCCGAATGGATCTGTACGCAGCTTAAGGAAAGGGGACTCATACAAGAGATGGCAGGAACTCTGAGAGCGGCGAAAGTCAGGATCGATGAGCCTGTGGTGGATGAGATCATTTCAGAAGGAATACGGACTGGACGTATGAGTCTCGATCAAAGAGGAGGCACGTATGCTGGAAACCATTAACGACGTAAACGGATATTTGAAGCAGTTCGGAGGGGCTCTGGCGCAAAAGATCCAAATCGAAGCCGAGCCTCTTTTCAAACCCGGCAACCATTGGCACCCGCGTATGCAACAACTTCTACGGAAGCCGTTTCAGGCCCAGGCCGACGCGATCCAGGGGGCTGTTGAAACGTTGAGCAACCACAACCACATTATGTGCATCGGGGAGATGGGAGTAGGCAAGACGCTCATCGGGGCTGCCGTGCCCTATATCATGGAGAACGGCCATCCTCCCAGAGTCCTGGTGATGTGTCCCGGCCATCTCACCCAGAAGTGGGTACGAGAAGTGATCCAGACCGTGCCTGGCGCTGAAGCAAAGATTCTCAAGAGTCTGTCCGATGTCGTGGCCATTGATCGTGATGAACCGCACAAAGGGCTGCGTTACTACGTGGTGAGCAAGGAGCGGGCGAAGTTGTCCTATGCGTGGCGGTCCGCTTTCAATCTTCGTCGCGGGGTTGCCGTCTGTCCCGACTGTGGTTCAACAGTGGTGGATCGAGACGGAGTGGAACTGGAGGTTGGGAGTTTGCGGCATCGTAAGACTTGGTGCAGCTCATGCGGCGCTGCACTTTGGCAGGCGGACAATACCCGGTTTCGCAGATTCTCTATTGCCGACTACGTGAAGCGGTTCCTGAACGGGTACTTTGACTTCTTCATCTGCGATGAAGTCCATGAGATGAAAGGCGGGAGTACGGCCCAGGGCAATGCGTTCGGTACTCTCGCGAGCGCGTGCAAGAAGACCATTGCTCTCACGGGCACTCTGTTGGGCGGTTACGCGAGCCACATGTTCCATCTCCAATACCGGATGAATCCTCATGCAATGGTGAAGGAAGGATTCTCCTACGGCAACCGGATGAACTTCGTGAATCGCTACGGCGTTCTTGAAAAGATCACGAAACACTATCCAGGCGACGACAACATCTGCTCCAAAGGGAAAACCGGTACCACGGTTACTCGGGAGAAGCCCGGAGTGAACCCCGCAATCTTTTCCAATCACCTGATGGGCTCCACGGTATTCCTTCATTTGCAGGACATCGCTTTGGATCTTCCGGAACTCAAAGAAGAAGTTGTTCCGGTGAGGATGGAGGAAGACTTGGCTGCCGCCTACAAGGACCTGGAGCACAGAATAGGTTCCGAGATGAAACGACTGCTCGTGACCGGATCTCGGCGCCTCCTGGGCACCTATCTCAACACGTTGCTCTGCTATCCAGACAGGCCCTTTGGCAATGGGCCTATACCCATCTTCTACAGTGCATCGAGAAAAGTTGTTACGTTTCAAGATGTTATTAGGGCCTGACAAATCTGTGGCACCAGGAATTTGATTTCGAGCAACTCGAATCAGGTCACTGAGTCGCGTCGAACGGTACATTCCGAA
>JBGSJS010000145.1:0-101941 GCA_041741735.1 Desulfomonilaceae bacterium | reverse complement strand
AAAGGCAGCACAATCGATGGCCAATCCATCGCATAAGGACACCTCTGTCCCCTATACCTCCGAGTCCCTCAACTCTTTTCAACCCTTCAACTTCACCGCAATCCAAATCATCAGACTCTTCGTTGCTGCAGCACAGGTCCGGATGTTGACGCCCTCACCACTGTAGGTTACCCTGACGGGGTGGAGATGAGTTGCGATCTTTTCGAGAAGGCGTGAAGCGGTTTTGCATTGAGGTCCTCTCGGAGAATTTGGACTTCCGCGGTGAGCAGCTATGAGCGCGCGTGCAGGTCTTGAATTGTTAGTCTTCCGGAGAACCGGAGTAAAATGAGGCGCTGTGCCCGAAGGCACAACGGCAGAATTAGTGCTTGAGGGCGGTAATCAAACCAAGAATTGCCGCGAGATAAGAGGGCAAGAAATGAGCAGCGAAAGAGTAAAACATGAGACGTTGGCGGATGCCCTGAGCTCCATCGGCATGAGCCAACCTTTTTCACGACGCGAATTTCTCCTCATAACCGGCGGCATCGTGATCGGATTCTCCGTTCTGGAGGCCGGTGCCGATCAGGGGAAACCGCTCATCATCATGGATCGGGCAGAAGGCCTCGTCATGGCGGATCCCACGAGGTGTGTGGGCTGCCGCAGGTGTGAGCTTGCCTGCACCGAATTTAATGATGGCAAAGCATGCCCGACCATTGCCAGGATCAAGGTCGGTCGAAACCTCAACTTCGGCCCCAAAGGGCTCCGTACCGCCGGACGCAGCCAGGGCACCTGGGGACGCGGCATGGTCATTCCGGATCTCTGCAACCAGTGCCCCCATCCTGTCCCCTGTGCGAATGCCTGTCCGAATGATGCCATCGTTGTGAAGCCGCCGACAAATGCACGAGTGGTGGATCCCGAGAAATGTGTCGGCTGCAAGATGTGCCAAAGAGCGTGTCCCTGGGAAATGATGTCTTTTGATTCGGACACGGACAAAGCCGTCAAATGTTTTCTCTGCGACGGCAATCCCAAGTGTGTGGAGGCATGCCCGGCCGGGGCTCTCAGTTACGTTGCCTGGCGTGACGTGACGAAGGATTTGCCTCCTCGGGCCGTGCCCACGGCAATCATTCCCATTGCCAAGACCCGGGCGTGTAATGAATGTCATCAGAAATGAGCCCCGTTGATCAGGGAAGTATAATGCAACAGAATTGATTACCAACAGGAGAGACGGCATCATGTCAACATATGGAGGCTGGGCCGGAAAAGTTCTGAGAGTGGACTTGTCCACCGGTCGGTTCTCACGCGAGGATACTATTGAGAAATACATAGATTTCCTGGGCGGAACGGGAATCGGCTACAAAGTGCTATGGGACGAAGTCCCGTCCGGAACCGGCCCCTTTGATGAGGCCAACAAAATTGTCTTCGCAGTAGGACCCTTGGCCGGGACAGGTGCCCCTTGCAACGGAAGGACCGCGGTCACGACCCTCTGGCCGACCTGTTGGCCGCGGCCCTTGGTTGCAAGCGGTCACATGGGCGGGTACTTCGCCGCTGAGCTGAAGTATGCCGGTTATGACGCCATAATCATTGAAGGCAGGGCCGACCGTCCGGTGTGGCTCTCCATCGTGGATGAGAAAGTCGAGATCAAGGATGCCCGCGGACTCTGGGGCCAAGGAATTCGAAGGGCTACCGTTGACATCAACCGGCAGATGGGAGCGGAAGCCTCGGTGGCTGCCATCGGTCAGGCCGGCGAGAATCTCGTCCCCATGTCGGTGGTCATGAACTCGTTCTCTCATTCCGCCGGAGGTGTGGGCGGAGTCATGGGGTCCAAGAACCTCAAAGCCATCGGAGTGCGCGGCACGGGAAGCGTGCGTATTGCCGGCGACAAAACCGAATGGGAGAAGGTCGTCAAATTGCACCTTTCCATTTTGGGCGCCAATAACCAGAATGTGGTCCCCAACAGTCCCCAACCGTGGTCCGAACACTATAACCCCACTTCCCGCTGGGTGGCTTCAGCCGGTCGGCGCTGGGGTGCTGCGGGTCCGAATATTGATACGGGTGCGTGCGAGCCGCACGACCTCAACAAGATAGCTTACCGAACGAACAATGCGGCTTTTTTTCTCGGAGAGAAGGCCTGGAAGTACACGGTGAGAGGAAACGGATGCACTGCGTGTCCCATCCGTTGTCACACCATGCTGAAAGTACCCTCCGTTACCGCAAAGTACGGCATTCCGGAAGTGGGACAGAATACCTGTGTCGGGTTAATGTTCGGCAAGAACTTCTTTAGGAAATTTCCCGACGGCCCCAAGGGCGAGACCGCAATTGAGGCATGTATGGTCGGCATGCATTTGGCCGATGATTTTGGACTTTGGGACAATTACGCACAAATGCAACGCGATTTCCAGGAGCTGTACTACAGTGGTGTTCTCGCTAAGAAGGTTGGTGCCAAGGAATTCAAGAGCTACTCCTGGGACAAATATGAACAGGGAGATCCGGCATTCCTTTTCGAGCTTGTCCCCCGGATAGCGAAGAAGCAAGGCGAATTGGCGACCGCTCTCGGGTCGGGGACCGGACACCTTCTCGAGCGATGGGGAATTCCGGAGCAGGAGTGGCAGGAAAAGCATGCGCTCCTCTATTGGAAGATGGGACATCCCAAGCACCATTCAAGCGAAGATGCAGGCCAATGCGGCGTGATTATCAACACGCAATACAATCGGGATGCCCAATGCCATTCCCACAGCAATTTCACTCGAAGCGGATTACCCCTGGAAATCCAGAAGCGTCTGGCCGACGATATCTGGGGCTCGATTGATGCGGTAGATGCGGTGGCAGCCTTTACGCCGATGAATGTGTACAAGGCGAAGATGGCTAAATGGGCCCTTCTGCGAAAGGAGCTCCATGACTGTCTGTCCCTCTGCAACTGGATGGGGCCATGGATTGCCTCACCGTTGAAAGAGCGGGATTATCGCGGTGATAACACCATCGAGTCCCTGCTTTACAGCATAGCTACCGGCGACCGAAAGTCGCGGGAGGAGCTCGACCGGACCGCGGAGCGCATTTTCGTTCTTCATCGAGCCCTCACCATCCGCGACATGGGCACCAATGACATGCGGACCGAACACGACACGATCCCCGAATGGGTATTCCACGACGCCGGAGACAAGGCCGCATTCAGCAAGGGAACCATCCGTATGGAGAAGGAAGACATACGGATAGCGATGGACATGTTTTATGAGGAAGTGGGCTGGGACAAGGACAGCGGATCTCCCACCAGGGCCACGTATCAGCGGCTCGGTCTGGCCGGTGTCGCGGACGAGCTGACCAAACGAGGGCTATTGCTGTAAGAGGAAACGATGGAGCAGCAACCGGCGATCTGCGCAACCATAGTGAAAATAGTCCGCGAGCGAAGCGAAAGGGCCCAGCTTGTCAGTGCCGACGAGATCCTGACCGAATTGGGAGGGGAACCGTCCCTCGAATCCGCGGATATCGGACCGAGCACTCATTGGGAAGGCATTCCGGAGCAAGTGTTAAGTGAAAACCCGGATATCAAAATGATTTCCGGAAAGAATGGAACGCCTCACTATTTCTCGGTCTTGAGCTTGAGTGAAACATATGCGGGAATCCTCGTTCGGAAATCGGAGAATCCGCTTTCGATGGTGGCCGAAGTCGTTCGAGAGAATTCTCGGCTCTATCCGCGGCCTGTCACCGTGGATGGCTTCCGGGAGCCGCCTTTTGAGCTCACACCGGAGGAGATAGCCGAGTGCCTCGCCACCATGGAAACTCAAGAAGAGTATGAGGATATCGGGCAGACGGTCACTTCAGTCGGTACGCTGTTTTTGTTCTCGACACGGCACTTGGAGCCGGATTACGCATTTACGCTTGCCGAATGGCTGGACGTGGGTCAGGTGAGTAGCCCTTGACCGCGTGCGCTCCGTAGACTATATGGTGCCGCTCCTCCACATAAGCGGCACTCATCGATGTGATGGTGAAAGGGAATGATATGCATCCGCGCGATCGGGGAAGGGTAGGGGGTGAATTCACCCCCTGGAATTGCAGAATAAGTCGAGAATGACATGACCCCTGGGGTGTCGGCCCCGGGTCGCTGACGAGACTCACGGCAATTATAACTCGATCCGCTTTACCAATTCGGCCAGGAGCTTGTCAGCTTCCTTCTCCTGTTCAAATCCTGCCGCACCTGCCAGGTATCGGCCCTTTTGAACAATGATGACCTCTCCCTGATAAGCGTCCGCCCCCTTCACCGCGTCGAAACCCGTCTGAGTGTCGCTCTGTGCTCGGGCACCGCTCCGCTTGGAAACGTCTTCCTTGAACATCTTGAGAGCACTCGCCGCTTCCTCGGGATTGTCGAAAATGGCCAGGAACAACGTGGAATCGGGCCGAGTGGCCGATGATTCCCGTTCAGGCTTCTTCTTTTCCGGTAACTCGTATGTGCCTTTGAAGCCTCTCTTGAAAAACTGTCGCCCCATGAGTCCTTGAGGATAGTATTCTATGGAATCCGGTTTGAGTCCGCTCTGGGGGAAATAACCAATTTCCTTGGGAGGGGGTGAGCTGTCGGCGATCCGGGACTCGATCGTTTTGGCCAATTGTTTCAGGTTGGGAGAGCTCGATCCGGATGCCTGGATCACCACAAAGTACTTGCCCTTGTAAAAAAGTCCGTAATCATCCTCCAGATAGGAAGCCAAACCTATGCCGGCCGAATGGCCTTCCTGTCTGAACCTGGAAAAAATACCATAGGCTTGAACCGGGCCGCCCATGTCGTAAATGTCCAGGTCGATCTTCTCCCGGGCAGAATTCTTACTCTGATAAACGGCGAAGATCGACCCTTGAAAACCATATTGCAGGAAAAGATCCGCCTGACCGTTAATATGCTCGAATAGGGTCTCTTTCGTGAAAACTTGAGGAGTACCCTTCAGGCCCCACCCATCGGGAGTTTCTGCAGGAACGAGATATTTCATGTCCGGTGCCCCGGAGAGCACGCTCCCGGGAAGAGCCAGGTAGACAAATAGACAGGCCGGAATGAGCCAATTGTGTTTCCTCATGGACAACTCCTGTTTTGGACTGTACAAATGTTAAGCCAAAACACGTTTTGCCCATTCAACCTGACCGCGTATGTCGAGTCCCCTCGCGCAGGTGATGGCACACGATGAACAATCAGAGCAAAATTTGGCTGCTTCCAGCAGTCGTCCTTCGCGAAACACTTCCTCGGCGAGCGTCTTGTTTTTATATCCGTCGTAATAGAGCACGGCCCGCATGAAATCCGTATGATCCACTCCGTGAGGGCATTCTCCCTCGCAGCCGCCGCACATGGTGCAAACCCTTCCCTGAAGGTGGGAATCGTACTCCTGCAGGGTGTCGGCATCGCGGCTCGAAAGAAGTGCTCCCATGACTGCAGCGCATTGCTCAATCTGCTCAATTGTTGTTACGCCCGGAATAGCCGTTGAAACATTCCTGTCCGTGAGGACGTATTTGAGCGCCGCTTGATGGGGGTTGAGACCACCCATGTCGGAAGCCTTGTACCCGCCGGCCTGAGTTTTCATGGCCACTACGCCGATGCCGGCCTCGGCCGCTAGAGCGACGGCCTCTTTCAAAGGTTTCTTATGGGTGAAATTGTACGATACCAAGGCTACATCGTGGCAACGTCCCTTTGCTGCAGCTTTCAAAAGGGATGCCATGTCCGTGTGTGAGGAAAAGCCGGTGAAGCGGGCCTTTCCTTCCTTCTTCATGGTCTGCAGGAATTCCGTGAGCTCGGGATCGCAGACTTCCTTAGGTGACTTGAGGGAGTGCGCCAGGAGAATATCCACATAGTCGGTCTGAAGCTGCTTAAGACTCTTCTCAACGGTAGCTCGGTTTGCTTTTGCAGAGGACTTGACCTTGAACTTCGTCTGAATGAAAATCTTGTCACGTTTTCCCCGGAAGGCCTTGCCGACAAGAGCTTCGTTCCTTCCGCCCATGTAAACGCGCGCAGTGTCGAAAAAATTCACTCCCAAATCAAATGCGCGCTGGAGTACGGAGGGGTCGCTGCAATTCATCACCCCCATCCCTACTGCGGTTACCTTCAATCCAGTGCTCCCGAGACTTCGATATTCGAGTGCGGGGGTCTTGTCATCTTTTGCGTAGGCGCGATCGGCACTAAACAAAGGAGCCGTTGCCAGTCCCAAAAAGGCCGTCGTTGCGCCCTTCATGAAGGTTCTTCGTCCCATCTTATTTGACATGATGGTCTCTCCTCTTGGGAATCAAGGCTGTCTCCGACCGTCCATGCTCCCGAGGTGCAGAGACCATCTAGGGAAGCATTTTAGAAAGCCGTATAGTCCCACGCTTCGTTTAGCACGGACCAATGGGCCAGTCAATGGAACCGTCTTTCCGAATGACTCCGTGGCGACTACGGCGCCGGATCGTACAATCGGTGTAAAAGGAATCCCTTCCGCATGAGTCATCTCCCGGAGCGCGGCTAGGCTGTACCGTCTTCATTGATACACCTGCGGCCACATCGCCACTGACTTACGGTAGACCGCTCATGATGTGTCGGATACGCGGTGAAAAGGCGAGAGATGGGCGCTTTTCCGGGCGGGTGTCGAGCTGAGATCGGGAAGACTTCCGGGTCAATATTCGGACTTTCGGGTTTCTCCAGCAACCGGGACGCATCGGAGCGATCCCGACGCGTCAATGAATGGGATTCCTGTTCACGTCGCCCCGACTTCAGGCTGCATCCTCTCGGGGGCTTGGCGTCTCACTGAGTTTGGCGAGTATGAGGTTGACAATTTCCGTGCAACCAACTTGTGCGGCAGCAGTGAGGGCGGTATTCCCTTTTCTGTCCTGGGCCCGGAGCTCCGCGCCTCGCTCGATGAGAATGCGTGCGGCCTCCACCTGTCGTCTCGCTGCGGCTACCATCAGCGCGGTTGCGCCGTCGGCATCGGAGGCTGAAACGTCGGCCCCGCGGTCCAAGAGGAGCGCCACCGTCTTCGCACATCCCGCGTGAGCGGCATCGATCAAGGGAGTTCTCCCGAATTTGTTCCTTACGTTGACGCGGGCGTTCCACTTCAGAAGCTCGCTTGCCACCTCCGGTTCGCAGCCGATCGCAGCGGCCATAAGCGGGGTGGTTCCGGACCTGGTTCGAGTATTGGTGTCGGCTCCCCTTCGGAGAAGCATGGCCACCATCGCCTTGTGGCCCGCTATTGAGGCTTCAAAGAGAGCGGTCCTCCCATCTCGGTCGCGGGTGTCGATGGCGGCTCCGTGGTCGAGAAGCTTTGCGGCAATGTCCAAATGGCCTGCTAAAGCTGCAAAGATCAGTGCTGTAGCCCCCAACAATCCTTCCCGTGCATTGGCATCGGCACCTTTGTTCAGGAGAAATCGCACCACTCGGATGTGTCCTGCCAGGGACGCTTTCATGAGCGCTGCCGATTCCAATGACGACCCTTCGTAGTCTCCTGCCAGATCCCATGCCAGGATCTCGCGCAATTCGTCCCGAGTCCGTCGGTCAGCGGGCAGCAGGCAGTCCAACGGGGTCGCCCGATCCGAGAGCGTTTCCCGCTCCTTCAGATAATTCAACAGGGTGCTCTCCCCCGGTTGACAACGGTTGTGGCATGTCATGTCTTTCTTCGACCTCCCCTCCATTTCTCAAGAAAACGTGTATCTCACGGAGATTCCGACACTCCTGTGAGATTTTCCACACAATGTGCATGGCCAATGTTTGACGCCGGTGAGAATTGTGTGAGAAGTGGATCTCGAGCGAATGGCCCGCCAATTGTCGGAGCTCGAAGGGAAGGGGGGGCTTGACAACAACCTTTTCGCAAAGATATACGCAATGCAGCCCCTGTCCGGGGACGGGCAGCCGATGATTCCGGATGGGCGGAAAGACGACCGGCCGGAGAGATAGGGACCGAACGTGACGAACGAGGCCGTTGTGCCCATCAGACAGTGGAGGAGGTCAAAATGGCGGAGGTAAAGATCCTTCGGAAAGAAGATGTCGGATGGGAGCCCCATCCGCAGCTCGTAACATCCCAGGTAGCCTATTTACTGTCTCATCGCGACGAGGGAGCCGACCTCACGTGCATGCTGGTTCATCTCCCGCCGGGAGCTCATGTGGACAAACATACGCACCCGTGCGACGACATCATCTTCGTGATTCGAGGAAAAGCTAAGCTCTGGATTGAAGGAACCGGGGATATCCCGCTCGTGGAGGGCACGTTCGTGCGGGTACCCCAAGGGGTAGTGCATCAACCGCACAGCGTAGAAGAGGATTTGATGGTCTATGACGTGTACTATCCTTTCCTGGCCTGAGGAGAACAAGATCGACCCGGAGTCGAGCAAAGGAGTATTGCGAATTTCAGTATCATCCGAAGATTTTGGGAAGCCGGCACCGGAACGATCGAGATCCCTGGCCGGGTATGCGCTGGTGTTGACGGCCACGGCGATCTGGTCGGGCAATTTCATTGTCGCCCGGGTACTTGCCGGCTCCGTGCCTCCCGTTACCCTGGCCTTCCTGAGATGGACGACTGCGGTTTTCGTGCTCTTGCCGTTCGGCATACGACCCATGTACCGCGACCTGCACGTTATACGAAGTCATTTGGGGTATCTTTCCCTGTCGGCATTCCTCGTTGTAACGGTCTTCAACACGCTCATCTACATTGCCGCTTACACGTCCAAGGCCGTCAACCTCTCGCTGATTGCCATCTCTTCACCGATTTTCATCGTGTTATTTGCTCGGCTCTTTCTCAAGGATCGTTTCACGCTCAAGCGAATCGTGGGTCTCATCGCAGCCACATCAGGAGTAATTCTCCTCATAACGAACGGTGAAATGTCTCGACTCACGGGCCTCGCCTTTTCCCGGGGCGATCTGTGGATGCTCGTTGCTGCCATAATTTTCGGAGCTTACAGCATTCTCGCACGAGTCAAGCCCGCGGCTCTGAGTCCGCTAGCCTTTCTGTGCTCTACCTTCATTCTCGGACTGTTGTTTTTGGTTCCGTGGGTGCTGTGGGAACTGAAGGACGTGAAAGACATACACTTTTCGTCAACAGCGGTTGCGGCGATCGTTTATCTGGGCATCGGCCCTTCGTTCTTGGCGTTCCTCTGCTGGAACCGAGCCATCACGCTTATCGGTCCTGTCCGGGCTGCATTCGCTTACTATTCTCTCCCGGTGTTCAGCGGTGCAGAGGCCCTTGTTCTCCTCGGAGAACCGGTTAACGCCATTCACGTGGTGAGCGGGATCATGATTCTCCTTGGAATCATCGTCGCAACCAGGGAATCCAAGGTCTGAAAGGTCCTCGCCGTTGTTCCGACGAGAAATCTCGGGGGAGACGGGCTGCATGCCGTTCACGGTCAGGACCGTTCCTGTTTCAATTGCCGCTCTCATCCGAAGAGATCATCGCAAAGTCGCTGTATCACTTCAATTACGAAATCGGAGCTCCTTTGAGATCGTCATCTTGGGGACCGAGGGCTTGGATGATGGCCTGAAGCTCGGATAGACTGCCTCGCTCGATTCTCATCACGCTGAATCCCGCGGCGCTTTCCCATCGGTTCTTGTTCTCCTTCACCCACCGGCAAACGCCTTCGAACACAATGGGATCGGATCTGAAATAATCGTCCGCAGGAATAATCAGGGTCTTGATTTCGTGTGTTTTCACCTGGAGACCGCGCGTGCCCACGCCGTCATCGGAGATGTCGTAAACGAGGCCTGTATTTTCAGGCTTTTCCCATTCCGTAATGGGTATGAGGAACTCGATCTGTTTTCTGGAGAGAATTCTCAGCTCCGCGACCATTTCCGGAAGGTTGAGCTGTCCCGTGGATCTCCGTATAAGCTCCCTGAAGCTCATGAGATCTGCGTTCACAAGATTCCGGAACACCGTCCCGAGGCCTCTGGGAGTCAGTCTGTACCTTTCCATCAACTCCTGATCGGTCATGCCGGATCGGAGATCCTCCAGGAACACCTCTCTGCGAACACTCCCCTTGCGTGACATGATTCTTCCTCCCATCAACCGCTGAGAGGACCATACTACGAGAGGCGAACCCCAGCAAGGATATAGAGCAGCGCCATGGCTCTCGCTGCAGGCCCTTTCCGGACAGAGTGCGGGTGCTTCCTCGCTACTTCGCTATTTCTGTTGTTCACAGCAGGGTGCGACAAGGTGCGGATTCAGGATCAAAGCCAATTTTCTTTTGCAGTCAATGCTGTCCGATGTTAAGGTGTGGTCTCCGTTGAATCAACATGACGAACAGAGATGCTCCCAGCGCTGTAGTACGGCGCCTCGCAAGCGCTTGCAGGAGTGTCGCCGGACTTGGCCGGAGACATCGACGGCCGTTTCGGATTTTACTTTAGGGCGTACAAACTATGCAGCTAAGACTGCTCGGAAGTTTCGGCCCACGCGAACGGGCCCGGATGCGCCGGATCAGGAGTGTTCGCCGCTGGATCGTTGGGAGATCATGTATGGATGAATCTTGCCCGGTTCAGATCAGGTGTTTGCATCTTCAGAGAAAGCTCCGGATGAGAGCACTCGTGACACTGGTCATGGCGGCCATGCTGTTCGGCTGGTCGGCGATATCGGCGTTCGGCTGGGAAGCCGCCCTTAAAGGAGAATATGAGAATCGCCTCCGTTGGTTGAGCAGAACGGGAGAAAATGACCTTTTCGGGATGGCCTCAGCCCAGGAGAATGCCCAAGGGGCGGTCCTAGTGGGGTTCGCCGGGCCGAACATTTTCAATACCGGGGCCCTTCCGACCGTGCCGGCCCCCACAAGCAACTTCCTCCTCAACCTGGGAAACAGCACCGGCAGACAGATGCTCATTACACGGGGCGGGTTTTCCTCTTCGGGCTCCAACGCCCTCACCAACGATTCAAGGCTCACCCTGTGGCCTACAATCAGAGTCAACGAGGCCATAAGAGTCCGGGGTGTTCTTAACATCGGCGGGTACCGTAACAAGTATTCTCCGAATGCCGGCTCCCAGTCGATTATCCCCCCTTTGGAGAGATACTACGTCTCTCAGTCAAGCATGAACGCCGGCGACACGGCGGCTCTGATCAGCGTGGAGCAGTTTTGGGCTTCGATTCAGTTTCCTTGGGGTGTCTTCTCCATGGGGCCCAGAGATTTTCCTTTCGGTATCGGCGCAACTTTTGGAGAGAACACTCGGGCGGACATGTATCAGCTTGCCGTACCGTATGGGCCTTTACGATTCATGTTCATGCTCTGGCCGGGCCGTTCGCAGGAAAGCGAGGCCTGGGCTACCGTACCAGACGGCACGTACAAGAACGATCTGCTCCTGGGCTTCGGCTATACCTTCGATGCAGGAAGCCTCAGCCTTGGTGGGATGACTATTCTCAGACGGTTTCACGGTAACAACGTCGTTCCATACGCCTCAAATCGCGACGACAACACCCTCGTCTACCTTGGTTACCTCAAGTTCAACAACGGGCGCTTCTTTGCAAACTCTGAATACGCTTGGCTACACAACGACCGGTACCGAACGATTGCGCCGAATCCGGCGAGCTCGGCGGCGGGAAAGACCGACCAAACCCTCTATATCGAAGGGTATCACTTTTTTTCGGAAATTGGGGCCGTCGTAGGACCCGCCAAGCTGACCCTCATGTGTGCCCTTGCCTCGGGACCCGTGCTGAATGATGCCAACAGGCTGCGCAACGTCTGGGCCGGGGGATTCTTCTTAGGATCGGCAACCCCCGCTCCATTCCAACCGGGTGCCAACCCCAAAGTCTATGTCCCTTGGTCCGTCAATTATCAGGCCATGGCGCCCTATGAGCTTCTCATGTTCAACACGTACGCCGGGGGCAACAACGGCGGATGGAACGCACTGGACGTCACTGCCGTGGCCGACGATCACGGGATGATGTCCGACGGGTTCTGTTTCGCCGGACGACTCGATTATGCGGTGGCCTCCAATCTCAATGTATGGGGAAGCTTCATCTGGGCTCATCGACTGGAAAGGGCAGGAGCCTATTTCGGCCAATATCAAAGCTCCGGTTCGCTGGCGGCCGGAAGCATTCCCAACTTAAGGAAATTCTACGCCGAAGCGGGCAGATCGTTCGGCACGAACAATGACTACGTGTCCAACGGGTTTATCGGAGGAGAAGTCAACTGCGGAATTGATTGGAAGCTGCTGGAAGGCCTCACTTTCAGGGCAAGGTACTCTCGCTGGCAGCCCGGAGAATGGTTCAGGGAGGCCTATCAGTCGGTGGTGGTGACCCGAAACGGACAGGTCTTGACAGCGGGGGTACTGGACACTCGTGATGCGATCCATGCCATACAGACCTCCATCATGGTCAACTTCTGAAACCGCGGGGCACCCGGTGCCCTCGACGCCTGATGAAGTATGCCTCTGTTAGGATCTTTGTCGCAGTAATCGGCTTGGGGCGGCCTCAGCCCATCGAAAAGCATCCCATGAGTACCAAGCCCTTTGCGCAACGGGCATGGACGAGTCGAGCGGGTTATGCGAAGGCATAGACCTCCACACTACGCCCTCAGTCAGGCGTGTCATGTCGTCATCTTTTCAGCGCCTGCCCCTGTGGTCAGGGAAGTGCTCAAACAGTGCCTGACTCCTCGGTTCCATCAAAGCACCCGGAACCGCCAAAGAATTCTTGTTCGAATTCTCTATCCCGCCGCTCCATCTCTCGCTCTTCCATTTCCGCGAGCATACCGGGATAGTAGTTCACGCAATCGCATCCTTGCGCGTCGGTCTCGACGCCGTTTGTCTCTGCCGCTCGTGGGTCCGTATATCCTTCCATGGTCGTTTCCTCCTTTGAGGGTGGCCTTCGCCGCCCGGTTCATGCACTCATATTGATGCACACGTGGCGATTTGGATTCATTCTGCGGTCAGCCTTTCGTCAAAGGGTCAGAGACCTGCTTTGACGAACGCCGAATCCCATGTGCTCTGAGAAGCAGAAGACGTTTTCAGCGTGGAATTCCACGTATCGGGCATTGCTCCTTCCAGCCCGTCAGATTGACTCTGCAATCACGCTTGAGTAAGATGCCTCCGTGCCTCGGTTGCTCCGGGCGCCCGCCCGATCGGATTCAGCGTCGCAATGCACGGCGCTGGTGGATTCCCCGCCCCGGGAGCTTTGTTGTGAGAGAAACAACCTCTATGTGAATCGACCCGTTCGGCCGTGCTCGTCAACAGTCTCGCCATGACAAGACCGTCTTGCATCGTGCCGCAACATTGGGAGCTACTCACCGGTGATCGGCGACTGGATAACTCTACCCGTGGGCATCGTCATTGCAACCCTGGCAAGCATGGTTGGCCTCGGAGGCGGTGTTCTGTGGATGCCGTACCTCATTTTCGTGGTCAGGCTCGATCCCGCCACAGCGGTCATGACTTCATTGGTCATCCAGATCGTGGGTATGGGCTCCGGCGCATTTACCGCACTGAGACACAAGCGAGCCGATCCCGTCATCGCCCTGATGATTGTTGCGGCCGCCTTTCCCGGCGTCGTATTCGGCTACTGGCTTAAGGGGATGGTGAACGAGAGAGCAATCGTATTCCTCGTGGGAGCGGCTTGCATGGCCTCGGCTCTGGTTTTTGTGGTGGTCAGGGAGCAGTACGATTTCGCGCCGGTCAGGACGGTGAGCCCGCGAGCCGTGTTGCCCTATCTATGGGTTCCGCCGCTACTGTCGGTGCTCACCGGGCTCCTTTCGGTTGGGGTGGGGGACTTTCTCGTGCCGGTCCTCAGGAATCGGCTGAGAATGAAGATGGCTACGGCCATCGGAGTCTGTCTGGTGGTGATGTGCGTCAATGCGGCGGCGGCCGCGGGCGTGCATGCTCTCGGCGGGAACCATTTTGCTCCGGGACTTGCCGCCTATGGGGCGGTAGGGGCGCTTGTGGGAGGCCAGATCGGTCCTCGGATCGCCCACAGAATAGCGGATCAAACCCTCAAAGAGATATTCATTTACGGCCTGTCGCTGGTGGGAATCCACGTCCTGTTCAACGCGTAGGACCGTGCGGAGAAGATCCGCCCATCGCTCGAAGCACTGAGGATGCGGGCATGGACCGGAATCCCATCGTTATGCTCCCGCTCCGAATATGCGCTCCACTCAGTCCTGCCCGGATAGTCGGCCGGCTTTCCGGCCCTCAAGGGACGATGTCTCACGTGTCGGCTCCTCACACCGAGGAGATCGCCACCCCGATCGCCGAGCCGACGCCCACGGCCACGACCGGGTTGCACCATATGATTCACCCGCCTCCAGCGCCCGAGCTCAAGAGGTAGAGCCCGAAACCGCACAGAGCCCCTACGCCTCCGCCAATTATAGTCTTGAAGTTCATTGCCTCAACCTTCCTGATTCGTTGTACACTGGTTAGATTAGGGTGTAGGATGAAGATGTCAAGGGTCGGGATTTCGAGTCACGGGAGATTCCGAAAAGCGACCCGGCCGAGATCGGACGTGCCTTTTCGTGCTATTGATTACCTTGACGGTCTAAAGATCCGGAGGTCGATCCGAATGTCTGAAGAATGGAATGAAGAGAAACTGATGGAATTGGGTGCCGCCTTCACCAAATCCAGAGTCTTGCTTACCGCCGCTGATCTGGACATCTTTACCAAATTGGCGGCAGGTCCTGCTACGGTGGAAGCGCTATGCCGAACGGAAGGCTGGAGCCCGCGGGCGCTGAGGATACTCCTGGATGCACTCTCAGCTCTGGGCATGGTGCAGCGATCTTCCGAGGGAAGCTACGGCATGGATGAGCGGATTGCCTCGCTCCTGGCCAAGGGCGGGGAAGGCTCGATTCTTCCGATGATCGTTCACCGGGCCCGCATGTGGGAGAGTTGGTCCGAGCTCACGGACATGGTGACACGCAAAGACGAAAAGCCTCCGTCAACGGCGAAGCGACCAAGATCGCAGGAGGAAATGGAGGCTTTCATCGGAGCGATGCATGTGGTTGGTCGAAAGATGGCCGAGACCGTAACCGAATCCGTGGACCTGTCGGGGTTTACCCGCCTGCTGGATGTTGGCGGCGGCTCCGGGACGTACACTATGGCTTTTCTCAACCGAGCGCCCCACATGACCGCCACGCTCCTCGATCGGCCTGAGGTGATCGAAATGGCTCGCCGGAGATTGAAGGATGAAGGGTTCATAGATCGGGTCGAATTGGTTGCAGGAGATTACAACACCGACGAAATGCCCCCCGGTCACGATGTGGCTCTCCTCTCGGCAGTCATCCATATCAACGGCAGGAAAGAGAACAGGGATCTCATGGGGAGAATTTACCGATCCCTCAACCGGGGAGGCATGATTCTCATTCGCGATTACGTGCTGGATGAGTCACGAACATTCCCCCCGGAGGGCGCCATGTTCGCCGTGAACATGCTGGTGGCCACCACCAAGGGGAGCTCGTACACCTTTTCCGAGATTAAGGAAGATCTTGAGGCGGCGGGTTTTGGCGAGGTCCGCATGCTGCGGGACGGACGGAACATGCAACAGCTCGTGGCGGCAGTGAAATGACGCTCGTCGTACGTCGCAGCGAGACCCCTACAGAAGCGTTTCGCCGCTTCCGTGGGGGGGCTATAAGCCGGTATTCGGCTTTTTGTATCCATCGGCTTGAGAAGAGGGCGATCACGAGGATCGCCCCTACACTAACCGGCCTATCAATTCGATTCGGATGCTCCGGGATCGGGCGCCTGTCCCAATACCACCTCATACGGCGAGCAGGAGCCTGAGCAGGAGCTCGAGCAAGCGCCGGAAGAGCAGTCACTTTCTCCCGATTGCTCTTCCCACTCGCTGCATACGTCGTTCTGAGTAGCGGGTCGCGCTTCTACAACCTCAAGATTGTACTGGAGAGTTGCGCCCGACAGTGGGTGATTGCAATCTATGACGATGTTATCGCCCTTGATCTCCTTAATGATTACCGTATCCGGGGCTTCATTGTATGAGCTGATCAAGGGTAGCTCCATGCCGGGGAACGGTTGCATGCCCGCGGGGAAATGGAAATCCTCTTTATTCTTCTCGAAAACCAGCTCCTCGATCCGGGGGCCGAACGCTTCTTCGGGAGGCACGGTAAACGAGAGCCGGTCACCGGCACAATGGCCGATCAAGCGTTTCTCCAAACCCGGAATCACCTGAGCGTAGCCCGTGACGAAGTCCATGATCTCAAGCTCGCCGGCTCCCTTGATCACCGGGCCGTTCTCTACACGCACCGTATAGCGAATCTTTACGTAACAACTGGAATCCTGAATCCGATAAGTCGGCGGAGCTTTCGTATCGGTCATCTTCATCTCCTTATGTCCCGACGCTGGCGGCGAAAGCCTTTCAAGTCGGGGGATTTCACCGAGCCGTCACTCATCTCATCCAGCAGCGGACGAGATGCCCTGACGATTTTTTCTCCAGAATAGGCGGTTCTTTGCACACATGAGCTGCTTCGGGGCATCGGCCTTGAAAAGAGCAACCCGGGGGGAGGCTCCGCAGATCCGGAACCATCCCGGCAATAACGTGCAATCGGGCCTTCTTCTCCGATGCGGCGCGATCGAGGCGAGGGATGGATTTGAGCAACCCGATGGTGTACGGGTGCTGCGGTGAGGCAAACAGCTCCTTCACCGGTGCCTCTTCAACAATCATTCCGGTGTACATCACCGCGACTCTGTCGGCCATCTCGGCAACGACTCCCAGGTCGTGGGTTATGAGAATGATTCCCGCCCCCTTGGAGGTCTTGATATCATTCATGAGATCCAGGATCTGGGCCTGAATGGTGACGTCCAACGCAGTGGTCGGCTCGTCGGCAAGCATCAGCTTGGGATCGCATGCCAGAGCCATGGCAATCATCACTCGCTGACGCATGCCTCCGCTCATCTGATGGGGGTAATCCCGCGCCCTTGATTCAGCCGAAGGAATACCGACCCGCGTGAGCATCTCTACCGCAGCGGCTCTGGCCTCCGAGTTGCCCATGTTGCGGTGGAGCCTGAAGACCTCGCCGATTTGATCTTCCACACGGAACACAGGGTTGAGCGACGTCATCGGCTCCTGAAAGATCATCGATACGTCGTTCCCGCGCACACGACGCATGTCCGCTTCGTCCAGCTTCAGGAGATCGACTCCCTCGAAGAGAATCTCCCCGGCCTCTATGCGACCGGGAGGAGATGGAACGAGGCGCATGATCGACAGAGCGGTAACGCTCTTTCCGCAGCCGGACTCCCCCACCAGGCCGAGGGTTTCTCCTTGGCTCAGGGTGAGGTCCAAACCGTCCACGGCTGCCGCGATACCCTGTTCGGATGAAAAGGTCGTTCGTAAGCCGCTTATTTTGAGAAGTTCAGATGCCATACCGTACGCTGCGCTCCGGAAAGCTTTCGTCGTGTGGAACCGGGAAACAGTGCCGGATCTCTCTTCCGATATCCGATTCCGTCCTCGTGGCTCCGATTCTCGGAGCCGACCGTTCCATGCCTGCTCTTCGGCAATGCGGAGCAGGTGATTTTGTGACAACCGATTCCGTCAGGTCGGGAATTTCTTGGCTAATTGGCACAGAAGGCCCTGGGAGGCACCATGATATTCTCCGCCCCTCGTGACCTACTAGATAGCTTTTACGCTTTCCCGACTGAAATCTCAAGGGGGCAGGTGCTCGGGAAACCACAGCTCTCGGGCGCTGAGGCCGTAGGGGCTTCCGATGGGGCCTTTCCAAAAAGCATTCAGGGTTTGTAGTACATCAACGATCTTGCAACGGGAGCAATTCGGGCAGTGAGCTCTTGCTTCTCGGCATCCGCCAATCGGCTGAACGACCGCGCGAAACGGACGTTTTCCTCGAGCTGCTCCACCGAGTCGCATCCGATTACCGCGGTGGAAATCGCCTGCGACAGAGCGAACCTGAAAAAGGGCTCCATCGTGGAGTACCACGGAAGCTTTGCCGCAAAGCCTCTGAAATAGACCTTCATTCCGATGATTCCCATGCCTTTCTCCTTCGCCGTGGGAACAACGCCTTCAAGGAAACTGTTGAAAGCCGCTTCTGCCGGATTAATGGGAATCAGTACGGTGTCAAACTCAAACATATCGATGCACCGCTTAATGATAGCCGGGTCCTGATGACCGGTAACCCCGATGAATCTGACCATGCCTTTCTTTTTGGCCTCCACAAAGGCCTCAATGGCTCCGTCCGGCCCGAAGATCTCCTCCACGTCGGCGGAAGTCCTCACGTCGTGAACTTGCCAAAGATCGAGATAGTCGGTGCTCATGTTCTTGAGTGTTTCTCTCAAGTGGAACGAGGCTCCCTGCCGGTCTCTGGCATGCGACTTACTCGTGAGAAATATCTGCTCCCGCCGGTGGGCGAGGGATCTGCCATAGTAAGATTCACTGCCCGAATAGGCCCTGGCGGACTCGAAGTAATTGATCCCCAGATCCAGTGCCCGGTTGATCATCTCGTAAGCCTGACGCTCATAGCCGAAGGTTCTCAGAATACCTTCGCCCCCCAAGCCCATGATGGTGACATCGACACCGGTTCTTCCCAGTCTGCGTTTTTCTATCTCCATGCCTGCACCTTTTCACGAAGAATCGGTCCGTCTCCGAACTGCCTAAGGTCCGTGTTCCTCGGATTTCCTCGCAGCCTCCGAGAAGTGTCTCGGGAACAATCTCCAGAGCCTTTCGGGGGCCTCTCAGTTCTTCGCTTTCCGACGAGAACTCATCTGAGACTTACCCTTTATCTTATTAAGCTCCATGGTCAAGTCAAGAGGAGCCCTCCGGCCCACACGCAGTTGCAGGGGTTCATGGACGACGCGCCTGCTCCGGCAAAGGTCCGGTGCTCGGATTGTCGGGCGTAAATGGCCTGGAAAGCCTGGAGAGGTCGGGCCGAATCGGGGACTCGGCGAACCCATGCTTGACAAAGGCGCGAAAAAAGTGTCAAATGCGTCTTGGTCTACGGTGGTTGCAATTTGTCTATGCCGTTTTGGTTGGAGCGAAGCGCATGCGTGAAGGACCTTGTCTGCTGATATCGGCCGTGTCAATCCTTGTCTTGGTGCTCGTACCCTTTCCGGTTGGAGCCGGATGATGTGGAGTGGGGATGGGCTCCTGGTCAGGAGGCTCAGGAATGGTGTCCGGTGGATGGGACGGACGAGGAGATGTCGGGTACAATCAGGAAGGCGCCCAGTGGCCGGCCGCTGCGGATGGCTACAGTGTGAGCGTTTCCGCGGATGGTGCCGACACCGGTGCTGCAAGGCCTGAAAGGCCGCGGCCCGCTGCGTATGGGACTCAGCCGGGCATGCGGTCTGTTGTCACAGCGTCTCCAGGCCAAGCCGGGCAGAACGTCCAAAGGGGCAACGACCCGAGATATAACGTTCAAAGGCATAACGCACCAGCGCTCAATGTCGCAAGACGCAGCGCCCCGGGGCATAACGTTCGGACGAGGCCCAGACCGCTGCCGGTTCATCGGGCGAGACCGATGACGGCTCGAGTACTCGGGCCGACATGGTGGTGACGGGTCGAGGAATTCGTGAGTGCGCTCATCGATCCGAGGTTATCGGGTCCGAAGAGTCGACTTGAAACGAAAGCGTCGGTTCATTCGGAACGGACGGTGGTGGCCGACTTGCTGCCGGCATATTGAGATCTGTGGCGGAAGGTACGCGTAGTGGACGGTGAGGATCTGAAGACCAATAAGATGGCGCAGAAAGAAGTGAACGTCGAGTCCGACCCTCCATGGGACACCGATGAGGATTTGGAGGATGGCGTGACCGACGGACCCGATTCGATTGCCGTCGGAGGTATTCCGGCGGTGTCGGGGCCGAACGCCGCGAAGAGTCGCCTTGAACAGATCAAGGAGAGTCACTCGCTCTTGAGACAATTCTCGCCCAAAGAGCTGAAGATTCTCCTGAACCTGAAGCGGAACACGTCTCCGAAGGCGTGGACGTTAAGGGAGGATTTGGTCGTCCTGACCCTGGCGATGAGCAACAGGGAGATAGCCGACCTTCTCCAGGACAGAAACAAGGAGGCCGTCAAGAAGCGCCTCCAGTTGTTGAGGTCCAAGGGCCTGACAAAGAGGCAGGGTGCCGAATCCGCTTCTTAGTAGGCGTGAGGATGCGGTTGGCTCGCGAAACGGGCAAACTCATTAGTGGACCCCCGGAACTGGACGGAGTTGAGGCTATCTCGGCCACTCCCAACGTCATGTCTCCACGTATTCATCTCGGACACTTCTTACCCTCAAAATTTCGACGTTGAAACAGCACGGCTTGGAAAGAAATTTCGTTCCAGTCTTCCTTGCAGCGGAATCTTCTCCTCTATCTCGTCGAATAGCTCGAACAATATCCGGTTCTGTTTCATGTCAAAGTAATACTCGATATCTGTCGCGATACCCAAGGGCGTGTCCCTGTTCCCCAAAGGGAATGAACCGGCAGCGGTCAGGGCGTGGAAGGATTGCCGGAGTTTGGCAGGCACTCGGAGCGTATCGTGATCCGGTGCTCGAATGTGGGAAGGTTGCGACGATTGCCGAGAAGAAGGCCGGTCAGAACATCAAATTGACCGATCCCCCCACCGATAGCTGCTGCCAATGAATCGACGTGGCGACCTCCGCATCCTGGCTACCGGGCGGAGATGGAGTAGATCCCGGTGGAACAACGCTTTCGAGCGAGAAGAGACTTGTAAAAGTAGTCAGATCCGTGAAGGTTGCGTGAATCACGTCACCCCTCACAAAGAAAGATGCAGCAAGATTGCTCGCCAAGGGAAGGTAGTACTCGGCCTTGAATTCACCAAAATAGCCGTTCTGTTTCTTGTATCGCGCTTGTGTGAAGACGACGCGGGGGAACCCCTTCATCTCAAAGATCACCCCTCCGGTCGGACCACCCATCGACGTACGAATGCCCACGTAGGGTGATACACTGTTTAATTCTGCAGTGACCGAGGCTGACGCGGGAATAATAACACTTCGCGGACCCGCCGGCACCACATTACCGGACGCTCCGGGTCCGATGGTAGAGACAAGCCGATCGTAGCGGAGACCCACAAGGATCGAAGTGCCTCCCAGCACGGCTTCAGAATACGTCAATTCCGCATCCACGAAAAACCATCGTGTCCTTGTTGATGCGTCCAATTCCAAATTACCAGGTCTGTCATCCGAAACGGTTCCGCCGAAAGAGAAGGTCCTGGTGACAGTGTTATTTCCGTTCGCAGATGCCCATATTCTATCTCTGGAAGGGAAAAAATACTCCCCTCTGGTCCTCAACGTCAGAGCATTGGTGAGTCGCACCGGTATCGTGGCCCCTAACCAAAGACCTCGGGCGTCAAATTTCAGTTTCCCCTCACCTGCCGCATTCATGTCAACGTTTACGACAGACGAAGATCCGTAAGCAAAGGATTGATTGAGGGTCCCTGAAGCTGTGGCACTCGCTGTTATCGAACCAACCGCCGCCCAGCTCGCATGAAGTGTCGGCGTGCCGATGAGCCCCCAAAATGAAGTCTCGGGCCGTGCCCACCCAGGTCCGCTCTCTCCCGCCAAAAATCCCGACGGCAAGACCTGACAGAACCCCACGGACCCAATGAGTAATGACACGGATAACAGCACAAAGCATAGGCTCTTACGCATCGCCCCACCTCCGAAACTCGATCCGAAAGGGCTTCTCCTTACCCCAATTGGCGACCGGCATTGCGGCAACTCATGCAGAGGCCTCAGAGCCCGAGAAGAAGCCAACTCAACATTTCCGACAGAAGAAAGCCAAATATATTACAGATGTAGCAATCCGTCAATGAAAAGTAGTAGGGAGTCTCGGCAAGACTGCTGTGGCATCGTGGTTGCCGGCATTCGGGAAAGAGGAATCGCCGCTGATAGTGGCGCTTTCAAAATTGCCGGATACGAGGAGAGCCCTGGGGGCATCCGGAAGGCTGCGGAAGGCCTCTTGCGCTCCACCATCAGAACTGCCGTGGGTTTCGAGCAGGCATCTCGACTTGTGGGAAGGACCGAAATCTCTCCCGCTCTGCCACGGAATGACACGTCAAGAACTTGTGTGATCTTTGCGGGAGTGGGGGGCGTCACAATTCCGGTTGGTTACTGGCGGAGACGGCCGAAATCGACTCCGCCACACGCATCAATACCTCGGGGCACATCAGGGTGTCGCTACTCGATCATCACCCATTGCATCCGTGAGGACTCGGTACTCTCTTTCCGTTGAAACCGCTTGGCCACTGACGCTCAAAATACGAGTGACCGTCTTTCGTATTTTCAAGAATCAGGATTTGATTCCTACCGATTCATGGATGGTGCCGACCTCCAACACCAAGTGATGACGTCGGAAATCGATTGGATAATTCTTGCCCTTCGGAACGGAGCGCTGGTGATCGGACGTCTTGTGGTTTCTGTCCAGAAAATCCGGATGGTGAAGCAAGGACCGGGCATACGCTGTGGGCTTGAGCCGTCATCTTCTATCCCCAATCCCGCTCAACCTACTGATAGTTTTTACCAATTCCATCATTGCCGCGGTGCCGTCATGTTCTCGCCACACCATGGAGAGCTCCACGACGGGAAGCTCACCGACCAGCGGGCGGAAAGCCACGCCTTTCAAGAAATGTTTCCCGGCCGATGACGGAACCAAGGCGACTCCGATTCGGGCTGCGACGAAGGCGATGGCCGCCCTCTTCGTAGACGCCTCCTGGACAATCCTCGGAGTGCTCCCCGCCGCGGCAAGACATGCCATGATCCGGTCGTAGAGCCGAGGATGTGTTTCACGGGGAAAAGACACGAACGGTTGACCGTCAAGAGAGGCCAAGGGGATGCGCCTGTGCTTCGCCAGAGGATGTCCATGGGGTACGGCCAGGACGTACGGCTCCCGAACAATCGTCTCGCGGCGGAATCCTCTTGAATCCTGTTCGAAGAGCCTCAAAATTCCTATATCTATCCGACTCGCCCGGAGGGCCTCCAAGAGCTCCAGTGTCCCCATCTCGCTCAGCTTGAGGGTAATCCCGGGACGCTCAAGACAAAACTCTCCGATCCCCTCAGGCAGGAAGGTGTCCATTGCAGAGGGCACGACACCTAAGAAGATCTCGCCCTCTTGACCGTTCGATATCCTTTGTACCCGGTTTTTCGCCTCCTCGACTCTTCTGAGTATCTCTCTGGCATCACAGAGAAATGCGGTTCCTGTCGGGGTCAGGGAAACGCTCTTCTTGGTGCGGTCGAAGAGCCTTGCTCCCAACTCATCTTCCAGGCTCTTGATTTGCTGGCTTAAGGGAGGCTGGCAAATGTTGACCCGCGCTGCGGCCCTTCCGAAGTGCAGCTCCTCGGCTACCGCAATGAAATATCGTAAGTGCCTGATCTCCATGCGTTGATATGTACATCATATCGTATACTGATTCAAGATATATTTGACATATCATTTAAAAGCGCTACTGTGCCGGTGCTGCAGATCACATGATCCACAACGTCGTGAAGGAGGTTTTGTCATGCTCAAAAGAGTTATTCAAAGGTTCGGCCGTGCTCGGAGCCGTCACTTCCGGATGAGGACGCTATGTCTCGTCATTACGACAGGATGTATTTTCGTTGGTGCGCCGTGTTTCGCCACGGAAGAGAAAGGATCCACCATGGACGAGAAAGTTCAAACCGAGCGTTTCGATCGCGGCTTGAAGGCGCTCCGTAGTCTTGATGCGGAGGCCTCAAAACGGGTGAGGGATGGACTGAAGGACATTGCCCCGGAGATGGCCGGATTCATTGTCGAATTCGCATACGGTGACGTCTACACCCGACCGGGATTGGACCCCAAATCGAGACAAGTGGCGACCATCGCGGCGCTCACCGCAATGGGCAATGCGAAGCCTCAGCTCAAGTTCCACATCGGTGCCGGATTGAACGCCGGCTTGAGTCCCCGAGAGATCATTGAAGTCATCTATGTAACCACGGTGTTTTCGGGTTTCCCGAGCGGTCTCAACGGAATAGGGGCGGCCAGGGAAGTCTTTCAGGCAAGAGGAGTCACTGTAGAGCCGGATGCGTCATCGCGGAAGGGGAAGACGTCACGCAGGGAGCGAGGACTGGATACCATGAATCATACCAGTAAAGGCGCCGGCGAACGGGTGATCGCGAGCTTGGCCGACATCGCTCCGGAAATGGCTGATTTCATCATCGACTTCTCTTACGGGGACATCTTTTCTAGAAAGTACCTCAGTCCGCAACACAAGGAATTAGCAATGCTGGCCGTATGTGTTGCAAAGGGGACGATGGAACCGCAAATGAGGGTACATATCCACGCAGCCCTGAACGTGGGGTGCACGAAGGAGCAAATTGTTGAATTGATGAATCATATGGCCGTATACGCCGGATTCCCAGCTGCTCTCAACGGCCTGAGTCAAGTGAGAACGGTTTTCGAGGAAACGACGAAGAAGCAGCCGGGATCGTGAGGTCCTTCCCACCGATAAAGAAGGCTACATATCCGCGCGCACTGCACGTGGATATGTAACCGTTCATCAGAACCGGATTACGTCAAATTCGCCGAGAACCGATATCACAATGCTTGCCACGACTCCAATGACACCCCAGTAATCCATCTTGATATACAGGAATTCATGAGTTGGCGGCGGTACGACAAATTCCTCTCCGCTATCCAGATCTCTAAGCCGTTTCGGCCTGCCGGCTGAATTGAGCCAACTTCCAACCACCCGGCAAAGAAGCGCTCCAAGGGCCACAGCGCTATACTTGGGCCACGCGTGAGATGTATAGAACCCGTCACCCATGAAATTGCTCGGCCACTGACGCTCAAGAAAGCGAATGGCTGTTCCTCGAATATTCGAGCCTCAAGGTTTGGTTACTTCACGGTCATGGACGGCGCCGACCTCCAATACCAAGTGATGACATCGGAAATCGATTGGGTAATCCTTGCCCTTTGGCACGGTACGATGGTGATCGGAGGTCTTGTGGTCACGGTTTGGAAAACCAGAGTGGTCCGCAAGTACACAGTGGAGTCTATTCTCAATATTTTTGAAGACCTTGGATGGTTTGCCTTTCAAGAGGTAAGCGAGCATGGCCCCTTCATTCGTGAATGGCCCGTATCTACACGTGAGGAAGTTGTTCTTGATTTCCTTCATGTACTCGGCCAGGGTACCGTCTGTATCGAGTACTTTGGCCTCAATTGGCCACATGAGCCCTCGATTGGAATACATCACAAAGGCTATGTCATACTCAGGGGGTTGTGCTTGCGGCGAATGGGATGTCTCAAACTCGAAGACTCCATGCTCCACCTGAAACGGGCTGGCTAAGGGCATCGCCTTCCGAATTTCCGGAACAAGTGTTTGAGTTATGCCCTGTTCAATGTGCGCCAAACGATCTTGGACGGGACCCGTGATCTTAACCAACCTCTTGCCGCGAAGCGCATCGCAACCTGTCCACACATACGACAGCAGGTTGAGTGAAGCGCTAGCCCCCCAATTCCTGACCAAGTCTTTGAACCCCTCTTCTTGCGGCCACATGGCCTGATGTATGGATCTTCTGGTGGTCAAGTCATTGCTCCCTGGAACCGGGAAGAGAAGTCACCCTTGAGAGACCAACTCATAATGTCTGCTGAGACCTCATCAGCGTCCCTGAGCGCCATCGACCTCGTCCAGTACCGCGCTTGGTCGGGTTTTATGATGTACACAGTGGGGACGTTCTTGCCCCCCATGGGAGTGACGTCATAGACTCGCGCTATCCGCTGAAACAGAATTCCGCCCGCGTTTGTTACATCGGCCTTAAGCAGATTATTGTAGAGGACGGAAAGGCGACCGTACAAATCGGTGCTGCCGATCTCTTCAATGTCATAGGGGGCGTCGAGAGGAGAATCCAGGTAGACCGCTAAGAGCCGGACTGGTAGTCTTTTCCGGTGTTGCGACTCCACAAAGGCTACGCAACTCAAGGGCTTGTCCTCTCCAAAGCCCGCTCGAAGCACTTTCAGAAAGTATTCCGAGTAACGTTCCAGTTCGGATTCCCCCGTCATTTCGCGCTTTGTTGCTTGGGCCGGCTCGGGCTTCTTACCTTTGAAGTAGGGAACCGTGTACATGAAGGCGTCTTCTATCAGTGTCCATTCCACATCGGACAATTCGTACAGGTGGCGGACTCTACTGTCCACATCGCTGTAATCGCGCAAACCTGCAAGTGTGTTGTCTCGCGGTTCGGGTATCGGCACGGACAGGGCTTCAGTCTCCAGCACCTTCGGCCGCTCAGCCGCGAATTGGCCACTTGTGAGCAACAGATAATAAACGGCCAGTATGCTGTTGTAAGTTAGACACGCAACTTCCAAAATCTCCACAAAGTCACTCGGCGCGTGGACGCTCACGAAACTAAGTGATGTGATCAATCCTTGCCCGTCTTGATCCGGTTCAACGACGAAAGACATGAATCGACCTGAACGGGCTGACCAGCTTTGCTTAAGAACCAGTTGGGGCGGCTCGAACCCGGACATGTCACTAGTGTCCTTGAAGTGCACACGAGGATCTTGGTTCGATTCGAGATCGGAAGCTGGAAGGCGGAGAAAGTACTTGTCCACAGGGGTATTCTTTTCCAAGATGGGTCGGCCTACCAATTCCGGATCTTGCCTCCGTTTCGTCTTCCCGCGAATGATTCTTCCTCGGCTCTTGAAGACCCCTTCTTCTACAAATTTTTCTAGCGTATCTGTTCGCTTGAGAGATCTTACTAGAGCCAAATCACGTCTACCACCCCACATTAGTGCCGTCCACACTTCCGGTTCCGTAGATGCTTCGCGCGGAAACACAACCTGCACATCCTGTGGATCAACAATTATCAGATCCTTATCGTGCTCCGCATTTCCCGGCTTCGGGCATATGTAGGTAAAAGGTTCGCCATCGGGAGGGGTTGGACGAAGGGTGATGATCGAAACCGGGGAGTTTGAGGACTTGAAATGGAGGAATCTTACGGCCGCCAGATTAGTCACTTCCTCTACCTTGAATGTTTCGAAAAGTCGCTTCCTGAATTCCTGGGCGGGGCCGCTACGATTGAACAGCAAAGGCTTGGCTGGCTGAAGCATGGAAACATATCCGTCCTGCTTACTTATCGCTGCGGCTTTTAGGAGAAATATCGGTCCTATGTCTTTGCCGGCCGGGCGCCATCCTTTACCACGGGCCCATTCCATTGCCGGCTCAGTTATTGAGTCTTTTCCCCAAGGCGGATTACCAATCACCAGGTCATAGCTCCCGGTGTCTTCGTCAGTTCTAATGCCCGGCACGTCCTCTGAAAAGAAATCGGAGCGGACGATGCGTCGTCCTCGAAGCTTGGGAAAGGTCGTGTCCTTCCACAGATCGACAGGCTCAATATAGTCGCACATCGCCAGGTACAGACTGAAAGACGCCACCCTGACCGCCTGATTACTGCTGTCAACGCCGAAGATATTCCTTTCGAGCATGTGTCGTAGCACGTCAGGCGTGGGTTTTTTCCTATTATGAGCTACGCCCCACCGATAGACGAGTCGCTGAAACGCCTTTACCAAAAAGACGGCCGATCCGCAGGCCGGATCAAGGATCTTGAGATCCCACTCGTCGCCGGTCCATGGCAAGACCCCGTCCAGCACGAAATCTACCAAGTGCTGAGGAGTGTAGTAGACGCCTTCCTTGGTTCTCTTAGTGACAAACTCTTCGTAAATACTGCTGATGAATTCGAGGGGAATCACGTCGAAGGCATACTGTTTCCAGAGGCAATATTGGTCTTTCGCCATAGCCAGGTCGCCTTCGACAAGCTCTGCCAAGAGCGTGAGATGGCTTTGATCGACCCCAGTCTTTTCCTTGCGAAGGCCGCTATCCTCATCGGTACGGCCGTTTCCGGAAAACAGGTCCCCGTTGAACCGCAGGTTAAGGTACCCGAACAGTTTGTAGGCACTTTCTTTGTCACGCAGGGACTTCCCAAGACGATCTTGACCGCAGATTTCTTTCAGCTTGGCCGAGTCCAGTGCCGAATTGCCCACCGCGTCCTTTCGGTCCAAGAGGAACTGAATGAAAATCACACGCGCCAGGAGGTCGTGGCAGATATCCTCGCTCAATCCGTGCTCCCCGGATAGAAGCTTCTTGCGCACGTATCTCATGTTGGAAAGCAGTTGATGGTCTGCACGCTGGTCCCGCCGGAAGCGCCGCTCATGCTCTTGATAGAATGCGCCCGAAATGAGGCTTACCCAATGCAAGGCTCGCGCCGCTCTTTCGGAAAGACGCAGATCCTCTCTCCTTATCTGTTCCACCTCATAACGGTCCGGCTCTTTTTCGTCCCGCACCTGCTCGCAGCATGTGAACGAGCGAATAATGTGAGGCTCTACGGTGATCAGCAATGGTGAAAGCGAGAAATTCCAGGCGAGACGCTGCGCTCTAGCAAGGACAGATGGCCCGACCGGTCTGTGAAACTCGCAGATCAGCGCCAGCGGCGAATCCGTCGTGTCTGTCCTGGGATTGCTTGACAGAATGCCTACTTTGGCACCTGCAGCTTCTTCTAAACGTCTGAGGGGATCCCCGATCTTCCGGTCGGCCGTTTTGGCCATGACGCTCTTTGCAGCCCCAGATGGATCGAAGAGGTCCTCACGCCCAGGCCATCCCAGGATCTTTCCAGCCTGATCGAGAAGCGTGTTTCCCACCAGAATCCCCTTGGTAGTCGTACGGATGGCTCGGCAGTGTGAAGGGCGACGCGGTCCATGCCTATGGGCTAAACCTTGTATCAGATTTTATCAGAAAAGCAATCTCTCGTGTGATGGAGCCCTGAAAGAAGAAACGGAGGGGGACTCCCGTGGCGACGAAGCTGTTCTCGCAACCCACTCACGGAAGGCCTAATATTACTGACTTGGCTATTGGTGGAGGCGGCGGGAATCGAACCCGCGTCCGAAGATCTTCAGTGCAAGGCGTCTACATGTTTATTCCGAGATTTGTTTCTCGTCCGAAGAGACCCCCTCGGAACGGGTTGACTTCGGACATGCCCGCTTATTGATTCGCCTCATCCCCAACAGGTACGGAGAATCGGCTATCCTGCTAATTGTCGCCCCTTCCACCCCCACAGGAGAGAAGCGGAGAGACGCTAGCCTTACGCGGCTAGAGCGTACTCGTAGTTATCGGCGAGTAAATTTATCACCGGCGGTTTAACGAGTCACCGGAGTGCTCGACATGCAACCTTGACCTCAACTATCCCCGTCGAAACCATTTCGCCCCCGTTCGGAGAGGAAAAAAACCGTTATCTATTCAGACACCGCTGCGAACGGCAAGTTTCAGGTCCACGGCATCAAGGACTATCTTTCAGCAGCCCTTTCGAACGTTCCGCTGTGCGTCCGAATTTTTCCTTGTGGCCTCAACGCGCTTCCCTCTGACGATATTTCACCATCCGTTCGAGCTCTCTGCGTTGATCCTTCTTCTTGATCGCTTCCCGCTTGTCGAAGGTCTTCTTCCCTCGGGCAAGCGCCAAGTCAACTTTGACTTTACCATTCTTGAAGTAGAGTTTCAACGGAATTAGAGAATAGCCGCGTTCGGTCACCTTGCCGACCAGCTTCTTGAGCTGTGCCCTGTGCATGAGAAGCTTGCGCTCACGCAACGGCTCGTGGTTCAACCGATTTGACTGAGTGTACGCTGAAATGTGCGCGTCTATCAGGAAGAGCTCCCCTGCTCGAAACTTGCCGTAGGCGTCCGACAAATTGGCTTTGCCGTTGCGCAGGGATTTCACCTCGGACCCCAGCAGCACAATCCCGGCCTCAAGGGTGTCCTCGATCTCGAAATTGAACCGGGCCTTGTTGTTCTTGCAAATAACCTTGATGTTCTCTGTACGTGTAGTCATGAAGAAGACCGAGACTCGTCCAGAAAGAAATCACCGGGGAATCGCTCGTTGATCCACGCTTCCAAATACCTGTGGATCTCTCCGGCCTCCTGCATTTCAAAGGCCCCGCGGGTCAGCTCCACGCACTCGTCCATGCTGATGGATCGAATGAGCTTCTTGACCATGGGAATGGCCAAAGGATGCATGGAGAGCTCGTTGATGCCCAGCCCCAGGAGAATTGGAATGTTCACGGGGTCTCCGGCCATTTCTCCGCACATCGAAACCGGCACTCCACTGACCACTCCTGCATTGGTAATCTGACGAATCAAACGGAGAATCGCAGGATGCAAAGTGTCATAGAGATAATTGACGTGCTCGTTCACCCGGTCGATGGCCAAGGCGTACTGAATGAGGTCGTTGGTCCCGATGCTCAGGAAGTCCACTTCCTTGGCCAGGAGATCAACGATGGCAACTGCAGAAGGTACCTCCACCAGTATGCCCAAAGCGAGCCCTTGTTGGAATTCGGCTCCCTCGGCCGCCAACTCATCCTTCACTTGCTGGAGGAATTTCTTGGTGTTGTGAATTTCCGTGAGGCAGGAGATCATGGGGATGAGCAGACGACAGTTTCCGTATGCAGCGGCCCTCAGGATGGCCCTGAGCTGGGTTCGGAAGATGTCCCGACGATGGAGGCACAAACGAATGGCTCTAAGCCCCAGAGCGGGGTTCGCTTCTCCGGTAACGTTGAGGTTTGCCGCAATCTTGTCTCCCCCGACATCCAGGGTGCGGATGGTCACCGGATCGGGGTTGTTTCCCCGCACCACCTTGCGGTAGGCCTCGAACTGTTCCTCCTCGGAGGGAAAATCCTTTCTTCCGAGAAAGAGGTATTCCGTCCGAAACAGTCCGATGCCCTCAGAACCATGACTCACCGCAATATCAATCTCGTCCGCGAATTCGATATTGGCGGAAATTCTCACCGACCTCGAACCGTCTCTCGTCACGGCCGGAAGTTTACCGAAGGTCAACAGGGAGAGATGGTACTTTCGATAAACTTCCTGTCGCTCTCGATAACGGTAAATAGTCTCGGGATCGGGGTTTGCGATTACGAGTCCGGTGCTTCCGTCCACAATGATGGTGTCGCCTGTCTGGACGACTCGGCTGACCTTTTCCAGGCCCGTCACGGCCGGCATCTTCAGCGACCGCGCCATGATTGCGGTGTGGGACGTTCGGCCGCCCATGTCTATGGCAAATCCAAGAACGCTTTCACGCTTGATTTGGGCCGTATCCGCGGGCGAAAGATCGTGAGCCACGATGATCGAATTGGGAGGAAGCTGATGCATCTTCCTCTCCGAATGGACCCCCATCAAGTTCTTCAGGACCCTCTCACCGACGAAATGGATGTCCCGGGCCCGTTCCCGAAGATATTCGTCCTCAATGGTGTCGAAGGCCGAGGTGATCTGTAGAAGGATTTCAGACAGCGCCCATTCGGCGTTTTGCCGCTCCGATGCGATGGCCTTCTTGGTCCCCTCGAAAAACATGCGGTCTTCCAGGAGGAGAATGTGGGTGTCCAAGATGTAGAGGTGGTCGCCGAGAGGATGTTGGGCATCGATTTCGCTCTTGATATTCTTGAGGCGTTCGGCTGCGGACTTCACTGCCTCCTCGAAGCGAGCGATCTCCAGGGGCACCTCTTCAGGGTTGATGATGCGCTTGGGACAGATTTCGGTGCTGATCCGTTCTATGACAACGGCTTGTCCGATTCCCACCCCGCTGGATACACCGACCCCTCTGACGTAGAGATTGGTCTGATTGTCGTTGGAGCCGTTCATATCGACTGCTTCTTTGGTGTTAGCTGTCGGTGCGTTCTTCATCTCTGATTAAGCGGCCTATCTCCTCAATTGCTGCCTTGGAATCGGGGCCGTGAGCCCTTACCAATATTTCGCTGCCCGGTGTCGCTGCCAGAAGAAGCAACCCTAGCACACTTCTGGCATCGACTTCCATACCGTCCTTGATCAACGTTACCTGAGAGGCAAAATTTCTCATTGCCTGCACCATCATGGTTGCCACACGGGCATGCAGCCCCAGTTGATTGGTTACCTTAAGAGTTTCTTCGATGCTTTCGATTTCAACCGTCATCGAACCCCCATCGCCGTATTGAGCACAAGGATGACGAATGCTCCCACCACGGCAGTGAGATATATCACAGCGGACGGTGAGGTCTCCCTCCGCAGCAACAGCACACTTGCGACGAACAACACCGCCAAGCAAGTCACGAGAACCGGACGACCGAGAGTAGCCCCGGAGGCTCCCGGCGGACCCGTGGCGAGAAAAACCAGTAACCCGGCCGTGAGGCCGAGCCCGAACGCCAAACCTCTCCGCAAGCCGTTGATCGCACTGCCGAGAGCAGGAGACTTGAAGACGTTCAGGAACTGAATCCCCTGAGTCCAGCCTCGGTGGAATCCGGAGACTCGAATCAAAAGACCCGGCAGATTGTACAGGAACAAAAAGACCGCACTACCGATCAGTGTTCCGAAGAAGCCAAGCGTGAGCAGCACCCCGCAGACGGCTGCCAAAGGCCTAAGATGACTCCAGAATATTCTGTCTCCCTGCGCGGCCAGGGCCGCCATGACCAATTGCCGATAGGATATCACCGCGGACGGCTCCATATCGGCCTCCAGGCGCGCCGTGATTCCGGCGAGAAGAGGTCCCATGGCGGGATGCGTATTGACTCGGCTAAGGTGCCTCGATACAGCCTCGTCGAGCTCCTGGGAATCCGGGTAAAGTCGCTTCAGGGCGGGGTAAATACAGAACAGAAATCCCACACTTTGCATATTTTCGTAATTCCACAAGGTCTCCAAGAAAAAAGACCGTCCGAATATTCGACGGTTTACCCCTTTCATTATAGCCGATTCCGGAAGATCTTTCGCCATGCGGACAAGTTTAGAACACCCGGATTCCCGTGTCAATGAACCGGACATCCTTGAGAAAATATCGCATAGGGTCACCTGCACCCGTGCCTCGACAGGCTCCGGTTCCCTTTCCGGACTGCCGACCCTTGACAAAACATGTGCTCTCAGGCCAGGTTTCCATGAATCGTTCGGTCTCCAATCGGGGCCCCCGGGTCGGTCAATGGAACAGAGTGCCGGTGCCGAGCCTTGTTGGAACGTTGAGGCAATCTCCGCTTCCGAGGGCTGCCGGTTGTGATATCGCCTCTCTCTTCAGTCCCGAAGAGTGCAGGGCGGCCCGGGAAAGAGTCGGAGAATTGAGGCGGTCCCTCGGTCAGCGGCCGTCAAACTCGAGGTGTTCTTCAACATGCTTCATACAGAGATTGTACAACAGGTCCGGGCGTTTCGTGTGGGACGCTCGATGCTCGGACGGTCCTACTACTACACGGCCGCCTACTACGTGGATGGTCTCATGGTCGATACCGGCTGCTACTACACGGTAGAGGAACTGGTAGCAGCTCTCCAAGGTCTGCACGTCCATACCATCGTCAACACCCACAGCCACGAAGACCATGTGGGGGCCAACGCTGCAATTCAAGCTGAATTCGGTGCCAAGGTGCAGGTCCATCCCCTTGCATTGCCCGTGCTGGCATCCCCTCGGGAACTGAAGCTGCTTCCCTATCAGAAAGTCATGTGGGGGCGTCCGGCTCCGTCCCTGGGCAGTGCGATCGGCGATTTCGTGGAAACAGACCATCACCGCTTCCGGGTTATCCTCACGCCAGGCCACGGTCTGGACCATATTTGTCTGTATGAACCGAACGAAGGTTGGCTTTTCACCGGCGACGCGTACGTGGGGGGCAGGGATCGGGCACTTCGCAAGGGTCACGACATCTGGTCGATCATTGCGTCGTTGCGGAAGCTCGCGGAACTGGACGCCGAGTGGTTGTTCTCCGGCAGCGGGACGGTCAAGTCGTCCGCTCCCGCGGAGCTGGCGAGCAAAATTGCTTATCTCGAAGAGATAGGTGACAAGATATTGACCCTTCACCGGAAAGGGCTCTCTGTCCCGAGAATCCGAAGGAAGGTCTTAGGGCCGGAACTGCCGATCACGTACATTACTCTCGGCGATTTTAACGGCGACAACCTCGTGCGCTCGTATATTTCCAACAAACGCTCAAAGCCTTCCGTTTCCTAGATCCGGACGATCTACTGACAGCCGGACCTCGGCACTCAGGTCTTTCCCCTTAACAACACCCCGTGCCGCCGGATCTCCTCGACTCTTCTGCAGTACCGCAGCCCCCATCGGGAGAATCCACCACGCAGCAGCATGAGGAGCCGGTCCTGCCCAGAACCGCGTTGATGACCGCCATGGCACATCCGACGCCGGCCTTTACTGATATGGCTCCCGCCGGGCAGTTCTTGGCACAGGCACCGCATTCCATGCACGCGTCCCGGTCTTCTATGGTCACTGTTCCGTTTTGTTTTGCCAGAACCGCGTGCGGGCAGACTTGGAGGCAGGTGCCGCAGCCCGTGCATTTCGAGGAGTCGAGGCTCAGGGTGACCACGTCCCGCAGATATATGAATGTCCTCATAGTTCTCAATCCTTAGGCCAAGAAGCGAGATCCGAGCCAGAGAGCGACCCCGGCGACGGCTGCGCCAATCTGGAGCGGGACAGCGACTCGCATCTCTTTTCTTACGCCTGATAGCGACGTGTACGTGGAAGCTCCCGTGAAGTTCATGGCCATATAAGCTGCTGCTGCAGGAACAATGAGAAGCCATGCAGCGAGCTCGAGGAACCCGGAAGACTGGGGTTGCCAATGAATTCTCATTCCTGCCAACACGGTTGCCGCAACGACCCCAACGATCAAACCCTTCACTGAGAACGCTCTTCCCGGCAGCCACGGCAGAAGAATAGGGGTCAAAACCGCGCCTGCCAATATGGCGGTGAGGATTCCCGTAACGCCAAAGAATCCATGACTCAGGAGGTTCTCCCGGAACGATCCACCGGCTCCCAGGCCTCCGATCAAGAGCACCACGGGCAGCACCCACAGGGAGGTCTTGAGCGCATCAACCAGTTCTACGGGTATGAGGACCGTGCGCTCCCGGGTGTCGAACGTCTTGAGCCGCATCCTCGGTGTGGCCTTGAACCCGGCGTCAACAAATGCCTTGATGTCGGCTGCTCGGATGGGGCCGTACACCACTCTGAAACCGCAAAGCTTCTTCACGGTATGAGCCGCCACTCCGGGACCGGCCAATTGCGGCAGGATCAATCGTCGGTGAGAGACCACCGCGGCCAGGCCGCTGCTCTCAACGCGGCCCGCCAATTCTTCCGTACCGAAGGTCCCCTTGCCGGCAGCGCACCAGACGTTAATCCCCTTGGTGTCGAGCACGAGAACCCACGCTGCGATTCCGTCCAGGGAGGCTCTTAAGCAGTCGAAGCTCAATTTGTAATTGGCTGTGACGAGGATCGGCGACTCGGGAGTTGGCTCGCCGGCTGCATATAGGCCGGGTTCCACGGTGTAATGCATGCGGCCGAAGGCCCAGCGGACCTTGAAAGTTCCCCAACGGTCTCTCCATTCGAGCTTGGTCGAAATCCGGGGGACCAGCCCAACAGGGGTTGTAACCGAACCCCTTACAAATTCTTGCTCCATACTTGGCAGGCCCACCCGGACCTGACTCGGAGGCGGTCAACAACTCGTCTTTGCCTTCTGACTTTGTGCTGCGGTTGCCGTTAGAGGGCAGCAGGATTGGCTTCCTTCTCTGTTCCCTCCGAGGTCCGGCCGGACACCTTCATTATCCATCAACATCTTCCTTCCGGTTAAGCGGGCAGAGAGGGAAGGGCATGTCGCTCCTTCCCTCGCCTCGTCGAACCCTATTTTTCGTCGAACTCTATAATTCGCTTCGGTCCTAGTGTTTTGGCGAAGGTTTTGCCGAAGCGCCTTTCGTGGGTTTTTCAGCAGGCTTTTCGACCGATTTTTCCGACGCCATGGCATTCATCGCGCGCTTGGGATCGGCTTCCACCTTCTTGAGAATCTCCTTGGTTTTGGATTCCGGAAGCCACTGGACCTTGCCCGTTCCCACGTCGTATATAGCGCCGATCACTTTGGCTTTTCCGTTCTTCACCAGCGCTCTCGAGGCGGGGCTTTCCATGAACAGGTTCTCAATGCCCTGCCATACATTCTGCTCGATTGCAAAGGGGACGATGGCATCGCCCTTGGCCGCGGGATTCATCTTCATGGCGGTTTCGACCGCCGGTATAATGGGGGCTACCAGGGGGGGGATGTTGCGCTCGAGAGCATGTCCGTGTCCCAGGACGGCCTGGGTGACCGCTGTCACCGCACCGCACTGGGTATGTCCCAGGATGACCAGAACAGGCGTGTTGACATGTGCGAGCCCGTACTCCGTAGATCCGATCTCGTCAACCTTCATCACGTTGCCGGCAACTCGTATGACAAAGATGTCCATCACACCGGCGTCGAAGAGAAGCTCAACGGGCACCCGAGAGTCGGAGCACGTTACCACCGTGGCAAAGGCGTGGTCCCCCTGGTTCTCCTTGCCGGCTTTTTCCAGTCGAGCGAAGCCCGTGTGAGGATGGATGGAATTGCCCGCAACGAATCTTGCATTTCCCTTTTTCAGCAGCTCAATAGCCTCGCCGGGGCTCGGTTTTTTTGCTGCGCTCTTCGCAAACGCGTACGCAGGCAGCACGGTCAGTGCAACGATGCAAAAAATGCCAATTACCCGATTGAAACAGCGGTCCATGTGGATCTCCTTCTTTCCGACCATTCGAGTCGGCCGCCTCTTCCGTGAATGTGCGGCAGCACCGGTGACGGTCCGCGGAAGTTCCGCCGGAGCACTCGGCACCATAGGGCTCGGAGAATTCTCCGGTCCCGTTGTCGTTCCGACACGGCTGGTTTCCCGGGCCGATGCGTGTAACGCCGTGCTCATTCTCCGGGGGGGGTAGCTCCCCAGACGTACCGTCAACTACCTATCTTATACTATTTTCGCGATCAAACCGATAACGCGCAAGGGCACATTACTTGTGCCGAGGGTTGCAAGTTCCGAGCTCGCTTCGAATTGGATCCTTTTGCGTCGATAAGTCAGAGCCTGACGTACGTATGCATGGAACGAGGTCTCGCAGTTCATAGGCCCTCTATGTGGCCGCAATTCCTGCAAGGCTCGGGAGGAGGATACTTCTCCGCGAAGAGTGTCTTGATCTTCCACACAGCTCCGTGAAGTCTTTTCATGCCTTCAAAGTCCGGGGTGATTCCGGCAAGCAGCTCGTCGTCTATGCGCACCCGTTCGCGGAACGCGTTACGGAACGATTCGTAAGGCTCGCTCCGCCATATCTCGTCCATTGATTGCTCGTGGAGATTGCCCATGATCAGGCGGGAGGTGGGGACCTCTTTTCCCCCAATGAACCGAGGAAAAGCTCCCTGCACGGGAGGATTGAGGTACACGCAGGGCGATACCGATCCGTCCGACCCTACGAAAAAGTTCTCGAGGGGGTTCTTTTCACACAGGGGAACCGTGATCGGATTCAATGGAGGCAGCCAGAGGGCGACTCTGTGCAGGCGCGCTGTTATCCGCGCTCTCACCTGGAGCCAGGTGGTTCTGCGGGGGGCGCGGTACGCAACCATGCGCTCTTGATCACTGGTGCAGACGTGGACCATGTGGACTCCCTTGAGTCCGTCCGCCCCGAGTCGAGCGCACAACGCGACGGCTTTATGTAATGCCCTAAGATTGTCGGGCGTGAGCAGGTAGCTGAGGATCACCGGAGGCGCCAAAGGGCTTCTTCGAGCCGCCACGAAGGTTTTCACCGATTGGCAGGCCGCATCAAACGTCCCTTTCCCGCGAAGCTCGTCCTGCACCGCAGCCGACGGACCGGCAAAGCTGAACGCCATGGAGTCCAGCCCGGCCTCAATCAAGTTTTGTGCCTGCTTCGGCTCCATCACCGTCCCGTTGGAGCTCAAGCTCACCTTGGCGCCCTGCTTCTTCAGGCGATGAACAAGGTCCGTGCAATCACCTCGGAGCAAGGTCTCTCCCCACCCCTGAAGATGAATCGACTTGCAGCGATGGGCAATCTCCACTAGGCGGGCGAACGACCTTTCGGAAAGATCGATCGACGACCATCGGGATTCCATGGTGTGAGCCAGGCAGGTCCTGCACCGGAGATTGCACCTGCTCGTGGCCTCCACCTGGACATGCCCATATCGGGGCTCTTCCTCACTTCCATCAGAGGGGAGGTCCGGATCGATCATTTCTTCACCACCAGGACGTTGGCCGCGGCGTTCTTCACGATTCTCTCCGTCAGCCCTCGGGCTCCCACCATGCTCCGGAGGATCGAAAAATCACGCGGCGCAACAGCGATCAAGTCCACTTTTCTCGATTCCGCGTAGCGCAGGATCTCGGATTCAGGGTCACCGGTTTTAATGTGAAAACGGCATCTTATATGGGCTGCACCCAGAACGGTCAGCCCCTCATCGATTTTCTTTATCATGGCTTCCTCGACGAGGGCTCGGTCAAAGTCGGGAAGATTGAAAGGGACGATGACGATGAGGGTGACGGTTGCGTCACGGCGTTGGGCCTCATTTTTCACGCATCGGACAACCGTGTCGGCAGTGACCTCGTCGTTGATTACCCCGAGAATGTGGTATCCGTCCACTTGGCCGAGCTTGCCTGTGGAGAGATTTCTGTACTTCGGAGTCTTCCAAATGCGGAAATGATCCATCCAGCGGTCCAAGGCCGACCGTTCCGGAGTCACGCATGCGATGGCGGCCCAATCGATCCCCATTCTGATGGCCTGGGAGATGTTAGTGGCTTTGGGTCTGGAGAACGGGTCCCGATCGAGGAGGAGAAAGAGGAGCTCTTGAATCCCACAAGGGAGGTCGGGTCTGTGAATTCGCGGGGGAATCGGTTCGAGGTAGAGTCTTTTTCTTGCTCCTCGCTGCGTCGTGGATTTCTCGAAAGGGAGCTCGCCGGTAAGCATCTCATACAGGGTGACTCCCAGTGAGTAGATATCGCTGAAAGAGGATCCTCGGACTCCCTCAAGCTGCTCCGGCGCGATGTAGTACGGGGTCCCGACTGGCTCGTCCAAAGCCCCGAGGGGATCGTCCAGGTCCGGACAGAACGCGAGCCCGAAATCGAGGAGCTTAACCCCCTGTCGGTCATCGATCATGATGTTCTCGGGCTTCAGATCGTGATGGACGATTCCCTTCCCGTGGAGATAGGCGAGAGCCTCACAAATCTCAACGAGGTATCGCTCCGCTTCCAGCCAATCCAATCGGCCCCGGGAATGCAATCTGGAGCGCAGATCGGTGCCCGAGAGGCGCTCCATGACGAGAAAACGACCCTCCCCGCGACGGAAGCTCAGAATACGGTGGTGATCCAACCGTCCCGCCAGCTCCCATTCGGTTCGATAGGAGGCATATCGCCTCAGATTGCCGAATCCTCCACCCGAGGGAATCTTGAGGGCAACGGAATTGCCTCCGGAGTCCTTTGCAGAATATATCTCCCCGTCGGCGCCGTGATGGAGGAGCTCTTCTATGGAATAGCCATGGAAGACGGTCCCCGGCTTGAGGTCCAGCCTATCCTCCGTCTGGGTGAATGTTGATAAATCCTCTGAATCCATGTTTGTCTCCGGCGTGGAACCGTGGTGTCTTGCCGGGATTACCGCCGTGTGAACCGCCGACGCTACCGACAGGGTCGGCACGTCAGGCCAAGAGCAGCCACGCGCATTGTACGGGAAGGCCCGAGTTGACGATTTTGCCGATGGTGACGTGACAGTCGTACCGGAGAATTCTGTGCCAGGTCAGCTCCCCCGTCCGGGTGTCGTAAATCACGTACGACGGTCGAACGATCCTGTCCCGCGGCTGGCCGAGACTCCCCGGATTGACGAGAATTCTTTTGCTGCCGTCATCGGTGAAAGTCGTTCCATCCGAGAAATCCGAGTCAGACATGAGGTTGCGGCCTTTTCCGTCCAAGATGAGCGGAACGTGCGTGTGCCCGGTGAACACGATCCTTCCCGCTGCGGCACGCATGCACATCCACACACTGAAGGTTTTCCCCGCTTTCAAATACTGCCATTTGAGCGGCCGGTGGGCCGACGAGTGGACGAAGGTGAACGGTCCCATGTCGAGCGTCGGTTCTAATTTCATGAGGTATTCCCGATTGCCCCCGGTCAACACGCTGCTCGTCCACTGGATCGCCTCCAGGGCCACCGGGCTCATATCAAAGGATATGTCGTTCGGGTTGCAGGCTGCCCAATCGTGATTGCCCAAGGTGACGTTGATCTTGGGCAGGGAGCGCACCAGTTCTACGCATTCGTTGGGATCGGGCCCGTACCCCACAATGTCTCCGAGGCAGCAGATCCGGTCGACATCCTGCTCGTCGATCCGCTCTTTGAAGGCCAGCAACGCCTCCAAATTGCCGTGCAGGTCGCTAAGCACCGCGATTCTCATACGGTATTCCCCGATTCCGGCGGTTGCTCACGACCTGTCCCGAATGCGCGGCGCAGCTCATTGCAGAAGTCCTCGACCCACTGGTACCTGTCGTCGGGATCGCTCTCAAGACTCCGGAGTATGACTGCCTCAAGCTCCGGCGCAAGAGACGGCTCGTGTATGCGCGGCGGGGTAGGGCTTACGAGCATTTTGAGGCCCAAACGGTCTCCGCTCGGCCCGGAGGCGAAAGGTTGCTCTCCGGTCAGGATCATGTAGAGGATTCCGCCCATGGCGTATATGTCGCTCCTCGCGTCGCCCCGAACCCCTCGAACCTGCTCGGGGGCGATGGTTTCGAACGTCCCCTGGAGACCTGCGCCCGCTTCCTTGATGGGGTCAACAAGGCTGCGGCTCCACGCGAGTCCGAAGTCTATGAGCTTGACCGTCCCGTCGGCGGTGACCACGACGTTGGAAGGGGTGAGGTTATGGTGGACGATCCCCTTGTTGTGGAGGTATGCCATGACGTCGCACAACTGCGCAAAGAGCTTCTCCGCCTCTTCCGGTGTAAATTTCCTCTTTCTTCCCAACAGCTCTTTGAGTGGTTTGCCCTGAACGAGCTCCATGACGAGGAAATCTTTTTCCCGATGGTCGACCCGGATCACGTTGGGATGGTCGAGACCTTCCAATATTTGGAGCTCGTTGACGAACGCATGGTAGTAATAAGGATTGTCCACCAGCGAAGGGAAGGGGATCTTCAGGCTTGCTCGGGCCTCGGTGTCAGCGTGCCGGGCCGAATAGATCCACGACACGAATCCCGGAAATTGCGGGTGCTCCACCACGTATTTGCCGACGAATTTGGGACCCAAACCGTACGAGCTCCTCAGGGTGCGGACATGGCGAGCAAGGTAGTCCATCCGGTCTTCCAGGGTCTCGATCTCGTCTCGCGGAGGCTCGTGAGGGGGTGCCCCTTCCGGATCGCGGCTCGCAACCAATCGTTCCGATAGGCTGGTTAGGAAGCCGAGACGGTGAGCCACGAGTCGCCCGAAGATCTGGTTGATCACCGCGATGAGGACTAGGAATCCGAGCACCGCGGCAATCGCTATGGTCACCGATGCTCCCCGTACCTTGCCCATGGCGGAAGACATGGGAACAGACACCGAGTTGACTCCCATGATCTGGCCCGTGCTGTAGCCGAATCCCCCCTGGTCGCCGTATCTTTCTCTCAGAATTTTCGGAGCTGCTTCAGGCCTGCCGTGGCATCGCAGGCACTCCCGTTTCACCACGACCGCCTCGGCCACAAAAAATACCCGTTCCCGATTGCGGGTTACCTCCCCGGACCAGACCTTCATCTCCCTGTCTTCGTCGAACCACCGGATCATCTCCTTTTCCAGGTCATCCGGCGCATTGGTTGGATTTCTCGGGCGAGAGGCTACACGGCGGTAATCGTACCCGGGCATGTATGCACCGAATCGCTTCTGGACGCTGGTGCTGACGAACGTGGTGGACATGGCCTCGATGACAAAATCATCTTTCTCCAGGATGGTATACATCTTGGGACGCAGGACCTCTTCCACGTAGTGCCTTATGGCCGAAGCCTCTCTCAGGACCATTTCGGCTTTTGTTCGGGATTCCTCGAGGAGAAGCTTCTTCTCATGGTGATAGCTCAGCAGAGCGAGAATTACCGCGAGAGGAATGAGAAAGGCGATGAGAAAGACGTTAAACTTGGATCGTATGTCGAGCTTATGCCAGCGGAGCGCAATCGATTGCAGCGGTGTCTGCCGGAATCGGAGCGTCATGATTTCGGTTTCCTTGTTGCGGAAGAAGATGCCATAAACTAAAATGATATGGATGATGCTTCTGCGTTTCGCCCAGTGGTGTCCGCACAATCCCCCTGCCCGACGCTATGCCTGTCTCCTACGGCACGAGGGCATTCCGGGCGCCGTCATGGGCAGCCGGGAAAAGGATACCAGATAGATGGACAGAAGGGAACGAGCCCAGGCTTCCGATGACCGATCTCCCCGCTTTTCGCTCCAACTGAGATTCAGCCTCGGAGTGATCTTGATCGTCGTGTCATTGAGCGGTCTGTTGTCGTACGGACTGTACAAGGAGCTCGAAAGGACCCTTGTGGCCAACGTGTACGACAAGTCGCAGTTGATACTCGCCGAGCTGGAAGCAACACGACAATACGTAAGAGACATCCTCAGACCGAAAATACGCTCCCTGGTTCCGCCCGATGAGTTCATTCTGGAGGCCATGTCCACCTCGTACGTGACGCGCAGCATCATGGACCGCTTTAAGAATTGGCACCCGGACTTCTCCTACAAGAGAGCCGCCCTCGATCCGCGCAATCCCGACAACATGGCATCCGACCTGGAAAAGACCGTCATGGTGCAGCTTGCCAAGAGCCGATCGCTAAAGGACTGGCAAGGGATGGTGGCCCGCTCCGGCGGCGACCGCTATTTCGTCCGCATGACCCCCATTTTCATGGAAGCTAGATGCCTCCGCTGCCACGGAGATCCCAAAGACGCTCCGGATAAGCTGATCCAGCTTTACGGGGATGGGGGAGGATTCGGCAAGAAGGCAGGAGATATTGCCGGATTGAATGTGGTCTCGTTCCCGGTGGAAAGCGCCATGGCTCAAATCAAGAAACAGTCGCTGGCGCTTCTTGGGGCCGCCGGTCTGGCCGCTGTGGTGATCCTTCTCCTGACCGCTCTTCTTTTCAAGCGTCTGGTGGTCAACAGAATCGGCGCCCTCAAAGGCTTCTTCAGAGAGTTCGTCACCGAAGGAGGAGAATTGGGGTCGCGGCTGAAGATCGACAAGAGAGACGAAATCGGGGAAGTCTACTCTGCATTCAATCTCATGGCCGACAGGCTTGAGAGCCTTATGAAGCAGAGAAACGATCTCGTTGCAGAGTCCGTAACGCAGAAGGAAAAGATCCGCTCGGTCTTCGATGCCATAACCGACCGTCTCATGCTCATCGCACCGGACTATACCGTGCTCATGGCCAACAACGCCGCACTCAACGGGCAGACCCGACTTGAGCCCGAGATCAAGTGCTTCCGGCTGCTGCACCGCCTCTCCGGCCCCTGCGACGGCTGTCTTCTTCCCAGGACCGTCAGGGAGAGCGTGCCCATCTTCGGAGAGACCAATCTTCCCGACGGTGAAACCTACCTCTCACACTTCTATCCGATCCCGGACGCAGACACGGGCGCCGTGACGAGTGTAGTCCACTACTGCAAATCGATCACGGAAAAGAAGCTTATGGAAAGACACATGATGCAGGCGGAAAAACTGGCGGCTCTCGGTCAACTGGTCTCCGGGGCTGCCCATGAGCTGAACAACCCGCTCGGCATCATCCTGTTTTATGCAAGCATGCTCAAGAACGAGCTTTCGGACGGGTCCGAGCACCTTGAGGACGTTGAGATAGTCGAACGACATGCTGAGGCATGCAAGACCATTGTGGAGGACCTTCTCACCTTTGCCCGAACCGTCGAGACGCGAACGACTCCGACCGACCTGAACGAGAGCCTGGAAGAAGTTCTGGCCGTGCTCGAAAAGAAATTCGAAAAGGAAAACGTCTTATTGAAAAAGGATTTGGCCGACGATTTGCCCAAAATTCCCATGGACCCGGTCAAAATTCGGCAGGTCTGGGTGAACCTTCTGCTCAACGCCAAACAGGCTACTGAAAGAGGTACCATCTCCGTCACCACAAGCAGGGACGACCGGAAGCAACGATTGGGTGTCGTGATCGCCGATGAAGGAGAGGGCATCTCCCCTGAGATCATACACCGAATATTCGACCCGTTCTTCACCACCAAGACCACAGGCGAAGGGACCGGACTGGGCCTGTCCGTGAGTTACGGGATCGTCAAAGAGCACGACGGAGAGATCCTGGTGAGAAGCGTTGTCGGCCGCGGATCGGTTTTCGAGGTCTGGCTGCCCCAAGGAAACAACGGAGCTTGTTGTGCTCGATAACCCTGCCGATGCAACCGAATCCCCGGTCATACTGATCGTCGACGATGAGCCTGATTTCCTCAGGGGACTCTCCCGGAGCATTCCCAAAGAGATCGATTGTTCCATTCTGACTGCGGCAAAGGCCGACTCGGCCTTGTCCATCGTCGAGGGGCGGCATGTCGATCTTGTACTTACCGACGTACGTATGCCCGACAAAGACGGCATTGAGCTTCTCCAGGAGATCAAATCGAGGAACCCGTGGATAACGGTCATCATCATGACCGGTTACGGCACCATAGACATTGCAGTCGAGGCCATTCGCAAAGGGGCTTACGATTTTGTCCAGAAGCCCTTCAAGCCGGATCACATTCATCGGCTCATCAGAAAAGCACTGGAGCATAACAGCCTCATCAGAGAAAACCTCCGGCTGAAGAACCGGCTCAATCATCTCAATGGGTCGGAGACCTTTGTCGGGACGAGTGCCGGGATTCGAAGAGTTGTCGGCACCATCCGTACCGTCGCCGGTCTGAACGTCACCGTCTTGATGAGGGGCGAATCGGGGACCGGAAAGGATCTTGCGGCCAGGTACGTTCATCTTCTGAGTCCGCGGTCCAATCGTTCCATGGTAACGGTCAATTGTCCCGCCATTCCGGAATCTCTCCTGGAATCGGAGCTTTTCGGTTACACCAAGGGAGCCTTTACGGGAGCCGACTCCGCCAAAAAGGGGCTCTTGGAGGAAGCATCGGAGAGTACGCTGTTTCTGGATGAAATAGGAGACATCTCTCCCGCGATCCAGACCAAGCTCTTGCGCGTCATTCAGGAAAAAGAGATTCGCGCATTGGGAAGCTCTCAATCCAAAGTGGTGGATGTACGCATCATCGCTTCCACCAATCAGGATCTTGAAGCCAAAATCGCAAACAAGTCGTTCAGGGAGGACCTGTTCTATCGCCTCAACATGGTGACGGTTTTCATGCCGCCTCTCCGGGAAATCCGAGAAGACATCCCGCTCCTGGCAAACCATTTCACTCGGCAGGCAGTCTCGGAATTTAACGTGCCGCCTAAATCGATTTCCCCGGAGGCGCTCGAACATCTCATGGATGGAAAGTGGCCGGGAAATGTCCGGCAGCTCCGCAATGCAGTCCATCGGGCCATGATATTTTCCCAGGGCCCCGTGCTGGAAGTGGGGGATTTCGTTCGGGACGACCGATGGAGTAGGGAATCGATCTCCGAAACAACGGGACTTCTACCGTTTCGCGAGGCTCGCGAGAAGATGCTGGAGACCTTCACCGTGGACTACTTGGTGGACGTTCTCCAACGCTCCAAGGGAAACGTCTCGGCGGCCGCCAGGGAGAGCGGTCTGGAGCGACAGCACGTCCAGAAGCTCATGAGAAGATACGGTATCCAGGCAGAGTCGTTTCGGGAACATGGAAACGATTAGATGCAGTGCAACGCTTGGTTGCACCCTCTCGGCATTTACTCTCGTTTTCCCTCCTATTGATTTCATTAGATTTTGATGAGTTTTGCACGCTGCGAGTTTTATCGAGCTGCAACGCTGCTCCTTTTGCCCCAGAGAGCCTGCCCGCTGTTCCTGTGGATATCATATTGAAATCAAGAGTGTTTTTCTCTCCTTCTCTGTCTGATCCACTATCGGCACACTTCTTGCCTAACAAAGCTGCAGCTCACACGCAGACGTGCGGGCGGGCCGTTCCCGTCGGTCGCCATGATCCGGGAAGCGTCCCGCAGCCTCATCTCGTAGCAAATCAAGACTAACGGCCGATTTCGCTGATCCTGTTCCCGGACGCATTTTCAGCCCCCATAGAGAAAGGGGCGGATTCGGGGAAAGGCATTTTCCAAGATCCGGGAATCGCGATCTGCAGAGGATTTCGGCTGAAAGTCCCGTGAATTGACGTGAGCCGGGCGCCCCACGATCTGTAACCGACAAGGAAACCGAAAGGAGGCCGGTTGTTATGGCTAATGGCGCACAAGCCACATCACCCCGTGGATACTCGATTATCTTCGGCGTGATCATGATCGCGTACGGGCTTATCATTAGAAGTGGAGCTTTGACGGGGCTGCTCAAGGCCCTGCACACCCACAAGGATGCGGATTTGCAGATGACCCTCTGCTTCGTGCTGGGCGGCATAGGAATCGTTGTGGGGCTTTTCAATCTTCTGCGAGAACCCCGGGATACCATTGTGGACAACTACATACTGAAATCTGCGCCCGGCGTGCTGTTTCTCTTGTTGTTGGCGATGGTGATTCGTTGGTACCTGGAGCCCATCGTGGACATCTGGAGCAAAGCTGCCGCGCCGACGCTGGGATTCAATTTCGCCAAGATATTCAACCTCAACTACGTGGTGCTGGGGATTATCGTGGGAATCGTCATGACCAACACGATCGGTATCCCCTCATTTGCCGCTCAGGGGGTCAAGACGGCCCGATTCGTCCTGAAGATGGGGGTCATCACCCTGGGAGCACGGTATTCCCTGGCGGAATTGGCCAATTTGGGGCAGGTGAGTATCTGGATGATCGGCTTCTTCGTCATCGGAACGGTCTTGGTGGTTCTGTGGCTCGGCAAGCTTCTCAACACGCCGCACTCCATGACGGGGGTGCTCAGCGCGGGCATGGGGGTTTGCGGAGTCTCAGCGACGGTGGCTTGTGCACCGGTTGTGAAAGCCAAAAGCCACGAGATGGCCTACACCATCGGGACGATTCTCCTCTGGGGCGTCGGGTGCATGTTCCTCTTCCCCACCATTGGTAAGATCATCGGCATGAATCCGACGCAGTTCGGCGCGTGGGCCGGCACAGGCATTCTCAACTCGGCACAGGTGGCCGCTGCTGCTCTGGCATTCAACGCCGTGGACATCAAGACCCTCAAGGTTGCCGAAATCTTCAACATCACCAGGGTTCTCTTTCTTCCGATCGTCGTCCTGGTTCTGGCGTACTGGTTCAGTAAGGTTTCCGATGAAGGGGCAGGGCGAAAGCTCTCCATCAAGGAAGTCCTCATAGACAAATTCCCCCTGTTCGTGCTCGGTTTCATCCTCATGTTCATCCTGTCATCTACGGGCGTCTTCGGGCCTCCGGAACACTACAAAGGGAAATATCTCGATTTCAGCTACAATCAGCGTTCCGAGCTGACTCCGGAAGAGCTCGAAGTCCTCGGGGCTTTTCTCGCCAATCCCGAAGGTCTCAAGAAACTCACCGACCCAGAGTTGGCCACCCTCAAAGACCTTCACAAACAGCGCCAACTTGCGGGAAAATACTCCGAGCGGAACGACAAGAAGGCCTTCCACGCCAAGGGGAAAGAGCGAATGGTTGCCATCCAGTCCATTCTCGCAGCCAAGAAAATCAAGGACAAGAAGGTTACCCATGCTCTGAAGCACAGCATCAAACAGGTCCACAAGAAATCCAAGACCGTCGTGGTCCTGACCGACCTCATGATCTGGTTCTTTGCCTACGGCCTCATCGGCCTGGGGATGCAAATCACGAGGCAGGCGGTTATGCAGGCGGGCGGCATGCCTCTGGTGATCGGAGCCGTCAGCGGTACTCTGAAAGCGGTGCTGTCGCTGATCGTCGTGCTGCTGCTCATCAAAGACTTAGTCTAGTACGCTCGAAGAAATACGGAAAGGAGAGGAAAGATGGAAGAAGAAAAAGCACAGCCGACCCCGGCCCGCGATCACGCTAACATGGAAGAACGGGCGCTTTCTGTTTTCGCGAGCGAACGGAACGAAGACATCACGGCAATGGTGTTGACTTTTCTGTCCGCCCTGATCGTCCTGGTCTTTACCAAGTGGATATAGGCCTTTTTCACAAACAGCGGGCGGCGGCCTTTTGAGGCGATGCCGCCCGTTGCATACTCCGACCGGTGCCGGGTTTGGCGAGACGAGTCGGTCTTCGGGTCCGCGGTAGTGAGCGCCGGGCAGATACCGCAGGAGCCTTACGGAAATTCAAGAGAGTCGTGAAACAGATGTTCAAAACCATATTATTGGCCACTCACGGGACCAAAGGGGCTCGTAGTGCCGAGGAGTTTGCCGTCGGACTGGCAGCGGAGCAGGGAGCCGCTCTCTGCTGCCTCCACGTGATAAACGAGGACTGGAAATGGATGACCGGCGATGACTGGCTCAATACGTCGGCATCCAGAAACCAGTTCGCCCGACACGTGGAGAGCGAGCTGAACAGCGAAGCTCGCACGGTCATAGAGCGAGTGGAGCGGAAGGCCTCGGCAAAATCGCTGACCTTCAGCTCTCGGACGGAAGTGGGCAATCCGGCCTCGGTCATCCTCAAGACTGCTGCCGCAATAGGCGCTGACTTGATTGTTATGGGAGCGAGGCAGGGGAAACAGGATCGTGGATTCAAGTCCAGAATATCATGGGAAAACCTGGTGAGCCTGCCTTCCATGCCGATTCTCGTGGTCCCGACGGCAGAGTAGCCCATGTCCCGGAAAGTTGCCCGAACAGCACCGGACGTCCCGCTGAGTCCGGAATCGGTCTTCGATCAATTCTGCGGCTTGGAGCGGGTGTTTCGTCTGAACCCGCACTGGACCGTTCAGCGGTTCGTGGTCTCCCCTGGACCGAGGCTTCAATCGGGTTCGCGGATAGACGCGGAAATTGAAGACTATGCGACTGGTGAGGTGTACCGGCTGGATGGGGAGTGTACCGGTTTCGAGCCGCCCAAGACCCTGATCCTGGAATACGGAGACTCACCCAAGCGTCGGACGAAGTTCTTCATCGGTGAAGTGGATGGAGGAAGCCGTATCACCGTAGAAGAGACCTATGGCGATGAAGAAGACGAGGATAGACTCCAATGGCATCGCCAACAGCTCGAATTCTGGGTTCGATCCATCATCGCCTATTTGAGGCTCCTGGTACGACCGGGCGTCAAAGCCGGAATCACCAGGTGGTTCATGAACCGCTTCTGGATTCCCGCGACACCTTCCGGTCGCAGGATTTCCATCTTTGTCTTAAAGTTGAGTCTTGTGGAACTCGTCCTCATTGTTGCAATTCTCGTCGGCTGGGCTCTATTCAGTCACAAGTAGCACGGACGTAACGATTTCGAGGAGGTGTCGGTGATGGTAGTAGGAACATGGATTGGTTGGCTCATAACGTTGGGGGTTGTCCTCGGCGTGGCGTGCGGCACGTTGGGACTGCTCTACACGTTTCGCCCCTGGCCGAAGGGTCGGGGATAGGCTCGTTCAAGAATTGATCGAGGCCCGGTCTCAATCAATCACTTGGCGGAAAAATACCTGCGGACCTCGGTCTCATCACAAGGTACCATAGAGCCGGCGTACCGGGCCTTCAACCGCCGAATCCGCTCCAGAGACTCACTGAAACGAGCTGCCGGGATCGCTCCGCTCCTGAATGCCTCGTACAGGGCGGAACGCGCGGACAGCGCCTTCTCGGGAGAATTGCAGACGAGCAGGATGTCAACACCCGCGGCAAAGGCCTTCACGGCAGATTCTTCCGCTGTGTAACGTCCAGCGACCGCGCCCATGTCCAGATCGTCCGTGACTGCCACCCCGTTGTAGCCCATCTTCCCGCGGAGCAGCCCCCCGACAATTGAGGGAGAGAGCGTTGCCGGCAGGTCCGCGTCCAGGGCGGGGAAGAGGACATGCGCGGTCATGACCATTTCCACATCCACGTCCACAGCGCTTTGAAAAGGAGGCAGATCGAACCTTTCGATGTACGCGGCCTCCCGCGGGTCTATCGGCAGATCCAGGTGCGAGTCGACGGTCGTCCCTCCATGACCGGGAAAATGCTTGCAGCAGGGGATCACTCCTTGGGACCGCATGGACTCGATGACGACCCTTCCCAGCCCCGAGACCACTGTCGGGTCGAATCCGTACGACCGATCGCCTATCACCGAAGAAGCAAGGTTCTCTCTCTGGCCCAGGACGTCCATCACCGGCACGAAGTCGGTGTTGAATCCCACCAGTCGGATCTCACGCGCCGTGACCAGGCCGAACTCGCGCACGGCTGCTTCCGGATTTTTGGAAGCGGCAAGCGTCAACGCAGGCGGAAACTCCGTGTAAGGCTCCCTGAGACGTCGGACTCGGCCCCCCTCCTGGTCCACGCCGATGAAGACCCCCTCCCGGGATTTCTGCAGTGCGTGGGTCTGGATTTCCCGGTTGAGGCGTGCGGTCTGCTCGGGGTTCTCGATGTTTCGAGCGAAGAGAATCACGCCGCACGGATTCAAGTCGTCGAGAAAATCGCGGATTTCCGGCGACCGGTCAGTGCCGTGAAATCCCACCATGAGGAGGTTGCCTATTTGTTGTCGATCCATGGAGGCAGCCTGGTTCATGGCTAGAAATAGCTGTGAAGCCCGGGAAGATAGTTCACGCCGAAATAGGTGAACATCACCGCCGCAAAACCGACAACCGAGAGGGCCGCGGTTCTTCCGCCGGTCCAGCCTCTCGCCAGTCTCGCGTGGAGGAAGGCTGAATAGACCAGCCAGGTAATGAGGGACCATGTCTCCTTGGGGTCCCACGACCAGTAGCTTCCCCATGCGTAGTCCGCCCACGCAGCCCCGGTGACGATACCCACGGTAAGCAACGGGAGCCCCACGAGAACCGATCTATAGACGATCTCGTCCAAGATCCGGGCCTGGGGCAAGTGTTTGGCAAGCCCCTCCGAGGCCTTGGTGAACAACAGCAGGAGCGCTGCCACAAAGGAGACGGCAAATCCCGCGTACCCAAGAAAACAGGTGATCACATGGGCGATCAACCAGTTCGACTGGAGCGCCGGAATGAGCGGCTTGATTTCGGGATTGAGAAGAAACGTGGACCCCATGGTGAGAAAAGGCAGCGGAAGCCCGATGAGCACAATAAGGTCCGACTTGAATCGCAGTCTCGCCACGATGAGTGCCAGAGCCATGGCCCACGCAAAAAAGACAAGCGACTCGTACAAATTGGAGAGAGGGGCATGACCTATCCCCATCTGGTACGACTCGATCCACCGCAAGCCGATGCTTGCAGTGTGAATTACCCACACGAGCACGAAAAGCCCGAACATGACTGTGCGTAGCCGGGATTCCTTGGAGCTCACAACGAATGCCGTCAGATATCCGACTCCACAAGCCAAGTAGCCGAAAACCACATACGTGTTGAGTTCAATACTGGTCATATCGTCTTCCGAAATTGTGAATTAGTATCGGATTGCTCCCGATCCTCAGTGTGCGGGCCATCGGGTGCGTCGAGCTTCTCGCGAAGCGTAGCCTCGACCTTTTCGCGAAACTCGCGCCTCATTTTGCGACTCCTCCCTGAAATCCTTGCCACGGTGGTCTTGCCTTTGCTCTTGAGCTCGATCTCGACCCCTCGGAGATTGGTGAACAGGGTCAGGAAGAACCCGACGATCAGCAGTGCACATCCGGTCCAGACCACGTTTGTACCGGGGTCGTACCCCACTTGGAGGCCGGACATGTAGAGCGGCTCATAGCCGAGAAAGCCGACGGCTGCTTTGGTCAATTGATGAGGCTCCGACGAATTCTTGTATATCCGCACCGTGGATGGGCTTTCCTCTTCGGACTCCACAGTCATCTCCACCCACGGCCCCTTCCCAGTGGAGCCCGGATCCAGGCCCCGAAGGCGTACCTTATAGGGGGTCCCTTCCAATCGGGTGGTCTCCCGCGGGTTGACGGCGATCTCTGTCCGCTTGCCCTGAGAATCCACCACCAGGAGGTTCACCACTCTGACGCCAAGCAGCCGGTAGTCCGCTTGGTACAGAGAAATGCCGTCCACGGTCATGGGATGATTGACCCGGATGAAACCCTTCTCAATCTCCTTGCCGTCCTTGAGGATGCGCACATCGCTCCGGAACTCTTGCGGTTCGCCGGTTGGGTAACGTTTGAGGGTGAATTTGTCCAGAGCTATCTGGAAGGGGAGGGCTTGAGATTTCCCCGAAGGGATGACTGCGAAGGTGCCCCCTGTCTCTCCTTCTTTTATTTGTATGCTCCCTTTGACACCGTAGAGAAGTCCGATCAACCCTCCGACGAGAATTACGATGATCGCCACGTGGATGAGCGGAAAGGCGAGCAGATAGATGCGGTGCTTCACCCAGACCAACTTCAGTCCGTCATTGCCCGGAATCTCCTGTGGACTGCCCCCGAGAAGAGGGCCCACCGCCGATACGAGCAGGCTGCGAGCCTCTTCGGCAGACCGGGGGGCCGAAACGGTGAAACTGAACGAGCTCTTGACCGAGTCCCCGCGCCACTCCCCGGGAATCCTCGGTAACCTCCGCAGAAGGCACCCCAGGAGGTTGAGCGACAACAAGATCAGCAACAGGAGGAACCACCAGCTCCGGTAGATCTGATGCAAATCCAGAATTACGGTCAGCCGGTAATAGACCGGGGCGGCGGTCCGGCTTAGCTGATCCAGATTCACGTCCTGGGGAATCAGCGTTCCTACGATGGAGGCTGCTGCCAGGAGGAAAAGGAGGGTTATGGTGGTTCGGACCGAAGTGAAAAATGTCGTGATTTCCGAAAAGAGGGAATCCGTTCTTGAAGGGCCGGATTCTCCGGTTTTAGAGCCGGGCATCGATTACTCTCTCCACGACCGCAAAGATTGGGCGGTACGTCATTGAATTCCTCGTACGCTCAGCCTCGTGGCAGGCTGAAAATGTGGGCGAGCCTGATGGGACGGGCTCGGCCATAAACAAGAAAGATCAATTTTATATTATCTAGGTAGACAATTCAACCAACACACCGAAAACCTTCTTCCTCAGGCGCCGAACGGCACGTTCCGATGCACGGTGCCCGCTTCATCACCGGTCCTCTCGGTCAAGAAGGTTGGTTCACGGCCGCGTAATCGGCAATAAAATTGTCCAGATAGTTGCCGACGGATTCCCTGATTTTCGACGCAAGGTGGGGAGTGTCAACGAATCCTATTGAGCCCATCTCCCATGTGGCCGCACTCGTCCCGCTGGACGGCTCCCGCTTCAGGGTCACGTCCTGTTTCAGTTGTACGTCGATGGAGAAGAAGTAACTCGTCAGGTAGTGCATGGTGTTGATGCTCACGTAAAGCCAAGGCCGTCCTTCCGCCAGGCGCCACTGGGCCTCCTCCAGCACCGGGATACCTGCTGCCGTGAGCTTCCGCTCGCACTCGTCCCGAATTTCATGCACGTTGAGACCGGCGGCCAGCGCGTCGGCCTTCACGTCTTCTATGATGACGATCATGCCGGGAAGGCCGCTCAAGGTGTCTTTCGTGTAATGCGTTGTGCCCTTGCTCATGTCCTTTGGTCCTTTCCGGCTCCGAGCCTTTGTGGTCCTCACGGACGTGGAAAAACAAAGCCCGGGACTCACCCCGGGCTTTGACTCGATCGCAAAGAAGCAACAGCCCTCAGCAGTGCGATGCGTGGGTGTATTCCCCGAACACCTCTCTGAGAACTCCGCAGATCTCTCCGATGGTCACCCTCTTCTTCACGGCCTCCAGGATGGGGGGCATAAGGTTGTCCGTGCCCTTGGCCGTCGTGCGGAGTTTTTCCAGAGCGGATGTTGCTGCCGAGGAATCCCTTTCGGCTCTCAGCTTTGCCAGGCGTTCCGTCTGCACGGCGCGGACCGTGGGATCGACTCGTAGGAGGTTCGTGGGAACCTTCTGCTCCGTTTGAAAGCGGTTTTGCCCGACAATGACCTGATCGCAGGTCTCTACAGCCTTCTGAAAGGTGTATGCGGAATCCTGTATCTCCTCTTCTATGAAGCCGCATTCCACCGCCTTGACGGCTCCCCCCATTTCGTCAATCTTCTTGATGTAATCCATGGCATTACGTTCGATTTCGTTCGTCAGGGCCTCAATGTAATAGGACCCGGCCAAAGGATCGACCGTATCCGCCGCGCCGATTTCGTGAGCAATGATCTGCTGGGTCCGAAGGGCGATCTGGACCGAATCCTCGCTCGGGAGTGCCAGGGCCTCGTCGCGGGAGTTGGTGTGGAGCGACTGGGTCCCGCCCAGAACCGCGGACAGCGCCTGAAATGCCACCCTGACCACGTTGTTGTCGGGTTGCTGCGCCGTCAGGGTACAACCGGCGGTCTGAGTGTGGAACCTCAGCATCATAGCCTTGGGATTGGTCGCCTTGAACCGCTCCTTCATGATCCTGGCCCACATGCGCCGGGCAGCCCTGTACTTGGCCACCTCCTCGAGAAAATCCTGATGCGCGTTGAAGAAGAAACTGAGTCTCGCGCCGAAGCTGTCCACATCCAGGCCGGCGTCGATGGCCGCCTGAACGTACGCAATGCCGTTGGCCAGGGTGAATGCGACTTCCTGCACGGCCGTGGAGCCTGCCTCACGAATATGATAGCCGCTGATGCTGATGGTGTTCCAGGCTGGCACGTTCTGATTGCAGAAAGCGAATATGTCAGTGATGATGCGCATTGACGGGGCCGGAGGAAAAATGTACGTGCCCCGCGCCGGATATTCCTTGAGGATATCGTTCTGAATGGTTCCTCGGATCTTGGAGATGTCGGCTCCCTGTTCCTCGGCCGCGGCAATGTACATGGCCAGGAGAACCGCGGCGGGGGAATTGATGGTCATGGAGGTGCTCACCGAGGCGAGATCGATTCCGTCGAAAAGGAGCTTCAGATCCTCGACGGAGTCTATGGCAACCCCCACTTTTCCCACTTCGCCTGCTGCAAGCTCATGGTCCGAATCGTAACCGATCTGGGTGGGCAGATCGAAAGCCACCGACAACCCGGTTTGTCCTTGTTCGATGAGGTACTTGAAGCGCTTGTTGGTTTCCGCTGCGCTGCCGAAACCCGCGTACTGTCTCATGGTCCAAAACCGGCCCCTATACATGGTCGGCTGGACGCCCCGAGTGAACGGGTAAGAGCCCGGGAGTCCGAGATCCGCTTCGAGATCGACCCCTCCTTCTTCCCAGGGCCAATAAGCTCGCTTGATAGGGAGCCCCGAGACCGTGGCAAACTCCGCCCTTCGTTCGGGTTGCTTGGCAACCTTGGCCTGGAGTTTCTCCTCCCATTGAGCCACTTTATCCTTGAATTCGTCCGGCACGGTATTCCTCCACAAATGAGATGGGACAACTCAAGCCGGCTTGCCCTGGCGGTAGTAACGAGAGCCCGATGAATCGAAATTCTTGAGGCTTCCGCCGCAAGTCGTTCCCTTCTACGGCCTGTGGCGCCGGCTGCGGCTTAGTCAGTCCGTTTGTTCTCTCTCTCCATTTTGCACGAGATGCCGATCCCTTTCAGGCCGGTCTCGAAGCACCCGTTGCACGAGACGCACGCAGCCCTTGCGGTCTCTCCCGCCGCCCAGCGGCGAATAAGGTGCGGCTCGCGGATAAAGGGGCGGGACATGGCCGCGTAGTCTGCCTTCCCCCCGGACAGAAGATCTTCTACGGTCTTCAGAGACCTTATGCCGCCCACGGTGATAATAGGGACATCAACGGCATCTTTGAATCTCGCGGCAAGAGGAGCAAAGTAGGCTTCGTCCTCCTCTCCGACTATCCCCTTCCTTACGGGCCCCAGGTCTCTGGGAGAAGCGGCGCTTCCGGCACTTACCTCTATGGCGTCAATACCGTCGTCTGCCAGTCGCCTTGCAACTTCTACCGCCTCGTCGGGAGCCAGGCCTCCCTCTTCGTAGTCATGCCCGTTGAGTTTGATCAGGATGGGGAAGTCGTCTCCCACAGCGCCACGAACTGCCTCCAGAACCTCTCCGAGAAATCGATACCGACGCGAGATCTTCCCGCCGTAGGCGTCTCCCCGTTTGTTCCGTGCCGGCGAAAGGAACTGGTTGAGCAGGTAACCGTGTGCTGCGTGGAGCTGGACTCCGTCGAAGCCTGCACTGAGCGATCGGTGCGCCGCCGCTGCATAGGCTTCCACGAGCTCCATAATCTGCCGTTTCGTCATTTCCACCGGACGATGGGCCGAACCGGGGTCCGGAATCGCCGATGGAGCCCAAATCTCGTCTCCTTTGCGAAGAAGCTCGGGGTTTGCCCGAGCGCCCGCGTGAACAAGCTGAGCGGCAATCTTGCCGCCCCCCACGTGAACGGCCTCGGTCAGACGACGGAGGCCTGCTTCCTGACGGTCCTCGAAGTTGCCGATCTGGTAAAGCAACTGGACCCCATTGGGCATCACGTACTGATACCCGGTGATAATCAGACCGATCCCGCATTCACCCAGGATGCGGTAGAAATCCACCGCCCTGTCGGTGACATCCCCCTTGTCGTCGCCTACGCCACTCCACGTTGCCGACCGAATGGCACGATTCTGAAGTTCCAGAGATCTTATCCAGGTCTTTTCGAACAGCTCAGACATGAAGCGTCTATCCGCTTGGCGTCCGATTGCGCCGGTCGGCTCAAAAGGAAGAGTAAAACCAGGCCGGCTTCAGTGGCGGCCGCGCCGGCAAGGGCATCCGTTCAGAGCGGGTTATCTCATGAGCCGCTGCGCTCCCCCATCCGTGTCCACAATCCCGTGATGGGGGCGGATCACAAAAGGGGAACGCCGGCCGCCAACCGTCTCGAGGGATCCGAGAGCACCCTCTTCACAATAGCTCGATTGAAGCTGCGGGTTCCATGGAGCCATTAGCCGGCCGCCATGGAACCGAAAAAACTACTCAACGATAACCAGAACGTCTCCGGTTTGATAGGATTCGCCGACCTTGGCCTTAATCTCTTTTACCGTTCCGGCGTCCGAGGCGACCACGGGCAATTCCATCTTCATTGCCTCGATGATGATGACCTCTGCATCTTCCTGCACGCTGTCACCGACTTGCACTTTCACATCGATAACTTTGCCGTTCATCGGCATCGTAACTTCCGCCATTTCCATGACCTCCTCATTCTTACTAACGCTATAGAATCAGACCGAAACCCAAGAAAAAAAATACTTCCGGCGACGAGGGCCATTCCTTGGGATCTACCCAATATAATCGTACATGCCCGCGCACCACAAGCACGATTTGTTCCGAGCCCTTCCTCTCACACTTCTGTGGGACGGTTCGCACTTGCTCGTTCGAAACACAGCGGCCCACCAGCGGGCATTCCGCCCCTAGTGAGCCCGATCCTTACGAAACGACGCTAAAGTCCCAAGTAGATCGCTCTGCCACGCAGCATCTCTGGGTTGTTCGGTATTCCGAATTTTCTTGTAAAGTTACCGAGGCTCACCCTCTCCGGGGCCTATTACTCGGTGGGCTGGCACAATTCCATCAGGATGCCGTGGCTTGCCTTAGGGTGCATAAAGGCAATGGTCATACCGTGGGCGCCCTGTCGGGGGGTCTCGTCAATGAGCTTGATGCCTTTGTCTTTGAGCTCGGCGACGGCTTGGTGGATGTCGTCAACCTCGAAGGCGATGTGATGAATGCCTTCGCCGTTCTTGTCCAGGAACTTCCGGATTGCAGAAGCACCCGATACATCCTGCAGCAACTCGATTGAGCTGTCGCCGACAGGGATAAAGCCTATCCGCATTCCCTGGTAATCTTCCGTATGGGTTAAATCCAGGGGCAGTCCGTCGGTGAAGAATTTCAACGCCGAATCCAGATCCTTGACTGCCACTCCGAGATGAGCGATTCGCTTGATCTTCATGAGCCACCCTCATTCAAACGGAACAAGGAGTCCCGGTCAGGAGTCGGTGGAGGTGCCTGAGTCGGACGACGTCGACGTGGTTGCCGGGGTCGATTCGGTCTTGGGCGCGGGCTTGCACATCGATGAGCCGTCTTTTCTTCCGTAGTCGGTCACATACCAGCCAGTACCTTTGAGGACGAACGACGACTGGGAAATGAGTCGACGAGTATGCCCACCGCAATCCGGGCATTCTTCAACGAGGGGATCAGAGAATTTCTGCCACTCTTCAAATTCTTTTCCGCATTTGTCGCATCGGTATTCATAAATCGGCATTCGAAAAAACCTCCATGGGTATTTGCCGCAATCGGGTTTTGCCGTCCAAATGACTCGTCCCGTCAGTAGAGTCCCAGAACGAAATCGGTGTTTGTCACCCCTGCGAGAACCTCCCGCGTAACCCCTTGGACCACTTCTTCCTCGCGGTCCCTCTCATGAGCTGACGCGAAGAAGTCTACGCCGAACCTTCTGAACCTCACTATATGGATCAGTTCATGGGTCAGGACAAACAGCCCCAGGGTCCACAGATCGTGCTGATGCGATCTCAATAGGGCCCTGAGGATGTTGGGATCCTGGAGGATTATTCCGTACTTTCGGCCCCCATCTGTGCAGTCTTCTTTTCCCGGGTCGGCGAAGGTGATGACGTTCGCGAACGCATCCGCCTGATAGAGAGTCTTTCCGACTTCCTTCCTGGTAAGGATACCGTAAGGATTACGTTTCCACTCATCCTTCGGAAGGTCGAAATACCTCTCCGTGAGAGTTTCGGCAACAGCTCCCGCTCTCTTGATAGTTGATCTATCCGACCCTGTGAAAAAGCCTGACGAGACCATGATGACGAATCGACTACTTGTTCTTGTGACGCTGCCTAGCCCGAAGCTTCTTGTGCTTGTGCTTGCGCATTTTTTTTCTTCGTTTCTTGACTATGCTCCCCATTCACACCTCGCGCTCTTTCGTGAAGTACACACGTGTATCACGTCCGGCGCCCCGTGTCAACGGCGAGAATAGGAAAAAACGACCTCACCTTTCTTCCGTCGGCCACACGCGCCCCGGCGAGTCTCATGCACGAATCGTCTCCTCACTGCATCGCGCAGTGTAGCGGGTGCCGTGCTCCGATCGCTCCGATGCAAAATCGTCGTCAGTCTCCGGAGCGCACTCCTATATAATGGATAATGCCTCCATCGAGGTTGTCAAGTCCCTCGACCCCGGTCGGAGCCCGTCCGTGGCGGGTACGGCGAAGGAGGAAGGTACTCTTCAATTTTCTTGACATGGGTAGTAAAGTTATTTATAAGGAACCCAGGTTATTCTCCGTATTCGAATCGTTTTTTCTGAGGGACTTTCATGCGCATTACTACAACAAGTCGGTACGGCGTCCGTGCGCTGTTTGATGTTGCCTACCATGGTGGAGGCCAGCCAACGCAAATCAAGGACATCTCTCGTCGTCAGAGGATCTCCCAGAGGTATCTGGAGCAAATATTCAACAAGCTTCTCAAGGCCGGGTTGTTAAAGAGCAGACGCGGACCGAGGGGAGGGTACATGCTGGCACGCGACCCTTCCGAAATTACCATTTCCGACATTATCAACGCGGCGCAGGGGCCCATCGTGCCTGTTCGTTGCTTGGCCGACTGCGACCAGAAGAGCAAGGAATGTGAAATACTGGACGGGTGCATCACGAGACACGTATGGAAGGAAACTCAGAGACTACTGGTCGATTACTACAATTCCGTGTCTATTGCCGACCTTTGCTCGATGGCCAGGAAACAAGGAGTTTCCCGTGACCTGGACCATAAGTACATGTATTTCATATAGTATAGATAACAGGAAAACTTCTTATGTCTTCAGGGAATTGCTTACTCTCGTTTATCGGCGAAACTCCCCTGGTTCGCTTGAAAAGTTCGGTTTTGCCCGCTTTCGGTCAGGTCTGGTGCAAACTGGAATTCATGAATCCGGCCGGTTCGTCCAAGGATCGGATGTGCAAGGCCATTATCGAATCCATGGAAGCCCAGGGTACACTTCGTCGGGGTGATACCCTCGTCGAGGCTTCCTGCGGGAACACGGCGATCAGCCTAGCCATGATTTCCGCTGCGAAAGGCTATTCGTTGACATTGGTTATGCCCGATACGGTCTCCCGCGAGAGGAAGCGGCTTCTTTCGGCTTATGGAGCTCAGATCGAGCTCACGTCACCCTCCAACGGCATGAAGGGGTCGGTGGAAAGGGCCTTAGACCTCTTGTCTTCAAAAGAGGGGACGGTCATGATCAACCAATTCGATAACCCGGCCAATCCGGAGGTCCACAGGCGCACCACGGCTGTGGAGATTCTGCGAGATCTGGGACGTACCCCCGATGTGTTCGTTGCCGGAGTCGGTACCGGAGGTACGCTGACGGGTGTCGGGGAAGTTTTGAAAGAGAAGAATCCCTCGGTCCGAGTGGTGGCGGTGGAGCCGGCCGAATCGCCCATTCTCTCGGGCGGAAATCCCGGTCCCCACAAAATCCCCGGAATAGGGGCCGGTTTTGTTCCCAAGGTCTTGAACACGGCGATCATCGACGACGTGGCGGTGGTCGAGCATGACGAAGCCGAGCTGGCGGTGAAGAATCTCGCTGAAACCGAAGGGATTTACGTCGGCCTTTCCTCGGGCGCGGCACTCTGTGCGGCGTTGCGGGAGGCTAACCGTCTGACTCCGGAACAAATCGTCGTTACGGTTCTCTGCGATTCCGGGGAGCGGTACTCAAGAGGGCCTCAGCAGTAACCGGGTTAAACCGCGTCAGGGGCAACGGCACCTCGTAGGTTGGACTCGGGAGTCCGATATCATGGCCAGGTTTGGAATGATGACGATGCCGGAATGTATTCGCCTGCTCATCATTGCCCTCTGCCTTTCCTTCTTGTGCGGCCGTGTCGCCGGAGCGGAAACACCTGAAGCCTTTCCAAGGACGGGCAAGGAATCCTCTCCGGTCGGGTTCAAGATGGCCGAAGCCGAGTCGCAGGCCAAGCGAGCCCTTGCCTCTGCAGAGCAGCAATTCGGCAAAGACGATGTGAGAACCGCCGCGTGCATGACCGCGCTGGCCAAGATCTACCGAGATCGAGGCAAATACGCCGAGGCCGAGCCTCTCTTCAGAAATGCACTGGCCATTCGAGAAAAGACCCTACCTCAAAACGATCCGTCCCTGATCGAGTCCACGGCCCAATTGGCGTCTATCTGTCACGCTCTGGAGAAAACGGAGGAGGCCGAATCCCTGTACAAACGTGTGCTGGCTGCCGACGACGAGAAGCCGTTGGCGGACAGATTGACCGTCGCCAAGACTCTCGACAATCTGGCCATAGTCCAAGCCGGCCGGGGGCAATCCGATTCTGCGGAAAAGTTGGCGAGGAAGGCCGTCGTGATCTGGCGAGCCGCAGGGAAGAGAGGTGTTGCCGGTTTGGCCACCTCCTTAAACAATCTCTCATCACTTCTGGCCCAGCAGGAGCGATTGGAGGAAGCCATCGCGTTGCAGCAGGACGCTCTGCTCACCTTGGAAAAGGAGCGGGGTCCGGACAAGCCGGAGGTGGCCGTCTTTGTCCGCGATCTGGCACGGCTGAAGATGGAGGCGGGGGAGAATGCCGAAGCAGAGGCTCTTTTCACACGGGTGCTGACCATTTTCGAGGCGACCCTCGGGCCTCATCACGTGGCCGTGGAGGGTGCATGCCGGGATCTCGCGGATTTCTACACAACGCTGGGAAATAGCGAAAAGGCCTCCGAGTTCACGAAGAGGGCGGAGAAAATACGGTCTTTGTCGGCGGGTTCGGCACGACCCCGGAAATAGCGGCACGGAGCGTGGAATAATTTTCCCTACCGGGTCCCGGGATTTTTCACGTGCGTCTTCTTATGGCGGTCCCTTTGATCACGGCCCTTCTCTGTTGGTCCGGGATGCGGGCAAAATGGTCCACAGCGGCAATCACAATATCACGCGGGGATTCACCGCACTGTTCCGCCAAATCGCTCACCGTTCGGACAAGGTCATCGGGCAAACGGAAAACGTTGCTCGCATCATCCCCTGTATTCATGCTCGGTGCCTCTTTTCATCATGTCCGCGTCGTATATTCCCGACGAAGGGCATAGCTTTTTAGCGAATCGGCTCACCGGGAGGGCGTCGTCGGTAGGCTCTATGCCTGAAGCGAGCCGAGAACCTCTTTGCTCTTCACAATGTCGTCGCGGATCTGGGCCTTAAGGTCCTCCACACCGGCGAAGGTCATCTCGGCTCGCAATCTCTCGACGAATTTTACTCTGATCGTTTGTCCGTAAATGTCCTCGGAGAAATCGAGGATGTGGACTTCGTACGAGACTCTCCGATCCTTGAACGTGGGGTTGTACCCGATGTTCATGACGCCCGGATATGTCGTCTCACCGACTCTGCAATGGACCGCGTACACACCTTCAGGCGGATGAAGCTTCACTTCGGGTTTGATGTTTGCCGTGGGGAACCCGAGACCTTTGCCCCGGTGATGCCCGTGAATCACGCGGCCTTCGATGGTGAATTCTCTGCCGAGGAGAAGGTTGGCCTCGCGGATTTCCCCTCGAAGGAGGTGCTCCCGGATTCTACTCGACGAAATTCGCGAATCGCCCACGTTCACCGGTGGAACCACGTGCACGTTGAATCCGAGCTCAGCAGCCATTTTTCTCAGCGTGAGAGGTGTCCCCGCTCTGCCCTTTCCGAAGCGATAGTTGTCGCCGATGAAGAGGTTCCTGGTGCCAAGCTCTTCGACCAGGATGTTCTGGACAAACTCCTCCGGGGGTTGAGCGGCGAATTCCTGAGTGAATTCCGCCAGAATGAGGACGTCGATGCCGAGCTCCTCAAGAATTTCGGCTCGCTCACGAGGCGTAGTAATTCTGGCGATCTCTGGGACCCGGTTTAGCACCACCCTCGGATGCGGGTCGAACGTGTACACGACAGCGTCCCGTCCTTTCCCGTAGGCGGTTTCCACCGTACGCCTGAGAATCTCCTGATGTCCTAAATGGACGCCGTCGAAGTTTCCCAGGGCCACCGACGGAGCGGTGAAGGTATGATAGATCTTTTCGCGGACGCGAATGATTTCCATGTGTGGTTTCAGATGCCGGATTACTGCTCCGTGGACAGCTTCGCAGAGCGCCCGATGATTAAGGTCGGCCCGGCGGCCGCAGGCGCCCCGTACTTATTGTTTTGCTTCACAGACGACGAGCCGGTTTAATAATCGGCAGCGAAAAGACTCGGCAGAAGGTTTGCTTTCAGTCTTCTCCGTCTCAGGACTATTCCGTAGGCTCTTTGGGCTTATCGGATCCCTGCAGCGATGAGGCGGCAGGTTTCACGGAAAGGGCCATAGTCGCCTTGCTTTTCAGGTCCGCAACCTCTCTCTTCATCTGTTCCAGGTCTCGTTTCAATTCTTGGTTCTCTTTTTCCAGCTTGCCGATCGTATCGTTGAGGCGGGTGACCTCTCCGTGGCGCTCCTTATCGGCCTTGATCATTCTACGTCTCTCACCCACCCATTTCAACTGGGTGATGAAATCTCCGAAGGCAGCGATGATTATCCCGACAGAAACGCAAAAGGTTACCAACTCCCAAAATGCGATCCTAATCGGTTCGGTCAAGCCGAAATAGTTGATTTCCATAACGACATCCTTGTTCTTCATGAACAGGGATATCACCAGTATCACGAAGGCGAGCTCCAGCAGCCTCTTGATAAGTCTCATTTTTCCTCCGCTTGGGCTACGTCCGGATAAAGACTGCCGAATGCCTCGCGTAGCTTTCGGCAGGTGCTTTCGAGATGCTCCGGGATGATCTTCACGTCGGCAAGCACCGGCATGATATTGGTATCACCGCTCCATCGAGGCACGATATGGTAATGAAGGTGCTCTTCGATGCCGGCGCCGGCCGCCGTTCCGAGATTGATACCGATGTTGAAGCCTTCCGCGTGCATCACGTGCCTTAGCACGGTGACCGCTCTGCAGACCTCCTGGATGAGCAGGCTGTTCTCCTCGGGCTCCAGGAGACAGATGTCCGAAACGTGTCTGAACGGCACAATCAGGAGGTGCCCGTTCGTGTAAGGAAACTTGTTCATCATGGTGAAGGCCCCGGCCGCCCGATGAACCATGAGGTTACGATTGTCATCCGAAGAAGCGGGTTTTGTACAAAAAATGCAACCCGGCTCTTTTTCCTCCCCGAGGACGTAGTCGATTCTCCAGGGAGCCCAGATTCTTTCCATAGGTTCAGCTCTAAATGATTAATTCATCGGGAAACACCACATGGTAAGCGTTTCCTCGCGTGCGTACGGATCGTCCGATCAACGAATGACCGACAGGAATTTTCCGGTAATGGTATCTTCCAGAATCTCGACAACACCTACCGTGGCGTGCCCTCCGTATCTGTTGTGGGCAGCGGACCCGGGATTAAACAGGTACGTGCCGTCAACCTCGCCCCAGAAGGGAACGTGCGAATGCCCGTACACAATGAGATCGAGATTCTCGGAGCCGAAACGGGTCAAAACTCTCCGTGCGAGCCCTTCTTTCGAGCCCCACCCATGCACGAGGCCGATGCGTTTCCCTGCCGCGGTTACTATCCTTGTTTGCGGAACCGCCATTCCCACATCGTAGTCATCCATGTTGCCGCATACGGCGACAACGCCCCTTTCCTCGAGGCGGTCCAGGACATCTCTCGTTACAATGTCGCCTGCATGGAGGATCAGCTCCGTGTCGGAAAGCAGATCGTCCAGTATGAATTCCAAAGAACTGTCCGGAGTCCTCAGGTGGGTGTCGGACATTACACCGATTTTCATGGTTTTGCTGCTCGATCGGGTTCTTCCGGGGCATTGCCGTCCGCCGACCTTAAGACCATCTCCCCGCCGACCACCACTGTTTCTCCGGCGATGATGATGACGCCTCCCACGTCGGTATAGGCCTCAGCCCGTTTGAGCACCGAAGAGAGGCTTTCTCCTGCCAGGAAGCGATCCCCGATGTCCTTGGAGAATGCCGATGCCCAACAAGCCGATCTGGACAAGACCGTGACGGCGTGAATCCCTCGTCCGGGCACGAAAGTCGAAACGCCGAAACAGTTCTTGAAGGTCGGCAAGGCAACGACAATGCGTCCGTCAAGGGGCGACCCCCCGGCATAGAGATATATTTCCACGGGAAACGAGCTCTTCACGAATGTGTCGCCACCGCTGCTCACAACCAGATTTGCCGAATCCACGGCAAGGTCGCGACCGACAAAGTCGGCCATCGCCCCACTCATACAGGACATGGGTGCAACCCCGGTGCAGCGACTGGCGAGGTCCGCGTATCTCACAATTTCCGGAGCCGACCCGTAAATCTGGATCGGCGAGGCGGTTTCCCTGAAAGCCGGGTGCTGGCGCAGATACTCCTCCACCTGATACCGATAGCGGAATACCGAATCCTTGGTCTTGGCGCTCAGGTCGCTGTGCGCCTGAACGTGAAGATTGGTCTCACGAACCTCGACTTCGAAATTCACCGATTGGGCGAGAGGTATTTTGTTCCGATAGGTCTTCCGCTCGTAGATGTCGTAGATGGACGGCATATGCTCCCAACCAGACTGATCAAAGGCTCAGGGCGTTCTTGACAAATGCTGTGGCTCACTTGCCGAGGATTATTCATCGAGGGCCGAGACCCTGTCAAGGATAATTTCCCGTAGGCTCGAAAGTCGTTCCGCTACGAGTGCGATGTGGTCCTCGGTAGGGACATCTGTAGAGCTTAATACACGGTCACGTAAATTCGATGCCCTTCCCGGGGTCAAAGCCGTATCCTGATTGGCGGGACCGAGGTCCATCATCGGGGGAAGAGGAATTTCACATACCGGGAGCTCACGGAGCCGCTTCTTTGATCACGCGGCCGTTCGTCACAAAGGAGATGCCTTGACCGGATCTTGTCGTGACCATGATTCCTTGGATCACCGGGACGTTCACCGCGCGGTCGGCCTTCCAGATGACGATGAATGCTGCCCCGGGACCTCCGCTCTCATCCTTTTCGTCAACGACGACGTGGGTAGATGCCAGCGGCCCAAGGCGTCGCGGGGTTTTCAGGTAGTCCTTAAGCAACTGCCCGGTCGACCCATAGTATTTTACCGATTCGATCACTATCGGACGTGCCGGCTCCGTATTTCTGACACTGAGTGTTGCCGTGAGGAGAACGGGTTGGTTGCGAGGCCCGGCATAGATGTTGGAATAAATCGGGACGTACACCTTTTGTCCCTTGGACAAAAGGGGGCCCGATATCGTGCTCCCCATGCCGGGGAACAAACCCATGACCAGGAGAATCGGAATCAGCAGCCGAACGGCTTTCCCGAATTGCCTTTCTTCGGGGCGCTGAACCGTCACGACCGATCGTCTCCGTGGAGCGCCTGCTCTGCGCCCCAAAATCTTCAGCACATTCACCGTGGTCTGCATTGCGTATGGGGCCCTTTCGGTTGAACCTGCCTTGCTCTACCGGTGTGGAAGGATCTCTTCCGTGTATGAGTATAAAGCGGCAATTCGGACCAGAATACTCATGACCGAGCATCGAGTCAACGCTCGCGCTCCTTTTCAGTCCCCACGGTCCGGATCGGACGCTAAGTATTAGAATTCATACCTTCGGTCGCGGATTCCGTTTCGACCGGTCACGTGTGTCCGCTGCATCTGACGTTCAGGGAAGTATCCGCAGTCGGCTCGTCGGCAAAACGATCTTGGGGTCACAGAAACTCATGCCCTGAAAGGGCAGACCAACAATAGCCGTAGGTTTCAGAAACCGTCTCAAAACTCTGCCATACGGGAATTCTCGTGTAGGGGCGCTTCGAGAAGCGCCCTGATCTCGGGCGGTTCACGAACCGCCCCTACAGACGAGAGGACGAATCGCGGGTTTTGAGACAGCCTCTTCAACCTACGGAAAACGACAATTAATAAAGGTATTTGGATACTGAAGAGAGCCACCAAAAGTTCGACGAAGCGATTGTTGGCCGATCCGTGCAGGGTCGTTCTCGAGAATTGAGACTTGGTCCTCTTCCGTGGGTTGAAGCCCACGTCTATTCATGGTGCGCCCCTTCAGGGCGCGGTTGCTGCGTCGGGTCCCGGAGGTCATCCCTAGAGCACCCGACGCATCTGACCGGAGAGATTGCCGCACAATACGGAACCGTATTTGCGAAATCCTGTACTTAATATAGAACACCAAAGGGGTTCCTTGGAGGTGAGTTTGACATCCCGTGCCGGAGGTGTTGTCATGACCAAGCTGAATCAATCCTTGATACTGATCGTTGGCGTTTTGAGCTTGTCGATTCTTCCAACCGGAGGTTACGCGGACATGGTACCGATAACTGGGAAGCCGGTCATTGACGCTCCACAATTGTTGGAATGGCCGTACGACCGTGGTGTGGTCACGCCTAATCTCAACGACCCCACGTCGAACGTGCTGCATGATTTTCATGGGAAGATCGGATCCTGCGAGCTGGTCTTCTCCACGGAAGGAAACTACCACCCGGCGCTGAAGGATATCTGGCCGATATTTCTCGCCAAGTTCAAAGATCGGCCGTTGCGGAGCTGGTTCTATACGACCAGCCCTCCGGTGGCGGTTCCCCAGCTCGCCAACGGGGTTGTTCAGTTTGGCAATCTCTATGCGGGCAGCAGACCTCAGGTGGTTGTGGGGACGGGAAAGGTGATGAAGCGGTTGGAAGAGGCCGGGTACGCTGATGGATCTCCGTATCCGCTGTACAAGGACCGAGGGTCGGTGATATTGGTCAAGGAGGGGAATCCCAAGAATATTCGTACCGTATGGGACCTCGGACGTGACGATGTCCGATTCGTATCGCCGAACCCCGAGCTTGAACCGGGATCGTTCGGCAACTACGCGGAGACCGTATACAACATCGCAGCGAACGATGCTCATCCGCCGACGAACATGACTCCGGAAAAGTTGATCGGCGCCATCTTCAACGGGACAACCAAGGTCCCGGACAAATGGCTCGCGGGTCTCCGCATTCATCACCGCGACATTCCCTGGTCCATTGCCTTCGGGAAGGCGGATGCGGGTGTCATTCTCTACCATCTTGGGCTCTATGCCATGGAGACCTTTCCGGAGAAGTTCGACATTGTGCCTCTCGGCGGCACGGTTGAAGATCCGCAGCCTCTCAAAGGGACGATAATCGGCACGCGGTATGTGGTTCGCATCAAGGGCGAGTGGTCTGTCCGGCAAAAAGAAGCCCGCGAGAAATTGGTTCAGACCCTCTTGTCGGATGATTTCACTGCAATACTCATAAAGCGGGGAATGGTGCGACCGGAAGAGCTCGTGCCCATGAAAGAGTAGCGTTACGCTCCTTAATTCAGAGTGATCGGTTCAGATGCCGAAGGCATTTCCCGGCAGGGCCGCGGCCGAACCGTGCCGGACACGCTCTTCTCGCTTTGGACGGGGTTCTGGCAGAACGCGGTGCTCAACGCGGTTTTTGCCGTGCTCTTTGCCGTTCCGCTTGTCGCGACGTATGGGGCCTTTCGGCTGCCGGACTCGCACCGGGACTCAGGTGAGTGACAACATTGTGCTTGACCGCTGGCGTGCAGCGGGGTAGGCTCCAGTACGCTGGAATAGGCCTTCCGGGATACGCAAGTATGGTCTCATTGTGTCCTCCGGGGGAATCAAAGCAAATCATTTCGAGTTCGGGGAGTAACCATTGGCTTGTGCTGGGACCGCGCACTGCTTGAGGTCAGAGTATTGGGTGCACCTTCCGCAATCGGTCGGACAACCTGACGTGAGACTACCGGACCTAGACGCGCATCCCCTGAGAATGATCTAATTGGTGGAGGACGTCACGAGCATGTTCGAAAACTTTACGCGTAGACATCGGCTGGACTACTTACCAAATGATCTTCAATACGAACACATCCCAAGTCGTTTTCGCTTTGATTTATTCAAGTTGCTGCAGGAACAATGCGGGGACGAGACGAGCGGTGCAATCCAGGAATACTTTTTGTACAGCGCAGCGTCTATCTCAATCAGTTCGGAGTACGCGCTGCTCCCCACCGCCGATGAAATTCTGGAGCACTACAGTTCAGATTTGTTCGTAGATCTTCTGATGAGGGCACAATGGCATGAAGTGCTGTCTATAATTGAATGCCTCGTCAATAAGGGTCCGTTGACGGCTGAAGATATCAACGACCTCTTCGCTTTTCACAACCGCGGGTACGAGGTGGAGGAGGCCACCGGTGTTGCTAGGGTTGTGGTTAGGTACACGACTCTCATCGCCGAAAATGACAAGGTCCTGTCATCGGATATACCGTTCAAACCGGTGATTGATGCGATTAGTTCTGCGAAACAAGCCCTCGTAAATCCGGAAGAGATTGATGTTGCCTCTTCAATCAGTCATTCGGTGTCGGCCGTTGAGGCTTATCTGAGGGGTTGGCTTGGCATGCAGGGCATCAGACCAGCGACGCTGGGTGAAGCAATTAGGATCGTCAAGAAGAAGTCACTGTGCCCTGCCCACATCGTCGAATCACTTGAGCATTTTTACATCTATCGCAACAGGTCTGAGAACGTCGGCCATGGAGCGCCGACGTTCGGAATTGTCACTAGAGAGGATGCCCTGCTCTGCAATGAAATGGCTGTGTCCTTCATCAACTATTTCCATCGGAAATCTGTTCCCGACAAGGCGGTGCACTCGGAAGATCCCGCTCTCGGCTGTGCCACGTCTATCTCGAGCGACCAGCCGGACTCGGAATTCATCCTGCTCGAAGTAGGCGACGAAGAAGACCTGCAGCGCACCAACACCCAACGGTACAGCGGCTTTCACGGAGGCCGTCTAATCGCTCGAATCCTTTGGGCGACTATGGCGGGGTTTTTTGGAGATGTTGTGATCACCGGAATCCTGGAAGCCCGGGGTCACAGACCGATTGAGGTGGGGTCCGACATGTTCTCGGTGCTGTTTGCGCTCTGCACCCTTGTCGCATGGGTTTCCCTTTCAACAAGCGGAGCGCTGACCCGGCGCAGCGTCGTCCGCGTAGGCTGGCGAGTCGCGCGAATTTTCTATGCGGTCATGGCGGGGTTTGTTGGAAGCGTTATGGTCGCCGCAGTCCTGCAATCCGGGGGTCATAGCCCCATTGAGTTAGGTTCCGACATGTTCTCGGTGCTGTTTGCGCTCTGCACCCTTGTCGCATGGGTTTCCCTTTCAACAAGCGGAGCGCTGACCCGGCGCAGGTTCTTCCAGGCAGGCTGGCGGTTCACTCGACTCCTCTTGGCTGCTGTAGCAGGGTTTGTTGGAAGTGCTATCGTTACCGGAGCCCTGAAAGTCGGCGGTCATAGGCCGGTTGAATCAGGATCCGACATGTCGTTCGTGGTGTTTGTGCTGTGCACCCTTGTCGCATGGGCCGGCCTTTCAGCAATCAGGGCGTTGAAGACGAAGGCATGACGATAGTGTTGGCCGAACCGTTCGCCGCCCCGGCAGTATGGTCCTGCTCGCGGTGATTCATCCCGGTGTTTGCTCTGCTGAGTAGAACCTATAGACAGACGCACATGCTTCGTGATTCAACCATTTGACAGAGGCAAGTTCGACAAACGTTTCGAGGATGTCTTCTCTCCGGCGATCGAGGCAGCCCATCAATGCCCCTACAGGGTTGACGCGGACCCGAGGAAAACATTTTTCTCATCAGCGTGCCCACTCGGTCTTCTGACTCTTCGAGTGAGGACCCAATTCCCTTCTCGATCTCTCCGTGACGACAGGAACATGCCGGATCCCCGATAATTGTTGAAATTTCCTCGCTGCAGGGGGATACTGCTTCGCCGACCAGGACCGGTGCCGCGGACGGACCGGGAGAAGAGGCCGCCGGATTGACGAAATCTAGCAGGACGGCATTTAGGGCTGTAGTGAGGGAGAGCCATGACAAAGGCACGTGGTGACGAACCTGACGCAAAGATTCGCGAAAAGGCAGGAGAGAGGTCCCAGAACCAGGCCCTGTGGCCGGTTCAGGACAATCTGGCCAGCCTCAGGAGCATGCGCGATGAGGCGAGGGAAGGAGGCGGAGCCGAGCGAATCGACGGCCAGCACGCACGGGGGAAGCTCACCGCGCGTGAACGGGTCGATTTGCTGCTGGACGAGGGCTCCTTTGAGGAGTTCGACGTCCTCAAGGCAGGCCGAGGCGGCCACTTGGGCGGGGGGAAATCATTCCTCAGTGACGGTGTCATCACCGGCCACGGCACCATCGACGGACGGGAGGTCTTCCTCTTCAGCCAGGACTTCACCGTGGTGGGAGGCTCCCTTGGAGAGGCACATTCCGAAAAAATCGCCAAGGTAATGGACCATGCCGTACGAGTGGGTGCCCCATTCATCGGGATCAACGATTCCGGCGGCGCACGCATTCAGGAAGGAGTTGACGCCCTTGCCGCGTACGGCTCCATATTCAACCGCAACGTCATGGCCAGCGGCGTGATTCCCCAGATCTCGTGCATCATGGGCCCGTGTGCGGGCGGCGCGGTGTACAGTCCCTCAATGACCGACTTCACCTTCATGGTGGAGAGTGCCTCATACATGTTTGTCACCGGTCCCAACGTGGTCAAGACCATCATTCACCAGGACATCAGTTTCGAGGAGCTCGGCGGAGCTTCCGTGCACGCGGAAAAGAGCGGCGTGGCCCATTTCGTGCTGCCCAACGACATCCTCTGTCTGAGAGAAATCCGGCGTCTCATCAATTACCTTCCGTCGAACAACCTCCAGGAGCCGCCCATCCTCGACCTGCAAGACCCGCTGGACAGGTCCGATCCCGCGCTCGACTACCTGGTGCCGGCCAACCCCAATCAAGCGTACGACATGAAGGTGCTGATACGGAGCATCCTCGACGGAGCCGAGTTCTTCGAAGTACACGCGCAGTACGCGCGGAATCTTCTCATCGGGTTCGGCCGTCTCGGCGGAAAGACTATCGGTCTCATCGCCAATCAACCCGCGGTTTTGGCGGGTGTCCTCGACAGCAACGCCTCCGTAAAGGGTGCCCGGTTTGTGAGGTTCTGCGACGCCTTCAACATCCCCCTGATCTGTCTGGTGGACGTGCCGGGATTCATGCCCGGCCCCGAGCAGGAGCACGGCGGTATCATCCGACACGGCGCGAAACTGCTGTATGCGTTCATCGAAGCCACCGTCCCGCGTATTACCGTGGTGGTGCGCAAGGCGTACGGCGGCGCTTATATCGTGATGAACTCCAAGCATATCGGCGCGGACATCAACTACGCGTGGCCCACCGCGGAAATCGCCGTACTGGGACCCCGGGGAGCCGCCGAGGTAATCTACCGCAAGGAGATTCAGGAGTCCTCCGATCCGCAGGTCGCCCTGATGGAAAAGGAAGACTTCTACCGGAAGACCTTCGCAAATCCCTTCCTCGCAGCAAAGAGAGGCTACATTGACGACGTGATCTTTCCCAGGGATACCCGTGGCAGACTGATCCGCAGTCTCCAGTTCCTCGAAGGGAAAACCACCCAAAGACCCAAGCGAAAACACGGGAACATCCCTTTGTGAGGTGCACTGATGTTTGAGAAGATCCTCATTGCAAACCGAGGAGAGATCGCACTCCGTGTCATAAAAACATGCAAGAAGATGGGCATCGGTACGGTGGCGGTCTACTCGGAGGTGGATTTCCGGTCTCGCCACGTCCGTGAGGCCGATGAGGCGTGCTTCATCGGTGAGGCCCCCGCGGCGAAATCGTACCTCGACAAAGAGAGAGTCGTCCGCGCTGCGCTCGATTACGGATGTTCAGCGATCCATCCGGGATACGGTTTTCTGTCGGAAAACGCGGAATTCGTCCGCATGGTGGAAGCTGCCGGGCTGGTTTTCATCGGTCCCTCGGCCGACGCTGTCGCTTTGCTTGGAGACAAGATGGCCTCCAAGGCCCTGGCCATTCGTGCAGGAGTGCCGGTGGTTCCCGGTCATCACGATGCCGTCGGCGACGATGCCGATGCCGTGGCCATCGCCGATCGAGTAGGGTTCCCGCTCCTCCTCAAGCCCGCGGGCGGCGGCGGTGGGAGAGGCATGCGGATTGTTGCCTCCGGGGAAGAGCTCCTCCCCGCGCTTGCCGAGTGTCGCGACGAGACGCGCAAGGGTTTCGCTGACGATCGGGTCTTCATGGAGCGCTACGTGTCGCGACCACGCCACATCGAGATTCAGATCATGGCCGATCGGCACGGTAACGTCGTCCACATGGGCGAAAGAGAGTGCTCCATCCAGCGACGTTACCAGAAGGTCATAGAAGAGACCCCATCTCTCGCAGTCCACCTCAGTCTTCGGGAAGAGATGGGCCGGGTCGCATGCTCCCTGGCCAAGGAGGCGGGATACGTGGGAGCGGGGACGGTGGAGTTCATCCTCGATGGTGACGGAAACTTCTATTTCCTTGAAATGAACACGCGGCTCCAGGTGGAGCATCCGGTGACCGAGCTCGTCACCGGCCTGGACCTCGTGGAGATGCAAATTCGAGTCGCGGACGGAGAGCCGCTCGGGGTAGGGCAGGATGACATAAGCCTCAACGGTTGGGCCATCGAAGCACGAATCTGCGCCGAGGACCCTTCACGGGATTTCCTCCCCACCACGGGGATGATCACCCGGTACGCCAAGCCCAAGGGGAACAACGTCCGAGTGGACAGCGGAGTGGAAGCGGGGAGCGTCATTTCGATCTACTACGATTCTCTGCTTGCGAAAGTTGCCGCCTGGGGAGAAACGCGCGAGAAGGCACGGAAAACCCTGGTCAAAGCATTGAACGGGTACCACGTGGAAGGATTGATCACCAACGTGGACTTTGCCAATGCGGTTCTGGATCATCCCGCCTTTGCCGAGGGGGACCTCTCCACGGATTTCATCGAGGAGCACTTCGCCGACGGGAAGAGCACCCTGCCGCTGGACCCGGAGAAGGTTCGCCACATGATCATGGCCTCGGTGCTCGTGTACCATGTCCGGCAGAGGGTTGTGAGAGATTCTCTCAAGCCCATGGCTCCCCACATGGGCGGTACACCGGTCCGACAGCGAGCGTATAGCTACGTGGTGAAGGTCGGTGAAAATGTCTTTCAGGTGCACCTGGAAGGCGACCGGCTGACCAAGATATGGACAATCCAGGTGAACAAACATTCCTATGAAGTGGTCACCCCGGATTTCGAGTTTTACCGCCGCCGGCTCAAGCTTCAGATAGACGGGTCTTACCGCATGTTTCGTCTTCGGTACCGTGAAAACCACATTCAGACGGCGTACTGCGGGATCATACAAACCTTTGAGATCTATGCTCCTCTCGAGTGGAGTCTGGCTCATTACATGCCGCGACAGAAGAAGGTGGTGGTAGAGAACGTGCTCCGATGCCCCATGCCGGGCCTCGTGGTGGCGGTAAACGTGGCCGAAGGTTCGTTTGTACGCCGCGGGCAGGAGCTCCTCCGTATGGAATCCATGAAGATGGAGAGCGGTATCGCATCCCCCGGAGACGTCGTCGTGGAAAAGGTCCTGGTCTCTCCGGGCCAGGCCGTGGAAACCGACGAGGTTCTCATGGTTTTCGGAAAATGACCGAAGAGGTTGAGGCTGATCCGATAGTTATAGCGGAGCGCTTTGAAAATTGCGGGAAACGCAGAGAGCCTTGTGGTCATCAGGAGGCGTACGGTGAGGCAATTCTTAGGACCGAATAGAGTGGGGTTCCGCACCGGTGTAGCCACAGTGTTGTCTTTCGTTGACTATTCGGAGAGGAGTCAAGACTACTCTTGAGGGCTTAGGGTGGGCGTCCCTCGCCTCGGCATCCTCCAACTGGCACCGCAGGTGCTACGTACCATCCGGGGTCGTTTCAACGCCCACAAGCATTAAGGACTCGTTGAGAAATTGCTCTCTGTGACAACCATGGCGGAGGATCTCGGATCGTGTCAAAAAAACGACGTAGTATCGACATATCATTCCTGTGGTTATTGGCGGCCGGGCTGGTCCTCTATTGCATTGTGCTCACCGCGATAACGGGTGACATCGGCTTCGACGGCGATGACTGGTGGGTGCTTGCAATCCCCTACTGGCATAGCTTTTCGGACGCCGTGGCTCTCTACGCGCACAAGTTTCTGCGGCCGTTGGAAGGCCTCTACTTGATCGCCCTGTTCAAGCTGGTAGGCTTCAACAAGGTTGTGTTCCACTTGTGTTCGCTCTTGTTGCTGGCCGCCTCCGCGGTTCTCATGGGGGTGTGCCTGGACAGGGCTTATCCCGGTCAGCGTGATTGCGTTTCCATCGCCGTGCTGCTGGCGTTCTTCTTGCCCCCGGTTTCCTGCCTGACTTATGTGATGTTTACCGATAATTCCCGGCTGTGCATGCTTTTTTTTTGGACTTGTGTGATTGCGTTCCAGCGGTGGGCCGAGAAGCCGTCATCGTGGCGCGGACTGATTCTGCCGGTGGTGATGTACCTGTGTTCGTTCCTGACTTACGAGGCGGCAAGTTTTCTTATTTTCGCGGTGCCGTTGTTGGTCTGGCCGGTTCATCGACGCTCTTCCGATGGAGGTTCCGACCGAGCCTTTCTGTTCAAGCTCTGCTCGGCGATTCTGATAGCATTTGTTGGGGCAGTAGTGGTCAGATCCGGGTTCCTGAAAGGCGGAGCAGTGAGCACCTGCTATTTCGTACCACCCTTCGAGATGCTATGGTCGTATCTTGCGTTGCTTCCAGTGTATGTGCTCTCACCGTTTACCTCCATGTCCGCGGACCGATGGGCGCTTCCGGCCGGTCTTGTGATAGTTGCGGCGACCCTAGGTGTATTGTTTTTGTCGAAACGAGATCGCCCGAACGAGGAAGCGGAAGCGCAGGATAGGATTGAGTCGGGGAATAAGTGGCAGCTTGCGGCCGTCGGCGGAGCCGTACTCATGTTGGGCATGTTGCCTTACCAACTAGCCGGTTACGGGGGATTTGTCGAGACGGTGATGGTAAAGTACGGCCTGCTTCCGGCCGGCGATGTCTCCTGGTTCAATTTCACTTGGGCCAGCAGGATCTATTCTTCAGCCTCTTTTGGTGCTGCAATTCTGATGGCCTGCGGCTTCACCTGGTGGCGGAATTCGTCGGCCGAATTGATCGGAAAGGCGGCGGCCGTTGTTGTCATTGGATTCATGGCCGTCTTCCATGCAGGCTTGAGCCGGGACTGGAGAGAGGCATCTGAAATTCGCAACCATCTCGTGGGTAGCCTGGTAAGGCAGGCTCCTGCGGTGAAATCCGGCACCAATTTTGTGCTCCTGGATATCGCCTGTTCGCACAAGCGTGCCGAGGTAATCCGGAGAGAGAACGGCGTCCGGGAGCTCGTCCAAATGCTCTATGAAGATCGGACTCTTGGTGCCTGGCGTCTCTATCCGTACGCTTATGACCCCATGACCGAGGTGTACCAACAAGCGGTCGTCACGCCTGCGGGATTTCTGACCAGAAGTCAGAGGCAGAATGAGCCGGCCCGGCAGGAAAGTCTGCTGTTGTTCAAGCGATCGGGAGATGAGCTGGTTCTGCTGGACGGAATCACGAGGAATGATGTTTTAGTTCCTACAGGAATCGCGTGGAAAGGCGTCGAACGCCTCACATCCAATTTCCAAAGGATTGAGGCCGGAGGAGCGATAGCCCCTCAGGCGAGGTTTGCTCGCAAAGCATGGACATCCGGTCTCATCTCTACATTGGATTTGAGATTTCTCAAACCGCCATACTCTCCCGTGGCAGGCTTCGAGGCTCCACTGTTCGGCGGCCATGACGGGAAATAGCAGGCAAGCGCTTCGGCGGGGGGCATAAGCTCACGGTCGGGCGGTTTCGATCGATTCACTCGTTGGATTCCATTCCCGTGATCCATTCCAGGTTGGCTCCCCCCAAGTGAGTCCCCACCAGATTGGCTTCTTCGAGTTTGGCCCCTGACAGGTTGACCCCTTCCAAAACCGCTTCGAAGAGATTGGCTCCCGTCAAGTTGGCTCCGAAGAGGTTGGCGTTGGTCAGATTGGTCTCCGAGAGATTGGTCATCGTTAGGCGCGCCCAGGCGAGATTCGCGTTTCGCAAATTGGCGTCTGAAAGATCGGCACCGGAGAGGTTGACCTTACGGGCGATTATTCCGTAGAGGTCGGCGGAATTCAGCTTTGCTCCAGGCATATAGGCTTCGGAAAGATCCGCACCGGACAGGTTGGCACCCGTGAGATCCGCCAAGCCCAGCCTGGCGCCGGCCAAAGCTGCTCGCGCGAGATTCGCACCGGTGAGGTCGGCTTCGGCTAGGTCCACCTCTGCCTGCACTGCTGATTCAAGCAGAATGATTATCGACGCGGCGTCTCCCTGAAAAATAACCTGGCCGGTAAATCTGTTCTTGATCTCGAGGGACATTGCACTCATCGCCGCGGACTATTTCCATCAATAGCTTAATCACAATTCGCCGGAAGTCTATGCACACTGGGCAATTCAAACACCCTCGAACAGATACGCTCTTATGGCGGGTATCTCGGATAATTCCCGATCAACGGGGCTGCCTTTGCCAAGCGCCGGGGGTGCAGGAAACCACCGGATTTACTATACCACATAAAAACAGGAAGGAGGCGCCAAAAAATCCTCGACCGAATCGCAGAACGACCAATTTTTGAGCCGTGAGATTCTTCACCCTTCTTCGGAATGCTCTTCCCGGCACCGGCTCAGAGTTGCTGTGAATGGCTTTGGAAAAGGGGTAGACGTCGGTCCTGAAGATGAGGGGCCCAGCAAGCGGCAAGATTGGAGCCCTCCTGAGAGTGCCGAGGCGAGAATCCTGTTGCCCGCCTCTCGCTCTCGAAACAACGCGCCCGCAGGGAGAGTCCGCTCCGACGGGGGAAGCCGTTTCCGTTGGCGGGGTGCCTTTGCCCCTACCTTACGGGCTCGTTCAATTTTTCCACACCTTACGGAGAATCAATTCGTCTTGCTCTTCGTTTCGGATTTCGGCGACGGTTTCGACCCGGGCAGCTTCTCCAGTTTCTTTACAACCGCCTCAATTATCTTCTTGGCGCGGTCGTCGGTATTGTTTCTTCCTGCCCTCTCCAGGAGGGGGATCACGGCTCCAGGGTCTGTATGTCCGATGTTGTTGAGAGCCTTAATGGCGGTGAATCTGAGAGGAAGCTCGTCTCCTGTTGCAGCCTTTTCCAGGGTCTGCAGGACGTCTGCACGCGATTTGCCTATGAGCCCCAGCATCTCAATCGCCGCCGTCCGTATCCGGGCATCCTGGTCTTTCGTTCGGAGAATAATCGCCGATAACAAGGCGCCATTCTTGTCACCGAACTGTCTGGCGCTTCTGATGGCCATGTACCGGGTGACCGGATCGGGGTCTTTCATGGCTTCCATGATAGGGCCGATCAGTTTGTCCCATCCGGGTCGGTAACGCATCGCAATGAGAAGCGATTCCCTTCTCTCTTCTGCGCTCGGTTGCTTGAGAGCCTTCTGCAAGAGGCCCGGCACGTAATCCCCCGCTTTGTCAGCTTTCACGACCACGGCCAGGGCCGACAGGCGCTGCTTTTCGCCGAGCTTTTCATAAGCGGCGACAACCCCCGGAAGACCCTGTTCCGATTGGGTGCCAAGAGTTTTCAGCACCCAAAGGATGCGCGAGCTCATGGGCTCCCGGTTCTCTTGAAGCGCGGCAACCAAGGCCGGAACCACCTTCTGCGGTGACGTCACCCCGAGCCTTATGCAGAGCGCTTGAGCGGCATCAACGGACCTGGAGTTGCCCTCGCGCAAGGCTTCCATGACTTTCCGGATGGTGGAATGGTCCATCTTGCCCAGCAATGCAAAGGCAATGGTTGCGTCTCTCTTCACCTCGGGGTCTTGATCGCCCGAGAGCTTGGCGAGCGTTTCAAGGACCTGATCCGAATGCACGTTCAATTTGCCCAGAGAAAGCGCAATTGAGCTCCTCACTTCGGCATCCTTATCCCAGGCGTGCGCAACGAGATCGGGAACAGCTTTCTGTGAAGCCTGCCCCAAAGCACCAAGGGATTCGGCTGCAACGGCCCGAACCGCCCCTTCGGGATCGTCAAGCGCCTTTATCAGTGCCGGAACGGTCTGTGGGGAAGGATGGGCACAGGTCTGGCCGAGCTTGAACGCTGCTGCTCGACGAACATCCGGCGACGAATGATGCAACTGATCTATGAGAGATCCTGCAAGCTGTGCCGAAGCAGGGCCTGTCCAGACCAAAAGACCGAGCAGTGCGCAAAAAACAATCCCGATAAGTCCGTTCATCGGCAGTACCTCCGAAAAAGGCAAGACCCGTGCTCAACAATGCACCGTCTTAGGCCGGCTCCGGCTTGTGGAGCGACACCTTACCCGGTAAGAGGTCCCGGAGGGTGAGATTTCCGCGATCAAACACCAGTATTGCCAGGGAAGTCAGAAAGAGCGCTGAATCCCTGAAAATGTGGAACAATCCTATTTTGCCTTCGGTTGCGGCATCGGACGTAAAACAACCACAGTCTATGTTCAAGCCTATCGAATAGGCGTAGATGACGGCCCCGAGAAAGACTCCGAGCATTCCCGTGGTAAGCAGGGCGCTCGGCCTCGTGAGGATGCCGACAATGAGCAATGACCCTGCCGCCAACTCGATCCAGGGAAGTATGAGGGCGCAGAGGTTACTCCACGCCGCCGGCAACACCAGATAATTACGAATCGACACGGAAAAGGCTCCAGGATCGGCTATTTTGTGGATGCTCGCGTAGACGAACAGTCCCCCTATGACCAGTCGTGCAAGAAGAACCACATATTTCACTTCTCACCTCGCGCGACGGCTTCTCCCACTGGGTAGCCCGCCTTCTTCCACTCAGGGAATCCGGCCGACATGATCATCATGTGCCTGTACCCCAATTGCGCAAGGAAGCGACCGACTTCTTCGGCCATTTCGCATTCCGGGCCGTAACAATAAAGGATCAGGGTGCTCTCTTCAGGGAGAAGCGGTTGAACCTCGGGAAAGCGCTCCTCTTTCTGATCGGCGGGCAAAAGGAGTGCTCCTTTGACGTGACCCTGGGCGTAGGCCTCGTTCCCTCGCGTGTCAACGAAGATGAAGCCGTCCATTTCGAAGTGATTGTTTGCTTCCTTCTCGTCGATGAGAGGTACCTTTACTCCGGCCAAGTCCATTTCCTTCGGAGGAACGTAGACCAACGGCAGCGGCTTGGATGCCATGGCATTAAGCGCCAGTCCCACCGACGAGGCGACAACCGCTATGATTAGTGCCTTGACGGCAATCAGTACAAAAGCTCTCATAATGTCAACCCGTCCTACGTAATCATGTTCGGTTCAGCCGAGCCCTCATTTCCTTTCATGGTGCACGGATTCGGCTAAGAAATCAACCTCGCCGTCATCCGCCCCGCCATGCTGCGCAACCGACCGGCCCCGCACCCGGGAAGCAGGTGAGGAGCTCTTCGCGCCGATCCGGAAAATGTGTCTGCAGCGAGCCCGTATCCATCGATGCAGCATCGAAAACATCTCAAGCTCAATATTTCCAATACTTCATACTGCCGACACCTATCGGGCCAAAGGGTTCCGGTTGTTCGACCGAAGAGCCCCGTTGTCGTCAGAGGGCGCTGAGCCTTTAAGGCCGCTGCATCGAAACGGGGATGGGCGGGCAGACTGCATCCGGTCCCTCACCATTATATAAATAATATTATAGGTATCAACGATAATATACTAACTTTCTTATTTTATTTTGACTAACACTGCACGTCGTGCTATCATTGATGGGAGCGTCCCGGTGGAGCGCCGACGGTCATTACTTCCTGACAGTCCCGGCACAGGGGAAACCGCTCCGGCGTTTTGGAAGGGACGGTGCATCAGGGAAGAAGATCGGAGCGAGCGTGTCTGTCATTCCATTTATCATCTGCCCTTAGGCGAGACGTGGATCTCAGTCATGCCTGACGCGCCCGAAGCGCCGCCGGCGACAAAGGTCGGTCTCCTTCGACCGGGGTACCGCCGTACGTTGCGGGAAATATAGTGGATTTAAGAAGGCTGCCATCCCGGCAGCCGTGTGAGGCTCTCTCATGACACGAAGAATGCTTGTTTCCATTACGGTCGGAATTTGGCTCTTTCTTGCACTTTGTCCTGCCTTCGGTCAGGCTCCTGGACCCGAGCCGGGAAAGATCACCGGTGTCCAGATTTCGCGGGACGCCAGGAGCATCGTCATCAGATCCGAAGGCCCCGTCGGTCGCCACTCGGCTTTTGTGATCAAGAATCCCTTCAGGTTGGTGGTCGATTTCGATTCGACCGCCCTCGCCAGAGTGCCGGGACGAATCAATGTGCCGGGAGACCGGATAAGGGAGGTCCGCCTCGGACACAAGGATTCTCGCACCCGATTGGTTGTCGATTTCGGCGATCGTCCGGTTCCGGCGTTCAAAATTGCCAGAGGTCCGGGGCGGATTCACATAGCTCTGGGAAACGGGACGTTGTCGTCCGGAGCAGGGGCGAGAGTGAAACCGAAATCTCCCCAGCCGCCGCCGAGCAGGGCTGTCATGCAAGAGAAGCCGACGCCTCGTGCGAGCACCGCTGACGTCGGCGAAAGGCTCGCTGTGAAAAGTGCCGGAGTCAAGGATAAGCTCGTCTTCCTGGAGCTTACGGATCGTAAGAATCCCAGGAGCTCGTACCGCCTTGTTGTAGATCTGGACCCGAGCGTCATGGTCGTCAAGAATGCCACGATCAGTGACGCGAAAGGGAATGTGAAGAGATTCGACCTGGCGGCGGACAATTCTCAGTCAGCGAGCGCATCCCCACAGGAAACCCGGGGGATTCGCGGTCCCCGTAAAAGTGTTGAACCGGAAGCCTTTGGCAAAGAGAGTAAGCCCAAGTTCAAGTGGGGTATGCCGGCAGTGGAACGGAAGCAGCCGGCCGAGGCCAGGTCAACGGAATCGGGTCCGTTCAAACTGGAACAGTTCCGACTTGAAGCCAGGAAGTCGGATAGAGAAGGCTAGGACGCTGTTCCCTGTCAAATAGGCCCTTGACTCGCGGGAAATAACGTCTATTCTGAATCACACCACAAACTTCTTAATCATATCGGATCTCGTCACCACATCGCGGAGGTTGTTGCATGCCCCATTCCGTTCCCGTGTCAAAGGTCATGATCCCCAGCAGCGAGTGGCCCCAGTTCAGGGCCAACACCCCGGTGAGCACCGCCATCAAGATCCTGAGAATTCTTTCCGAGGACGAGAAACTGGAGCACGGACATTCCACACCCCTTGTGCTGGACGACGACTACAAGCTTCTCGGTCTCATCCGCCTTGTGGACCTGCTCAAGAACGTCAGGCACCTCTGTGAAGCGACCGGCAGACCGGCCGAGCTGGGCGCTGCCACCACTCCCGTGAAGGATTTGGCGATCCCCTTCGCCGGATCGGTAGAGCCGGAAGACAGCATTCTCAAAGCCCTCGATATCATGATGGATCACGGGGTCTCCCTCGTGGCGGTCACCAAGGCCGGCAAGCTGTACGGGATGGTTAAGTTGTCGGACATCTTCAACACGGTGGCATCCCTCCTGTTCGACGAAGAAGACCCCGAAGAGCGCAGCCGGATCATGAAGCATCTCCATTGGTGGTCGGACTGATCGAGGCCGGGCGCCGGAGTGGTGCATTGTCGCGCCCCTGATTTCGCAGCCCAGCTCAAAGTGATGGGACGTGACAAACCGCAGGGTCTGGGGAAAGTTGCAGATATTCCGGTTGCTTCCCGAGCAAAGCGGGCGGGCACGATCCGGCCGCCGGGAATGAAGGACGGAGAGAAGCCCCGGTTCTTCGTTCAGTGGCTGGGGTGTTCCCGCCACGTCGTCTCCATCGATCGGCAAGCGTGGCCATGAGAGAGTTCTACCCGGTTTACATTTGCCTGTGGAGTACCGCATGCGTTGTTGCGATCGTGCTCTATGTTAAAGACCGGAAGACCTACGCCATATCTCAGCCCGAGTACCGACGATTCATCTTCAAGCCGTGGAAAATCATCACTTTTCTCATCGCCGCCACCGGACTCACTCTGGTAGCCCCCTACACGGGCGATCCCACGTGGGACTATTGCGATTCCATCGTGATGTCGGTACTCACGTTTTTCACCGCCCCGTGGGCGGTGGGAGTCGCGTACAGGACGTGTCGGGGGGTGCTTCCCAAACGGCAGGCATACGTGGCGGCATGCGTATGGCTGTTCTCGGTCAGTTGGTTTTACGACACCTACATACTCCTGAGGGACGGAGAATATACGCCGCTTTGGCTCCCCAACCTCTTTGCATCGTCGGCGCTCTACGCCTTTGCCGGATTACTGTGGAACCTGGATTGGAGGCCGCACCGTGGGACGATATTCGCTTTCATGGAGGATGGCCGGCCGAATCCGGTCCAAGGGAGAACCTTCCACAGGATCGTGGTGCCGGCGCTGGTTTTCATGATACTGGTATTTCTCATGGTACTCTTTTTCCTGGTGGATTTTCCCGTCAAGCCTCCCGCGTGGCTGAGTAAATGATAATACTTTGATCGCCCGTCGCTCCACAGAATAGTCCCATGAACGGCAAAGGCTTTTTGGGGTTGCAATACCGGCTCTCCGTGGTAGATTGTAGGCGCTTCTGTCCGTTCCTTTGTGACAATTGGAGGTTAAATGCCTGTTGGAAAGCGCGCTCTCGTGGGCCCTATCCTTGTCCTGGCTCTGCTTATCGCAGTTAATGCCAATAGCGAATCCCGGCCTGTGTCCTGGTCGGTCAAGATGGGCGGCACTGAGAACTCAATCATGATTACGGTCCTCTCCCGCGTTCGTATCAAGGACGTGAGGTGTGAAGTGAAGCTTCTCGACGCTGCCGGCAAACAGGTCGGGTCCTTCACGGCTCGATTCGCGGACCAAGACAATGCTTCCCTTTCACCCGGTGTCGAACATGTCGAGAACTTCACCCTGCCCCAACAGGGGGTAAAGCAGGTGGAGGGATTGCTGCTCTTCGCACGGCCGGTGCTGAGCTCTCCGAAAGCAACAGGAGGCAGCGCGGCGGGACTCCTCTCAGCGGGGATTCCTCCTCAAGGCTCCGCCAAGTGAATCCTTGACCGAAACCGATTTTTCCGATCGGGTCACGGCGCTGTAGCCTGTGCCCGGTCCGATAATCGACAGAGGATTGTCTACACAGGTGCGGTGCGCGCGCCGGCAATGGCGGCAACCTGCCGACGCGGTGCGACTGAGGGATTCTAAGGCGTGTGATGGGGAGGCGGCCTCCTTCTGAAGCCTACCCCCCAGGTCTTTTCATTCTCCCTTGATCGGGTTTACTGCCGGTTGTACCCGGTCTCGCCGTGCATGGCTATGTCCAGACCCATCTCTTCCTCGTCCTCGGGCGCCCGAACGTAAATCACCAGGTCCAATAGGGCAAGAATCGCCATGGTTATACCGAAGGAGAAGGCGGCGGTAGCCCCGACGGCTATGAACTGAGTCCACAATTGTCCGGTGTTGCCAAAAAGGAGCCCATTGACGCCTCCAATAGCCTTGGATGCGAAAATTCCTGTGGCCAGGGCCCCCCAGGCTCCACCCACCCCATGGATCGCGAAGACGTCCATGGAATCGTCGTACCCGACCTGGTTCTTGAAGAGCACGGCGCAATAACAGACGATGCCTGCAATTCCTCCGATGATGAGGGCCGACCCCGGGTCCACGTACCCTGCTGCGGGGGTGATGGCCACGAGACCTGCAATGGCACCTGTAGCCAGTCCCAGGGTTGTGGGAAGACCTGTGGTGAGCCACTCGGCCATTACCCAGGAGACTGCCGCGGCCGCGGCGGCCATGTGAGTCACCAGAAATGCCATGGAGGCACTTTCATTGGCTTTCAAGGCGCTCCCTGCGTTAAATCCGAACCAGCCTATCCAGAGCAGGCCTGCACCGATGAGGGTCATGGGGAGGTTGTGGGGGAGCATGCGTATGGTGCCGTAACCTTTGCGTTTGCCGAGGAACAGGGCGCATGCGAGTCCCGCCATTCCCGAGTTGACGTGGACCACGGTGCCGCCGGCAAAATCAAGGGCGCCCATGTTGGCCAACCAGCCCCCGGGCCCCCACACCCAGTGGCAAACCGGTGAGTACACGAGAGTGATCCAGAGTACCATGAAGATCATGAATGAGAAGAAGCTCATGCGTTCCGCAAAGGCGCCGGAAATCAGTGCCGGGGTGAGCACTGCGAAACCGCATTGAAAAATTACGAATGTGGAGGCCGGTATGGTGGAATTGGGCCAGAGACCCCCCCGGATCTGGACAAGGCCGAGATAGTCGGTTCCTCCCAACAGTCCCATGCAGGCGTCGGGAGCGAATGATAGACTGAACCCCCACAGCATCCAGACGATGGACGCCAGGCCCATCAAGAAGAAGCTGTGCATCATGGTTGCCAGCACGTTCCGCTCTCGCGCCATGCCTCCGTAGAACATAGCCAGGCCCGGCGTCATCAGCAGCACGAGTGCCGATGAGGCCAAAACCCAGGCATTGTCACCCGAATTCATTGATCATACCTCCGCAAGTGTCACTCAAAGTAGCCCCCCACGATGCGAAACATGCGAAGAGCGTGCCACTGGGCGTCAACCGCACGAGGCTAAGTTATCAATGGCTTGGAAGGATTGTGTCGTTTCTGGGAGCCGCTTGAGACCACGACATTCGTGTACGATGGGATGGAATATTCTACAATCCGGTAGGAAAAACCCCGAACTGAATGATTGGATTCGGAGCGGGAACGGAATCGTCGGAGGAACGATTTGGCCGTACGCAGCGGCTTCCTGCAGGGGGCTGCTTGTACTAATAGACAGTCAAGAAAGCGATCGCTCCTACCGCGCGTTCGGGCAGGTTGCCGAGGCGACCTCGGGCTTCCGTGTGACGAGCATGGGGAGGCTTCTCTCCGGAGAAGCTCTCCCTCTGTCTTCGGCACGTTAATGTCAACCCTTGTTGTGGCGTTCCAGGCATTCTTCCCAGCGCAGGTCGGTGAACTCCTGGAGGCGCCGGATCTGGTCTTCGCTGATCTTCTTGAAACGGGTTTGCCCCTTCACGTAATCGGCTACGGTCTTCTTCCGTCCCTTTTCCGCAAGCTTCAGCGATTGTGCGGTAAGTCTGAATTTGCCCTCCCGGATCTCGAAGAGGACGTGGATTCCCGTATCCACCGCCAGTTTTCCCATTTTGATCAGGTCCTTGTTGGGGAAGCCCCATCCCGGAGGACAGGGTGCATGGACTTCCAGGTATCGGGACCCGGTGACCCCTTTTGCCGCGGTCACCTTGTCGAACAGATCCAGCGGAAATGCCGGCGATCCCGTGGCAATATACGGAATGCGGTGAGCTTCCACGATGCGTATCATGTCCTTCTTGTGCTGGAGCTTGGCGAGAACCGGCGTGGTAGTGGTGACGGCACCCGCTGGGCTCGCACTGGACCGCTGCGTACCGGTGTTCATGTACCCCTCATTGTCGTAACAGATGTACATGAAGTCGGTCCCGCGCTCCAGTGCCCCTGAAAGTGCCTGAATGCCGATGTCGTACGTCCCGCCGTCACCGGCGAAGGCCACGACGGTATAGCCCGTCTTGCCGGTTGCCCGCAGTCCCGCGACGAGCCCCGAGGCCGACGCTCCCGTAGCCGCAAAAGGGTTGTTCACGCAGAGCACTTTAACGGGTGTGATCGGGTAGACTCCGTGAAGCACCGTCATGCAGCTCGCCGGCACTGCAACAATGGTTTTGCCGTCGTCCAATGCCTTGAGTGCGTGCCGGTACGTGAGCATCAGCCCGCACGCCGCGCACGATCTGGTTCCCGGCAGAATAAACTCTTTTTTGGGTAAATCTCTTACTGCCTTTGTGGCCATCTATCAATTCTCCCTGGCTAGCCTCTCACGTCTATCCAACCGTAGGCCTGTTCTTTGGTCACGGCGTCCGTGGCCGCCTGAGCGACCTGTTCCGGTCGCACGTCCCGTCCTCCCAATCCTGCAACGAACGACGAGAATTTCGGTCGCAGCTCTCTGTCGAAGAGCGCCGCTTTCAGGTCCATGGCCAGCGCTCCGCCGTACCCGTAGCTAATATCCTTTTCGAAGACGGTGACCGTCTCCACCCGTGCAAGGGCCTCGGTGAGGGCCTTCACGGGGAACGGCCGGTAAGCTCGCACTCCCACGACTCCTGTCCGGAGGCCGCTCTGTCTCATGGAATCCGCGGCGAGGGTGCTTTCCGAAGCCAAAGAGCCCATGCTCACCAGCGCGTGATTGGCGTCTTCCATGCGGTACGTCCAGATCAAGCCTCCCCAGTCCCTGCCAAAGACGCCGGCGAACTCGTCGCTGACCGTCCCGATGGTATCGAGACCGGCGATCAAATCCTGATGCAGGCGGTGCCGCAGATCCATGTACCCCGGCATCACGTCGCCCGAGGGGTCCGGCCTCGGATCGCTCAGAATGAGGGGATTGACGTTGAGAAATTTCCCCGGGGAAACCTCCCCGTATCCTTCGTACGGCGGCAGGAATGCGTCCACCTTTTCGCGTTCGGGAACCTCAACGGGGGTGCTTGCATGAGAGAGCACGAATCCGTCGTAGCAGACCATCACGGGAATCCGCACCGTCTCTGCGATCTTGTACGCCTGAACGATCGTGTCGGTCACTTCCTGACTGTTCCGGCAGTAGAGCTGAATCCAGCCGGTATCCCTCTGTGCGATTGAGTCCTGCTGGTCGTTGAGGATGGTCCACGGAGCGCCAACCCCACGGTTGACGCATGCCATCACCACAGGGACGCGACTCCCCGCAGCCCAATGGAGCATCTCGTGCATGTAGAGCAGACCGTTGGCGCTGGTGGCCGTGAAGACCCGCGCTCCCATCTGGGAGGCTGCAATGACCGAGGCGAGAGCCGAATGCTCGCTCTCCACCGTCAGATACTCTGCCTTGAGCTCGCCGCTTTCCACCATTTGGGCCAGTTCTTCCGTGACCGGCGTCTGCGGGGTGATCGGATACGCGGCAATGACCTGCACGCGACACAGCGACGCGGCAATGGCCGCGGCCGTGTTGGCGGTAATGATTCTTATGTCCGTCATGTGAATATCCTGAACTTGTCTGTATTGGCGAAAACGGTTGCTCCCGAGACGCATGAGCTTGCATCGTCACGAGGGACGAACGACCGGTTCCCGCAGTACCGCTATGATTTACTTTCGGAATCCTTCTTAACGGGGCTTCTTCCCTCGACCATGGTAATGGCTTTGCGGGGGCATTCTTCGGCACAAATCCCGCATCCCTTGCAATATTCAAGGTCGATCTCCAGGGGAAAATCCCGAGAGATCACGCCATCGGGGCAATAGAGCCAGCAGAGAAGGCACGTGTCCTTCTGGGAGCACGCCTCCTGATCGATCACCGGGGTCTGGGAGCGCCAGTCCCCCGTGCGTCCGGCCTCACCCGGCGCGGGTTTGGAAGCCGCCATCATTGTTTCTTTTATCTTGTCAGCCATGTGATCCTCGCGCTCCGACGTCGACGGTCCGCCAACGACCGTTACTCCGTCCCAAAAATGTGAGGGAGTGGATCGACGCCTGTTTGTAGGGGCAATATCGGTCCGCCCGTCACGCTCCGGCGGATGCCGCGGAAAGCTCGTACCGGTAGATACGGGTGGCAGCATGGGCCAGTTCAAATGCTTTGAGATTTCTCTCAAGAGCGGAGCCGCTGAAATGCTCCCCCACGGCCTGCCGGATCTTCGCGACACTGACGAGATTGGAAGCCGCTGCAAAAGGACCGAGAATGGACGTGGAGATGAGCACGTTCCCCTCAATGATGAGCCCCGCCTCCGAGGAGGAATGGAACGCGTCCGATACGGCTATGCTGAAAGGACCTTCCAGACCGAGCTCCTTTGGTGTCCGGGCACTGTTGACAATGACGAGACCGCCTTCTTTGAGGTTCCCGGTAACGTTGACCATTTCGAGGAGGTTATCGTCGAGGACCACTGCGATATCGGGGAAGAGAATGTTGGCGAAGCTCCGGATCGGCTCTCTGGCAATTCTCGTGTGGACACTCACGGGCGCGCCTCGCCTTTCCGAGAAGTAGGTAGGCTTGGCACTCACCCCTTTGAATCCCTCATAATAGGCGGCTTCCGTGAAAATCTTGGCTGCCGTGACCGCGCCCTGACCGCCTCTTCCGTGCCATACTATTTCGTACGATTCAGTCATAGACCTCAGCATCCCTCTGGTTTCTCAAACCTTCGTACATTAATCCAGCTTGGGCCGTTCGTCAACAGCGAAACCCGAAAGAGCGGCCGCTCAATTGCTCAAAGGCGAGGAGCGTTCTCACGGTTAATCTTCACGGACAAGCCAAAAAAAGCGGCAGTTTCACGCGGTTGGTTGAAAATCATTCAGGAATTTCGGAACGCGGCAAGGGCCATCGGCGGGTCATGGAATTTGACATATTGATGCATCATTGGTATGTCTTGATGTATGAGAACCACCATAAGAATCAACGACGATCTTCTCAAGAGAGCCAAGAAGCGTGCCGCAGACGAGGGACGCACCTTGACCTCATTGGTCGAAGAAGGCTTGACGATCCTCCTGGTCGAACCGAAGACGCTCCCGAGAAAGCCGGTGACTCTGCCCGTATCGAAGGAGACCGGCGGAGTCCTGCCCGGGGTGGACCTCAACCGATCCTGCGACCTGGAGGAGGTTATGGACACGCCATGATCCTTGCCGACGTCAACGTCCTCGTACATGCCTTCCGGTCCGATGCGTCCGACCATATGACCTGCCGCAGGTGGCTCGATAGTGTGATTAACGGCGAAGCTCGCTACGGCATGTCACCGCAGGTACTGAGCGCCGTGGTGCGGATCACCACCCACCCGCGGGTCTTTGTGCGCCCGAGCGGTTTGAATGAGGTTCTGGAATTCTGCGACGTCTTGTTGGGGCAACCCCATTGCGTGGTTATTCAACCGGGGGAGCGTCACTGGAGAATCTTCACGCGGCTTTGCATCGAAGCGGACGCACGCGGCAATCTTGCGCCGGACGCATGGTTTGCGGCACTGGCCATTGAATCGGGCTGTGAATGGATAAGCCTCGATCGGGATTACGCACGATTCCCCGGGCTTCAATGGAGTCTGCCGGCATCGGACGGGTGCTAGAATGCGGTTTCTGAAAACTACGGCCGGGCACAGTAAGCTCCTGCAGGGCTTCTAAGACCCGCACAGTTCCGACGAAGCGCACACTGACCACAAGCCTCGCTCTCACGGGTCAGAAACAGCCGAAAGAGCTGGATAGCCGGCTCCCCTTCGACCTGAGCCTCTCTCCCCGTCCGGCTTCCCAACTCTTCACACCGTTCCGTTGGATACCGACGGTGATTCCCCCGTAATGCGGCACACACGGTCGTCGCAGATGGCTATGTAGCTCGGATCGATTTCGTATCCCACGTAATGCCGGCCCGTTTGAACTGCCGCCACCGCGGTGGAGCCGCTCCCCATGAACGGGTCCAGGATCACGTCCCCCTCAAAAGTGTAGAGATGGATGAGACGCTCCACCAGGGGCACGGGAAAAGGAGCCGGATGCCCCACACGTCGTGCCGACTCGGGGGGAATGTGCCAGACGCTGGTGGTTGCCGCCATGAACTCGTCCCGGGATATGGTCGAATTGCCCTTCACCGGCCGGTCGAAGCGATCCTTTGAAAAAATGAGCACGTACTCGTGGAGATCCCTCAAAGAAGGATTGCCCGCGGACATCCACGATCCCCATGCACAGGACCCACTCGCTCCCTTGCCCTTGACCCATATGATCTCACCCCTCATGAAGAGCCCGAGCCTCTCGGCAATAGCGGCCACGTGGGAGTTCAAGGGAATATACGGTTTGCGGCCGAGATTGGCGACGTTGAACGCGATGCGCCCTCCCGGCACGAGTACTCGACGTGTCTCGTCCAGAACCTGTGCGAGGAATTCGAGATAGTCCCTCAGGCTGAGATCCTGGTCGTACTCCTTGCCCACATTGTACGGGGGTGACGTGACCATGAATGCTACGGAGTTGTCCGGCAGTTCGTGCATCTGCTCGGACGAATGCTGATAGACCCGATCCAGGAGGTTGGGAGGTATCTCGTTAACTTTTTCGACGCTGCGGTTTGCGACCGGAGCCGCAAAGAGCTTCCGGCCGTAAAATGTTGATGAATCGTGTGCTTCGCGCTTGCCTGTGCCGAAGGATCTGGTTGCTGTGGCCTTTTTCACTGAGCCCCCTCGTTCCCGGCAGAAGTAATGAGGAGAGGAGCCGGGGATGGAGAGACCGATTAACATCGCGCCGCGAGTCAGTCAAGAAAAAAGATAATAGAACCGCGTAGTAATTTGAAATATCTAAAGTAAATTTTTTGAGAGATGAATAACACGCTGAAAAATCATTGGAAAAAATGACTACAATTTATTGCATGCTTGGAGGGCGCTCGGCAGGGAGTCCGAATCTTCCGCCGCGTGACGGCATCTAACCTAGGCAGGAATGGAAGAACAGCAATTTGTCAGCGGAAGGAGAATGATATGTCAAACCATTTTACCGGCCTGAATTTAGGTCCTCCTGAGGGGGACACGCGACTTGACCTCACCGATCTCTACGCCTTCCAGGTTCCTACGGACGCCTCGAAGACGGTGCTGATCCTCAATTGTAACTCTTTCGCCAAGGAGGCGGCGTTCCACCCCGATGCCGTGTACCGGATCAACATTGATAACGACGGTGACGCCGAAACCGACGTCGCTCTCAGCATGGTATTCTCCGAGCCGCGAGACGGTCGGCAGAGTGCAAGCGTCTACCTGGCAACCGGCCCGGAGGCCCGCGGGATCGAGGCCGCCGGCCGGCAGATCTTCAAAGACGTAGAGGTGTCGTTCGGTCCCGAGCCGAACATCGTCACCTCGGGGCCCTACACATTCTTCGTCGGACTTCGCAGCGATGCTTTCTTCATCGACTTCGCCGGAATCCTGAACATGTTCGACCACAAGGGCGGCAAAAACTTCACCGGCCTGGAGGGGGCTCCAGATCCGAGCCGGTGGACCCATACAGACCTTTTTGCAAACTATAACGTCTTCAGCATGGCGTTCGAGCTACCGACGAGCGTCCTGGGCGCCAACTCGGCAGTGGGCATTTGGGGGCGGGTCAGCATCCGCCGTGACGGCGCTCTCGTTCCCGTGGATCGCGCGGGTCACCCGACTCTCGCGAACTTCTTCCTGACCGATAAGAAGAAACCGGAATTCGACAGGAGCGCACCCGCTCAGGACCGGGAGCTCTTTCTGGACGAGTTCATCCACTCAATGGAGCATGTCGGGGGCTATTCCCGGGAAGAGGCCAAAGCGGTGCTCGATGCCCATGGAATCCTGCCCGACATGCTGAGCTTCGACCCTTCCAAGACCGGCAGGTACCCCAATGGCCGTTTGCTCACAGACCACATTGTGGCGCATCGCCTATCCATGCTCTCGAATGGAAAGATTCCGCCCGATGGTCTCAAACCGCACACCGACATTCTTTCCGGTTTTCCGTACCTCGGCACCCCTCACCCAAACCCTGATCCGCCCCCCTCATAGGGGACCGGCGGTCCTTCATTCCTCATCCGGTGGGTGTTTGCAATTGCAAGCACCTGCCGGGTCACCTTTGACGGAGAATTGAACAAACGGGGCCATCGTGTTTGCGCAACCGTGCACTGTGGAATGAAGAGCAGAGGGTAAGACAGGACTCTGTTGTTTACCGAATCCAACCAACCAGGAGGGCTATGCACCACCAGACAAAGACGGCGACGGTGGAGATTCCCATCATGTCCAAGCCTTTTCGGCTGCCCATGATCAGGAGGATAAATCCTCCCACACATCCCAGAGGAGCAAACACCGTTGAGAGTATCCAGTCTACGGCGGTCAGGCCTGACTGTTCCTCGCTTTTCTCCGGTTGCGTATCCAGCCTCTTGAAACAGGACGGACAAAGGTGGGCATTCTCTCTTATTGATACTCCGCAAAACGGACAGAATCGCGCATTTTGGGAGGCCGGCGATGGGGTGGGTCGCACATCGGGTTTCGGCGTTTGTTGCGGCTGTAGGGGCAAAGGCTCGGAGGTATCCGGAATCAGTAATTCTTTTCCGCATCGTCCGCATCGTCCCAATCGGCCCGCCTGCTCCTTGGTCACCTCGAAGGCTGCTCCGCAGTCGCAGGAAAAACGGATGGTCGCGGGGGAAGGCTCATCTGACATGGGAATCCCGGTCTCCGTGTCGAGTGAAATCGAAAGGTAGGAGCGTACCTTAACAGGAGAGACCAGTTCTTGCAAGGAGGTTCAATACTGTGCTATGTTCAAATACTTAATGCCGGAAAGCATCCGGCTGCCTACCCGAGATCAAGTGCGGGCCGCCCAATGGCGGGCACGTTTCCGTGGTACAGCAAGAGAGGAATGCGTTGCAGCCCTGCGGACCAAGGCTTTGCCTCCGCGGCGGAGAGCTTGCTGCACACCTTCTCGCCTTTCGCGGGAGCTTGGAGCCCACGGCTCGGAACCAAGGGAAAAGTCCGGAGGAGTCATGACCGGTGCTGAACTGAGAGAGAAGTTCCTGGCATATTTTGAGGAAAGAGGCCATAGCCGGGTACCGAGCTCATCGTTAATTCCGGAGGGAGATGCCACCCTCCTTTTCGTAAACGCAGGTATGGTCCAGTTCAAGAGCGTTTTTACGGGAAATGAAAAGCGGCCGTACGTGCGGGCCACCACTTCCCAGAAATGTCTCCGGGTGAGCGGCAAGCACAACGACCTGGAAAACGTCGGACATACCGCGCGGCATCACACGTTCTTTGAAATGCTCGGCAACTTCTCGTTCGGCGACTACTTCAAGGAAGACGCAGTGGCATTCGGCTGGGAGCTCCTCACCAAGGTGGTGGGGCTCCCCAAGGACCGGCTCCACGTCACCATCTACAAGGACGACGATGAGGCAGACGGCATCTGGAGAAAGGTCCTGGGAAAAGGGGCCAATCCCATTATCCGCCTCGGAGACAAGGACAATTTCTGGAGCATGGGCGACACAGGTCCTTGCGGTCCCTGCTCGGAGATCCATATCGATCAGGGGGACCGGTTCGCATGCAGCGATCCGAACTGCGGACCCGAATGTGACTGTGATAGATTTCTGGAGCTGTGGAACCTCGTATTCATGCAGTTTGACCGGGATGCTTCCGGAAAGATGACCCCTCTGCCCAGGCCCTCCATTGACACCGGTCTCGGTTTGGAGCGGTTGGCCGCTGTGGTGCAGGGGAAGGACAGCAATTGGGAATCCGACCTCTTTCTTCCTTTGATTCGCCATCTCGAAGAGATCTCCGGCAGAGAATGCAAAGGTAAGGATCTTGATTCCATAGCCATCCGGGTGATAGCCGACCACAGTCGTGCCGCGGCTTTTCTCATTGCCGACGGCATTCTTCCTTCCAACGAGGGGAGAGGGTACGTTCTGCGACGCATTCTGAGGAGAGCGTTGCGTTACGGAAAGTACATCGGGCTGAACGAGCCCTTCATGTTCGACACGGCCCGGGTGGTGATCAACACCATGTCCGATGCGTTCCCGGAGTTGAACAGCCACAGGATTCTGGTGGAAAAGGTGATTCTCCACGAGGAGGAGCGCTTTCTCGACACACTGGCCCGCGGCCTGCTTCTCTTTGAAGAAGAGGCGGCCCGCTTGCGCAGCCGGGGGAGCAAGACCATACCGGGGAGTGTGGCGTTCCGACTCTACGACACCTTCGGCTTTCCTCTCGATTTGACGGTGGACCTCGCGACCGAATCCGGCTTCTCCGTGGATCAGGCGGGTTTCGACAGCGAAATGGCTCAGCAGAGACACTTGGCCCGCCAATCCTGGGAGGGCATGCACGGCGGCGAGGCCGAAGGCCTTAAACCATTGTTGGAAAAGGGAGTGCTCATCGATTTCACCGGGTACGAGACTACGGAGGATTTCGGTACCGTACAGGCAATTCTTACGGAAGGCCGGTCTGTGGATGAAGTCCACGCCGGGGCCCGGGTGGAGCTGCTTACCGACAGAACTCCTTTCTACGGCGAGTCCGGCGGGCAAGTGGGGGATCGAGGCACCATCAGCAGCAACGGCAATGAAATTGACGTGGAGGAGACACTCAAACCGTTCCCGAATCTCATCGTTCATCGGGGAGCGGTTCGGTCCGGCACGTTCAGGGTAGGGGACAAGGTCGAGCTGCGGGTGGACACCGAGTTGCGAAGGTCCATCACGGCCAACCATTCGGCGACTCACCTGCTCCAATGGGCGCTCAGGAAAGTGCTGGGGGAGCACGTGAACCAGAGCGGCTCGCTGGTGGAGCCCAATCGCCTCAGATTCGACTTCACGCATTTTTCGGCCATATCGCCGGAGCAGCTCGTCGAAGTTGAAGACCTCGTGAACGAAAAAATACGGGAGAACGTTGAGGTCGATGCCCGGGTCATGCCGATCGCCGAGGCCAAAGAAATGGGTGCCATGGCCCTCTTTGGAGAGAAATACGGAGAGACGGTTCGGGTGATCTCCATGGGAGGATTCAGCCGTGAGCTCTGCGGGGGCGTCCATGCGCATCGTACGGGCGATCTCGGACTGTTCAAGGTGGTCGGCGAGGGAGGCATCGCCGCGGGGGTGAGGCGCATCGAGGCCGTCACGGGACGAGGGGCTCTGGAATATGTCAAGAACCTGGAAGAGGAGCTCCGAGGTTTGGCAGAGCGTCTGCGCGGCTCCAAGGGTGAATTGATCCGGAAGCTGGACAAGTTGATCGAAGAGAAGAAAGCCAGGGAACGGGAGACTGAGACACTCAAGCGCAAGCTCGCCGGTGGAGTCGCCTCCGACATCCTCGACGGCGTACGGGAGGTAAACGGAGTTCGGCTTCTCTCGAGGCGCGTGGAGCATGTATCGAGTCCCAAGGATCTCCGGGACTATGCAGACCGTGTCAGGGACCGTCTCGGCTCGGGTGTTGCCCTGCTGGGAGCCGAAGCGGAAGGGAAAGTTCTTCTCATTGCCCTGGTCACCAAAGACCTTACCGATCGTTTTCATGCAGGCAAGATCGCCAAAGAAGCCGCTTCAGTGGTCGGCGGCTCCGGGGGAGGGCGGCCGGATATGGCCCAAGCCGGCGGACCGGATGTGGAGGCTCTTGACCGGGCACTCAAATCGGTAGAAAATTTCTTCGGGAGCTGACATCTGCCATGCAAGAGGCAGGGTGACGGTCGGGTAGGAACGAAACAGAGACCCTGCCCCGACTTGAAGTTTCGGCTCACACGGTCGAGAGAGTTTTCCCCGACACATGCATGACAAGAGGAAGGCCGCTCAATGGACATCAACGAGAGCAACGAAATTTACGGGCGTATTACACGGGTAATAAACGAATTGAAAATGGCCAGGGAGTCGGTAACCGTCTTTAAGGTGGTGGAGTTGACCGGCATAGATCAGTTCGTGGTGTTTCGGTACTTTTACGAGAAAGGTCTGCTCAAGGGAAAATAGGCTCTCGTCAGGCGCAAGCGCCGAAAGGGTAGGGAGCACTATTCCAGCGGCCGATAGACCGTCGTTAGCGAAGCCGCCCGGTTGGTCGGCCATTCCCCGTAGAGAAGAGCAAGTGCGGCTCACACGCCATGTGGGCCCAATCCGATCTACAGAGCTCACCGAATAAGAGTAGCCCCCCGGCATTTTCGGGGGGCATTCCACTATTCCTCACAACGTCAGCAATACTCCGGCTATGTTAAGCCGGATTCCCGGGGTTCTCGGCTTACCAGAACCAGAAGCCCCAGTGCGGGTCCGACTGATTGGAAAGAGAGGCCGGATAGGCGTAGTGCTCGGGGATATCCGAATACCACTGGTTTACCCATCCCCCATAAGTGATCCACCCGAAGAAGAAGACCGATATGAGAAGTCCTGACACGCCTGCACGAATACGGGACATGGTATATCCTCCGTACCTGGTTTGTCCTTATAGGGACAATTTTTGCTCTATTTTACAAGAGATAGATGGATAAGTCAATAGGGTGGTGAGGAATAGCTCATACTTCACTTGATGCTACGCCAAAGAAATCTGTCTATTTCTGAAGCATGGTCAGGGGGCGTTATTCGTAGAGGCGGAGATTTGTCGGAGACGATGAACGGGTTCTCAGTCCGACTTCATGAATCCCAGACGGTGCAGCAAGCCCTTCTTGGCGGGCTTGTCCGCATTGACGGATTTGGTCCCTCCTGCGGTGAGGATATCGATGAGCGTTTCGAGAGCTTCGAGAAGCTCCTGCGGAGTGCTGAACCTTTCGTCGGGATTTTTGGCGGTCATCTTCTTGAGCATGTCGTGAACCACCTCCGGGACAGGCGGGTCGAAACTATCGAAAGGCGGGAGAGGCTCATGGACGTGCTTCTGAAAGATGACGTACGCAGACTCTCCCTTGAACGGAGGCGAGCCGTTGAGGAGGTGATAGAGAGTTACCCCCAGGGAGTAGATGTCCGACCTGATGTCTATGTTCGGCGATCCCTTGGCCTGCTCCGGGGAAAAGTAAAGCGGTGTGCCGCATGCGATGCCTGTTTGGGTGATGGCCACATCCTGGTCCAGGTAATTTTTGGCCAGTCCGAGATCGGCCAGAGTCGCCTCGCCTTTGCCGGTGAAGAGGATGTTGGCAGGTTTGATGTCCCGATGGAGCATGTTGTGCTCGGCTGCCACAATGAGGGCCTGAGTGATTTCCACTGCTACCCGGAGACCCTTCTCCAGGGGCATACGCCCGCTCCGGACGAGTAACGCAGCCGCACTCCCACCGCTGACATACGGCATGACAAGATAGTGCAGGCCGTTCTCAAATCCCACGTTCATCACACCGACAATATTGGGATGTTGAAGCTTGGCTGCGGCCCGGGCTTCACGTATGAACCGCTTGATGAAAACGGGATCCTTTTCCGCAAGATGCGCATGAAGGATCTTCATGGCCACCGGTATGTCGAGCGGGATGTGGTGAGCCTTGAAAACTCCGCCCATGCCTCCGCCGCCCAGCTTGTAGAGAAGCCTGCATCCTCCCACCACTCTGCCGATGAGAGTATCGGTCAGTCTGTCCGCCTTCGAGTCGACAGTCGGTACGACTATCGGCTTAGCGCACTTGCCGCACTTCCCCTCTCGGCCTGTATGGCGTGCCGGGATAACGTTGACCTGTCCGCATTCGCAAGCAAATCGAATCCGGAGTCCTTCATAAACCCGGGCCCTTCCTGGCGGCTCCACGATAGGGCCGGCTTCCGCCAAGAGAGGGGCTTCTGCAACCGGGGCCGGGAGTACCGTCTCCGCCGGGTGCTCTGTCGGCGGCGACTCCGCCTCTTCCACTGAGGGCTCCACACTCCCTTCAACGACATGATCGGGGATCGGTACAGCGTGGATCGGTTCGGTCGCCTCTTCCGAGGTACGAATGGCGTCGGTTACGAAAGCCTTCAGGATACCTTCATCGGCCTTGGAAAACGAGACGAACTCGGTCCGCACCCTGCGAGACTCATCATGGCCCGCTTCGGAGTTCCAGCGGCTCACCCTCGAAATCACCGAGACCGTCTGATCTTCAATGTCCGGCGGCAGGTGTATCTTCAGAACCAGCGTATCCCCGACGTTGACCGACTCTGATATGCTCAGTAGAGCCCATTTCGGCGCCAGCATCTCCGATCGCCCGTCTCGCCAACTCCTGTTGTCCCGAGAGTAGCTGACCCTAGCTCTGACCGGAACCGATATATCATCTCCGTCTCTCGTTTCTCCGGCGTGCCGGCCCCGGTCCGCTGCGCCGGGAGCCTCTTCGGGAGCTTCCTGGAGAGATTCTCCGTCAGTACCCTCCTTCATCTCATAATCGACCGTGTCGGCAGGCTTCTGCTCCTTGGGAGGAGATTCGTATTCCGCGGAGGGAGCGACTTCCGGGTAATCGGGTTCGGGGGAAGAAGCATCCGCACACAGGACTTCGTATTCGCGCACGTATCCCTTGATCTCGTCGCTCAGTCCTTCAAGGAGGCGGCGGGCCTCCAGCGGTTGGTTCTTCTCTAGATAAACCGTGGCGGCATCCGCAATGATGTCTCCTTTATCCACCAAGTCAAATTTCGGTTCCGCCAGAAGCTCCTCGATGGCCGTTCGAGCCTCGTTCCATTGCTCCAAGTGGATGAGGCACGCTATTGAATGGCGGGTCAGCTCCACGCGAACATCGGCGGAGGCTTTCCTGGGCCGCTTAAACTCGTCGAGGGCTTCAGTGTACAACTGCATGCCCATGTAAGCCAGCCCCAGGTCCAGGGACAAACGGGGTGTAAGCGCATTGGGAGACGTGGAGCGAGAAGCGGTTGTCTCCTCCATCTTTTGATTGAATCGGATTTGGACTACCTTAGCTTGAGCAAAGCGATTGTTCGGTTCTCGCGTCAGAATATTCTGATATACTAATATCGCGTGATCGTACAAACCCTGCGTCTCGTAGAATTCCGCTTCTTGAACCAGGCGGCCAATGTTTTCTCTATCCATTTGGGGATCGTTCATGCCCGCTCCCGCACACTTCGTCATCACCAGCCGCTGTTGAAGCGAATGTTCTCCTCACGAATCGGTCGAGAACTCTACTAGTTGGGCTCTCATCAATAATTAGGGGAAACATTTGCGATTATAACACACCCGGAGAAGATTGTCAGGACTTATTTGTCTGTGAATCCCGGGGGCAAATCCGTCCCTTGGGGCGGTCGCGATTTCCCCGTCCCCGGCTTGAAGGCATCGGTTCCCGGAACGTCAAAGACGCCCGGCGCCAGCCGGCTTCCTCCCTTCTCCCGGATCTTGAATTCAAACCCGAATTCTTTGGCTTTCTCTATATAAGACCCTAACGCGAGCCTCATTTCTCCCCTTACATTCACCCGTATGGCCGCAAGTCCCTCAACGGGGCACTTGTTCTCGCACCATCCGCAGCCCACGCATTTCTCGGCTACCACAAACGGTGCTGCGTTGCGCCGGTCGGGCACCGGGCGGAAAGAAACCGCATTGTAAGGGCAGACCTCATCGCAAACCAGACATTTCTTGTCGCGGCCCCATACAAGACAGTTTTCCCGGTCCACCCATGCCGTTCCCAGCTTGGCATGTTTCTTCTCTTCCAGGGGAAGAGCCCGGATGGCCCCGGTGGGGCATACCGTGCCGCAATCCGTACAGGCAATGGAGCAGGCGGCAATCCGGGGAACCAGCATCGGAGAGAAGATACCTTCCAACCCTGCCTTTAGCCATGTCGGCTGGAGTGTGTTGGTGGCGCATGCTTTCATGCACTCTCCGCACCTCACGCAGCGGGTCAGGAATTCCGCTTCGGGGAGAGCGCCGGGCGGTCTGACGAGCTCGGCGTCCACCAGTGTCCTTTCACGGCCGTCGGTCCTGGGGTTGTTGATGTTGGTCCTGAAGAGACCTGCCGTGAACAAACCCGCGCCCAGAGCCGTCACGATTCTTCTTCGAGTAGGGTCGGGGGCTACCTCCGGTCGCTGAGCTCCTGCAGCCCCTGTCCCGAAAGAAACCGCAGACTCGGGACAGATCTCAACGCACTTCATACAAACAATGCATTCTGAATGTACCGTCTTTGCCGGGTCATCGGATATGGCTCCCGTGGGACACTCCCGGATACACCTCCCGCATCGGTTGCAAGAATCTCCGACTCGTCGTCTTACAAGGGGAGAGCGGGAAAACAGGCCGATCAATGCTCCGGCAGGACACAAATTCCTGCACCAGAACCGAGGTTGAGCGTAAGCCAAACCGACGATGCCGACGAACATGGCAAGTATGAACAGATTTGTGGCAAAGACCTTCTGTCCGAGTTGAATGTACGCCAGGCCGGGGAGGGAGGGCAATGCCGCTGAGGAGAGTTGTATACCCCAATCTCCGGCCAGCATGGCAACCGGATAGATGACCAAAGCCCAGAATCTCGTGGCCAAAGACAGGGGGGAACCGAGAAAAACCAACGATACTCCCCCCAAGGCTGCCGCGAGAACCACGATGAGAAATACGTACTTCCAACCGCGATACGAGGCGGAAGCTTCGTACGAGTCGGTCTTTCGGGATCGCTTCTTTCCACCGATCAGCGGGCTCTGCAATAGGTCCAGAGATGTTCCCAAAGGGCAGATGTGACCGCAGAAGATCCGCCCTACGAGCAATCCGGCCAGGCACACAATCAATCCCGGCAGGAGACCGACGTCGGCGTTCTTCGATGCCAGGGCGGTTCCCACCCCGATCAAGGGATCGAGGCGAAGGAAGAGATCGACGCCCAACCCCTTGGCAACAGGATAAGCAGCCCACAAGAGCAATCCCATGAAAACCGTAAACGTGGCCGCCTGTGCAATTCTTTGGAACCGCTTCACGACCTTAGGGTCCTCACGCTCAATTTTTCGATGTCCATCCGGCCCAGCCCACGCTCGGCGGCAATTCGTATGTGTCTCACTTGGCCGGGCGAGAACTTGCGGTCATACCACGTGCCAAGGGCTACCATTTGCGCATCCGCCGCGACCATGTCCGGGGAAGCTATCACAAGGTTGAGCGGGATCACCTTCCCGGGCCCTCCGGGTCCTCCGGAGCTGAGTATGCGCGTGCCGTCCACCACAACGAGATGCGGTTTAAGTACACTCACCATGTCCACAATGGCCTCGTGCAAATCATATCTCGAGTGAAATCCTCCCCGATCGCGAATCAAACCCATCATCCCCTTCATGGACAGACTGACGCCTGCGGACGAGTGTGACTTGCCCACAGGTACGGCTATGAGCACGTCCGCGTCCAGAGCATCCGACAGCGCAGCCATCGATGTGAACTGCTTCCCATTCGGCACCTTGGCATCACGGAAGAGGCGACCGGACTTCGCATAGTTCACCACGGTGTTCGGGACGTCTTTGCACGTCTCGGGAATCCGTGACAGGGCCAGACAATCCGCTGGGTTGTTCAGGACGTTGTCCAATATGGTAATCCGCGAAGCTCCCGCCTGAGAGCACATCAAGGCCACTTCCCGGACCACCTCGGGGTTGGTGTTGGATGCCCTCTCCGGTCCGCTGGCGAAGCTCATGTTGGGTTTGATGAAGACTTTGTTGCCCGGTTTGACGAAGCGCTTGATTCCTCCCAGCGCTTCGACGGCAGATCGTGTGATGGTTGCCGGGTTTGAACCGTAGCTTACTACAAGATCCGGGAGCGCGTCGGCAATAGCATCCTTCGGTCCAAACAGCTCTACTCCCCCCCCTGTCATTAGTGCCGCCGTCGTCGCCAATCCGGTTTTCAAAAAGTTACGTCGTCCTATTATTGTAGCCATTATGGGCGACTCCTCCGTTTTCTAACATTAAGGACTATGGTTCATATTAAAGCCACGGGTAGATCAAAAGTCAACAGGGCCTCCAGGGGACGACTGAAGGGGCTCCGGCAGGCGGCAGAGCACGGCAGGTTATCACTCCGGTCACAAAGTCCCGGACAGAGAGATAGGGCTACGCGGCAACCCCGGCACGCGGGACCGGAGCCGTTCGGATCGTCGAAGCAGTTTCAGGCAGTTGAACTTCCGATCCATGAGCTCAGCTCTGAAGAGCCAAAATATTTCGCGGAAAACTGACCGCGATATTCGCGTATTATGAACAGATGTCTGGTGCCATAGAATTATTTTTGCGCGCTCGCGTAGCTTTATAGGAAATTTAGCCGCGGTGGATTATGACCT
>JBGSJS010000144.1:0-38090 GCA_041741735.1 Desulfomonilaceae bacterium | reverse complement strand
AGGTCATAATCCACCGCGGCTAAATTTCCTATAAAGCTACGCGAGCGCGCAAAAATAATTCTATGGCACCAGACATCTGTTCATAATACGCGAATATCGCGGTCAGTTTTCCGCGAAATATTTTGGCTCTTCAGAGCTGCCGTCCCGAGCATCGGATCCGATGTATGGGGACGGCGTCCGGATCTGCGGGCGACCGCGTCAAGGAACCGTGAGTCGTATAATGATTGTAATACAATAACAAATTATCGACAAACGATATTTTCGTCTTGACCGCTGTGCTCCGTTCGTTTACTATCCGGCCATATTGATGAACCGGCCGGTTACAGAGCCTTGCCGAGAACAGGCCGGCAGCCGATAACTCGCCGGGAAAGCTACAGCGGATCCGTGAGCGAGGAGGAACGCAGTTATGGACAATGCCCAACGCATCATATCGGTGAGCCGCAAGCTGAGGCTGATCTGTACCGGATTGATTGTAGGCCTTCCGCTTTTATATGCGGTCTTTTGGATCTTCTTCAATGAAATCCGTCCCCATGCGCCAATGGTCATTTTGCCGGTTCGTGTAGACCGCGAAATCTCAGACTTCTGTCGGCTGCTCGGCTTCCTGGTGGATATGATTCCGCTTGCCGCGGCCATTTACGGTCTCCTGAAACTGAGAGATCTGTTTCAGCTTTATGGAAACGGGTTGATATTCACCGAGGAGAACGTGAACTGCCTGCGCAGCCTGGGGAGGACCCTGCTTGTCTGGGTCGCTTGCGACATATTGAGATATGCCTTGTTGAGTATAGTCCTGACGCTGGGGAGCCCTCCCGGCAAGGGATTGCTTGTCGTCGGAATTAATTCAGGCGATCTCACCGGAGTGTTCGTGGGCATTGTCGTTCTCATTATTTCGTGGGTGATGGACGAGGCGAGAAAGCTTGAAGAAGAACAAGCTCTTATCATATAGGGACTAAAATGGCCATTATAATCAATTTGGACGTGATGCTGGCCAAACGGAAAGTCAGATCAAAGCAGCTGGCTGAATTCGTAGGAATAACGGAACAGAATTTGTCCCTAATCAAGAACGGCAAAGTGAAAGGGATTAGGTTACAGACTCTTGACTCGATTTGTGAGTTCCTGGAGTGTCAACCGGGAGACATACTTGAGTACCGGGCAACTTCCGGATCGCATGAATCGAATGTTCGCGAACACTATGGACAGACCGATGCTCTATGACTCTCAAAGGGCTGAGGCTCATCGGAAACAAGCTGAAACCGTCTCATCCCGGTTCGTCCGTGAGCTCGGTCGGCGTGTGGTGGAGGGGGGCATCACCGGCCTGGTCTTGGCCTTGTGGGACGTTTTCTCCCGCACTCATCCCGCCATAGCAGACGCTCCCTTTATCGTGTCGGTGCGAATCGTTCAACCGACATCGCCGCTCCGATCGGACACCTCGATGCAGGCTGTTTGCAAGAAGGAGTCCTGGCAGTGTTATGGCGAAAGGTCTCCAAGAAGCGCGGGGGCATGAAAAAGTGGTGAATCATTCGGCGCTGTCTCACCCCCTCCTACGCTTCACAGTCGGATCGATCATGATTCTCAGGCTGCGCGGCTCCTCTGGCGACCATACCGTGCCTGCATATTCCGACCAACGAGCTTGCCTCCGCTTACCCTTGACAATCCGCTTGCGTTTCGCGGGCCCAATTGACATGTTCGTGAAGGACAATCGGGAGAAGGTTTCCGACTTACCCAACAAACGGCACGCGAGCCCGAATGTTTTCGGACGTTCGACGAATTCCGTGATCGCAACGGCTTTAGGAGAATTGTGGCGCCATGGCCAAGGCTAACTTGCTGGAAATTATTGAAGCTGCGCTGGAAGACGGCCGATTGAGTCAGCCTTTGATGAAGATCAGCGCACATAGCGGCGTTGCCGGTTCGGTCGTCATCGACGCGAGCAATCTCGTGAGGGTGGTTCTTGAAGACGAGGAATTACTCAAGGAACTGATAGAGATCTTCCTCAAGGACTACCAAAGCAGGTTGGACAAAATCCGTGAAGCCGTGATTCGGGGAGAATCGGATAATCTGAGATCCGCAGCTCACGGCCTGAAGGGATCCGTTGGCACCATGGCCGCGCCGCGGGCTCTTAAGGCGGCTCTGAGGCTCGAAAGTGCGGCTCGGAGCAAAGAGTTTCCGGAAGCGGAAGAAGCCTTCAAGGATCTGGAAGCAGAGATGACCCTCCTTGTGCAGACCCTCGCGAATATTGTGGCGAAAATCTAAATCGACGGAGAACCGGACGGGGGATGCCGGCGTGCATAAGCTTTTCGGTTGTCGTTGATCGTTGACACGGAACCCCGACCCTGGCTAAGATCAACCAGCGGGAAGTTCCCGTCTCCGGCGAAAATCGGAACCGGCGGCGCACAATCAGACCCGTTCCTGGAGAAGAGAAGCTCTGTGGACGGTTTTGAGCGCCCAAGCTCCCCCGTATCACGGCAAAGCCGACGGACCGACCGTCGATCGGGCTTCAATGATACGCAAGGGTGGCGAAGCGCTGTAATACAGACTCTTCCGAAGCGAGGGGCGTCTCTCTTCAGGACCTGTCCAAGCGCTCCCATAGCATTCCGATGCCGGGCGAGGGCAATTTTCCCCCATGGGAGTGTAGGAGCTATGATGCCGAGTGCAGGCCCGCCCAAGGCATGGGAACGCGGCGTGCATGGGAAAGACCACCATCCCCCCCCGCACTCGATCTCATCCCGGAAGGAAGTATAATCGGTGGCATTCTCTTTTGAAGATCGCCTGGGTGACCTCGACGACACTATCAAATTTGCATCGGGTAGAGTAACGTCCGGCGCTATTCTAGCCGTTGACGATGATGCTGAATCTCTGGGAGTGCTCCGGGAGCTTCTCTCCATGAACGGCTTCAAGGTGTATACCGCCGGTGAGGGACGCGAGGCCATCAAGGTTTTTTTATCGAAGCGGCCCGACCTGGTAATCACCGATGTGCGCATGCCCCACATGGACGGACTCGAAGTCTGTCGCCAGGTAAGCGAAATAGACGACACAGTCCCGGTCATTCTGGTGACCGGTTTCGGAGACCTGGACAACGCGCTCAGGGCGTTGAGGAGAGGGGCCTACGACTTCCTTCTCAAGCCCATCAACCCTGAAATTCTCATGAACACGGTGGGTAAGGGGCTGGAGCACTGCCGACTCAAACGATTCGAGAAGGATTATCGAAGGCTTCTCGAAGAACAGGTCAAAGACAGAACCAGAAAACTTGCCGAAACCAATGACTTCCTGAAAGGTATTCTGGACAGTTCCACCCGCGTATCAATCTTTTTGACGGATTTCGACAACAAAGTCCTTTTCTGGAATACCGGTGCAGAGAATATCTTCGGCTATAAGTCGGAAGAAATGTTGGGGGCCTCCATTCTTAAGCTCTATCCGGTGGAAGAGGGCACCGTGGAGACGATGGACATCCTCCGTCAGATGATGCAAAGCAAAGCCGGCACCGTTCAAGAAAATACCAGACTAGTGGCAAGAGACGGAAAGAACCTGACGATATCCATGGCGGTCTCTCCGATGACGGATTCCTCGGGCAGGGTGCAGGGGATACTGGGATTGGGCCAGGATGTGACTAAAGAAGTGCGCCTCCATGAGGAGCTTCTCAGGTCGTACAGGCGTATTCAGAAAATTCAGGGCGCGTCGATCTTCGCGTTGGCAAGGCTTGCCGAATCCAGGGATGGAGAGACGGCTTTCCATTTGCGGCGCTTGCAGGCTTATTGCCGGGTCTTGTGCCATAGACTGATGTTCAGGGAGCGATACAGCGAACTGATGACTCGTCAGTACATCGAGGATCTGGTGCAGTGCTCGGTACTTCATGACATAGGCAAAGTGGCCATTCCGGATTCGATCCTCTTCAGTCCCGGTAAGTTCGGCGAGGATGAATACAATATCATGAAGCGCCATACCATTGCCGGGGGAAAGGCCCTCGAAGAGGCCGCCGACGAATCCGGCGAGCGCGAAGGGTACCTCACCTTGGGCAAGGACGTGGCCTATTACCACCACGAGCGCTGGGACGGCACAGGGTATCCCTTCGGCCTTAAAGCGGCGGAGATTCCCCTGGCGGCCCGTATTGTCGCCATTGCCGATGTGTATGACGCGCTGACCACCAAGCGGAGGTACAAGAGGGCCTATTCCCACGAAGAGGCCAGGGAGCTGATCGTCGCTGAAAAGGGACGGCAGTTCGATCCGGAGCTGGTCGAGACTTTCCTGGAAGTCGAAGGAGAATTTAGAAGCATTCGCGACGAGGTTTCCGGGTAGTGTGCCGTTCGCAAAAGAATTCCGGATTGGGAATGGCATGCAATGTCGCTCAATGTACCGGCAGTCCCGTCAAGTGCCGGCCGGATCGTTTCGTTACATCCCTCAAGGTGAGGCAATCCGCATGGCCGAGATAGATATATTGCTGCATCAGGCCGTCCAAGTGCAGGCCTCGGATGTCCATATGGCTACGGGCAGTTCATTTGTGGTGCGTCAATTCGGGCGCTTGAGAAGGCTGAAGTCTCCCGTGTTGACGGCCGAAAAATCCAAAGAGCTCATTTACGAGATCCTATCCCCTGCCCAGCAAAAGGCATTGGAACAGAATCTCCAGATTGATTTCGGCTACGAAATCAAGGGAGTATCGCGATTTAGGGGGAACGCCATTCTCCAGAGAAAGGGCCTGGACGCGACGTTCAGAATCATACCGGCTCGTATTCCCTCTTTGGACGAGCTCGGTCTCCCACCGGTGGTGGCCAAGTTCTGCGATTTTCATCAGGGTTTGATACTCGTGACCGGCCCGACGGGGCAGGGCAAGTCCACTACCCTCGCTTCCATGATCGATATGATGAACTCCTCGCGACCTATACACATACTTACCGTGGAAGACCCCGTGGAGTTCGTCCATCCTATAAAGAAAGGGGTCGTGAATCAGCGTCAGCTCGGACTTCACACCCGCTCCTTTGCAAATGCCCTGCGTGCGGCCCTGAGGGAAGACCCGGACGTCATCATGGTGGGTGAGCTGCGCGATCTGGAATCCATCAGTCTCGCAGTCACAGCCGCGGAAACCGGACATTTGGTTCTGGCCACCCTTTCCACTTCTTCCGCGGCCAAGACCATTGACCGAATTGTCGATTCGTTCCCGCCGGACGAGCAGAATCAGATCAGAACCATGCTCGCCGAGGGGTTGCGCGCGGTCATCACCCAGCGTCTTATCCGTAGAGCGGACAAGAAAGGTCAGGTCATGGCTTGCGAGATCATGATCGGCACCGTGCCGCTGGCCAACCTCATCAAAGCGGGAAAGACGTACCAAATTACATCGGTTATGCAAACGGGGCGGTCTCTGGGAATGCAGGCGATGGACGATTCCCTTGCGGACCTGGTGGCCAAAGAGATTATCACCCTGGATGCCGCCATCTATTATGCACAAAACAAGAAACGCTTTCGAGAAGAGCATTAGAATGGGCAGCAGGTCGCAGCCATGCCAAAAATAGACGCATTTCTGACGGAGATGATCCAGCGCGGGGCCTCGGACCTTCACATGGTACCGGGACTGCCGCCCATGCTGAGGTCCAGCGGAGATCTGGTCCCCACCAAACACGATCGACTCTCTCACAAGGTCAACGAGCAGCTCTTTTTCGAGATGATGACCCCGGCGCAGCAAAAGAGGCTACAAACAACCCTGGAGCTGGATCAGGCCTATGAGATAGAGGGGCTGGCACGATTCCGGTGCAACTACTTCTACCAGTTGAGGGGCATCTGTGGGGTGTTCCGTCAAATTCCCACCGATATCAAGAACCTCGACCAGCTCGGCATGCCTGTAGGGGTCAGTTCGATTCTCAACATCAAACGGGGTTTGGTCCTGGTCACCGGTCCGACGGGCTCCGGTAAATCCACCACACTGGCCGCGATCATTGACCACATCAACCAGAGCCAGGAACAGCACATCATCACCATCGAAGACCCGTTGGAATTCGTGCACGAGAACAGAAAATCCCTGGTTACCCAAAGGGAGATCGGAACCCACGCGAAAAGTTTTGCCGACGCGTTGCGGGTTGCCTCCCGAGAGGACCCGGACATCATTCTCGTAGGAGAAATGCGAGACCTGGAAACCATCTCTCTCGCCCTGACCTGTGCGGAGCTGGGGATACTCGTGTTCGGAACGCTCCACACCAACAGTGCCACCAAGACCATCGACCGCATCATCAACGCCTTTCCCGCCAGCCAACAGAACCAGGTGCGCAGTATGCTCAGCGACTCGTTGAAAGGAGTGCTGGCCCAGCAATTGGTCAAGACCGCGGACGGCAAGGGACGATGCGCGGCTGTGGAAATCCTGATCAGTGGCTCCGGTGTGGGCAACCTCATCCGGGAAGGCAAACTCGCCCAGATTGCATCCGTGATTCAGACCGGATCCGCTGAGGGGATGCAGACCATGGATCAGGCTCTGCAAAAGCTCGTGGAGGAAGGCAGGATCAGTCCGGAACAAGCCTACTGGAAAGCCATCGACAAATCTCTCTTCGCGGAGCAATGTGGAGAAGGTGTTATCGAGTGATATAAGGGGAAGGGCTTGGCAGGGCTCGTGGGCAAAACGGTCTTTGGATCGAGAGGAGCTCATGCCCTGAAAGGGCAGACCAACAATAGCCGTCGGTTTCAACCGACGGGAAGAAGCGTGCATAAGCCGCGTGGATTTGGGGTGGGCTAAAGCCCACCTCTAGTGCTGGTGCGCCCCAGCCGGGCGCGGCTGCTACGTCCGGTCTAGTAGGTTATCCCTAGACCCGCCGACTCACCTAACCGGAAAGGTTGCTGCCTAATACGGGACCGTATTTCCCAAAAGGAATCCTAAACCTCAAGCAAACGCGTCACTGCCGCTACCAACTCCCCCAAATCTGAGAACGTCGCTTCAGCAGCCTCCGCGGGTCGACCGACCACCACAACCTGACATCCCTCTTCACGGGCCGCTTCTATCTTCGCCGGCACCCCGCCTGCTTCGCCGCTGTCTTTGGTGACAATCACCCCGATGTTGAACTGCCGGATCGCCGACCGATTCTCCTCCACCGAAAAAGGGCCCCGTCCGGTAATCACGTTCGTCTCCGGAATGCCTGCCTTGCGGCATGCCTCCAGAGATGACTCGTGGGGCAGAACCCGGGCCGTCAGAGCAACTCCATTGGCTTTGGCCTCGCGAGTGTACGGGACGAGATTGCGCGCGCCGGTGGTCAGGAGCACCGCTTTGCCGAAGGAGCACGCAACGCGGGCCGCGGATTCGTGGTCCGGTGCGACGTGGAGAGAGTCGTCCCCATGGATAACGGTGGGCCGCACCAAGGTCAGATAGGGAATGCCGAGCCGGCGGGCAGCCTCTCGAGCGTTGGCTCTGGCTGCGGAAGCGTAGGGATGAGATGCGTCCACAATGACCCGGGCCTCCTTCTCGACGGCCAACGCGGCCATGCTCTCACTGTCGAGGGGCCCGGTGCGTTTGTCCAGAAGCAGATGGGCTCCCACGTCCAGTGGAACATCGGTCGCGGTGGAGACCAGCACGCGAAACCCGCGCCCGGCGAGCGCCAGTGCCAGAGGCGCGGTCTCACTGGTTCCGCCTAAGAGGAGAATCATACCGTATAGCCGCGCGGCGTTATGAAGAAGCCGTCAATAATCTTGGAGGAGCGGTTCCCGATCACCACAATGCTCCTCATGGTTATCTCCAGGTTGAGGAAGCTATCCAGATCCGACAGGACTATGCGCTCGTCCTCCGTACCGACCGCAGTACCGACCCCCACCGGGGTGCTTCCCGGCCGGTATTTCAGGAAGATGGAAGCGGCTTTTTCCAATTGTTCCGTACGTTTCTTGCTCCTGGGATTGTAGAGCGCCACGACCAGATCCGCCGATGCTACCGCCTCCAGTCTTTGCCTGATACTCTCCCAGGGGACGAGAAGGTCGCTGAGGCTGATACACGCGAAGTCCAGCATGAGCGGCGCTCCCAGGGCAGCGGCGGTTGCCGTGGCCGCGGTAACGCCCGGCACTATCTCGATGGAAACGTCCTTGCCCTCGCTCGCAGCCAACTCCACCGCGAGACCGGCCATGCCGTAAATCCCCGAATCACCGGAAGAAACCAGTGAGACGGTCGCTCCTTGTTCCGCCCGCTCCAGTGCGGCGCGGCATCGCTCCCGCTCTTTGGTCATCCCCGAAGAGATCAGCTCTTTCCCCGCGGTAAGATCTTCGATCAGGTCGAGGTACCTCTTGTACCCAGCCACCACGCCACTCGCCGCTATGGCCGCTTCCGCTCTGCGCGTCCGGTCCGCCGGACCGCCGGGGCCGATGCCTACCACAAAAAGCTTTCCTCTGCCACTGCCACGGTCACCCCGTCGTGAACCGTCTTCGGAATGAGTAATATTGTCCTCCTTCCCGCAAGGAGAGCGCATGGCTCTGCCACCGCGGGTAAGTTCACTTTTTCTTTTACAAGATCGGAATGTCGAAAATCCCTCGCTGAATCGCGAATCTCCTGAGAGCCCACGATTCTCAAGGGTAGGCTAAGCTCTCGTGCCGCAGTTATCAACCCGGCCTCGTCGGCCTTGATGTCCACCGAGGCCAGCAACCTCACCGCGGACAAGTCCAAATCAGCCTTTTGTAACGTGTCGCGGATCGCCGTGACGATCCGCTCCGAGCTGACGCCGCGACGGCATCCAACGCCGACGATCAAGTTCTTCACCGCCTCGGTGGTAGTGGAAATCACGGGCTCCGCGCCGAGGATATTCCCCACGGTTATTGCCAGGTCGTTGGCCCCGCCTTCATGACCGCTCAGGAGGCTCACCGCCCACCGTCCGCCCACATCCACCACCACCACGGCCGGGTCCGTGGTCTTGTGCTTGAGACATGGTGCCACCGCCCGAACGGCTACTCCGCAGGGTGCAATGTACACCAGCCCCCGGACCTTCGCAAAAATCTCGCGGGTCAGCTCCAGGGTGCCGGCGAATCGCTCCCCGGTGAGGGAAACATCCACCTTCTCGTGAAGGTACAGGCGTGCATCGGGCATTTCCCGGATTATGAGATCCCCAAGTCGTGCACCTTCTCGGGACAGGGTTATGACGGCAATGGTCATGGGGTTGAGCTCTTTAGTGCCATTCTTTCCCTTATCTCGCAATTCTCAGCCGTCGCCTACCCGGTACTCATGGGTGAAGGCAGGATCGTAAAGCTTCGAAGCAGGAAGCTCGGATGAAAGGGCGCGCCCCACCACGATCAGAGCCGTTTTTTTGATCCCTGCTTCCGACGACTTTGCCGCTATGTCGGCCAGGGTGCCTCGGATCAACAATTGATCCGGCCATGATGCCCGGTACACAATCGCCGCGGGACAATCGGAGCCGTAGTACCGTGCCAACCGAGAGGCCGTTTCCTCGACCTTGTGCGCGGACAGGAAGATGCACAGCGTGGAAAGGGTTTTGGCAAGTTCTTCCAGCTCCTGGGTGCCGGGCATCGGCGTTCGCCCCGACGTTCGGGTGAGGATGATGGTTTGGGACGTCTCCGGCGCGGTCAATTCAGTCTTGAGCGCTGCCGCCGAGGCCTGGAAGGAGCTAACGCCAGGGATCACCTCATAGTCCACACCGATTTCATCCAGCCGATGCATCTGCTCCTTGATCGCGCCGTAAATCGAAGGATCTCCCGAGTGGAGGCGAACCACGTCCAGGTCACGATCTCGGGCACTCCTGATTACGTCGAGAATCTCGTCGAGGTTCATACCCGCGGAATCGTGCTTCTCGGCATCTGCGGGAAGAAGCTCCAGAATTTCGGGATTAACCAGAGACCCTGCGTAGATACAGATACGGCAGTCCTTGAGCATTCGTTGACCTTTGACGGTGAGCAGCTCCGGGTCTCCCGGACCCGCGCCCACAAAGTAGACTTTCATCAGGTCTTCTCCTTTTTACGGTCGGCCGGTTTGCCGCGTACGAGGATGACGGACAGATTTCCCGTTCCATCACCCGCGTCGCCGGCAAGTCGCCTCAGATCCTTCTCGACACGCTCGCCTTGCATTCCGGCTCGGGAGACAAAGACCCCGCGGTCGATGGCCCCGACGTTCTCCAGGAGTCCGAGAATGCGTTTCAATCGTTTGCCGATCTTCATAAGGACCGCGGTGCCGCCTTTGGCCAGAACCTTACGAATATCACCGAGGTCTTCTCCCGTGGGGATCACGGTCACGGGCTCGTTGCCCTCACCCAGCGGGAACTCGGCCAGAGCCGCCGCCGCGCTGAAGGAAGACACGCCGGGAACGGTCACCACGTTGACGTCGGGCAGTCGGCGCCGCAACGCCTGCACCAAATAGATGTACGTTGAATAGAGGAACGTGTCCCCCAATGTGAGGTAGCAGACATCAGCACCGGTTTGGAGCACCCGGGCAACACGGGCAGCGGATTCGTCCCACCGTCGGGCCAACTCCTCCGGGTCTTTGGTCATGGGAAAGATTACTTCGTGGATCACTGCACCGTCTTTCACATAATTCCGTACAATCTCCAGAGACACGCTGCTCGGTGCGTCAGGGGGCTTGGGCGCGAAGACGTGGTCGCAGGAGGCGAGCAGTCGGGCGCCTTTCACGGTGAGCAGCTCCGGGTCACCCGGTCCGACTCCTATGCCGAAAAGGGTTCCCGTGGTCATGGCAATGCACTCTTTCTCACGATGAGGACCACAGCCCTGGACGAAACCTCCAGGGAGCCCAGATCGCCGGGCTCGACTTCACGAATTCGTTCGCTCTCCAGAGTCAGGTCCTCCATGACAAAGACCGTGCGGTCCGATGCGTCTCCCTTCAGCAGATTGTCCGCTATCCAATTCATGGAGGTTTTCCGACCGCCGAGCACCGCGATTTTTTCCGCAGATTTCAGAGAGGGGTCAACCTCCGGGTCGTCTTTATGCGCACTCACGATCCGGGCGTCGGTCCAGTTGAGAGCGATCCGAGCAAAAGCAGTTTGCACCGAGCTGATACCCGGTATCACCCGGCAGTGATCCCGCCCGAAACGCCTGATAACCATTGCGGCAAGGCTGAACAAGCCCGGATCGCCCGTCACGAGCACGGCCACACGGCGACCCGCGGGAATGCACTCGACCTTCTCGACGATTTGGCGGACTGCAGACCCGATGTCGATTCGCTCCGCGGGACTCGCGGGAAAGAGGTCGAGGAGCCGCTTTGTCCCCACGAGCACGTCCGCCGACTCCACCGCCCGGATTGCCGCGGGAGTGACGTAATCGAGAGATCCCGGTCCGCATCCGACGATCGTTATTGAAGGCTTTTCTAGTGCCACGTTGAGACGTCTCCCCATGTACCGAGCAATTCCCCGCGCATGTCCACCAGTACCACGGACAGGGGAAATGGCTTTTCCGCTCGCGTTGAAATCGCTTCCGCGATGCGGGCGGCCAAGGTATCGGCCAACAACCTCCGCTCGGCATTTTCTAAACCGGAGAAAATCCCCTCGACCGTTCGGCTCTCCGGGACGGATCGACCGAGGAGCTCCTCCGCCAATGCCGTCACCGAAGGGACCGCACTCCTGGAACGGGACGAGTGGGTATCCCAATCACCATTCGGGAGCTTGGCCAACTTGCCCGGATGACCTACCACGAGGAGCCGTTCAAAGTCGATCTTTGCAGCCTCATCCACCATGAATCCCCATTCGTTACTTACCTCGATCAACTGCTCGGGCATCAGGCGGAAAAGCTTGCGAGCCGCCCGCTCCCCAATTCGGCCGGGAACGAACACCGGGGATTTCACCTTGCATGCCACTGCAACATTGAGCTCACAGATGAGGGCATCCCGCAGGGCAGCGGTACTGAAGGGCCGGACTATGCCGGATGTTCCCAGAATAGAGAGTCCGCCCTCCACCCCCAGTCTTGGATTGAAGGTCTTCTCCGCGAGCTCGCGGCCTCCCGGTATGGATACGGTGACACTCACGGGTCGGTCGGTCACCTCACGAATTGCCTTACGGATCATGTGCCTCGGAACCGGATTGATCGCGGGCTCGCCGGGGGGCACGCTCAGACCGGGTTTGGTCACCGTGCCCACGCCTTCCCCGGCAACGAGGAGAACATCGCCTTCCTCCGCCCATGCAACCTCAGCCACGACGAGGCAGCCGTCGGTAACGTCCGGGTCGTCACCCGCGTCTTTCTTGACCGATGCCTTGGCCGAGTCTTTCCCCGATTCGATGAGAGCAGTAGGGAGCATCACCCTGGTTCCGTCCGGCAACTCCACATCCAACAAACCGGGCGCTTCATGCCCCGTCAGGACCAGAGCGGCTGCCTTGGCCGCGGCCGCTGCACAGGTTCCCGTGGTGAATCCGGTGCGGCCCGAGCTCATGAGGAGATCCTCGCCCAACATCCTGTTTTCATTGTGTCAGCCACAGCGAATCCCTCAATCCGCGAGCCCGATCCGTCTGAAAAATGCCGGCACCTTTTCCCTCAAAACATTGGGGGCTCTGAATACCCCGAAGTGAGCCAGGGGACTCTCAAAAGATGCGAACTCGGCTCCGGGGATCTTCCCGGCAGCCTCCAGGGCAAGTTTCTCCCTCAGCCAGAGGTCGTTCTTGACGTGGAGAATCAAAGCCTTCGCCCGGATTCCGGCCAGATGGTCGTCGAGATGGAACGCGTCCTGGGCGCCGTTGCGTTTGATGAGGTCATTCACGTCGTAGTCTCTTCCCTTCTCTCTCAAGAGGGCGCCCTCGGAACCGGTGGGCTCCCAATAGAAGACCTCTTTCTTGACCTCATCCCATCCCTGGTCAATGCGAAAATCAAGGTCGAGACCCGTGTGCATGAGAATCGACCAGCCGAACATCATGCCCTTCTTCGGATGGCGCTCCTTGGGTAGATGGTAGTAGTCCCCTTTGGTCTCCATCCACACGGGATCGCTCTTCATTGCCGCGGTCATGAGGTCGAAATTCCATCTCACCACAGGGTCGGTGCGGGTGGATGTGCTCCCGCCCACGGGCATGATCGCCCGGACGAGATCGGGATGCATGGCCGCCCACACGTAACTTTGAATCGCTCCCATGGACACTCCCGTTGCCAGGAGAACTTGCTTCACGTTGAGTTTGTCCCGGAGCAGCCGGTAATTTGCCTGAACGCAGTCGAAGACGGTGTATTGAGGGAATTTCATTCCCAATCCGTCGCTCGGCTTGCTCGCCCCCCAGAGGCCGAGAGCGTCCAGATAGACCACATAGAAACGATCCGTGTCGATGATCCTGCCCGGTCCCACCACCGGTCCCAGGGAAAAATCCACTCCACTCTGTCCCTCATGCCAATAATAGTAGCACCACGAAGAGTCGCCCGAGTAGAAAGGACTTATGATGATGGCGTTGATAATACCGCCGTCCTCGTCCCGTTGAGGGGTCCCCACCGCGATGAATGCCGTCCTCAGCGGCTCCGCGCCGAGGGACTCAAGGCTTACGCCTCCTTCGCCGCCGAGCTCATGGGAGGCTTCATTTCCGATATCGTACGTGCCGCCCAAGCGGAACCCCGGTATGGTGTGGTACTGCTTCAACGGAGCCAAAGAAGCCACCCCGGAGAGACGGGTCAACGGTTTCCCTTCTCGCTCTGTGCCGCGTCCGGTTTTCGTTGTGCTCATCCACACTACTCCGTCATCCCCGTAACCGCCTCTCCGCACCTCACCGGACTATCTTTCTTGCGAGGGCCACAGAGCAGAGAGCATGGAGAGCGCTCACCGCGAGCGGGCTTCCTCCTCGACGCCCCTCAAGGGCCACGTACGGCACGCCGAGGGACATGAGCTCTTCCTTGCTTTCCACCACGTGCACGAATCCCACCGGCATGGCAATGACCACGGCCGGCTTCGCAATCCCTTCAATGACCATACGGTTCAATTCCAGCAAAGCCACCGGGGCATTTCCGAACAGAGCGATACCGCCGTCGAGCACCGACTGTGCCTTGCGCACGGCAAAGACGGACCGGGGAAGCCGTGAGGCGCGAGCCTCGGCCGCCACTTCCGGGTCGGCAACATAGCAGGAGATGCTCTCGGGGGAGTAATCGGGGTTGATTTGTCTCAACCTGGCTTGGGAAATCCCCGAGCGGATCATGTTCGAGTCGGCAAAAATGGGGCGCCCCTGTCGGAGGGCTGAAACCGCCGCATCCAAGGCGTCCGGCGAAAAGCGGATGCTGTCAATGATGCCGTAATCCGCTGTGGTGTGCAGCATCCGGCGCACAACCTCCCACTGCTCAGGCGAAAACTTCTCCGAGCGTGCTTCCCGATCGATGATCTCAAAGGAGCGAGCTTCGATATCCTCTCCGCTCATGGGATTCTCGTAGAGATCGTGTATCAATGCCTTGGCCCCTGAACCGGCCGCAGAATATATGTCGTTCATGGTCTGGTTTCTCCCGCTGGTGTGAATCCCCTGCAAAGGGAGACGAAATGCCTCACTGCACGAGGATGAGATGCGACATGCGCGTGAACGTAGCTTGCCAGCACTCGGCCCAACTGGAACCCTTCCCGAGTCAACGTTTCCGAGCGCATATGTTTGAGTTTGTAAACTGCTTTCCAGTCACTGCTCTCCGTTGGATCGCCGCTGAGCTCCGAATAGTGGAATTCGTGTCCTCGCAAACGGTCGCCCCGGTTGCCGAAGAGCGAATCCTCCGCCAGGGTCACCTCTACGTATCCCAGGGATTTCAACCGCTCCAGCATGATCGTCCACGCGGGCAGCAACCCTGCCATGGGGAAGGCGCGACCCTCACGGTCCCGAATACCTTGAGCGAGGTACATCAGCCCGCCGCATTCCGCGTAAACAGGACGTCCCGAACGTGCGAAGCTTCTCACGGAATCGAGCATGCTGCTGTTTTCCGCGAGCGTGGACGCGTATACCTCCGGATAGCCCCCTCCGAAGTAGAGAGCGTCCAGGTTTTCGGGAAGAGCCTCATCCCGAAGCGGTGAGAAACGAATGAGTCGGCACCCGGCAGCCTCGAAGGCTTCCAGGTTGTCCGCATAGTAGAAATGGAAGGCCTCGTCAAAGGCCAAGCCGATGCGCACGGTTCGCTCCACGCAGCTTTCGGCGTCATTTACCGAAGAAGATTGGACAGGTGATGCGCTCCGTGCAATGGCAACGATCTCGTCGATGGAGCCGTAACGCTCCAGCGCATCGCCCAACTCACTGAGGACACTTTCCGGCAAGTTACGGTCGTCGGCCGTGACAAGCCCCAAATGACGGCCGGCAAGCCGGGGGAAGGCGCCTCGCACCGGCGTTGCCACCGGTGTAGGAAGTCCGAAGGCCTTAAGGGATTCGCCCAGCCAGTACCCGTGACGCTCGGAGCCGCATTGGTTGGCGACGATGCCGGCCACTCGCAACCGGGGCTCGAATTCGGTGAACCCTTTGACCAGAGCCGATATGCTTCGGGCTACACCATGGACGTTCACCACCAGAAGAACCGGTGCGTCCAGGGCCACCGCAATCTCTGCGGTGCTCCCTTCGGGTCCCACGGGATCGCTTCCGTCAAAGAGGCCCATTACCCCTTCTATGACGGAAATGTCCGCATCCGCGGCCTTTGTCGCGAAGAGATGCCGGACGTAATCCATCCCCATCATCCAGCCGTCCAGGTTGTAACAGGGTCTCCCCGAGGCCACCGTCAAATAGGTGGGATCGAGGTAATCAGGACCGACTTTGAAGGTCTGCACCCGCAAGCCGCGTTTCCGAAGCGCCGCCACCAGCGCAAGCGTCACCGACGTCTTGCCGACTCCGCTGTTGGTGCCGGCCACCACGATTCTGGGACAGGGGATGCTCGTCATCACAGCCTCATGAGCTTGTACACGAAATCCATGTCGAGGCTCCCGCGAACCGCTTCCGCCAGCCTGTCCAGCGCGGGCTCCAGATCGTATCGGACGCCGATCTCCGTGCCGAGGGGCAGCCCACGCCGGGCTTTGAATCTATTCACGAACCACCTCCGAAACTCGTCCGCGTCGAAGATGCCGTGCATGTACGTACCCCACACCCTGCCATCGGAAGATCTGGCGCCGGACGAGATCCCGTTGCCGTGATCGAGCAGGGGTGCAATACCTCCTGAATCGCTCACGCCGTGGTGAATCTCATACCCTCTGACGGTCAATCCCGATTCCATGTGCACCGCTTCAGCCCGGGTCAGGGTCTTCTCAAGGGCCAGTACCGTGGTAACGTCCAGGAGGCCCAATCCGTCAATGGTCTTTCCGTCCGATTCGAGGTGATGAGGATCGGCAATGCGGGCGCCGATCATCTGGAACCCTCCGCAGATTCCCACCAGCTCGGCATCGCCCGACATGGTGAGCTCCCTGATTCGTTTGTCCAGGCCCCGTTCCTTCAGGTACTTCAGGTCACCGGGGACGTTCTTGCTGCCGGGAATAACTATGACGTCGGGTCGATTCAGGTCCTCGGCCCGTTTAACCCTCTTCACGTGCACGTCCGGTTCCAGGCGAAGGGCATCGAAATCCGTGAAGTTGGAAATGTGCGGCAGATCGATCAGTGCGACTTCCACGCGATCGCCGGTATATTCCCCTTCATCGAAGAGTCCGCCCTTGAAGCTCACCGAATCTTCTTCCGGCAAACCAAGATTTTGAAAGTATTGTACTACCCCCAGCACCGGACGACAAGTGTGACGAAAGACAAATTCGTGCGCGGGTCCGAGGAGGTCCTTGTTTCCCCGGAACCGATTCACCACAAAACCGGCTACCAGTGCCCGCTCCCACTCGGCCAGCACCTCCATGGTCCCGATGAAGGAAGCGTACACGCCCCCGCGATCGATATCCCCCACCAAAAGCACCGGCGCTTCCGCGTAACGAGCCATCTGCATGTTAACAATGTCGTGATGCTTGAGGTTGACTTCCCCCGGGCTTCCCGCACCTTCCGGAACAATCACGTCGTATTCGTCCGCCAATGAGTCGTACGCCCGTTTCACCGCGTCGAAGGCCGTGGATTTGTACTTTACGTACTCTCCGACGTCCATGTTGCCCACCGGTCGCCCCATGACGATGACCTGACTCCCGGTATCCGAGTTGGGTTTGAGAAGAATCGGGTTCATGCGCACATCAGGGTCGAGACGACACGCCTGGGCCTGAACTACCTGGGCACGCCCCATCTCGCCGCCGTCGAGGGTCACGAAGGAATTGAGGGACATGTTCTGTGCTTTGAACGGCGCGGGTCTCAGTCCGTCCTGCAACAGTATCCGACACATAGCCGCGGTGAGCACGCTCTTGCCCGCATTGGAGCTCGTCCCCTGGAACATCAGCGCAGGGGTGGGGCGCTTTCGGGAAGCTTTGGCGCCTATGCCCAAGGCCCTGCGCAGCGCCTCGCACAGCCGTCTATTCTCGGGCCCGGTGCGCACTGCTACCCTAAAGAACCGCTTGTCCAGCCCTTCAAAGTTGTCGCAGATCCGGATGGCCACTCCGTCGCGGAGCGTCTTTTCCGCCAGGGATATTGAGTCAATACCTGTCCTGTCTATCCGTATGAGGAGGAAATTGGCCGTGCCCGGATAGACGGTCAATCCCGGGATGGTATTGAGATCGGTCGCCAACTCCTCACGCCGCTCGCTGACGAATCGACGGGAGCGCTCTATGTAATCAAGGTCCTGCAAAGCGGCCTCGCCCACTGTCTGGGCCAGGGCGTTGACCGACCAAAAGGGCTGGATTTGCTTCACGGCTTCGACAATTCCGGGAGAAGCGAGGGCAATGCCGAGACGAAGGCCCGGGATTGCGAATATCTTTGTCAATGAAATGAGGACGGCAACGTTTGCGGGGCGGTCGACGGTGAGGCTCTCCATGTCCTCGACGAAATCCGCGAATGCCTCGTCGATAACGAAGAAGGTGTCAGGCCTGTCCTTGGCCAGATTCCTCAACGATCGGGCGTCGAATACCAATCCGGTGGGATTGTTGGGACTGCACAGGAAGACTATTTCGCCGCCGTTCAGCTCCGAGGCCAGGCGAGCAACGTTGAGATGGAAATCTTCCTCTTCTCTGAGACTGAGTGTCTTGACGGTCAATCCTGCGGAGGCGACCGCTGCATGATAGTCTGCATAGGAAGGTACGGGAATGAGCGCCCGAGCAAAATTCAGCGCCTTGGGGAGGAGGTGTATGATCTCCGTAGAACCGTTGCCGGTGATGATTTCTTCAGGCCTTACCCCATATCTTTTGGAGGCTGCTTGGACCAGTGCCGTGCACTCGGGATCGGGATAATGAACTATCCTCTCCAGTGTCGAGCTCACCACCGATCTGAGCCATTCGGGAGGGCCCAAGGGATTGATGTTCGCCGAGAAGTCGAGGATCCGTCCTGCGGGCATGCCCGTAAGCCGTTCAAGGCGAGTGATGTTGCCGCCATGTGAGAAGGTTGACATTGGATTCGCGTCCTTATTGACGTCTCTCATACCATTTCGCAATTAAGGCTATGAATTCACCACACGGACGGCATGTCTCTGAAGCGAAGTCAGGTCGGGCCGTTCGCAGCGGAAGAGACATGCCGTCCAAATGGCTGTTGAACCGCGAAACGATATCAACGGTCAAGCATACCGTTCCTCATGCCGCAGTCCGCACTGAGGGGCGGAACAGGGCGCGGGAAAAGAAAGTCGATGTCGTCGGGCCGTAAACAAGGACTGGTGAGGAATGCGGAGCTTCCTTCGGCGCACGGGACACGGATTGTCGGCCGCGTCCGGGAAGCAAACAAGACAACGAGGGCAGCCAAGAACAAAAAAACCCGGATATTACACCCGGGGACGCCGTTTTCCATCCCTCCAGCCAGGCTCCCTATCCACGAAGAGCGTGACAGGCATCATCCCTCGGGCAGGTGTTCCGGCTTCCGGTTCTCCATGGAGCGCTTTGCAGTTGCCTTGGGCAGCACTTCATGGATGATCTCCGGTCACGGCGGCGGGTCCGCAACGGTTTCGCACCGTTTTCCCCTGAGCCCGGATGGGTCGTGATCGCTCATGAGAGCTTGATCCGACCGCATGTCACGCTAACAGTCCACCCTCCCCAAGTCAAGCGCGAAAGAAGCGAGTGAAAATGCATAACTTACAAGGGCGCCGCTTGATTCACAACGAAGATTGAGACGGGCCTGCCCTTTGAAGGATGGTGTTTCTTCTCGGATGATCTCCTGCTCACTCGTACCGATGAGGACTTAGTGCTCTCGTTTGCGGGCCATGATCGCTCAACCGTGTTGGTCGCAATTCTTGTCCCTGTTCCTGGGCCGCACGAGGGAGAAGGGGAATTGGGTCATGAGGCGAAGTCCGCCGACGGAGGAGAAATTCCTCATCTGACGTCGTGCCTGGACAACGAGCTCACGGACGATCACGCCGGATTTCACATCTCCTTCCTCTTTGACTTTGGCGAGTCGGTAAATCGAGTACAAACCCACGACGAAGGCCATGAAAAAGAAGAAATCCCAGTGCTCGAAATGCAAGGTATCAAAGGCCACCTCGCTGTGAGGGGTGGACCAGCGAAGAACCAGGCTCAATTGACGGGATGCAAAATAGTCTGCAAAAAACCCGCCCAGGACGGGAGCCAAGCCCGCAGCCAGAGAGTTCGCAAGACTGCTCGCAGCCAGATAGGCCGCTCCCAAATTTTTCGGAGCGAGCTTTACGGCAATGTTGAGAGCACCCAGGGTGGTTCCTGCCATGGAGATTCCCATGAAAACGTGTAATCCGATCAGAAGGGGAACTGTCAGGGCGTGCTTTTCCGGCAAACGGGTGAAGGTCCACAAGAGAATGCAGACGATCAGCATCGGAGCGCACACGTTCAATATTGACTTGTTACTGTACTGGTCCAGCAAGCGCCCCCACACGCGGAAGAAGAGCAAATTCATCAGTTGGCTCAACACGGTGAGTCCGATAACGGAAGACATGTCCATGTCGAGCTTGGTGAGCATGTACACGGTAAAGAACGGTGCCGCCAGGTTGAGTGCAAAATTCCACGTAAAGAGGTACCGGAGCAGATTTCTGAAATTCGTGTCTCTGAAGGGCAAGAGAATCAGCTTCAGAATTCCGGTCTGTTCCGACTTCATGCGAGGTTCGGGAACGGTAGCGATGAAGTACTCGTCGATCATCCCCACGAGAAACGCCAGAACAAAAAGGGCAGAGTATCCGAAGACCTCTTGTTGAGGATATAACTGCGTGAATCTATCGAGGAAGTACCCCGCCCCCAGTGTCAGCACCGTTCCGAAAAACGTGGCAACGGTGAGTCGTCTGGCGTTGAATTGTCCCAATTGCGGATGCGGAATGAGGTCCCTCATCCACGCGTTCCACGCGCACGTCCCCATCGCGGCGAATATCCCATATGCGATCAACCCGCCGATGAGTACGGAGAGAACCGTTTCCGGAGGGAAGACGAACGGAGCCAGCCCGATGAAGAGGAGGCAAGTCCTACTCGCAAAACAGGCGAAGAAAGTTATGGGACGTCTGAGTTTTATCCGTTCGATCAGGTAAACCGTCGGAATTTGAACCAGTTGCACGAGGGGTGGGACTGCAGCGAGAAGTCCCACCACGGTGTTGGAGGCTCCCAACTGAAGTGCGAACGCGACCAGGAACGCGCCGGTGGTCAACCCGATCACCATTTGGCTCGCAATGGAGTCCTTTATTACCGTTTGAAGACCGTCGCGGATTTCCGCTTCGGTCAAAGAGTCCTTGGTTGCCCAACCCATGAAGAGCTGCATACCACCCCCGGCTCGCAGATTCAACAGGCGGACAGGAACCGGGACCTGCTTTTATTGCCGCGGGGCAACAGATGCCATGTCATTCTCGGCCTCTGGAACCGACATCACGTACCCCACTCCTTGAACCGTCACGATGTATCGGGGTTGAGCCGGATTCTCCTCCAGTTTGCAGCGAAGGTGTTGGATGTGCACGTCAATGGCCCGACTGTCCCGGTACAGGTCCCCCGCTGGCCACAGGGTTTGGCGTATGGTCACTCGGTTCATGACATTCCCGGCGTTGCGGGCCAGCAAGAGGAGGAGGGCGAACTCCCTCTGCGTCAGAGAGATACGGCCTCCATTCTTCCACACGCTGTTCTTGGCAACGTCAATCTTGATCTCTCCGACTTCCAGGACCTCGGGGCCCTCCGACAAGGGCCTCCTCCTCCTTAAGCACGCTTTAATCCGTGCGGCAAGCTCCAGATAATCGAAAGGCTTGACGAGATAATCGTCCGCCCCGCTCTCCAGGCCGAGCACCTTCTCGGGAACCCTGTCCCGGGCCGTCAGCATGATAATGGGAATGTCGGATTTCTCTCTTATGAGTCGGCACACCTGGATCCCGTCCACGTCCGGCAGGGCGAGGTCCAGCACGATGAGATCGAGCTGCTGTCGCTCGAAAGAGCCGAGAGCCCCCCTTCCCGTGGTGACCGTTACCACTCCGTATCCATCCAGCTCGAGATTGTCCCTGAGTATCTTTAGGATATCTTCGTCGTCGTCCACAACGAGAACACGTTCCGTGGGCATGTTGCTCCTCTCAGGATCGTTTGGGAAGCAGGAACCTGAAACGGCTTCCCTTGCCGACTTCGCTCTCAACCCAGATATCTCCGCCGTGGGCCTCCACCAGTCCCTTACAGATGGCCAGTCCTATGCCCGACGAGCCTTTGTGAATCTTGCGACCGCCGTTATGAGGAACCTGATAGAATTTTCTGAATATGGCCTCATGATGCTCGGCTTCAATACCCGGCCCCCGATCTTCCACAGAGGCCAACACTGCCGAACCGTCGAGAACGGCTATTTCCACGCTGACGCTTTCTCCCTCGGGAGAGAATCTCACTGCGTTGGAGAGGAGATTCATGAACACTTGGTAGATGCGTTGCCTGTCCATCATCAGAGCCTGGTCTCCCCCCGCTTCCAGGGTTATGGCCACCGATTTCCTGGCTGCCGCGGTTCTCTGCGACTGGATCGCCTCCTGGGCTATCTGTCTGACGGATGTACGTTCCAGAGTCAGTTCAAGCTGGTCGGCTTCCAGCTTGGAGTAGTCGAGGAAGTCCACCACCGATTTGATCAGATGGTCGGTATTCCGGACGATGATGTCGAGGTATTCCGGATTTTCACACGACGATTTCCTCGCGAGGATATCCGCGGCTCCTTTGATGGAGGTGAGGGGGGTACGCAATTCGTGGGAAATGTCCGAGAAGAAGTCCAGCTTTGCCTTGTTGAGGCGTTCCAATTCCGTGTTGGCTGTTTCCAGATCCCGGTTTGCCGAGGAGAGGTCTCGCGTGGCTTCTGCAATACGTCTTTCAAGCTCCTGGTGCTGACTTTTGAGCTTTTCGTCAAGGATGTAACAGAAGTCCGCAATTTCTTTCAGCTCGTCTCCCGGATCGATGGGAAGCTCGCCTGATTCACGCAGATTCAGACGGCTCATCGCTCCTTTTATGTCACGAATCCTCTTGAAGACCAGGGATCGGGTGGAGACGAAGAGCACGAGCACGAGAGTCCCCGCCATGCCGAAACCGCCTCCCAGGAGTATGGCCTTGTTTCTGCCGATAGCGGCATTGGCTTCGTCCATGGGAATGAAGACGCTGAGACATCCCCCCACGTCTCCGGGCCTATATCCTTGTGCCATATGGCACTGAACGCAGCTCTCGTTCACGAATACAGGCGCAACGTAGCGGAGCACGTGCCGTCCGCCCACACTTTCTCTGCTGAAAATCCCCTTGGACGGCGACGGAGACGAACGGAAGCGTTCGATGGCCCGGAGCTCAAACGCGTCCGGGGCGTTAGTCTCGTTAAGCCTGTTGGTGTTGGTAAGCTTGAAGAAATAGAGGCCGCTCTTGAGTGCCCGTTCTGAAAGAAGCTTTGTCAGGATCGAAGGGCTGATCTTTACGAACGTTTCTCCCTCGGTGCTGTGAATCACCGGCTTTTCCATGAAAGGGTTGGGCCTTATTTCCGGGCTGTCGGGGATGAGCACGCAATTTTGATCGGCAACCCATTGACGGGTAAGAACAATTTGCTTGTAGAGGATGATCGCCTGCTTCTCCACCTGCTCCATGATGTGATCTTCCTGCTGACGGGAGAACCAGACAAATACGAGGAAAAAGACTCCGACGATGGCGGCGGCGGATATGAAGAGAAACTTGAAAGAGATTCTCTCTGCAAAGAATAGTCTCAGACGGCTCAGCATGGTACGAGAATTCTCGGTATTCATGGTCCCGCTGCTCCGGATGCGCATCACCGGTCGGGTTGCAATGCTATGAGCTTTCAAACGTGTCCGGCTCCGATGAGACGGAGCAGGAACCGGCCGCTGCACGTTACCATCCTGGAGGGACGAGCGGTGATGCACAAGAAGTTTACAGGTTCTTTACACCCTTTTACACCATTGTTACATCACGCTGTGTCACAATACAATCAATCTTTGGGAGACCGGGGCACCCGACTGCGGCGGGACGGCGACGAGCACGCGGAGTGCCGCCGGGAGGGTCTTTCAGCGGCGTAGCCCGATGCCGCTCTCATTCATGTTTTCCATAGCATTATCAAGATACAGGGAGTGGAACCATGAGAAGAATTCTCATCCTGGTGGCACTGGCGATCGTCGTCTGTTCGTTGCCGGCGCTTGCTGCCGTGAAAGTTGACCCGAAGCTTTACGGGTCACCGGAGGGGCAGGTCTGTATCAAGTGTCACGAATTGAAGACGCCGGGCCTGTACAAGATGTGGAGACTGGGTAAAATGGGACAGGCCGGAGTCAACTGCTACGACTGTCACAAGGCCGAAAAGAAAACGGACAAGAAACCGGGAGACCCCGACGGTTACGATCACCGGGGCTTCTGGATCGCCACCGTCGTCAGTCCGAAGGACTGCGCCCGCTGCCACAAGGAGCAGTTCGACCAGCAGCAGCCCTCGCACCATGCCAAAGCGGCCGACATTCTCAACTCCCTGGACAATTACCTGGGAACGGTGGTCGGCGGTCCCGCGTGTGTTGCTACAGGCTGCCGCCAGTGCCACGGCTCCAACATCAAGGTGCTCAAGAACGGCAGGCTCGATCCCAGCACCTGGCCCAATACGGGGATCGGGCGCATCAACCCGGACGGGAGCAAGGGGAGCTGTTCCGCATGTCATACGCGGCACCGCTTTTCCAAGGAGCAGGCCCGCAGGCCCGATGCGTGCGGCAAGTGCCACCTTGGACCGGACCATCCTCAGATCGAAGTGTACAACGAGTCCAAGCACGGAATTCTCTACCAGGCGTTCAGAGACAAGCTGAACATGGACAGAGGCGACTGGGTGGTCGGCGTGGACTATCAGGACGCAGCCACCTGCGCAACGTGCCACATCAGCGCCACCCCCAATCAGCCTGCTACTCATGAGGTGGGGGCTCGGATTTCCTGGACTCTCAGACCTCCGATATCCAAGAAGCTCACCAAGTGGAAGGACCGGCGGGCGGCCATGAAGGACGTATGTCGCCAGTGTCACGGTGACTTCATGGTGGACGGCTTCTACACTCAGTTTGACGACCTGGTCGATACGTACAACAACAAGTTCGCCATTCCGGCCACCAACATCCGCAAGAAGCTGATGGACATGGGTAAGATCTCCAAAGCCGATTTTGACGACAAGCTCGACTGGATCTACTGGGAGCTTTGGCATCACGAAGGCCGCAGAGCCCGTCACGGCGCTTCCATGATGGGCCCCGACTATGCGTGGTGGCACGGCATGTACGAGGTGGCCAAGCACTTCTATGTCAACTTCCTGCCGGAAGTGGAAAAGATCATGGGCGGTAAGGAGGCTGCCGCGCCGATCCTCAACGAGTACGTCTTCAAGGACCCGGCTCACCGCTGGTACAAGGAAGGCATGAGCAAGGACGAGCTCAAGAAGCTCGAGCAATTCTACCACCAGAGGTACGGCGGAAAAGAAGCCAAGTAGGACGACCGGCGCTCGGAACTCACAGACAAGGGCGAATACATGAAAGGCACCAGCGGAATCCTCAAAGTAGCGCTCCTGGCCCTGGCGCTGGGAACGATCGGGTTATACCCGGTCTTCCGGACGGATACGGTCCAAGCCCAATTCCGGGATCAGTCGGATGCGGATACGACTGCGCAGGAAGAGGTTCCGGAAACCGGCCGGGAGTTTCCGGTCCCCTTCAAACCCCTGCCCAAGACGATCACGCCCTGTCGTGCCTGCCACGGTCCAGAGAAGGATTTTCCCGTCAATTTCAAACGACGGGAAGCCCTTCTGGTTCACAGGAACGTCAAGCTGAACCATGGCGGCACACGGGTGTGGTGTCTGGATTGTCACCATCCGACCAACCGGAACAACCTGCTTCCTTTAAGCGACGGGAAGCCGATTACCTTTGAGCATTCGTACCTCCTCTGCGGCAAGTGCCACGGGACCAAATACCGAGACTGGCGAAACGGGATTCACGGCAAGAGGGTCGGATCGTGGAACGGTCGCAAGACCTACTACCTGTGCATTAACTGTCATGACCCGCACTCACCGAAGTTCAAACCCATCGAGCCGATGCCGCCTCCCAAGAAACCCTGGACTCCCAAGCAGACGCAAGCCCGACATTAAAGGTTGATACCCATGAGTGACCATCACAATACGAACAAGGATCCGTTGTCTCGGGAAGGGCAGGGCCGCGAGCCGAGCGACGTCGCGGAATCCGGAGCCGGGCGGGACAGAACGGTCCTTCCCGACCGGAGGACGTTTCTCCAGGGGGCTGCAAGCGTCCTGGGAATGTTGGCGGTCGGGTCGTGCTCGTGGCAGGAGTTCTTCCAGAACAACTTCCGGCGAATGTCCAAGAAGGAGATCGAAGAGACAGTCCAACGACTTCGTGATGAGTACAAGCAGAAGTACGGCAAGGATTTCGTTGTGGGGACCGAAGGGCCCATCGACCACACCCTCTTCGGGTACGGATTGGACATTCAGCGCTGCATCGGTTGCAGGAGGTGCGTCTACGCGTGCGTGGACGAGAACAACCAGTCGAGAGATCCACAAATTCAGTACATACGCGTCCTTCGATTCAAGGACGGCAACATGAACATGGAAGAATCCACCATCTACTACGATCCCGAAGAGGTCCCTGAAAAGGGCCACTACTACATGCCCATACAGTGCCAGCACTGCGCCAATCCTCCCTGCACCAAGGTGTGCCCGGTGCAGGCTACCTGGACCGAGCCCGACGGCATCGTGGTGGTGGACTACAACTGGTGCATCGGTTGCCGGTATTGCATGGCCGCGTGTCCGTACATGGGACGCTGGTTCAATTTCAAAGAGCCGGTGATCCCCAAGGACAAGGCAAATCCCAAGACTCACTATCTCGGCAACCGACCGCGCATGCGCAATGTCGTGGAGAAATGCACTTTTTGCATTCAGCGCGTGCGGAAGGGCCTGTACCCCGTATGCGTCGAGGTTTGCCCGGTGGGTGCCCGAAAGTTCGGGAACCTCCTGGACCCGAACAGCGAGATAAGTCGGATCATCCAAACCAAGAGGGTCTTCAGGCTCAAGGAGGAGCTGAACACCCAACCGAAATTCTATTACTTCTTCGCAACCTGATAGGTGAGGCACGTCATGGAGAGATCCGGATTCATCGTGGAAGCCGGCAGACGGCTCGTCACCGGTTCCCCGTTATATTACGTTTGGGTATTGCTCTTGTTGGCTTTGGCAGGGGTCGGCATCATGACCTACGCGAAGCAGTTGGAGCTCGGCCTCATCGTTACCGGTATGACCAGTTACGTCTCCTGGGGCCTTTACATAGGCAATTTCACCTTTCTCGTCGGGGTGGCCGCCGCGGCGGTGCTCCTCGTGATCCCCGCATACCTCTACGACTTCGGGCCCATCAAGGAGATCGTGATCGTCGGTGAAGCCTTGGCCGTAAGCGCACTGCTGATGTGTCTGATGTTCGTGACCGCGGACCTGGGGCGGCCCGATCGGGCGTGGCACCTCATCCCCGGACTGGGGATACTCAATCTCCCGAAATCGATGCTGGGCTGGGACATCGTGGTCTTGAACGGCTATCTGTTCCTCAACATCTTCATTCCGGGCTATATTCTTTGGAAAGCCTACAATGATAAACCGGTCAATATGCGATTCATAGCGCCGTTCATCCTTCTTTCCATTCCTTGGGCGATAAGCATTCACACCGTGACCGCGTTCATCTACAACGGTCTCGCCGCTCGGCCCTTCTGGAACGCTTCCATTTTGGCTCCTCGCTTCCTTGCGTCGGCATTTTGCTCGGGACCGGGCCTTATCATCCTGCTCTTTCAAATTGTTCGGAAGTACACAAAATTTCACGTAAAAGACGAGGCGCTCTTCAAGCTGGCCGAGATGATTGCCGTGGCAATGGCCATAAACCTCTTCCTCCTCGGCGCGGAGTTCTTCAAGGAGCTCTATTCGGACACTCATCACCTCTCGCCGCTCGAGTACCTGTACCTAGGTCTTCACGGTAAGGGCCGATTGGTGCCCTGGATCTGGACCGCGTTTGCCTTCAACGTGGTGGCTTTCATCATCTTTCTGATCCCGGCAACCCGGAAGAATTTTGCGACGCTCAATCTTGGGTGCGTGCTGATCGTGGTGGGAATTTGGATCGAAAAGGGCATGGGACTGATTATCCCGGGGTTCATTCCGGCACCCTTGGGTGAGGTTTGGGAGTACGCCCCCACCGCGAGGGAGATTCTCGTCTCCGTGGGAATCTGGTCCATAGGGCTGCTGATCCTGACCGTCCTGCTCAAACTCATCATTCCCATCGAAACCGGGGAATTTACCAAGCGGGGCCGGGCAACTGCATGATGGCGCCGAAGGAGCGTAGGTCATGAGCATGGGGCATAGCACTGGAAGACGTTGGCCGGCGGGAAGAGTAGGGCAGGCGGCATTCCTGACGGGACTGGTCGTGTGCCTCGCGGGAGGCGTTATGGCTGCCGAGAAGGCCGCACCGGCCCCTGACGTCAAGAGCCTCGTGCAAGGGTTGGAGAGCTCCAATGTCGGCGTAGCCGTACAAGCGGCCATGAGCCTCAAGGATAAAGGGCTCGATGCCAAGGAGGCAATCCCGGCTCTCGCCAAGGCTATCAGACATCCCAACGAGATGGTGCGTCTTACCGTCATAGAAGCCCTTTCCGAGCTGGGCGCGGAGTCGGCTCCTGCCGTTCCCGTCATTGCCGAGGCCCTCAAGGACAAGGACCCCATGATTCGCGAGGCAGCCGCTCTCGCCCTGTTCAGCATAGGGGAAAGCGAGGGGAAAGCCGTCCCCGCACTGGTAGGCACGTTGGGCGACCCGAACAAGAAGGTGAGAGACGCCGTCATACTGGCCCTGGTTCGCATGGGTAAAGAAGCTTTCCCCCGACTGGTCAAGGCCCTGTCGGACAAGAACCCGGCGGTACGGTCCGCGGCGGCGGAAACGTTCGGAAGGATGGGAGCCTCGGCCGTACCCGATCTCATCGCAGTCCTCAAGAAAGGGCCAAATGATACGGCCCGCGCTGCGTCGGCGGCCCTGGCGGAGATCGGAGCCCCTGCTGTGGAGCCCCTTCTCGGCTTACTTACGACGGGGGCACCCGAGACCGCACAGCTTGCCGGAGAAACCCTTGAAGCCATAGGAGGGCCTGCGGTACCTGCACTGGTCAAAGCATTGCGAGCACGAAAATAACCTGTGATGCGCTCCTCAAAGAGATGTACCGGTTTGAGGGAGATATCCGAACGGGGCCTTTGAGGACGAAGGAGGAGAAGCTGAGATGAAAAAGGCGGTCTACTTTTTTCTGGTCCTTTCGGTCGCCCTTGGGGGGCTCGCGTGGGCTGCGTCAGCCGACAAAGACTGCCCCGATTGCCCGAAGAGTCCACCGAAAGCGTCTCTTGATCCTCAGTGGCAGAAGTTCGTGGCACCCCCTCTGATTCCTGGTGAAGTGCCCGACTGCCACCGTGTTCAGTTCGGGAAGCAGAATTGCATGGACTGTCACAAGAAAGAGACGCCGGTCAGCTATAAGGAATGGCTGGGCTCCAAGCACGGCATCAACAATGTGAAATGCGGCATATGCCACGGGGACGTGAACAATTATCGGGCCAGGCCGGACAAGGTGGTGTGCATGGGCTGTCACTCGAAACAGGTGAAGAACATGCCGCCCAAGGCGCTGGTGACCAACTGCTCCTTCTGCCACAAGGGTCACTGGTTTACCGTTCACAAGATCCAGGCCTACGAGAAATTCTCTCCCGGCAGGGAAAAGCGCTTCAACGTACCCGGATTCTAATCCCCTCAGACTTTCCAGCCGATTTGTGGAGGACGTTATGAGCATGACTCGAAGAGAGATGATAAAGCTGTCGGCAGCCGCATTTGCAGCCGGCGCTTTGAATATACCGTTCGCACGGCATGCCGACGCATCGGACGATCGGATCGAAGTAGACAGATGGGTGAAAGGCACCTGCCGTTTCTGTGGCACCGGATGCGGAGTGTACGTGGGAGTTCGCGGGGGTAAAGCGGTCGGCGTGAGGGGGAATCCCGATGCGCAAACCAATTTCGGTTTCCTCTGCGTCAAGGGTTTCAAGGGGTACATGAGCATGTACCATCCCGACCGGCTGAAATACCCTCTGATTCGCCAGGCCGACGGCAAGTTCAAACGGGTATCCTGGGACGAAGCCCTCGACAAGGTGACCGCCAAGTTCAAGGATCTTCAGCAGAAGCACGGGAAGGACTCCGTCGCGTACTATGGCTCCGGTCAGGCCATGACCGAGGAGAGTTACACGTTCAACAAGCTCTGGAAGGGCGGGTTCCGCTCGAACATGGTCGAAGGGAACCCCCGTCTTTGCATGGCCTCCGCGGTGGGCGGCTACGTTACGACGTTCGGTACCGACGAGCCTGCCGGCTCCTACGGAGACATTGAAAAGGCCAGGACCTTCTTCCTCGTCGGCTCCAACATGTCCGAATGCCATCCTATTATCTTCCGTCGAGTCGCACGGAGGAAGCTCGCGGATCCCGACAACGTGAAGGTGATCGTCTGCGAGCCGAGACTCACCGCCACCGCTCGAGTGGCCGACGTCTGGCTCCCCGCAGACCCGGGAACGGATCTGGCCGTCTTCCATTGTATGGCCCGGGAGATCGTGAACAACAACTGGGTGGACAAGTGGTACATCGACAACCTATGCCGGTTCACCACCGGCAAGCAGGACGTGGATTATCGGGCGTACTCGGAGTTTCTCCAACAGTTTACGCCCGAAGTGGTGGAGAAGCTCACCAGATGTCCGGCAGGCAACATAAGGGAGGCTGCGCGACTCTTCGGGACCCACGGCCCCACCATGAGCCTCTGGACCATGGGCCTCAATCAACGAACCAGAGGAGTCTGGGCGAACAACCTCGTACATAACCTCCATCTCATCAGCGGGAACATCTGCAAGGAAGGCGCCGACTCCTTCTCTCTCACCGGCCAGCCCAACGCGTGCGGCGGGGTCAGGGAGACCGGGTCTCTCTGCCATCTCTTGCCGGGAACGAGACCGGTGGCCAACCCGAAAGTCAGGGAGCAGGTGGAGAAGGCGTGGAAAATTCCCGCGGGGAGCATCGATCCGAAGCCGGGCTTCCACACCATGAAGATGTTCGACAAGCTCGGGTCCGAAGCGGACAAGGCCAAGCCCCTCAAGGGAATGCTCGTTTGCACGACCAATCCCGCACAATCGCTCCCCAACTGTCACAAGTATCTCAAGGGGATGAAGGATGCCTTTCTCGTGGTGCTGGACATCTTCCCGAGCCGCACGACCCAATTGGCGGACGTCATCCTTCCTGCCGCGTTCATTTATGAAAAAGGTGGGGTGTACGGCTGCTCGGAGCGCCGCAGCCAGCTTACGAGCAAATGCGTCAATCCTCCGGGGGAGGCCAAGCCCGACGTGTGGATTGCGGCTCAAATCGCCAAGCGTATGGGGCTGGAAAAGCTCATTCCGTGGAACCAGGACGATCCCGCCGTAGCCTACAGGATGGCGTGGGACGATTATCGAGAATGCGTCAAGATGACCGAGCACACTCTCTACGGCATCACGTACGATCGATTGCTCAAATCCGAGGCCGGCTTTCAATGGCCGTGTCCGACGGTTCAGAGCGCGGGCACCTCCCGGCGCTACGTTCGGGGCAACGACCCGCTCATGAACATGCCCGAGATTGTAAAGGTGCCGCCTCAGGCGCTGATCTACTTCTACGGGGACCACAAGCACGAGGGGAAGGCCAACGTTTTCCTCCGTCCCTACAAAGGAGCCGAAGAGCCCCCCGACAAGGAATACCCGTTCTTCCTCACCACGGGACGGGTCATCGAGCAGTGGCATACGGGCACCATGACCATGCGTGTACCGGAGATTGCCCGGTCGCAGCCCAATGCATACGTGGAGGTGCATCCCAAGGACGCGCAGGCGTACGGCATCAAGAACGGCGACATGGTGAAGGTAATCAGCCGCCGGGGTTTCAATATTCTACCGGCACGGGTGGTGAAGACGTCCCTTCCGGGAATTCTCTTCATTCCATGGTTCGACCAGAAATGGGACCGGATGGTGAACAGGGTCACCATCGACGCGTTCGACCAGGGTTCCTTTCAGCCGGAGTTCAAGATATGCGCGGTGAAGATTGAACGGGTGGGAGATCCCAAGGATGTGGCGGATATGACGGTGATATCCAATGTGGATGCTCCATTTCCCATAAAGATTTCGTAAGTGTCGGAACACAGGGCGGATCGGCGAGGCGCTGCTGTTTACGCGTAGCAACGGGAGATCGGGGTTTTCGTGTCTCATTCATGCACGTGGCGGGGTTTTTTCGGTCCGTAGCTCCTCAGGACACGATGGCGCAAATACGGTGACGAATCCACAAACCCCTCCCCGGCCCTCAATGTCGGTGACTTAACAAGACGCTCAGTCCGGAGCGTCGTCACCCCGAGCGAAAGCCGGGGTCCAAGAGTGCTCAAGAAGCCTGGATTCCGGCCTTCGCCGGAATGACGGTGATTGGTTCATGACTGGGGTGCAACGGCTTAAGTCACCGATATTGGGATCAGAAGGGGGTCTGTATGGACGACCGGTCCGGTCAATCGAAACCGGGCATCCGCAATACGTGGCCTGATTTAGGAAACGGCACAATCGGCATGCCTATTCATAGGAAAAAACCGCGGCTGCACAGAGGTGGCCCCCTATGATTATTACCGGCAGCGCCCTGTTCATAGCGCCTGATACAAGCGAAGCGGTACTGGAAAAGATCGGGCGATTCCCCGGCGTGACCTTTCAGGTCATGTCCGAGTCGGGAAAAGAGCTTGTGGTCAATCTGGAAGCTGAAGATCACGAGGCGCTGGAAAGCCTGTGCCGGTATCTGAGAGCCGAAATCCCCGAGATCCTGGAGATTGCCCACATCTACGTGAATTTTGAAGACGAAGTGGAGAAGATGGCAGCCGCCGAGACTACCGCCGAGGAGCAGGTCGGTGGGGACGATTCCACTACATCCGAAAGGTCGGAAGCATAAGGTAAAAGGGTGAGGTGAGCTCAGTAAAGGAATTCCTGAAGCGGGTTTTCGTCCGCGGGGAGAACCCGTTCGTTCAGCATTACAAAGAGAATCTCCTCCGGCCGCCGGGTGCGGTCCCGGAAAAACTCTTCATGGCGCTCTGCATCCGCTGCAGTCGGTGCGTGGAGGTTTGCCCGTACGGCTCCATCAAGCGGGAGGGCTTTGGAGCCGCCATCGGGACGCCCTACGTGCATCCCGAGCAAAAGGCCTGCTATCTGTGCATGGCCTGCTGCAGGCTGTGTCCCACCGGAGCCCTGGACTCCAAGCTTCACGATCCGGAAAAGACAGCCATGGGCAAGGCCCGAATCGATCCCTCCATGTGCTACAGTCATCTCTTTCTGGCCTACGACAAGCTCCCACGGAACGCGGGCTCCAAAATCGGAGCTCTCTGCAACACCTGTTACAATGTGTGCCCGATGCCGGACAAGGCGATCGGCCTCAAAGACAACCTCTTCCCGGTGATTCTGGACGGGTGTGTGGGATGTGGAATCTGCGTGGAGCGATGTCCCACAAGGCCCCGGCGCGCGGTGAATGTTGTACCCACAGGTATGGGGCGGCAGGATCTGGCCGGATTCTATTCACAGAATGCCCGCAAGCATTACGAAAAAGCGGTCTCCTCGGGAAAGAGGGGCGCTCCGGGAGCTTTGAAAGGCGAAGAGCTTCTTGACCGGAAATCCCGCATCGAGGGAACGACCGACAAGCCGACCTTCAAATATCCCTACGAGATCGAGAAATCCATAGAGGGTTGGGAGTGATGTACAGGCCGTATCGGAGAGCAGTTCAAATCGCCGTGTTTGCACTCATGTTCGTCGTGCCGATACTCAACCTGTACGAAATCTATGCGATCACCGGGACGTTCTACTCCATCAACTTCGGCGGTCTCGGCGTGGCCGATCCCTCGGCTATCGTCCAGGCTGTCTTTGCGTCGAGTACCTTGGCGGCTCCCATATTGTCAGCGGCATTGCTGCCCGTACTCCTCGCGTTGGTCTTCGGTCGGGTATGGTGCGGATGGATGTGCCCGTACCATCTGCTCGCGGACGGAGCAGCTCGGGTGAGGTCTCTGTTTCAGAGGAAGTTGTTGCGTCGTCCGCCGAGGGAGCCCGCTGATTTCTGCAAATCGGTAACGGCCAACTCGTCGAGGTTCGGGCTGTTGTTGGCAGGTTGCGTGATGGCAGGTGCTCTGGGGATTCCCGTCCTCAATTACATCAATGCGCCGGGAATCATCAGCACCGAGGCCATGATTCTGGTGAAAGAACGGCACCTGTCCGTAGAGTTTGCTTTCATAGCCGTGCTGCTCTTGCTGGAGGTCTCTCTTCTTCCGCGCTTCTGGTGCAGGCTCTTCTGTCCGACAGGGGCCGTAGTCTCTCTTTTGCGGACGCGGTTTACCCTCGGAGTCACTGCTGACAGGACCAATCTCAAAGCGCCCTGCTGCCCGGACAACAACTGCTCCTCAGCCTGTCCCATGGGCCTGCAGCCCTTCAGGGAAGCGGGAAATCTTCTCTGCACCAATTGCGGTCGATGCATCGACGCGTGCCGCAACGGACGGCTCCGCTTCACCGGATTCGATCTCACAGGTGTGCCACATCCCCTCTCAGAGACCCGCCGCCGGAAGGATTTGTAGTCGCCGTAGCGGAACCGGACAAACGACAGGGCCATTTCGGACAAATCCTAAACAAGCGCTTGAGCCTGCCGTCGTACGCACTCATGTGCTGATTGGCAGCCATTCAGACGGTCGTCTCCGGCTCCACCGTCGATGGTATCGTCCCCTGCATTGCCGAGGATCGTGTCATTTCCCGCGAGACCGTTGATGGTGTCGGCCTCCGCGTAACCGATCAAAGTGTCGTCACCGGTCCGGACTGCTTCAAGATGCAAAGACGTTATTACCATGTCCGGTTTGAGTTAAGAGTAGACGTGAACCCTTTTCTTTTTCATACGCGATGTGTAGGAATGAAGGTGACGTCTCAGAAACTTCGGGAGAGAGTCCTGAAGTGTTTGAGAAGTTTCGAATTCTGCCAACTGAACTCTCTTGTGAGTTCACAAGAGTAAACGTGCCGGATTCGCTTCAACGAGGGTCTGACTGGGATTTGATCCCTCTTGCACGATTCTCCAACCGGGAGGCTTCCTGTGCCTTTCCCGTCCTTCTATACACCCTTGCAAGAAAGTTCAGCAATCGGCCAACATCCGGGTGCTTCGGACCTCGTGTTTTCTCGCTTATGGCAAGAGAACGCTTGAAGAGCGGCTCAGCCTCGGCATACCTCCCCTGGGAACCGTACACAAGCCCAAGCATTTCCAGCAATTCGCCAACATCCGAATGCTCCGAACCCAGCGCCTTCTCCCTCATTGCCAGCAAGCGCTTGAACAGCGGCTCAGCTTCGGCAGGCTTATCCTGGGCAGAATAAAGTGTAGCGAGGTCGTCTAGAGAGTTCGCCACATCCGGGTGCTCCGGCCCCAAGGTTTTCTCTTTTATCGCCAGGGAGCGCTTGAACAGCGGCTCAGCTTCAGAATACTTATGTTGTTTAGAATACAGCCGCGCAAGGTTGTCCAGCGACTTCGCAACATTGACATGGTTCGGGCCGAAGATCTTCTCACCAAGTTCAAGCGCGCGTTGACCGATGGAAATGCCTTCCGCGGATTTCCCTTGCAGGTAAAGCTTCACCGTCTGCTGGTTAAGCTCATTCCACTCTTCCTGTTGAGCCAAGACAGCGGACGCAACGACAAGGGACAGTCCCAGGCCCACCGCCAGCCATGCCATTCTTATCCTATAAATGGGTCGAGTTTTCATGAAGAATCTCCAGGTCATCTAAACAGCCTGTTCTTTTGCCTACTCTCAACATGGTGTTGGTCAAGAGTCGTCGATATGTAAGTGTACAACCTTCTCTGTCTGCGTTTCCTAGATATCGGGGCCGCCTCCATAGAGCGTGTCCTGTCCTGCATCGCCATCCAGCACGTCGTCTCCGGAGCAGCCCAGCAGGGTGTCGTCGCCCTCAGCGCCGAGGATCGTGTCGGCCCCGGCATAACCGATCAAGGTGTCATCGCCGGGAGTCCCCTGCAGGACCGTTTGCTCGATCGTATCCACATCCCGGATCGTCCCGTCCCCGAATTGGATGCGCTCCACCTGGTACTCGGCGGATTCGCCGTGGAACCAATTTTGAACGATAAGCTTGTCCGTGGTGTCGCGGATGGTTAGTTCAAGATCGTCGCCGGTCCGGACTGCTGTAAGATGCAATGACTCTATCACCATGTCCTGTTTGAGTCAAGAGTAGACTTGACCCCTTTTCACAATACCTCCCTCTGATCCCTCCGTTGACGGGGGGAAGCTCTCCCTCCCCGTATAGCGGACCGGAAAAAGAATCGCCCCGTCTCTCTCTTTCCCTCCGTCCCCCAATCCCCTGACCGGTCGGAAGAGAAAGGACCTTATCCCTTCAGTAGACCGGCCGCACCCTGCCCAATATGAGTCAAAAGTAGACCTGACCACTTTACGTGGTTCGCCAACCTTGGGCTCATGAGATGAAACAAGCTGCTCACGCCGGAGCAATGTCCGGCCCGAACTGCCGTGACATGTAACGCCTCTCTCACGATGCTCGCATGAGCCAAGAGTAGACTCGACCCCTTTTCTTTCCCGATGCTCGCATGAGCCAAGAGTAGACTCGACCCCTTTTCTTTCCCTTTTCTTTCGACCCCTTTTCTTTTCCCTTTTCTTTTTAGGTCGACGGCCATCTGCTGGCCTCTTCAGTTGACTTGGTAGTTCTCAATTACCAGCCCCCTTGGTCAAAAAATGGTTGATTCCAGCCGAATCGAATTCTATCCACAGTGATTTATAAAAGTTGACGATCATGTCGATTTCCTGTGGTAATTGGTCCCAAGGGCAATTTAACCAGTCCGTCCACAATAGACGCACGAATATGCCCGCCAATGCGGCAAACACCAATGCGGCACCCCATTCCTTCTGGACGAGGCTTTTGACAGAGCCAATTGTCAAGAATGATATTGCCAGAAGACCAAGAACAATCATGATTACACCCTTAGTAGCGGTTCCTTTTATCAACTCAAACGCCACCGCGTCTAGTAGTGCGAAGGTCGCTAGGAGAAAGAATCCGATGAGCTCTTTGTCTTTTTTTGTCATAATTACCCTCTGTCTGACCGTTACGTTCGGACCGCTACAAGCTAAGAACGTCCGTCAACTCTCTTCGACCGGCCCTTCCGGCTTGGTAGCTTCCGGTTGGGGTTGCCGAAGAAGGGGTCACGGGTAGTGGGTCAGTTTGAATTTTCTTGCTCTTGAATTCTTCGTCCGTCATAGGCATAATGGATGCATGAGCGATCAAGAATCCAAAAAGAAGAAAAGGCCCAAGGACCTCAACGAGCTGGCTTTTGCCATCATGGAAGAGACCACAGGAGAAGAACAGCCCAAGGCACTCCCTGACGAACCTGAAAAGAACGCGGCTGCGGTGGAACTAGGTAGACTGGGGGGGTTAAGAGGGGGGAAGGCCCGAGCAGCGAAGCTCACCCCGGAAGAAAGATCCGAGATTGCCCGGAAGGCGGCGAAGAAAAGATGGCGCAAAGGCTGAGTGTCTTTGTGTGAACAGATTACGCGACGACCTTAGGTAATCTCTTCCTGGCTGAAGTAATATTTGGGAATTGACGATCGCAAATATCGGTAAATCTCGCAAGAACCTTGCGTCCAATCATTTGCTGATTTTCAAAGATTCCAATTCCTTTAAAGCCTACCTGCCATTTTTCAAATTGATGAAGTGTAATCGTGGCCACGCTTGTCTGGTAATCATTCTTGAGTGCAAAAATAAAGAATGGTTTGCCATTTCCGTTAATTCGACAGTCCACGGGATAACTTTGGTCGGGATCAAGTTTAGGGTCGTACCATTGAAAAGTACGATGCTCTGGCTTCGAGAGACCTTCTAGTAACGCCTTGAACTCTGACCTAAAGGCTGTACGTATCTGTTCACGAGACAGAAACTTTACGTCAATAATTCTGAGCAGTGCATGAATAAATGAATATAGATCCCTAGTATATTGATCTTTAGACAACTTTAAAACAAGCTCCCCTTCGCGGTCCATTAATTGAAAAGCTTTCAATGTCTTAGCGATCACAGACTTCCTTGGCTCCTTCTGGAGTTCATCCTCGTCCAAGTCATAAGTCAGATGGAAATACGTGTGCCCCTCATCAGAAAGAACCCAGCCATCGTTTTCTTGTTTCAAAATTATAGAGAGATTGTCCCCATCATCAAACTGAAAGGGCGTGGACACACGGAAACTCTTTTCGGTAACCAAGATTAGATCAATGGCTCCGTTCATGTCATGACGAAAAATATCTGGTACAGAAAGATCTACCATGTTAAACCTCAATCCAGGTCGAATAATTCTCGTTGCCGACGTTCAAAACCTTCAAATTGACAATCCTCCAAGAGACATCGCAGCGCGCCGTCAAGATCATGAAATCTACCGGTAGGCTTGGCATAGGCGTCAGCGTCACGACCAGCCCTTTGGTAATTCTCTGTAGCCATATGGACATGGAAATCGCAAAATCGTTCGCCATCAAGAAAATTCGTGTGTTGATGTCTCCCATTGTACCGCCGCAATCGTATGGGTTCACCACCAGAGGGGTGGTACAATAAAATCGCTGAGAAATTCATCGGATCTCGTTTGCCCTGTCTAATCACGATCTCCATCACATCGTCAGTCGAGTTTATCACCTTGAGTTTCTTCTG
>JBGSJS010000143.1:0-55996 GCA_041741735.1 Desulfomonilaceae bacterium | reverse complement strand
CTATCCGGGACCACAGTCAACCCGCTGCGTGCCACCACCGTAGCTCTGCGTAGCACCATTTCTGGAAAAGGGGGTTCGGTTTGAAACGCCGACCCTGTGAATCTCTTGCAAAAACGGAGCTTGCAAAATCTAGGTTAAAGGCTCTTCGGTAAGCTTGGCGGTACTCAATGAGCACGAGTTTGTGGAAATGATCGTCCGGCAACAACTCGGCAACCGGCAGCCGCCCTTGCGGGAACATGACACCCTCACAGGCCGATCCGCATAGCTCGAGGTTCTTTGGGCTGCCGAAACCATGGCTATGAAAAAGAGGAAGGTTTATTCCCAGTTTCTTCATCTCTCTGGGAATTACAGTCTGAGTAGGAAGCACGGACCAATTGATCACGGCTCCCACGCCACTATTTTGTATCTTCCGCAATTGAGTCACCATGGATGTTGCAGTGGGCCTGAAAGTCTCGTCCGCTGCTATCTCTATACCGAACTTGGGCGCAAGCTCCTTCAGAAGCTCTCTCCCTTGTTTCCCGAAAGCGGTGGCCTCGGTGATGATGGCTATTTTGGTTATGCCCATCTGCTTGATCTGTTCAAGTATTCTCAGCACTGCGTGCGAGTCGCGTTGCGGAGTTTTAAAGATGAATTTCGATTCCTCTACCGGTTCAACGATCGCCTGAGCCGCGGCAGAAGATACCATCGGGACTCCGGCCTTCTCGCACATGGCTTTTACTGCAAGGCTGCTCCCACTCGTGCAAGGCCCCACTATAGCGAGGACCTTGTCCGTCTCGATAAGCTTCTTCACGGCAGCTTTCGCGGCGCCCGCCAGGGTCTGATCGTCTTCCATGAGTATTTCAAGCGGATATCCGTTAATTCCGCCTGTCTGGTTGACTTGTCGCTCCACCAAGAGGATGGTGCTCTTGTTGGCCTTCCCGATGGCCGAGCTTCTGCCTTTCAGCGAAAGCACGGCTCCTATGCGGAGAGGTGTTTTGGACTCCGCGTACGTAAAAGCACATGTGCAACAAAACAGTAATACTCCGCAGCAAATGTATGATAGAATTTTCCTCGTCACATTTCTCTCCTTATGGATCGACAAGACACACCTCCTGCGCAGCTTACCCGAACCGGGCGCGCAGATGGGCGACACCTACCAACTGATGTTGGGATCGCGCGGAAACCGTATCTGCTCCCACAAGTCTCCCCACAATTCCTTGAATCGGTAACCGAGTCGTGACTTGAGCTTCGGCCAGTGCGTTCGACCTTTTGCCGCCTCGTCCAGAATCTCGGCAATGAGCTCCGACAGGCGGGCCAGCTCCTCTTTGGGAAGAAAGGAAACGGCGCCCTTGTCAATGGCTTTTTGCAGACTCTCAGGCGTCAAGGAATGAGCTGTCAGCATGACCGAAGGAATCTTCCTTCGCGTCGCAATCTCCAGCAGATCGAAACCTCGAACCCCCATGATATCCAGTACGGCAAGATCGAAGACTTCCTTTTCCAGTAATTCTCTTGCGCCGTCATAGTTTTTAGCCGTAATCAGGATGCAGTCTCCAAGCTGTTCCTCTATCACGGCCAGTACGTCCTCCTCGTCGTCCACAGCGAGGATCCTTTTATCGGCGAGAACGCCAAGATCCGTCATGTAAAACCTCCGCTCGAATGCCCTATTTCACAAAAGATGGAAGAAATAGTGCTACTTGGGGATAAAAGAGCATGAGAAGCAGGACTATCCAGTAGGCCGGCAGAAACCAGCAGACCCCCTTGAGGACCGTGCCCAGCGGTATCTCCTTGTCCATGCCGGCCACCACGTACGCGCAGATCCCGACCGGAGGAGTGACTGCCCCCATCGTGGTGACCATACAGAGGATGCACCCGAACCATATGGGGTCGTACCCCATCTTGGTGACGACCGGAAAGAAAATGGGAATGGACACGAGAAGGAACCCCAGAGCGTCCATCACCATTCCCGCGAGCATGTAAATGAGCAGGATAGCTATGATGATCACCCAAGGTTGCACCGGAAGGGTCGCTACGTAATCCGCCACCTCGAACGGCATGCGGCTTATGGTTAGGAACCGCCCGATAATTACCGCGCCTGCCACGATCAAAATAATCATGCACGAGATTTTGAGCGTATCTATCACGGATGCGACGAACCCCTTGAAGGTGAGCTTACGCCTGACGACGCCGAGCACAACAGCGAAGAAAGCCCCTGCGGCACCGGCTTCCGTAGGCGTATAGGTTCCGGAATAGAGGCCTACCATAATCAAGGTGAACAGGACGATCATCTCAAACGCGCCGGGAATTGACTTGATCTTCTGCCACAGAGAGGTTCTCTCTCCACCGGGGCCCCAGTCCGGTCGAAAGAGGCAGAGTAAGTACACGGTGATGCAAAAGAGTACGGTCAGGAGCACTCCCGGTAAGGCACTCCCCCAGAATAGTTTGCCGATGGATTGCTCGGTGTAAATGCCGTAAACCAGCAGCACCACGCTGGGAGGTATCACAACGCCCAGCGTGGACCCGACGGCAATGGAGGAGCTGCTCAAGATGGAGCGGTATTTGTATTTTCTCATTTCAGGCAGGGCCACGGCGGTCATGGTAGCGGCTGTTGCCGTGTTGGACCCGCAAATGGCCGCAAACCCCGCACAGGCCATGATCGTTGCCATAGCCAACCCGCCGCGGGTTCGGCCCATCCACGTATGAGCGGTTTCGTAAAGGTTCTTGTTGACCCCGGAGTAGAAACAGACTTGTCCCATGAGGATGAACATGGGTATGACCGTGAGTCCGTACTTGGGGAAGACGTTCCAGATCTCGTTGCCGAGCATGGACAACGCGGCTTCGGGAGTGAGCAGACACCAGAGCCCGCCCAGCCCGACGATGCCCATTGCAAGCCCCACCGGTATCTCCAGAAAGAACATCAGGCACAACAGTATGAAAATTCCGAGAAGTCCCGCGGTCATTTCTTATCACCTCCGGGGGATTCAAACATGCAAAGAAGATCCACGAGGAGACACAGCACCATGAGTCCGCATGACGCGGCCACGGCATAGGTGAAGGGCCAGAAGGGCATCTTAAGCGTTTCGGACAGCTCGCCGGATTCCCTCAGGATGCTTGCGAGGCCGGCCAGCTTCCATGCCGCCAAACCAAAGAATACGGCCCCCAGCACATAGCTTATGCCCACTGCAACGTCTCTCACCGTTTTGGGGAAGTAACCGGAGATGATGTCCACAGCGACATGCCCCTTCTTGATCTGTGTATGGGCAAGCGGCAACGCGGCAACGAGGGCTCCCAGGTAACAGACCAGATCGTAAACCCCCGCAATGGGAGCACCCAGCATGCGAAGCCCCATGTTGAGGCAGGATATGCCGGTCATCACGACCAGAGCGATACCGCCTACGAAAAGAAAAACCTCGCTCAACCATTGGTTGAGTCGCTTTAGAAATTCCATACGCCCTCCGACAACAGTGACAGAGTCTCCCGGTGTTTTCTCATTGTGTGTTCTGAATCGCCCTGAGCCGAGCATCGCCGCCTCGGATCGGCGGAGCCGGTGACACTCTCCGATTCTCCATGGCTTCGATAACTGGGACTCTTCTCATCTCCCGTCACTGAGCGAAGGTGCAGAACCACGGATGCCGCCCTTGCAAGTCTCAACGTATGCGCTCAAGGCATTCTGTTGAGCCGAGGCGATGCGCCGTTCCGAACGGGAGGCCGTGAGAAATAACCGGCTTTGCGTGGTCCGACAGAGGACGGGTGAATTCGTCCTCTATCGGTCGTTCGGCCGGACTTGGACGGAAAGCCCCTTTACTTGAGCTCTTTGGTGTATTTCTCGGTCAGCTTCTTGGCATCCTCGACAATTTGTTTGCCCGGCAGTTTCGCTGCTTCCATCTTCTTCACGTAGCCGGCGACAAGCGGTGATGCTTTTGCGGTCCATTTTGCCTTCTCGTCAGGGGAGAGCGTGATGAAATCGACTTTGTATTCTTTCTTGGACCACTCCATGGCCTCCTTGGCATGCCCGTCAACGTACTTCCCGGTCCAGATGGCCTGTTCTCTACTCAGATCGTCGAAGACCTTCTTCACGTCCGCGGGTAACGCATCCCACTTCCGCTTGTTCATCACCACCGCGAACGGCACCACCCACAGATTGCAGACAGTGACATTGGGACAGTACTCTGCGTACTTCATGTCCTTGAGCACATCCATGGACGTCACGTTGCCCTGGACAACACCCTTTTGGAGGGCTTCGGGAACATCGGACTGAGGCATCCCCACCGGAGCGGCGCCCAGGAGCTTCATCCACGCCACTCCGGTGCCGGCTGCTCTGAGTTTCACGCCTTCAAGATCCTCGAGGTTTTTAATCGGCTTGTTGCCCAGGATCTGAGCCGGCGCGCAGGTAAAAAGAGTCAGGACTTTCACCTTCTTAAGGGATTCGGGATTGTATTTTTTGAAGAGATCCCACATCACCGCACTGGCAACCGCTGCGTTGGGGAATCCGATGGGAAGGTCCATCACCTCGATCTCCTTGAAACGGCCCGGCTGATATGCCGTGGCAAGGCAGCCGATATCAGCGCCTCCGCCAATCACTCCGTCGAACATACTCTTGGCTTCAAGAAGGGTGCCTCCGGGAAAGGTGGTGACCTTCACTTTCCCCTTGGTGCGCTGTTGCACCTCTTTGACCCATCGCTCCATCTGGACGCAGGGGAACGTGGTGGCAGGCGGGAAGTTCGCGTACGTGAGGTTTATCGTGCCTGCCTGGGCAGACGTGCCCGACCACGGCACCCCGATTACGGCAGCGGCGACGAATGCGAAGGATAGAAGCCAAAAGAACCTGTTCTGTTTCATCACATATCTCCTTGGGAATGACATTATGGCGTGTGGGATTGCGAGACAGGATGCACCTGTTTCCGGAACAGCCGAGACTGCACGGATTCACCGCAGGAGATCGATATATCTCTTTTCCCGCACACATGATGGATTATTTCACGTACAATGCGTTAATCAGTCGGGCGCTCCGACTCCCGATTCTCTTTCCGCCTTTTCTTCCAAGGCCTTGAGTATCTTGTCCGGTGTAATGGGCAGATCCGTCATATGGACCCCGATAGCATTGCTGATGGCTGCGGCATAGGCTTGGGCTGCGGACATGGCGATGGACATCCCCGATTCCTTGGCTCCGTACGGACCTTCAGGGTCGTTGGATTCCACAATGATGGTGTTGATTTTCGGCATGTCGCAAGCCAAAGGAACTTTGTATTCCAGTTGGGTCGGGTTGAGTGCGAACCCTCCGTCCCAGGTGTGGGCCTCGGTGAGAACGCCGCCCTGGCCTCCCATGGCGATCGATCCCTGGAACTGGCCTTCAAGCACGAGAGGGTTGAGCGCGAAGCCGACGTCCTGGGCAACCGTCACTTCCAGGACCCGAACCTGGCCGGTCTCAGGATCGACTTCCACTTCCGCTATGGTAGTGCCGAAGGAAAAAGCTCCGCACACCTGGCCGTACGGATTCTTGATCCACTCTCTCTTGGGATCGACTTTGGGCCAGTAGTCTCCTTCTCCGCTCACCGCCTTCCCTCGGGCCAGGGTTTTCCGAATAACTTTTTTCAGGGGAATGCCCGCTGCGGGCGATCCTGACACGTATACCATCCGGTCACGGGCCACCAGGTCGCTGGGGTCGGCTTCCAGCATATTCGACGCGGTTTCGAAGAGCAGGTTTCGGACGTTTGCCGCGGCGTTTTTCACTGCGTGCCCGCCGATGAAGGTGGAGACCTGCGAATACGCTCCGGGATCCGACGGGGTGACCTCACTGTCGGCACTGATAAGCTGTATGTCTTCGGGGCGAATGCCCAGCTCCTCTGCAGCGATCTGGACCAGCATGTTATCGTTGCCCTGGCCGTTGTCCACCACGCCGGAAATGAGCGTAGCACCCCCATCCTCGTTCATCTTGATGATAGCCTGGGAGCCGCCGCGAATTCCCATGGGAAAGCCTGTTTGCACGGAATTGCAGCCTATGCCGATTCCGTGCAAGGGGGGGAGCTTGCCCCACTTCTCTTTCCACCCTGCCTTCTCCGCTGCTTTGACAATGGTCTCCTGCATCGCGCAACTGGCAACGTGGGACCCGGTGTTCGTGTAATCGCCCGCCTGTCTGGCGTTTCTCAGGCGCATATCAACCGGATCGATCCCCAGGTGCTCCCCGATCATGTCCAGTTGCACGTCCACCCCGCACGCGAAAGCCCTGCCGTGGATGCGGATCATGCCGCGCGGCGGTTTATTGGTATAAATGCGATAACCGTTGTACCGAACGTGGTCCATGCGGTACGCCTGCTCCATGCACAAGAACGGCACGGTTGTGGCAATGGGTCCCGTGGAGCTGTAACCGCCTCCATCCATGTAGCAGGTCACGTCCCGAGCGATAACCCTGCCGTCACGATCCACGCCGGTCTTGAGGGTCGTGATCAATGCGTGGCCCTGTCTAGTGGCGATGGAATTCTCTTCGCGGGTGTACACGATCTTCACGGGCCTGCCCGTTTTGCGAGCGAGCAGAGCACAGATGTAATCTCCGGGGCATATCTCGCTGCGACCGCCGAAGGCCCCTCCGATGGTGATTTTTCTCACCCGCACTTTGTTCAGCGCAATCCCCAGAGCGTTGGACAGGGGCTTTGCCTTCATGTGGGGGCCCGCATTGGGCATCCAGATTTCCAGGTTGTCGTCCAGATCGAACCGGGCCGCCACTGCATAGGGCTCTCCCTGGAAATACGAATCCTCAGCCGCGGTGAAGGTGTCTTCCCGAACATAGTACGATTCGTCAAAACCCTTTTCCACGTCTCCCTGGTTGATGGGCACGTGGATGTTGATATTGTTCTCAAAACCTTCGTGCAATTGCGGCGCACCGGGCAGAATGGCTTCCATGGGATCGAACACGGCATCCAGGACCTCGTATTCCACACGGATGCGATCCAGGGCCTCCAGTGCAATATCCTCAGTGGTAGCAGCTACGCCGGCCACTTCATCGCCGACGTAACGGACCTTGTCCCTGGTAAGAAACTCCTGGTCCTGAGTGTAGCCGAACACGCCCCATTTGGTTCCCCGGGTATCCTTTCCCGTAACCACGCACTTGACCCCGGGAATGCGAAGCGCCTCGGAGGCATCGATATTCAGGATACGAGCATGGGGGTGTGGGCTCCTCAGGATCTTGCCCACAAGCATCCGGGGGAGTTTGAGGTCCGCAGTGAACTTGGCTTCGCCGGTCACCTTGGCCCTGCTGTCGATCCGGGGCATATTCTTTCCGATAAAGGCATAATCCGGCATCGTCTTACCTCTCTTCGGCGGACCCATCCACCGTTGCTTCCACGGCCTCGATAATTTTCGTATATCCGGTGCATCGGCATACGTGTCCGCCGAGCGTCCGCAGGATTGCATCCTTCGTCGGGTGTGGGTCTTTGAGCAAGAGCCCCTTGGCGGACATCAACATACCGGACGTACAGAACCCGCATTGAACCGCGCCGTGCTCTATGAACGACTCTTGCAGCGGATCGAGCGCTCCCCCTTCCGAGAGTCCCTCCACCGTGATTATCTCGGACCCGGACGCCTCCAGGGCAAGAGTCAGGCAAGACCGGACCGCTTTGCCGTCCATCAAGACCGTGCAAGACCCGCAGACCCCTTCTCCACAGCCTTCTTTGGCACCGGTGAGCTCAAGATCGTCCCGCAGCACTTCGAGCAAGGTACGGTTCGGTTCCACGGCCAAAGAAATCGGTTCGCCGTTCACGGTCAATTCCAAAGGGAGTCGGTTCATAGTGCCTCCATCAAGCCCGTCCTGGACAGGGCCTTCTTTATCGCCCGTTTTGCCATGACCGAGACCATCCGGGTTCGGTAATCCACCGGCGGGGACATGTTGTTGGCAATGAATGGCTGGGCGGTATTCATGGCTGCCCTGCCCGCTTCGTACAAAGCTTCCTCATCGCCTGCAGGCCTATCTTTGAGGATGGCTTCGGCAGCCGGAATCGCAAGCGGGGCTCTCGCAACCGCGCCGATCACCAGCCGGGCTTTGAGGATTTGCTTACCGTCCGTTTGTACCGCCACGCCGGCTGAAACCACAGCGTAGTCAATGGCTGAACGGTATGCCAGTTTTTCAAATGCGTTTCCTGCCCCGGGAGCGGGACCGGCGACACGGATTTCCGTGAGCATTTCGTCATCGGTGAGGGTTAACGGTCGCTCTCCCACGGAGGAGTAGAGCTCCTCAAGGGGAATGATTCGTTCTCCCTTTGCGGACCTAATCACCGCTTCCGCGCCCATGGCAATGAGTACGGGAGCAGCGTCCGACGCGCAGATGGAGTAGCATTTGTCAGACCCCCCTTCCCACGCGTAGCAGGTTTTCCCACCGGCTTTGTTGCAGGGCTGTCTGGCCTTTCGGAAAGAGCTCGACTGATTGTAAAATTGACAGCGGTTATCCTGGCAGAGGTTTCCGCCGATGGTCCCCGCAAAATGCTGAATCGAAGGGGCTCCGACGGACTTCACCGCCTCGAACAGCCCGGGCCAACGCTCCTGAATCGGCTTGTATTCCAGGATGTCGCTCAGTCGGGCTGCCGCACCTATGTGAAGCACGCCTTCAGACTCTTGTATGCGGGTCAGTTCCGGTAATGCCTTGAGACTGATCAATTGAGTGGGCGCAGCAAGCCGCTGTTTCATCCGAACCAAGAGGTCGGTGCCGCCGGCCAGTATCCTGCAATCCGACCCGTACCGGCTCAACAGGCTCAGAGCCTCGTCAATGTTTTGGGGAACCTCATAGGCAAAGACTGGTAAACGCACAATGTCCTCCGTGCCGGCCTCGCTCGACGATCACTCACAAGGCTGTTCTTTTTCAGTCAAGGGATCAAATCCGCAAGATTCGTTTCTCTTCTTTTTGATAGCGGCCAGCACCCTTTCGGGGGTTATGGGGAGATCCGTTATACGGACGCCGATTGCATCGTAGATTGCATTGGCGATTGCAGGAGCGGTAGGCACGCATCCCGGCTCGCCGATGCCCTTGGCTCCGAACGGTCCGTCCTCATCGATGGTCTCGATGACAACGGGGGTCAGGGTAAAAGCGTCCTTGGCGGTGAGGATCTTATAATCCCGAAAATCGGCATTCATCATACGCCCCTTCCGGAGCACCACCTGCTCGGTAAGGGCGTAACCCACTCCCATGAGCACCCCGCCGTAGACCTGTCCGTCCAGAAGCAGGGGATTGATGGCTCGACCCACATCGTGGGCCGCCACATAGTCGACAATGGCAACCTTGCCCGTTTCCTCGTCGACTTTCACCCGCACCCCATGGGTGCCGAAAGAATAGGTTGCGGACATATTGCCGCGAAAATCCTTGCCCATATTCTGGTTGGGAGGATCGTAGAAATAGTCGGCCATCATCATTTGGCCGCCGGGCTTAAAATGCGAATTGCGCAACAGCTTGGCTATGGGAACCTTGGATTCCGGACATCCCTTGACGAATGCGGCACGGTCCTGCAGGACCACGTCGTCCATGTGGGCCTCCAGAGCGTCCGCGGCCAGTTTCAGGAGACGCCCCCGTATCTCTCGTGCCGCACCCAAAGCTGAATTACCGGCCACGAACGTGGTGCGGCTCGCATGGGCGCCCACATCCCAGGGGCAAACGTCCGTGTCGTTGTGGATGACGTGGACGTCATCCACGTTGAGTCCGATCTCTTCGGCCACTATTTGCGCGATCACTGTGTCCGAGCCCTGACCCATGTCCGAAGCGCCGGTAAACACGTTGGCCTTTCCATAGTCATCCATCTTGATGATGGTTCCACAACCGTCGGATTTGTAAATCCTCGCTCCGCCGCCCACGTGAATCAAAGAGGCCAGGCCGATGCCCTCACCCTTTTCCTTGGGCCGTCCGGCTTCCAGCTTATCTACGACCGCTTCGAGACATTCCGAGAGCCCGCAGCTTGTTATGCGCAGATCCTGGGGAGTGACGTCGCCCGGCTTGGTGCAGTTGATCCGCCTCAGCTCGATGCGATCGATGCCGGCTGCCGCGGCCAGCATGTCCATGGCGCTCTCGATTGCGAAGGTAGCCTGGGGATTGCCGTACCCGCGCATGGCCTGGGAGTACGTGTTGTTGGTGTACACACATTTGGCCGAATACCGCACATTCGGCACTCGGTAGAGGGATGTGATGGGCATCATCATCACCGACGGGGTGGTAACTCCCCACGACGTGTATGCACCGTTATCCAGGATCATTTCCATATCGCGATAGAGCAGGTTGCCATCTTTGTCGCAGCCCATGGAGATCTTGATAATGGTAGGCTGACGGGTGGAGGTTGCCATAAACTCTTCTTCGCGATCGAACAGGATCTTCACCGGTTTTCGTGCGTGCCATGCAAGGAGGATAGCCACGTGCTCGTACGCATAGGTGTCCAACTTGCTGCCGAAGCCGCCGCCGATGCAGGGTTTGATCACTCGCACACGTTTCTCTTTCAGACCCATGACCTTCAAGGTCTCCAGAAAATCTTTCTGCGCGAGAGAGGGGATTTGGGTGTTGGTGTAAACGGTGAGATTGTTGGCATTGTCAAATTCGGCAATAGCCCCGCTCGTTCCCATGCAGCAATGGGTCACCCACGTGGTGGTGAAGCGCTCTTCGACATTGAACGCAGCCTCTTTCTTGGCTGCTTCCACATCACCATAGTGCAGTCTCCACGGCATTTTGAGCACATTGGTCTTGTGCTCTTCGTGGACGAGAACAGCGTCGGGCTTCATGGCCTCTTCCGGGTCGAAAATACCCGGTAAGGCCTCGTAGGTGACTTCGATGAGATCGATCGCCGCTTTGGCGATGGCCGGATCCGTGGCCGCGACGGCTGCCACCTCATCCCGATAGGATCTTACTTTGCCTGCTTTCAAAGGCGGGTTGTCTTTGTACACTCCCATGCGAATCGGAGGAATATCCTCTCCGGTCAATACCACGCGCACTCCGGGCAAAGCCTTGGCTTTTTCCGTATTAATCTTGACAATGCGGGCATGGGCATAGCTGCTGTAGAGAATTTTGCCGTACAGCATGCCGGGCAGCGTCACATCCTGAATATACTGAGCCCGTCCCGTGGCCTTATCTACCGCGTCCAACTTCGGGATCGGCTTGCCTATTGCCGTGAACTCCTGCATGGTTTCCATCTTGTTCCTGTCCTTATCCGCTCCTGGATCTCGCGAATCGGCTGTATCCGGCCTCTGGAGATTCTTCGTCACACGTCGTGATGCCGGGGATTTGCGCTACCCGAATCATCGGCGCAGTGCGGCACACCCACAGCCGCAGGCCGTATCACGAGTCTGAGTTGGACTCGTCTTGGCGCACCACCACACTTACGTCTTCCGAGCTTCTATCGATAACCGCCTGCACGGATGTCAAAATCGGAATATATCCCGTGCAGCGGCAAAGATTTCCGGCCAACGCATGCTTAATTTCGTCTTCACTCGGGGACGGATTTTCGTCCAATAGAGCTTTGGAAGAGAGAATCATGCCCGGGGAGCAGAACCCGCACTGAATGCCGCCATGCTCCACGAACGATTTCTGCAGGGGATGCAATGTGCCGTCCTTGGCAGCCAGCCCCTCGATGGTCAGAACATCTTTGCCGGCCACGTCCACCGCCAGGTACAGGCATGAATTGACCGCGAGGCCGTCCACGATGACGGTACATGCGCCGCATTCACCGCTGCCGCATCCCTCCTTCGTTCCTGTCAGCCCCAACTCTTCCCGCAAGAGATGGAGAAGCGTCCAGTGCTCTTCCATACCCATCTGCATCAGACTGCCGTTCAATGTAAATCGAACTTGTCGTTCCATGTGCAAGCCTCCATGGGAGCTTGAAGCTTGAACCCCGAACGTCTTTAGCGGCCTCTCACAAAGGCCTGCTTCGCTATCTCCGTCCATCGGGTCCGGGATGGGAAACCATGCGGCAATTACCTTTGGTCTCGCGTGTAATAAACGATGAGCCGGTCCTTTTAACCGGCGGGCACTATCTTCCTCTCCGTCAAGCTGCCGGCTCCTGAATTCTCTCCAGGCATTTCATGCCCATGCGCCGCACGAAGACCTCCACCATTTCCCTGCGGTACCAGGCCAAACCGCGTACGCTGTCTCTCACCCGAGATTCTTCTGCAGCCAATTTTCCCGCTTCGGTCAGGGTCGCTTCGGTGATCTCCTTGCCGACGAGGTACCGCTCGGCGTTCAGGGAGCGCATGGGAGTAGGTGCCGCAACTCCCAAAGCGATGCGAGCCTTCGCACAACGGGTGGACCCGTCCTCAAGAGCGATCAAGACCCCCACGCCGATGAGAGGAAGCTCCATTGCCGCCCGGCGGCCGTACTTTTGATAGGCTCCGGCACTGAGGGGAGGCTGCTTTGGACCAATGATTTCGGTAAGGATCTCGCCGGGGGACAGCACGGTTTGGCCCGGGCCTTCAAAGAAGTGAATCAAGTCAACGGTGCGCTCGCCCGTGCTGCCGTAGATCTTGACTTGAGCATCCAGCGCGATCAGAGGGATTGCACCGTCGGCCGAAGGCACGGCATTCACCAGATTCCCGCCGATTGTGGCCACGTTACGAATCTGCAAGGAGCCGATGTTCTGCACCGCGTCATGGAGGATCGCATAATGGCGCTTGATCAGGGATGACTTCTCCAATGTACGGTGGGTCACGGATGCGCCGATGCGCAGTTCCCCGGTACCTTGGCTCACTGCCAAAGGAGCCTGCCCCAACGCCTGCTTCAGCGAAATCAGATAGTCCGGCTCTATTTTTCCGGATTTGACCTTGACCATCACATCGGTGCCTCCGGCCACGTACATGGCCCGGTTGCCGTGCGATTGATACAATGAGACGGCCTCATCAAGGGTCTTGGGCATCAAGTAAGCGAATTTTCTCATGGTGGCCTCGGCTTGGTTCGGTTAATGGGTTAAGGAGTTAAGGATGGCGTTTCCCAAATACGGCCGCACACTTCATCTGTGGCGATGCTCCCAAAGTATCCGCTCACCCGGAGCCCTCTCGCCGGCATTCCTGCGGAAGCAGGAATCCAGGCTGTTCCGATTGCCCTGGACCCCGGCTTTCCCTCGGGGTGACGACTCGGGACCATTTGCGGACATTTTGACATAAGTTGCCTTCCGGAACCGTCTTTCAGAAAAGGAGTACTAATCACCCTGAGGACGTAACGCTGTTGCTCTTCCTGTCACGACCGGTTGTCGAACACCCGCTTGGATTTTCTTTCCGAGCGGGGCAAAGCCCCGTGGGGAATAACCTCGACTTCGCAGCTTACCATTACGGCCTTCTTGACGGCGCCGGCCACCTCGCGTGCGATTTCAGGGTACACGGCCTCATCCTCTCCTTCGTGACTCTCGACCTTTAGAGCCATGTAATCCTTGCCGTCATCCTTACGGTCCAAAATGATTTGGTATTCGGAGCCCACATGTTTGATGCCCGACAGCACCGAATCGATCTGTCCGGGATAAATGTTTACCGCACGAAAGATGATCATATCGTCGGAGCGCCCCATGATGCGATCGTGCATGGGAAGAACGCTGCCGCAGGAGCAGGGACGGTCGATGAGTCGAGTCAGATCGCGGGTCCGATAGCGGATCAACGGCGCGGCTTCCTTGCGAAGCGTTGTTACGACCATTTCACCTATTTCACCCGGGGGAACAGGCTCCAAGGTCTCCGGGTCCAGAATCTCCAGAATATAGTAGTCAGCCCAATAGTGGATTCCCTCATGGTGCGTGCAATCCTGGCCGGTGCCCGGCCCGTACAATTCCGTCATACCGACGATATCGAACATTTCCTGGAGGCCTAGCATTTCCTGAATGCGTTGCCGCATTGCGTCACTACTGCGCTCGGAGCCGAAGATCATCTTCTTGAGGGCAATCTTGTCACGTAGCCCGCGGCGGTGAATCTCTTCGGCCATGAGGAGCCCCATAGAGGCCGTGCAGCACATCACCGTGGACTGGAGGTCCACCAGGAATTCGCACTGCAGGTCAATATTCCCCGGGCCCACAGGCACGGCCAAGGCGCCGAAACGCTCACACCCCAACTGGAAGCCGACTCCTGCCGTCCAGACTCCGTACCCTACGGCGATCTGAATGCGGTCCTCCGTAGTAAGCTCGGCCATTTCATAGCACCTGGCGAAGAAGTCTGCCCAGTCGCTGATATCTTTTTGGGTATAGGCAAGGATTTTCCGTTTACCCGTCGTGCCTGAGGAAGCGTGTATCCGGACAACATCCGACATGGGTACGGACAGCAGAGGAAAAGGGTATCCGGCACGTAAATCGTCTGCACTGGTGAAAGGCAATTTCCGAAGATCGTCGAGAGACTGAATGTCTTTCGGCTCAACACCGGCTTTCATCAGTGCGTTGCGATAATGCCGGCTTCCGTTGTACGCGTGTTGCACCGTCCACTTGAGACCCTCAAGTTGATAGTCGTGCAACTGGGCGGTGCTTGTGAACGAGGGTTGAAATGTTTTCGGCATGGGAAGTCTCCTCTACAGGATTCCATATATCGAGCGGAAGCAATAGTAAGATCGGGCGATCGCAGGATGCCGTATCCCGCCGTGTACGACCATGCGAAGGTCACTTGTCCGCACGGCACGACGCCGTGGCCGCTTCATCCAACTCAAGGGTGTCGGGAACAAGCACGACGCCATAATCCTTACGAGCCAGTTCGAGGGTCACATATCCGTTGAGCACGTCCTCGGCCACGTCCCGGGGGTCGCGCTCGAAGGGATTCCCGTATCCGCCGCCGCCCGCGCTATAGAACGCCACCCTGTCGCCGGCTTCGGCAAAGGTGAGACCACTGGGATCGGCGGGCTCGTCGTTCTTGAGGAAACGGGCCCGGGAACCGTTGCCGCCGCCGAACACCCCTTCGGGAGGATAGCGAAAACGACCGGCTTGCACGGCTATGGTAACCGGTACCGGAGGGGCGAGGTCATCGTCGGGAACACGAACAACCATTCTGCGGCCCAGTCCGCCCCGTTTCTTTCCCGGTCCACCCGAATCGGGGAGCAAAGCCCTTTCTTCAACAATGAGGGGCGTGTCGCTTTCGAGAATCTCCACCGGCGTGTTGGCTCCGTTGGCCGGGAAGATGGCGCAGTGATGCCCGTCCATGGAGTTGCTTGCGCCCATGCCGCCACCGCGTATGATCATGGTGAACCACGGTTTACCGTTGTGGCGCCGGCCGTACAGAATATTCGTCTGCGCCGGAGTGCCTCCGCTGCCGGCTATGATACGGTTGGGCACCGCAGGAGCGAGTGCACGGAAAACCATTTCCGTCATGAAATGCCCCACCTGCATGCGGGCGGCCACGGCCGCAGGGTACGTGCAGTTCACAACCGATCCCTCGGGAGCTCTCATTTTGATCGGCCGCGTGGCACCTTCATTAATGGGAATGTCCGGATCGAAAGCACTTTTGATGGCCATGAAGACGTATGTGTACGTAAAGTTGTACACAACGTTGACGCCCCACTTCACCTGGGGGGATGTGCCGTCAAAATCGACCATGATTTCACTTCCCTTGACATCCACCGTCAAAGCGATGGTGATGTCGTCCCTTTGGCCCGCGCCCTCGATCACACCTTTGTACGGATAGGTGCCGTCGGGGATCTTCTCGATTGCCCGGCGCATGCTGGCTTCAGTGCGGGTGATGATTTCGTCGGCAAGGTCGTCCAAGGTATCGAGACCTTCGTCGGACAACATTTCCACAACTTTTTGTGCGCACACATGATTCGATGCTACCTGGGACCGAATGTCGCCGATGACCTCCTCGGGGGTTCTCACGTTCCACCGAATCATATTCAGTACCGACTCATTGGGCTTTCCGGCCGTATAGAGTTTCAAGGGAGGAATAAAGAGCCCCTCTTCGTGCACTTCCCGGTTGTCCGAGGCAACCCGTCCGCCGATGTCGGAATGATGGAATACGCAGGCTGTGAAAGCCACAATGCGATCCTTGTAAAATACCGGGCTCAGCACGCACACGTCGTTCAAATGACCGGCCAGCAACCAGGGATCGTTGACGATAATGACATCGCCGGGCCTGTATTCATCATAGGGAAATGCCCGAATGATCTTCTTCACTCCCAGCGACATGGCGCCCGCCTGCCCCGGTGTACAAAACGTGCCCTGCACCAGTTCGTTGCCCCGACTATCGGTGAACATGCAGGTGTAGTCGTGAGCGTCGCGCAGAAGGCTCGAAAAAGCCGTGCGAGCCACCGAGGCATCGGCCTCGTCCACAATGGAAATCAACCTGCGCCAGAGAATCTCAAGAGTAATGGGGTCGAACTTCTGCGGCATATTCCTTTTCTCCTTCAGACGTCGAGAATCGATTTCCGAGGTTTTTTCGTTCGAGACCTCGGGCAACCGACCGGCTCACCCTATCGGTGCCCAACCGAAGCCGGGGCACCATCAGCCCTCTGCAGGCTTGTCAAAGTTGATCCAAACAAATCCGAAATCATCCACCGAAGCGTTTGCGTCCTCTCCAATCACGATGGTCGATTCCTTTTCCTCAATGATCGCCGGACCGTCAATCTTGGCGCCGGCAAACAATTTCAGGCGATCGACCACGGTAAAGGGAATGTACTTCCTCTGGATCAGTGAATACGCCTCGCGTTGCCCCTTAATGCACTCCTGCAATGTTCCGGCGCTTCCTACGAGTTGAGGAATGCGGAACGGTCTCTCCGGAAGACTTGCCCGCACTCGGAACGTGATGAATTCTACCCGCGTGTCGGGATAGGTGCGGCCGTACAGGCGCTCATAGGTGTCATCAAAAAGCCGTCGAATCTCATGCTCTTTCCATTCCTGGAACCGCTTGCCCGGAATGGGCAGATTCGTCTCCGCTCCCTGGCCCACAAAACGCATGTCGATGGATCGAACGAAGCTGATGTTGTCCACCTGCCCGCTCTGTTGCAGGATCGCGGAGGCTTCTCTTTCCAGATCGGCAAAAAGCTTTTCAATGTGCGTGAAGTCTGCCTCATCCAAAGCCACCCGGTGGCTGCGAACCAGGTCAAACGCTATGGGAGCGGTAAAGAAGCCCAACGCGGACCCCACACCTGCCAACGGCGGCACCAGGACGCGAGGGGCGCCGATCTTTCGCGCGAGACCGTATGCGTGCACCGGCCCTGCTCCTCCGAAGGCCGCCACCGTAATACTGCCGGGATTGCCGCCTTTTTCCGCTATATGGGTTTTTGCAGCAGCGGCCATGGTCTCGTTGATCAGATCGTGAATGCCGAAGGCTGCCTCGGTGACCGTCGTGTTGAGCGGTTTCGCCACCTTTTCCTCAATTGCCTTGCGGGCTGCCTCCAGGTTCAGAGGCATGGTGCCGCCGAGAAAATAGTTGGGGTCCAGGTAGCCGAGGATCAGGTCCGCATCCGTGACTGTGGGATTTTCCCCGCCCAGGTTGTAGCTTGCGGGGCCGGGCTCGGCACCTGCGCTCTCCGGCCCGACCTGCAAGAGTCCCATTCTGCTGATGCGGGCAATGCTGCCGCCGCCTGCGCCGATTTCCATCAAATCCACCACCGGCACCTGGATGGGCAGCCCGCTCCCCTTCTTGAAGCGCTGGACGCGACCGACCTCAAAGGTGGAGACGAGCCCGGCCTCTCCCTTTTGAATGAGACATGATTTGGCTGTGGTCCCGCCCATATCGAAGCAGAAGATGTCTTTGATGGAAAACATCCGGCCATAGTGCTGGGAGGCTATTACCGCGGCAGTAGGCCCGGACTCGATGATGCGGACGGGAAACTCGCACGCTGTGGCCACGGTGGTAATGCTGCCGCTGGAAAGCATGATGAACAGCTTGCCTTCAAAGCCCAGGGATTGAAGCCTGGCATAGAGTTTCTGCAGGTATTTGACCGTAATGGGCTTCACATACGCGTTGGTGGCGGTGGTACAGGTTCGTTCGTACTCTCGGATCTGGGGCAAGACTTCATAGGAAGCGGAGACCGACCATTCCGGGGAGAACTCGTTGACCAGGGCCTTAACCTCTTCTTCGTGTTTGTAATTCTCGTACGAATTGATCAAACAGATTGCCACCGACTCAACGCCGGCTTTCTGAAGGGAATCCACAACCTGTTTGACATTCTCCGCGTCCAGCGGACGGAGCACCCGGCCGTCGGAACCGATCCGCTCGTCAACCTCCACCCGCAATGCACGAGGAACCAATGGCTTGGGGTATTCGGAAAAGATGTCATAGGCATCGTACCGGATCTCACGCCCAAGCTCCAGGACATCCCTGAATCCTTTTGTGGTTATCAACCCGGTCCGAGCGCCCTTCCGCTCGATAATGGCATTGATGACCAGGGTGGTACCGTGAATAATCTCGGATACTTCGGGCAAAAAACCGGGCGTCTGCTCGGCCAATCCTCGTATGCCGGTTTCCACGGCATCCGATGGATCGGACGGCGTGGTCAAGCACTTGTAGATGGAAAACGCTCCGGTCTCATCGTTGACGAGCACAAAATCGGTAAAGGTACCGCCGATATCACAGCCCAAACGAAATGCTCTCTCTTTCATGAGTTCTCCGATGTTGCCCTAAAAACAAAACCTTGTTGAGCTCGAGAGAAGCCGGCAGTCCCGCCTCCTCTCGAGCAGCATGATCAGAGTCAGAACAAGCGAGGCTCATTCCACTCGCCGAAAACCTCCCTGAACACGGCAGTAATTTCGCCGACCGTGGCATAAGACCGGCAGCACTCCACCAGCACCGGCATGACATTGCCGCCGGTTCGTGCCGTTTGTTCAAGCGTTTTCAGGGATTGCGTCACATCCTTGTCGCTCCGGGCTCTTCTCAAATCCTTGAGCTTCTCGATCTGCGTGCCTACCCAGGAGTCGTCGTACTCGTGCAGCTCCACCTCGGGTTGCTCGCCCTCAACGTATTTGTTGACGCCAACCTTGGTGACCTCACCGTGTTGCAGGCTCTTCTCGAATTCGTAAGCCTGCTTGGTTACTTCCCGCTGAATGAACCCTGTGGAGATCGCGTGCACCATGCCGCCCATTTCCTGAACACGGCTCATTTCAGCCAGGATGCGCTCCTCCATCTCCTTGGTAAGGGTTTCGATAAAGTACGACCCGGCCAACGGATCGACCGTGTCCCGCAGCCCCACTTCTTCCATGAGGATCTCGAGCGTACGCAGAGACAGTAATGCGGCTCTCGGCGTAGGGATCGTGTACGCCTCGTCGAACGAGCACAGAGCCGTGGTTTGGGCCCCGCTCAGTGCAGCGGCCAAGGCATAGTAAGCGCCTCTGATGATGTTGTTCTCCGGCTGTTCTTTGGTCAAACCGCTGCCGCCGCCACCGAACAGGCCGCGGAGGTAGAGGTTCTTGTCTTGTTTGACTCCGTATTGTTCGCGGAGCATCTTGGCCCACAGTTTGCGGGCGGCTCTAAACTTGGCCACTTGCTCCCACAGATTGCCGTACACGTTCAGGTTGAAAGAAAAGCGGCCCACGAACTCATCGGGAGCAAGACCGCGGCCTACGAGATTGTCGATATAGGCCTTGGCAATCTCAAAAGCGTAGGCAATTTCCTGAACCGGCGTAGCACCCGATTCACGAATATGGTAACCGCAGATGCTTACGGGGTTACAGCGAGGCAGGTGCTTCACCGAATACTCTATCGTGTCGCACACCAGTCTCACGCCGTGCTCCACGGGAAATATCCACGCACCCCTCCCGATCATCTCCTTGAGGATATCGTTTTGGGGAGTGGCGCTGATCTGCTCCTTCGCGTACCCGAACTTCTCCCCCACGGCCTGGTACATGGCCAACATGATGCTCGCGACGGCATTGATGGTCAGCCCCGAGCCGATACGGTCGAATTGGATATCTTTGAACGCAATTTCGAAGTCCTGCAGTGAATCCACCGCCATGCCGACCCGGCCCACCTCGCCTTCAGCCATGGGGCTGTCGGAATCGTACCCCATCTGGGTGGGCAGGTCGAAAGCCACGTTCAGGCCGTTTTGTCCGTGAGCGATCATGTATTTGAAACGCTCGTTGGTATCCTGAGGCGTGCCGAAACCGGTGTACTGACGGGTTGTCCAGGCACGGGACCGATAGCCCAGGGGATGGAGACTCCGTGTGTACGGGTACTGACCCGGATCGCCCAAATCCTTCTCATAGTCGAAGCCGACGGCCTCAAGGTCTTTGGGCCCGTAGGTCGGCTTCACCTTGATGCCGGACTGATAGATGACCTCTGTAATGGCATCTTTCTCATTCTTCTCGTATCTTGCGACTCCCACGGTTTGCCTCCCTTAGAACCATGACCGGATAGACGTGACGATGTCATCGAACGGCGTGCCGCCGGGGAAAACACCCGTGGCTCCGACGTCCATCAGTTTCGGGATGTCGTTCTTTGGTATGACACCGCCCACTACCACATGAATATCGGCCAAGTCCTTCTCCTTCAGTCGTTCCATCAGCCGCCTGCAAATGGGTAGATGCGCCCCCGACATGATGCTCAGGCCTATGACGTCCACCGATTCCTGCATTGCCATGACCACAATCTCATCGATAGTGCGATGGAGCCCCGAATAGACCACCTCCATGCCCGCGTCACGCAGGGCGAGACACACCACCTTGGCGCCACGGTCGTGGCCGTCGAGGCCGGGCTTGGCAACAAGAATTCGAATCTTCTTATCTTGCATTATCTCAATCCTTTCGATCGGCCTGATTGCCGGATTCCTCCCAAAACCGGTCCTGCAAGGATGTAAGCCTGCAGGCGATTCTCAAAGGTGAAACCTCCCTCACCCTGAGACTCAATTGTCGGCATCTCGGCTCGATCTCTTATCCTCTCTTCCTCCACTTCGCTCCGCTGCCGCGAAGGTATTTCCAACGGAACGGCGTGCTGTAAGCCGTTCAGGCCGATCGGTCCCGGTGCTCCCGGTCGTAATGCCGAAGCACGGCCTTTTGCCCTCTCAGAATATGGTCTCTGACCAGCCTTTCTACTTCTTCTTCCCGCCGTTCCTGCATCATGGCAAGCATGTCGCTGTGGTCCTTGTGGCTTGCGCGGGCCAGCGATCTGTCCCTGAGAATCATGATTCGAAAACGGAGTACTTGCTCTCTAATATCGTTGATCATCTTGATCAGCTTGGGATTGCCGCTCAGGGTATAGATGATGCCGTGCAATTCGGTATTGACCTTGGGTAGTGCGTCGAGGTTATCTTCCTCGAGGTATTTCCTGAAGACTTCATTCTTGCGAATCAGGGGCTTGAGCTGTTCCGGTGTGTGTCTAACCGTGGCCAAGCGCGCGGCGTACCCTTCCAGGACTGCCCGGATACCCAAGCATTCAACAATGTCTTCCCTACTCACGTCCGCGACTGCAAAGCCGCTGGGCGCGTTCTTGATCAAGAGACCTTCACGCTCCAGCTTGTGGATCGCCTCCCGCACCGGAGTGCGGCTTACTCCCATGGTCTCTGCAATGCGGGTTTCCACCATCCTGTGACCGGGTGGAATGACTCCGCTGATAATGGCCTGCTTCAAATGCTCGAAGATGTGCTCGCCCGCAGATTTCCTGTTTCCCAACGGTTTTAGCACATGTGCCAGGCTCTCGTTCTCTCCCGATATCATGTAATCCTTGCTCCCGTGGTCGGTTGTCGGCCTATCATAGGGAATCTCTCCTGCTCCATAACCGCATTGTCTTCCTATACTCCTGCCCACCGGGCGATGTTTCCCTGCAGCACTTCATGGGTACCTCCACCGCTCAAGAGAAAGCGCGTATCGCGGAAGTACCGTTGAGCCGTGTATTCCATGGAATAACCGTACCCCGCAAAGATTCGCGTGCAATGATCAGCAGCGCTGCATGCGGATTCAGTGGCGAAATATTTGGCCCTGGTTGCTTCCTTGAGCGCATCACGCCCTGCGTCGATCATGGCTGCCGCGTTATAGGTCATGAGCGTGGATGCCTCCAGATTGGTCGCCATATTGGCGATCATGCTCTGGATCATCTGAAACTTGCCTATGGTTTGGCCCGAGGCCATACGCTCGTTCGCGTATTTTATGGAATCGTCCAACGCCGCACGTTGGAGCCCGATCCCCAAGGCCGCGGTCATGGCCCGAATCTCGGCAATAATCTTGAGGAATGCATTGAGGCCCTGCCCCTCCGGGGTCAGGCGATACTCGCGAGGGATGAGAACGTCTTTGAAGGCCACCTCGCAGATCGGCGTGGATCGTGTGCCCAAGGTTTCGAACCGGGGGCTGATGGATACACCGGGCAGATCGCGAGGTATGAAGAAATACCCTATGCCGCGGAGCCTCTTCTTGGGGTCGGTCTGGCACATGACCGTATAGAAACTGGCTTCAGGCCCGTCAGTGACCCATGTTTTCATTCCGTTGATCAGGTACCCGCCATCAACCTCGGTAGCTCGCGTGGTGATGGCGCCCAAGTCGGAGCCCGCGTCCGGTTCGGTCATGCAGAAGCAGCCGATCTTCTCTCCCCGCATCGCGGGCAGAAAGAATTGCTCGCGCATCTCATCCGTCCCGTAGTGGAACAGAAAATTGGTGCCCATCAAGCACTGCATCGCGGTAATGGACGCGGCACTCACAAGCCCGCGAGCAAGCTCCTCGCAGATAATGCAATACAAAGTGGTATTTCCGCCTGCCCCGCCCTTGTTCACCGGATAGCGAATGCCGAAAATCCCCATCTTGGCTAATTTTTTGAATATTTCTTTCGGGAATTCCCTTTCCCTATCCAGCTCCTGGGCAACGGGAATGACTTCCGTATCGACAAATCGCGCTATAATCTTTCGGACGAGCTCTTCTGGATTTGATCTGATCATTACCGAGATCCTTCTACTCATACCGCCGAGTGGGCAACAAGACCGTTGAATCGGACAACAGCCTTTTAGTCACACATTATCCGGCAAACTCCCTGAAGCTCCTTGGTCAGTTGAGGGACTACATCGAACAAGTCTCCGACTATTCCCCAATCAGCGACCTTGAAAATAGGAGCGTACGGGTCTTTGTTTATGGCTACGATGAACTTTGCATCCATCATGCCGGCTCGATGCTGAATGGCACCGGACACGCCGCAGGCAATGTACAGGTCCGGACGCACCGTCACACCGGTTTGACCTACCTGTCGGGAAGCAGGTATCCAGCCTTCTTCAACCGCGACACGGGTTCCGGCAAGCTCCGCTCCCAGCGCGGCAGCCAATTCCCCGAGCAATGCGAATCCGCCGGCGTCGTTAACGCCCCTTCCTCCGGCAACGATCACCTTTGCTTCCGAGAGATTTACTTTCGTTTTCGCCTCTTTCACCGACTCCAGGATCTTGGTTCCGATCTGTTCGGCCGTGAGTCCCGTGCGATGAATAACGACCCCACCTTTCTTCCCCGTGGTCGGAATCACTTCCATGACTCCCGGTCTCACCGTGGCCATTTGCGGGCGGGAATACCGGTTGGCGATAGTAGCCATAACATTGCCGCCAAAGGCCGGCCGAGTCTGCAACAAAATCCGCTCTTCAGGATCGATGGAGAGCTCGGTGCAATCCGCGGTTAACCCCGAGCCCACACGGCGAGACACTCTCGGTGCGAGATCGCGTCCGATATGCGTTGCGCCCATGAGCAAAATGTTGGGTTTGTGAGCCGTCACGAGCTCTTCAAAGACGAGAGCGTATGCCTCGGTGCGGTAATCTGCCAACAGCGGGCTTTCCACCAGGTACACCTTGTCCGCTCCAAACTCCATGAGCGTTGTCGCTAGATCGGAAACCCGGTCCCCTATAAGGACTGCGGCCACCCTCTGATCCAACTCTTTGGCCAACTCCTGGGCCTTGCCCAGCAATTCGACGGAGACCCTGTTCAATTTGCCGCCGCGTTGCTCTGCAAAGACCCAGACTCCCGAGCGGTCAGTGAAATCGGGTATGGCCTTGGGTTGCGCATCGGTGAGGATCGCCTCCTTGCGGCATACTTCCATACATGCGCCGCACGAGGTACAACGTTCGCCGATGTGGGCCTTACCATCTTGTATTTCGATGGCGTTGTACGGACAGGCTCGCGTGCATCGGCGACATCCGTCACAAAGATCGACTTCAACCCAGACTGCCATGATCACCCCTTATATTCAGGAGCCTTTTCTCGTCTCCCGCTCAGCACCGTGTCGGTTGCTCCGCCCTTGTCTTTCGACTCCCCGGTTGGAGCGGGAGTGACTCATATAAGCTTGTTGTCTTTAAAATGAGTAATGAGCTTTCCCACCACGTCGGAGGTGGTACCCTCCAAGATTTCGCTCTGCCGCTCAAATTTGGGAGCAAAGGTTTTCATCACCTGAGTGAGAGATCCTTCCAGACCGACTTCCGAGGTGGTTACCTTGATGTCCGCGGCGTTCCAGAAGTCGATCGGAGCTCTTTCACGGCACGCGGCGAGGAGCTGGGCCATTACCGGGTACCGCGGCGGTTTTGCTCCGGGGATAACCGTCAAGAGGGCCGGCAACGTGCATTCAATGCGCTCGTACCCGTCTTCAAGCCGACGTTTGACAATCATGCGATCCTCGGTGACCGACTCGATATCGAACACGTACGTCACCTGCGGCATTCCCAGGAAATCTGCCACCTGAGGACCGACCTGAGCCGTGTCTCCGTCGATGGCCTGACGGCCGGCCAGTATCAGGTCAAACTCCCCGATGTGCCGGATCGCTTTGCCGAGCGTATGGGAAGTCGCCCATGTATCGGCCCCGGAAAAGGCCCGATCCGAGAGCAGAACGGCCTTATCCGCACCCATTCCCATCGCTTCGGACAAGGCGTCGATGGCCTGGGGCGGCCCCATGGTAAGAACCGTCACCGATCCCCCGTGTGCTTCTTTCAAGGCAACAGCGGTTTCAACCGCGTGGAGATCGTCTGGGTTGATGATGGTCTCAACACCTTCTCGAATGAGGTTACCTGTCTTGGGATCGAGTTTTACCTCGGTGGTATTGGGGACCTGTTTGATGAGCACAATGATGTTCACGGTAATATCCCTCTGTTTTGGCTACCCTTTTCCGTGCGGGGATGGTTTCCACCGGATTCAACAGCGTTTCGCGACGAATCCTAAATAACGCCGTCTGATGTCAGCTTGGCGAGGTCTTCTGCTGAAAGTCCCAGTTGACCGTAGTATTCGCCGTTGTGCTCGCCGAACCGGGGCGGAAAAGCCAGTTTCCGTCCGCAGCTTTCCAGAAAGGGCGTCACATTGGGTGCAGGAGCCAACGTTATCTGCGTGTCGGTCTTGGGATCGCGTGCCGACAGCAGCCTTCGTTCAACCAGCGGATCGACAATGGCTTCGCTGACAGAATTGATATTGCTGACAGGTACCGTTATCGACGTGAAGAACTTGATGAGCGTCTCTGATGTCTGCTCCCGGGTAATGGCCGTCAATGCCGCGTTCAGATTGGCGATATCATTGATGCGTCCCTTGTTTTTTTCGTACTCCGGTTTGTCGAGGGAACGGAACAGGTCGCCGCCGACCACTGATTTCCACTGCCGATCGTTTCCCACTGCCAAATATATGAATCCGTCTTTCGTTGGATAAACGGAGACAGGGGCGAAGAATTCGTGGGTGTTGCCGGTTCTGGTAATCTTCTTGCCAAAAGAGGCGGTCATGGCGATGGGGACAGTAAGCCATGAAACCGATGATTCGAACATCGACAAGTCAATACGAGCGCCCTCGCCGGAGACACATCTATTGAAAAGGGCCTTCATCAGCAGACCGTACGCATGCTCGCTCGTCCCCATGTCCGGAAGAGGAATACCCAACACCTGAGGACCGCTGTCGGGCTCACCGGTAACATCCATGAGTCCCGACCGCGCTTGCAGGATCGGATCGTACGCACCTTCGTTGCTGTCAGGGCCGAAACCGGTCACACCCAGCCAGATAATGTCTCCCTTGACCGCCTTAAGGATTTCATAGTCGATACCGAGCTTCTGATAGTTTTTTGGGAGCTGATTAGTAACAAAAATGTCAACATCCAACTTCTTGATGAGCGCATATAACAGCTCCCGTCCTTTGGGGTCTGCCAGATTGAGCGTGAGCGCCTTCTTTCCTGCATTAATGCAGAGAAAGTAGGAGTTCATGCGCTCTTCACCAAGGACATTCTCTCCGATCATGCGGTTGGGGTCGCCGTACACCGGATGCTCCAGCCGGATGACTTCCACTCCGTCCATGGCGAGCCGATAGGTCAAATAAGGCACGACCGTTGCCTGCTCCAATGAGAGAACCTTAAGCTTCTTCAGTGAATCCATAACTATCCCTTCGGTCGACCGTCATGTGAAACGGTTCGGAGCGTGATGATTACGACCGCGCCCGCTTTCGAGTATCGAGCGGCAACTCGTCGGTGCATCTCCACGACGTCGGGTGCTGAAGAGCGCTCCTTCGGTCACGTGGGGGTGGCATGAGGTCCGCAAGGTACCCTTGTTCAGTGTGGCAGGCGCTATGAGCCTCTCTGTTGGGAAAACTGCCGAGAATGCGTATACGGTGCACTGTATACAGTGCACAAATCTCGTAACATGGCGCTCGGCACCCTGTCAAGTCTTTTTGAATCCGCCACTCCCGATTGGCGAAAAATTGTTCTTGACGCGGAAGGCGACCCGATATAGGCTTGCCCTTGGGAAATACCTGCCTTTTCGACAACCTGACCGCGATCTTGCCTCTCTCGGGTCATCAGTGGAATAAACGGCCTTTTTCAAAGGGTCCGAGGGACGGTCTCCGCACGACCTTCCGGTGCCGGAACACCCAAAACGCCTTGACCGCTCTTCTGTGCCGTCCGGGTGCGTTCTTCATTATAGGTGGCTTTGCCGGTGCCTTTTGCTGTTTGTGCAGAGGGCTTTACCCGACTACCCGGGTACACGTGACGGGATGAGGCCGCCCGGCCTCGTCCCTCCTCCAAGAGCGGGAGAGGTCACGTCTTTCCTGTTCGGACGGACATCCCCTGGACGTGAAGATGACGTGTCCGTCGCCACACGCGCCCGAGTCCCGGGCGCAGCAGCGCGTCATGAAGGAGACATTTCTTGAAAGTAAGAGAGATCGATCACATCTGCATTGCCGTCAGGAGTGTGGACAGGGCCCGGGAAGTTTACGAAAACCTCTTGGGACTGGAACCGGCGTGTGAATACCTGGCTCCGGAGGAGTCCATACGAGTCATCCGCTACTACGTGGGGAGTGTGGCAGTGGAGATCATGGAGCCCACCAGCGATACCTGTGAAGTGGCCAAATTCCTGGCGGGCCGAGGCGAGGGCCTGTTCCTCATCTCATACCGGGTGGACGACGTGGAAACGGCGTTGAATGAACTGCACACGGCAGGCCATAAGACCATCGACCGGCAACCCCGCAGCCTCATGGGGAACCGATACGCGTTCGTCGACCCCCCCGGCGCGATGCTCGGGGTTCTCACTGAAATACTGGATGGCGAATTCATCAAACCCGGTTCGGGGAGCGAACCGCCAATATCGCTGTGAGCTCCGGCCGGACTCAAGAGAGGATCGTCCCAATCCGAGGAGACTTTCCGACGCGATGGGACCGACGAACGACAGGATGTGCCCCGCACAACCGCGGGAGGGTGACTCAGATGAGGAGAATCTCCTCGGAGTGCTCCCCGGGAACGCGGCCTACCGCAATAATAAGGGGCGCAATCCGGCTGGATCGTGTGTCACGGGACGTCACGTCCCCATTACAGATAAAGACGGATTCTTTTCCGCATAGCAAGCAAGGAGGAATGAACATATGCGAACATTGGTACTGGGCGGAGCAGGCGGCATGGGACAGGGAGTTGCGCGGGATTTGGTCAAGCAGCCACACGTCAACTCACTCGTCCTGGCGGATTTGTACCCCGACCCGCAAAGACTCTCACCGAAACTTCGTGAGAGCGACAAGGTCAACCTGATCAAGATGGATGTGAACGATCATGGGGCCATGGTGAGCGCGTTCAAGGAAATCGATGTGGTCATCAACTGTGCGGGCCCCTTCTATAAGACTGCCGTGCCCGTCGCGAAAGCCGCGGTTGAGGCCAAGGTCAACTACATCGATATCTGTGACGACTATGAGGGGACCGAGATTCTCTTCAATTCCGGAATAGACAAGATCGCCCGAGACGCGGGCATTACGGTACTGACCGGCATGGGATCCGACCCGGGAACCAACAACGTTCTGGTAAAATGGTACGCGGACCGGCTGGACATCGTCGATGAGATCTACCTGTACTGGGTGGTCAGTATCGCCGAGCTTGCCGGGGCCGCGTGGGACCATAGCCTTCACATGACGCTCGGCAAGGTCCCCCAGTTCATCAACGGCGAGCTCGTCCTCGTGGAAGGCGGGACCGACGTGGTGGAAGCGGACTTCCTGGAGCCTCTCGGAACGTGCCAAATGCGATACGTTGGACATCCCCAGCCTTTGACGATCCCCAAGTACATCAAGGGGGTAAAGAATGTCATAATCAAAGGCGCGCTTATCCCCCTATGGGTTGACGAGCTCATCAAAGAACAGAAGGAAACGGGATTCCTCGGACAAGAGCCCATCGACATCAAGGGCACCAAGGTAACGCCGTACGACCTCGCGTTGAAGCTGTGGGAGAAGATACCCGAAGGAAGAGACAACGGGCCGCAGGCTTCAGGGCTCAAGGTCATTGTCACAGGGCAAAGGGGCGGCAACAAAGTTACCTATACGGCCGACATGGTGGGGCGGATGGCTCCCGGAACGGGACTTCCCGCGGCTATTGCATCACTCATGATGGACGCTGGTGATGTGACCGAAAAAGGTGTTGTAGCACCCGAGGGCTGCATCGATCCGACCAAATTCCTGGAAGCATTTCTCAAACGAGGCGCCAAAATCCACCAGACCGAAACCATTGCATCCATGCTTAAGATTTGACGTAGGACAGGAGCTGTTCATGAAGGAAACAGAAAAACTGAATATCACCAAGAGCCGGGAGCTGTATGAAGAGGCCGTCGGCCTCGTCCCGGGAGGCGTCCTCGGTGCCAGAAAACCGACGGACTTTATCGATGGAGAATATCCCATCTTCCTTGAAACAGGCAAAGGGTGCCGACTCACCGACGTGGACGGCAACGAGTTCATCGATTTTCTCTGTGGGTACGGCCCCATCATCCTCGGGTACCGTGAAGAGGAGGTGGATGATGCGGTCTACCGGCAGATCGCAGACAAAGGCTTCTGCTTCACTCTTACTCAAAAATTCCAGAACCTGCTGGCGAAGAAGCTGAAAGAGCTTGTCCCCTGTTCGGAGATGAGCATTTTCCTGAAAACAGGCTCGGACGCAACCAGCGCAAGCATTCGTATTGCACGAGCCTACACGGGAAAAATCAAAGTCATGCGCTGCGGGTACCACGGATGGCATGACTGGTGCGTTGAAATGAAAGGCGGCATTCCGCCGAAACTCTTCGAGGATGTATTTGAATTTCGGTACAACGATCTCTCTCAACTGAATGACCTGATGGCGACTCATGGAGACGAGACCGCGGCCATCATCATGACCCCCTTCGGTCATCCCAATCATCAGGAAATGCAGATCCCGGCGCCCGGCTTTCTTGAAGGCGTGAGAGCGATTGCAGACGAATACGGTGCGGTGCTGGTCTATGATGAGATCCGTACCGGATTCAGGATCTCCATGGGCGGAGCACAGAAACTCTATGGTGTCACGCCGGACCTGAGCGTTCTGGGCAAAGCAATTGCCAACGGATATCCCATCTCCGTGGTGACCGGCAAGAAGGATATCATGATGGCAGCGGCCCATAAGCTCTTCATTTCATCCACCTTCTTCCCGAACAGCGATGCCTTTGTCGCCGCGCTCAAGACCATCGAGATTCTTGAGCGAGACAAGGTGCTGGAAAATATATGGAAAAAGGGCGAGAGATTCATGCAGGCGATACAGGAGCTCATTGACAAACATGATGTCGGAGCCGAGCTTACCGGCATACCCCCCATGTTTTATATCACGTTCAAGAAGGATGAAGCCAAATCGTACAAGGGAAAGCGTACTGACTTTTACACTCAGCTCATCCGCAAGGGGTTCTTTTTCTCTCCGCACCATCACTCGTACATCAGCTATCGGCATACCGAAGAAGACCTGGAGCTCACTCTGAAGGCCATTGACGAGTCTTTGGCCTATATCAAAGCCAAGTACTAACCGGCTCGGATAGTCCTGCCGGTGTGAAGTTGTCGACGCGACTTCCAAGAACAAGGAAAGGGCGGGAAGCGGAAAGACGGACCTTGCTCCTGCCCGCCCTTGGCCTTCGGTTGCGTACCTTGGAGGCTACCTGTTGGACGTGTCAACCTGCTCAGCAAGGCCGACACTCAATGAGAGAGGATAAATGAATTCCCGAAGTAGGGTCATCTGTGTCAAGTGCGGTCATCAGATCGAAACTCTGGACAATCTCGTCATCCGTTTGCTGAATTACAGTATCCACGCTCTCCACAGGTCTTGCTATGAGAGGGCAAGATCCCAATGGATCTACAGACTCTCCTTGAACCTCAGGGGATGGAGCTTCTGGGTCTACCTGCTAGCGATCAACTTGGTTTTGGTGCTTTGCCTTCCGGTATTTCCGGATTCGTGGCGTGACCTGCGCTGGTTTTTCCTTTTGGTCAATATTCCTCAACTGTTTTTCCGCCTTTTGGCCCTCTTTTCTTACGAATTGCCCCTCAAGAATCCAGCGTCAAAGGGCCGATCATAAGAGCTTCGAGCATGAACAGATGGCCGAACGTGAGATGGTAAAGCATAAAATAGGAGGAGTGTCATGGGACTCTCCGCGACCAATTTCCAAGGTAACATCGAAATGCCCTTTCAAGTGTTATATCAACCTATTGTGGAAATCGGTGCCACCCTTATCATGTCCTCCCCCTCCTGGGCCCTGACCTGTCCATCTCTCTTGAACAAGATAACAGTAACGGTAACCTGCTGACTCTGGTCTGAGCTTACGAGCAACCTCTCGAATTCATATCAGAAGTGAGAAGTTCCGCTTCCATACTTCAACTTTATGCTCTCAGGCACTTCTTGCCGATGAGTACTGCAAGAAGGTCTCGGACGTACCAATTAGTACATATGCATGTAACACCCCACCAGAGTGGTAGCACGACCTTGCCCGCCGCTATCCCGTTCCTCTGCCTTGGTTGATACACTACTCTTCCAGACTGACCATTTCCAGAGCTTCCTTTCTCATTTAACATGAGTCTCAGCGTTCAAGCCTGAAAATTCTGTACCAGCCTGAAATACCTGAGTACATGGAAATATCAGATCGTGAGCCTATCCTGCCTGTACAAGAGAGCTCACACGGAATACCGCTCCATGAGCACCACGGCCAGTCTATCAATTTGTAGAGCCATCTGGCTGTAACCTGCTCGATCCCTGCCTCGATTCCCACTCGATGACATACCGACCCATGACACCAACTCCCCGATGAGAAACGCCAAGAGGCTTAGCCAGATCAATTCTCCGTTAGGTTCTTGAGAGGGTAATGGTTCTGCATGGCTGAAATTCGAACATTTACGAACAAAGGCCGTTGAACGGAACATGTATGGCAAAGCCTTCTCTAAAATAGCCGCCGTGTAAGCACTGCGCCAAAGTCACTCCGGCAACCAAGGCAGTGGACAAGGACAAGAATGAACCTGATTCGCTTCATGCTCCTGCCTCTTTCCGCACAGAGTCGGTCAAATTTGCTTCGAGCAATTGCTTCGCTGCTTCGCTGCTTTCTAGCGGCACAGTGAGCCGTACCAAACGTGAGTCGAAGGGCTCTCGGAATTCCTCCCTCTGTTTGAGTTCAACGAGCGCACCGTCATCACTTGTAGTCCATACGTAGGATTCGTATTGGTCCCAAGTGTGAAGTCCGCCCAAATTCCATATGCCGTTGCCGCAGATCTCAGGGCGCTCTCTCAAGGAAAATAAGAGCGCGAAGACAACTAGCAATAGTGGGATTGTGATTGCCAAAAAATTTCCCAGGACGCCCCTTGACAGACGAAAAAGGATGTAACCTGAGAAGATGAAGATGACCGAGAGGAATACCAATCTATAACCTCGATAAGGGTCGTTTACGCGAACACAAGGAGGTATGACCCGGCGCCTTGTCACGAAGCCGGCGATAACCCCTGCCGGTACCGTCGCAGCAATGAGGAAACCATAAAACCAGTCTGGAAAAGACTCGATCCAATGGGAGGCCTCGAATAGAACTATCCACAGAACCCAAAACCCTATGCGAACCGACGTCTTCGGGGCAATCATGCCGAACAAACAACACAAGAAACTTGCAACAATCAACGAGCACGCAAGAACTATATCCATTTATGACCCCCTCTCATTCCAAGCGTTAGCCGGAATTTTGCAGCGGACTTGCTGATCCTGAATGGTACCCTGGACGCCCCTCACTAGCCCTCAAGGAGGACAGAAGCGTCATCACCTTACCAATAAACCAATTTTGCATGGTGTTGAGCGTACCTCCCGGCCCGTCTGACGTCAACCACTATTTTGTCAATAAAAGTGTAAAAGAAAAAAAAAGGGGTCAGGTCTTTGCTTAGCTCATGTCCAGTGCAGCAATGCGAGCAAGCCTCTCATCAAGATCATCACCCTATTCCAGCCTGACCCCGATCTCCGGAGCGATTTTCGGGTCAGGAAGTCAAGGAGAGGAAATCCACGATTCGAGAGATCGCGGTGGGGGACGCATCTACGTGAAAGGGTTCCCGTCCGGTGCTACGATGATGCGGCGGAAATGGTTAAACTGCTCGGAGATTAGAAGCAAGGCTTGGCCGCCTCTGCTTGAGGAAGAAAGTCGAGGCGATCGATCGACGTCTCAGATGGGTCAAGCCAAGACGTGAGCCCCTGTTTCCGGCCTTGTCAATGCGACGGCCGTGATTCCTCCCACCCGAGCTCACGGTTGCAGCGCTCTTTGCATGTGACCTCCAGGTACGCGTCCTTGGTCCGTACGTACTCCTCTTCGCATCTTTTGATGCACTTACCATGCTCCGTGTGCGGATAAAGCCAACCCTTCACCAAACCGGAACAACCGGAGAGGGACAGAGAGAGCACGAGAAGAAGTGCGCAATTTCTTTTCATGCTGCTACAGTGAAGTGTTTCGAACATTGCGGGATGCCAGAAGAGCCTTCGGTCATCGCTAAACCTCCGGATAGCCTCTTGCGCCCCACTGCCGGGGATACCATAAGTCTCGATGAGGCGCCGCCGGCCGCCCTGAAACAGACCTAAATTACGGACGCGCGCTACGAGCCCGGCAATGGCAAAACTGCCGGTATGTTTATGACAGAGCCGGATTTTATAGGCTTTTGAGCGTACCTTACCGAATGCTGGTGAGTCAATGGGAATCTTTCTCCAGGCTCTGTTGTTAATTGCGAAACGGTATTAGGTTGCACATTTTACCCGTCGTCTCCGGAGGTGGGTGACACACGGAGGAGTGCGGGGACGGCACCTGATGTTCGGTAACTTCGGGAAGGGTTGCCGGCGGTTCCGGAGTTGTATTTAAAATCTCCATTATTCCCTCTGACTGAAGCGTTTTACGAATTACGGGGATGAAATTCTTTGCAAAAAGACCTCCCGGGCCCTATTATTCAACTGACAGGACGTGCTCGGCCATGGCCAAGCTTCGCGGACGGCACGACTGAATCGGCCACAGGTTTCATCCCCCAGTTCCTTTGACATCGAGGAGCCGGGGGATTTCGAGTCTGAGAGCCGGAAATAGCATTATCCTCGGACTTCGGAGGGATATTTACGCAACCCGGTGAGGTTGCGAGTCCATCCGGGACCGCCGGGCGGAAGGAATTACGACATAGATGAAGGCATTGTTGGTTAATCCCGAGACTCCTCCATCGTATTGGAGTTTCAAAGAAGCATGCCGGATGATGGGTTGTAAGGCCCTGTGCCCGCCTCTGGGGCTTATCACCGTGGCGGCTATGCTCCCTGATGAATGGGAATTGAGGCTTGTGGACCTGGAGACCACGGCGCTGACGGAAGACGACTGGCTGTGGGCGGATATGGTGATGATCTCGGCCATGATCGTCCAACGAGAGGGGGTGCGCAGGGTAGTCAGGGAGGCGAGAGAACGAGGTAAACCGGTTGTAATAGGTGGCGCCTATCCCTCTTCCCTCCCGGATGAGCTTGTCGAGGCGGGATGCGATTTTGTGGTTAAGGGAGAAGGAGAAATCACCGTTCCTCTCTTGTTGGAGGCCATCAGAACCGGCAGGAGCGGCGGAGTGATCTCGACCGAGGAGAAGCCGGATATGTCGTCCTCCCCGATTCCCCGTTACGATCTGCTCAATCTCAATGACTACATAGTACTTACTCTCCAGACATCCCGAGGATGCCCGTTCAACTGCGAATTCTGTGACATCATACATCTCTTCGGGCGTAAACCGCGGTACAAAACCCCCGAGCAGATCATCCGCGAGCTGGAAACCATTCTCCGTTTGGGATGGCATCGGGAGGTCTTCATAAGCGATGACAATTTTATAGGAAATAAACAGCACGCACGGGCCGCTCTCGCACAGCTCACTCCCTGGCAGGAGAGTCACGGCATGCCCTTTGCCTTCTGGACTCAAACCTCGGTGAACCTGGGCCAGGACCGGGAGCTCATCGATCTTATGACCGAGGCCAATTTCAGCACGGTCTTTGTGGGAGTGGAGTCCCCGGACGAGGACGTACTGAGACTCAACCGTAAATTCCAAAACATCAGCAACCCCCTCGTGGAATCGCTCAACAACATTTGTCGCAACGGACTTACGGTCGTGGCAAGCTTCATCATCGGTCTCGACGAGGAGAAGCCGGGTGCCGGAGAACGCATCTCTTCTTTTATCGACCTTACCGACATTCCCCTGGTGATGTTGAACACTCTCCAGGTTGCGCCCAATACCGATCTCTGGAACCGCCTCATCCTCGAGGGGAGAATACTGGACGACAGGACCACGGGCCAATCAACCGGTGCCCGATTGAACTATGCCCCCACCCGACCGGAACGGGACATACTCACCGAGTATATGCATGCCTGGGAGCATCTGTACGACCCGTCGCGATTCTTGGAAAGGACGATCCGTTATTTTCTTGCCATGAGGCCCACACGCAAAGCGATGGGACTGAAGAAGACGGCAGACGGGCCTATGGTCTCCACTCCCGGAAGGATGTCCTTCCGCGAAAGACGGGACAACCTTCTCAGCATCCTGCGCCTGTTGTGGCGTCAGGGAGCTCGTCCTCCGTACCGTGCGCAGTTCTGGCGGCAGCTCTTTCGCATGTGGAGGGAAAACCCGAGCCGGACCGTGAAGTACCTCAGTATATGCGCTCTCGGCGAGAACATGTTCGCACTTACGCCGACCATTCGTGGAAAATTCGAGGCAGCTCTCGAAGCGTTGAACAAAGGCGACGAAGAACAGGTTGGCAGAGCGGCCGGTCGGTGAGATAGAGGAGTGTGCACCAATGGTCTTTTCCCTTCAGCGACGATTTCTGCTCTTCCTGCTCCTCCCGGTGGTGGTTATTATGTCCTTAACCGGATTCGCATCTTTCATGTACGCCCGCTCGTATCTCCTCGACCAGTGGCGCTCCTCGGCGATGCTTCGATTGGAGAAGACCGCACATCAGATTCGCATGAAGCTCGACGAGAAAAGGCGCCTCATGGACCTCATAGCTGAGGCGGACGGCATTCCCGGCGGTCCTAGGACTCAATCCTTTCTCCTTGCGCAATTGCGGAAGGAGCAGGGCGTCTTCTCCGTGGAAATCGGACCGATCGCAGAGGTAAACGACGGCGGGACCACCAAGGAGAGACCGGTAGTGATTGGCGGCGGTCCGGAGAAGCCCGACTCCACTGCGACGGAATCCCCACAAAGTGCTGAAGCATGCCCCGGTCCGGGTATGATGAGAGGTATGGGCATGGGCCAGGGAATGATGCGCGGCATGATGCGTAGAAGCATCCGCCCCATCTGGACTCATCCCGATCAATCGGTGAGCTTCCTGCTGATGACCAGAGAACTGGGCGGCGAAGAAGGTCTCCCAGCGAAACTGCTCACCGTGAAGGTAGGCTTCGATTCCTTTATGGAGCACATTCTCTCGGTGGGTCGTTGGCAAAAGAGCTACGCGTGCCTTGTCACCTCGGACGGGACGTACCTCGCGCACACCGACCGCTCCATGGTCGGCATGAAAAACCTCGGGGCACATGGGGATGCCCTTGCAAAGAAGGTGCTTGCGGAGATGCAGAAGAAGAGCTCCGGAACGATTTTCGGTGAAGGGCATCCTCCGCGAATGGTGGCCGGCTTCTACAAGATTCCCACCACTGACTGGTATTTAGTTCTCTTCTCCAAGGGATCGACCGTGTTGGGGCCCATCATTCGATTTCGGTTCAATTACGCGCTTGCGGGCATGGCGGCGCTCTTGATCATAGCTCTCCTCATAAGGGCGAGCACGAAACCGGTGGCCCAGGCCGTGACCGAGATCACCGCGGCGGCCGCTCGGGTCGAGCAGGGTGACTATACGGCAAAAGTGATTGAAAATCGATCAGATGAGATCGGAAGTCTCAAGCGGAGCTTCAACCGCATGACCGACGGTCTCAAAGAACGGGAGCTTATCGAGCGGACTTTCGGCCGATATGTGGACAAGAGCGTGGCCGAGGAGCTGATGACGCGACCGGGGGCTCTGACCCTGGGCGGCGAGATCCGGACCGTCACCATCCTCATGTCGGACCTCAGGGGCTTCACGGTCATGTCGGAGAAACTCAAGCCGGAACAGGTCATCCGGATTCTGAACATGCACTTTTCCGGCATGATTTCGGTGATCGAGCGGTACAGAGGCATCATTGTGGATTTCTACGGCGACTCGATCCTCGCCTTTTTCGACGGCATGGCGAGCGACACCGAGGCTCGTGCCGCGGACGCGGTAAAATGCGCAGTGGATATGCAACGCGAGCTTATGGGCATGTCCGAGCACGACGGCGAGAACGAACGCCCTCCGTTGCACATGGGTATAGGCATTCACACGGGGGAAGTGGTTGTGGGCAACATCGGGAGTGAAACAAGGGCAAAATACGGTATTGTGGGGTCCGCTGTCAACGAAACGGACCGTATTCAATCCTTCGCCGACCGCGGGAGCATCGTGATTTCCGGCGCGACCTATGAATTGTTATCCAAACGGCTCGTGGTGGGACCGAGGCGCCAGGTCAACCTCAAAGGTCTGGAAGGCGACCGGGATCTGTTTGAAGTGGTGGAAATCGACGGGAAGAGCCACATGGATCGTCCCGCGAAGCCGGGCACCGCTTGATCTTAGTCCGGCGCCAAATACGGTCGCGTATTCAAGTGCCGGCCATTGCCGTCGCAGGCCCCTTTGTCGGTAGCGACCGGCCTTATAAAACGGAATACAAGGAGCCTGACGGCGGCGACACGCCTATATCTTTGTTTCCCTGCCTTCCCAGTACGGTTCCCGCATCACCCGTTTGAGAGTCTTCCCTGCCGTGCTGCGAGGAAAATCGTCCATAATCTCTACCGCGTGAACACGCTGGTACCTCGCCTCGATCCTCTCGTTGATCCAATCTTTGAGCTCTTCAGGCTTAACGCTTCCCGGTTCGGTGAGCACCACTGCGGCAATGGGAGTCTCACCCCATCTCTCATGGGGGATGCCGAAAACCGCGGCCTCCCGCACGGCAGGATGGGTGACGACAATCTCCTCGATGTCCCTCGGGTAGACGTTGATGCCGCCGGAAATGATCAAATCCTTCTTTCGGTCCACCAGATAGAGGTAACCGTCGGAATCGACATACCCCATGTCCCCGCTGCGCAGCCAGCCGTCCACTATGGCACGGTCGGTGAGATCGGGGCGTTTGTAATAGCCGGGCATGAGGATCGGTCCGCGACCGGCGATCTCGCCGACCTCACCGGCGGGAGCGTCACGGCCGTTCTCATCCAGGATTCTCATCTCGAAAAATGGCGGAAGCGACCCCACGGAAGCGGATTTGGCCTTCACGTCGTCCCGGTCCAGAATCGTCACAAACCCTTCGGTGAGACCGTACAGCTCGTAGAGTCGTCCCGGAAGACGCCGGCAGAGCTCGTCTTTGTGCTCCTTGTGCAGTGGCGCACCCAGGGACAGGATCATCTCCAACGATTGGAGGGCGTCTTCGGAGAATCCCGGCTCGTGCAGGAGAGAGACGATCTGGGAAGGCACCATCATCGTATGGGTAACCTTTTCCCGCTTGACTATTTCAATGAATGACCGCGCACTGAATTGAGGCTCGAGCACGTACGTGGCTCCGAGGAAGAAGCAGGGCATCAGCGTCACAAACGCACCGTTGAACACGATGGACCCCGAGTGGAGCACCACACTTTCCGGCGTCATACGCCACGCGGAGGCCATGAGCGAGCAGTACATGCCTCGAACGTAATGGGTGTGAACGATCCCTTTGGGATCTCCTGTGGTACCGCTTGTGTACATAATGTTGAAAGGATCGGAATCGGAGATCTCAACCTCGGGAGGATTTCCGTCATCCGCGGCTCCGGTCCATTCGCCGTAGCTCCGATAACCGCGAACATCCGCGGCATCGGTGACCACAAACCGGTCCGGAGGTATGGAAAGCTCGTCGCGCACCGCATCGAGATGCTTTACGAACGCGGCATTGGTGATCACCGCCACGCTATCGGAGTTATTGAGCATGCTGACCAGCCCGCGGCCCCGGGTCAAGGGACTGAGGGGCACCACTACCGATCCGGTTTTTGCTACGGCCCAGTACGTTTCAAGGAGCTCCGCACAGTTGGGGAGGATAGTCGCCACCTTGTGGCCTTTGCCGATTCCCAGGTTGAGAAAGCTGTTGGCCAGCCGATTGACCCGCCGGTTGAATTCTCTCCAGGTGAGCCGTTGATTTTCGAATATCACGGCCGTGCAATCGGGTCTGTACAACGCGTGACGGCCCGGTAAGGTCCCAAGGTTCATCGTTTCCTCCTGAAATCCAACACTTGTACCATCATTCCATTATCGAACCGATAACACGGACGGCATGTCTCTGAAGCAATGCCGGGCAGTGCCGTTCGGAGGGGAAGGGATTTGACCGAAACGGCAACATATTCGATCCTCAGGTACCACCCGTTTGAAAGCGCATCGATGTCAAACGGCCAAGTATTTCTTCTTCACGTCCTCGTCTTTTTCCAGCTCTTCGATGGAGCCATGGTACTTGATGTGACCGCTGTCCACAATATAGGCTCTATCGGAATGTTTGAGGGAGAACTTTACATTCTGTTCGGAGAGAAGGATGGTCATCCCTTCTTTCTTGAGCACGTCGATGAATGTCCCCAAATCTTTGACAATGATCGGCGCCAACCCTTCGGATGGCTCGTCGAGCAGAAGGAGATCGGGATCGCCCATCAATGTGCGTGCGATGGTGAGCATCTGTTGCTCACCTCCGCTCAGGTTGCCTCCCCTACGATTTGCGAGCTCCTTGAGGCGGGGAAAGGCCTCATAGATCCTGTCAAAGGTCCATTTCTCGGTTTTGCCCCGTGCGGTGCGCTTTCCCACGTCGAGGTTGGCCTTTACCGTGAGATCGGGAAAGATCCGTCGATCCTCGGGCACAAAACCCACCCCCAGTCTGGCAGCCTTATAGGGCACCGTGCCGGTGATATCCCGACCTTTGTACGTAACGGTACCGGTTTTGGGAGGCGTCAGTCCCATGATGCTGCGCATAGTGGTAGTCTTTCCCGCTCCGTTTCTCCCAAGGAGCACCACGACCTCACCACGGTCCACTTGCATGGAAACGTCAAAGAGTATGTGACTCAATCCGTAAAACGTGTTGATTTCATGGAGCTCCAGCAGCATGATTACACCTCCTCGCCCAGGTACGCCTCGATAACCTGCTGATTGGCCGAGATCTCCCGGGGCGTCCCTTCAGCGAGCAATGTCTTGTAACAGAGGACTCGCACCGTTTGGGAAATGCCGAACACGATGTCCATGTCGTGCTCGATGAACAACATGGTTACCTTGAGGGTCTCCCAGAGCCGCTGGACCAGCTCCACGGTTTGCCACCGCTCTTCCGGACTCATGCCCGCGGTGGGCTCGTCAAGGAGGAGTAACTTCGGTTCGAGAGCCAATGCTACGGCTATGTCGAGACGTTTCTGGTTCCCGTGGGCCAAGGTACCGCTCTGGCGGGCCGCCATGTCCGCGAGGCCGACGCTGTCGAGCAGCTCGTACGCCCTCGCATGAACTCTTTTCATGTTGCTGAACGGCCGCACCAGGTTGAGGCTACGCCTTTGCGCTGAGATTATGGTGGTGACCACGTTGTCCAACACACTCATGCGCGGAAAGATATTGGTTCGCTGAAAGGCTCTGGCAATACCGAGCCGCACGATCTCGTACGGTTCTTTGCCCGCAATGTTCTTTCCCCGGAACATGATCTTGCCGCCATCGGGAACGTGGTAACCCGTGATCAGATTGAAAAGGGTCGTCTTACCCGCTCCGTTGGGGCCGATGATGGAGCTCAGCTCTCCCTCGGTGAGTGCGAATCCGACGTCGTTGAAGACCTGACTCCCCTCAAACGATTTGGACAGATTCTCGATGCTCAGGATGTATTCGGCCATGTTAGAGTCCACCGTGTTTTTTCTAGCTGCTTGCATCGCCTGATTTGCCGAATGCCTTCTGAAAGATCCCAACAAGCCCGTCCGGTGCGAACAGCACCACAGCGAGCAGCACCAGGCCGAGTATGATCGCCCACGTTTCCACCAGGCCCGGATGCAATTGTTGAAGCACAATCTTCAAGAAGATCAGGACCGCGGAACCGACGGCAGGTCCGATGAGGGAGTACATCCCGCCGACCAGACTGGCAAGAATCGGTTCGGCCGACCTGCTCCAATGGAGGAACTCCGTTTGCGCGAAACGATTGAGCTCGGTGAAGAGGCCTCCGGCAAGCCCTGCAAACGCCCCCGCTATGATGAAGTTGTACCATTGATAACGACGGACGTTGATACCGATGAACTTGGCTCGCTCCATGTTCTCACGAATGGTTCGTATAGTGAGACCGAAGGGCGAATTGACGATCATGCGCATCACGAAAATGCATGCAAGAAACAGTATCAAACAAAAGAGATAGAAATTCGCGGGGCCGAGAAATTCGGGTCGGGGAATACCGTGAATCCCGTCGTCGCCGCCGGTAAATGTGTACCACTGGAACACTATCATATAGAGGAGCTGACCGAAGGCCAGGGTCAGGATGGCAAAATAGAGCCCTATGAGACGGACGCAAAACCACCCCACAACGGCAGCCACTATGGCTGCTGCAATGGGAGCGGCCGTCAGGGCAAGAACGAGCGGAGCTCCCGCCTTCTTCATCAGGAGGGCCACGGTGTAGGCTCCGACTCCGAAAAAGGCGGCATGGCCGAAACTTACCATTCCGCCGTACCCGAGAATGAGATTAAGGCTCAAGGCGAACAGGCCCATAATGAGCATCTCTGTGGTAACCCAGATCCAGTATTCCCCGGTTCTGCCCATCTGAGACAGCACAAAGGGGAGGACGAATAGGGCCACAACCACCACAGCGGCTGCAATCCGGTTCACATTCTTGGCCGGCGTTTGCTCTGTCATGAAATCTTGCCTCTGTCCCGACTATCGTTCAGGCTTTCCGAAGAGTCCCCAGGGTCTCCATATGAGAACCAGGGCCATCACCAGATAGGGAAAAACCAGGGCCCACCTGCCGAGAGGGAGCTGGAAATAGGAAACTCCCACCCCGATGATGAGAGATCCCAGCAAAGCGCCGCCTACGCTCCCCAGACCACCGATGACCACCACGGCAAAGCATTCGATGATTTTTTCCATTCCGATTCCCAGGTCGATGTTGGCCAGGGATGCCATCAGCACTCCGCCAACTCCCGCGAGCCAGCACCCCAGCATAAACGTGGCCGTCATCACCCACGAGACGTTCACTCCCAGCGCTCCCAGGGTGTCGGGGAAAGAAACCGCGGCCCGGATGATGCTTCCCGCCCTGGTCTTATGGAGCAGATACCACAGTCCCAAAGCGATTACCGGCCCCAGAAACAGAATGAACACGTTGTACGTGGGCAGGGCCATTCCCATGAAATCCACGGCGCCTCCGAGGACTTCCGGCCGCGCCACGTTGCGCGGATCGCCGCCCCATATCACCCGCACAACGTCGTCAAGGATGAGAACGAGGGCATAGGTGAGCAAGAGCTGCAAGAGGTGCTCTTCACGGTAGACCCTCCTGAACAGGGTGACCTCCAAAAACAACCCGACAACGGCCACCGCGGGCGGAATCAGCAGCAAGGTTAGGAGAAAGCTCCACAAAGTACCCTGGGTCAAAACCGTGCTGAGGGAATAGGCGAGGAAAGCTCCGATCATGTACAGCGACCCGTGAGCGAAATTGATCACCCGCAGAACGCCGAACACCAGACTCAGACCCGATGCTATGATGAAGAGGAGCATCCCCTGACTGAGCCCGTTGACGAACATGAAGATGTAGTATTCTTTTGTCATAAAACTTCATCCCGGACGTGGAGTCGGTTGAAGAAAACTGTGAGAGAAGGGATGGTCCCCGACCCATCGGCCGGGGACACTACCCTGGGCTTTGCGTTGCAACCCACTTTATTTCGGCTGCAATTTCTTGACTTCTGCCTCGGAGAGCCAGACCTTCTCGGCCGGCACTTCCACGACGTCTTTCATGATAAGGAATTTCTTGAAACGCGGATCCTTTGCGGTGTAACCGACGTAAATACCCACATTGGCCTGATGGTCAATGGCGCGAATGTAACGCTCCCCGCGGAGGGACTTGAATTTGAGCCCTCCAAGGACTTTCACCACCTGCTCGGAATCGGTGCTGTTGGCCTTTTTGATCGCCTCGGTGAGCACCGTCAGTCCGTCGTACGCCATCAGAGCCCAGTCGGCAGGCCACTCTTTGTACTTGGCGTAATACTTCTTGGTGAATTCCTTCATCTGCGGGGTGTCGATCGCGTAGAAGGCGCACCGGGCATATCCCAGCATACCCTCGGGCATGTCCATTCCGGTGGCTCTGAGCATGTCCAGATCGTACAACGAGGTGATGCTCGCCTTCTTGAACAGCCCAAAAGGTTTGGCCTGCTTGATGAAGGTGCTCAGCCCGCCGCCCCAAAGGCTGCTGTAGATGATCTCGGGATTCTTTGCCATCAAGGTTGGAATGTACGGCGAGTAGTTCGTTTCACCGACCTTGACCCAGACGGCTTCCAAAATATCCACGTCCGGTTTGCGCTTCTTGAGGTCTTTGGAGAAGCTCTCCCACTGCGAGTGACCGTAAGCGTAATCCGGTCCCACGAAGCTGTACCGCTTGTAGGGCTTCTGAGAGAGGAAGAGGGCTATTCCCCGACCTTCGATTCCGGTGTTGGGGACCACCTGGAACATGTACGGTTGATAGTCGGTGGTGGTAAGCTTCTCGGTGTTGGACGTGTGGAAGTAAACGATTTTCTTAAACTCTTTGGCAACCTTGGTGACGGCGAGGGCGACCCCGCTGCTCGTGGGACCGATGAGGAAGTCGCACTTCTCACTGAGAATAAGCTCACGAGCCATGGTGGCGCCCACGTCCGGCTTCAGAGCGGAGTCACGGACCACCAGCTCAAGTTTCTTCCCGAGCACTCCCCCGGCGGCGTTGGCCTCTTCAATGAACATGTCGATGGCTTGTTTCTGGGATTTGTAGAACGTGGCCCCGATGCCCGAAATGTCCGCGGTCCACCCCAATCGGATCGTGTCAGCGGCATTGACTCCGCTCGGGACCGCCATGAAAGCGGTAGCGAACAGTGCAACGACGATGGCCGTGATTCGAAAACTCCTGCCTGTCATGATCACCTCCGTGCTTCTCCGTTATGGCTTCGAAAGATGCATTCCTCTCGAAAGCGAACTGTGCTCCACTCCGGAGGGACTCGGTCGTTCGGACCAACCGCCCGCCGAAAGCCGGTTTCCTTCTTGATTTCAGAAAAGTGAGAAAGAACCGATGCTCGGTATCGTTTTCGTTATCGTCCCGGCCGCTCCGGACAAACTTCACCTTCTGTCGCATGACCGGGAGAGCCCCGATCTCATCAGGAAGGGTGAAGCGACACAAACATCCGTCTCCCATCGGGTGTTGAGATCGACCCGGGCCTATCCCCTGCCGACGACGCTTTGCTCCTCTTTGTCCGGTGAAGGTCGCACAATGCTCAACGAGCCGCGCTCTCTCCATTCGGACCGAGACCGGCCGAGTTACCCGCTGCCGTCCGAGAGCGGATCAGTAGGTTAAGACCATCCCTCCGTCAAAGAGGAGGTCTCCGCCCACCAGATAGCCGGCATGCCGGGAAAAACCGAAGATGAACAGATTGGCCACCTCGACGGGAGACATCATCTCTTTGACGCGAGACTTGCCCATCATCACGTCTCGGACGACTTCCTCCGGCGAAACGCCCCGTTGCTCGGCCTGAGCCGGTACCTGATTGAGAGCCAGCGGTGTCTTCACAAAACCCGTGCTCACGGTGAAGGACCGCACTCGCCCCTCCCCTTCCGCGGAGATGGATTGACTCAGGGCTCTCAGCCCGAACTTGGTTATATTGTAGACTGGTTTGTTTACGGTGCAGATGTGCCCGTGGACGGATGCCATGTTGCCGATAACGCCGCGGCCGTTGGCGCTCCGTTTCATATGAGGGATACTAAGTTTGGAAAGGTAAAAGGGTGCTCGCAGCATGATGCGCTGCATGAGGTCGTATTTTTCCATGGGGAAGTTTTCGATTGAGTCTATGTGCTGGATGCCTGCTATATTGGCCAGGTACTTGACGTTGCCGAGCTCTGAGGCCTTCCGGACAGCGGATTCGATTTCTTCGTCCCTGGTGAGGTCCGTTTGCACGAAGACCATTTGTCCGCCCAGATCCGTGACGATTTTCCGAGTCTTCTCACCCTCCTCGCGGTTGATGTCCAATCCAACGGTCATGAGGTTGTTGGCTGCGGCAACGACCGCGACGGCGCGACCGATTCCCGTACCCGCGCCGGTGACGATACAAACATTGCGGGCGTTGAAGTCGTCGTCCAGGAGGACAAGAATGTCTTCCCGTTGAATTCTGGGTTCGCTGATATCCATCTTGTTACCATTACCCCCTTTCAACTGACTTCGGCATTCCATAAGAGCAATTCCCGGGCCAGGCCGGCGTCCCGAAATTCGAAAATTCTGTCGATCCCCCGAAAGCGCAGGGCCCCAGAGGTCATTTCTTTGCCGGCCCCACCTACGATCCCTCTTTTTTTTTGTTTACAACAGCGGGGAACGCCCGTCATAATGTATCAACACGACTACATGTAGCCTCAATGATACACAGGAGGAGCCATGGAGCGCACCCCCCATCCCCCATCAGCGGCCCGACGCAAGCGGGAGCTTCCCGCGGCCGATGTGGTTGTCACCCGAGAGACCCTGCACGAATTGGAGCTTCTCAGGCTCATTCTCGACAACATCTACAACGGGATCATGGTCACCGACGAGGAAGGGTACGTAACCCACATCAATCCGCCATACGGTCGTTTCCTCGGTGTCGATCCGGAGAAGCAGATCGGGAGGCACTGCACCGAGGTCGTGGAGAATTCTCGTATGCACCTGGTTGCAAAGACGGGAAAGGCGGAAATCAACCAGAGTCATCACATTAAAGGCCAGAAAATGGTCGTTCAGCGCATTCCCATCAAAAAAGACGGGAAGGTTATTGCCGTCTTCGGTCAGGTGATGTTCAAGGATATTCGCGATGTGGAGAAACTTGCTAAGAAGCTCTCCATGCTCGAATCCAAAGTCGAGCTGTACGAACGGGAGCTCATTTCTCTGCGTTCCACGAGATATTCGGTGGAGAGCATCGTGGGAGTGAGCGCGGCTATGACGGACTTGAAAAGGGAGTTGGTGAAAGCAGCGGGGACCAACCTCCCGGTTCTCATCTCGGGAGAATCGGGAACGGGAAAAGAGCTCCTCGCACAGGCCATACACCAAGCCAGCCCTCGCAAGCTCCACGCCTTCGTCAGGATCAACTGTGCGGCCATTCCCAAAGATCTTCTTGAATCAGAGCTGTTCGGGTACGAGCCGGGCGCGTTTACCGGTGCCCAGTACAAGGGAAAACCGGGGAAATTCGAAATGGCCCACCACGGGACGGTCTTCCTGGATGAAATCGGGGATTTGCCGATGGAGATGCAGCCCAAGCTCCTGCGAGTTCTTGAAGAGAAAGAAGTGGAGCGCGTGGGAGGGACCACCGTGAACCAGGTGGATTTCAGGCTGGTTGCCGCAACCAACCAGAATCTTGAACAGATGGTGGAAGAGGGGCGTTTCCGTAAGGATCTTTTCTACAGGGTCAACGTCCTGCCTCTTCACATCCCGCCGCTCAGGGAGCGCCCCGAAGACATAGGCCCTCTGTCCGTCCATTTGCTGCAACAGATCGCCCGTGATTCCTCGTGGAACGAGGTCAGGCTCCACAGCTCGGCAGAAGAAATTCTTCGAGATTATCACTGGCCCGGAAACGTGCGCGAGCTCAACAATGTCTTGGAGCGGGTATGCTCCACCCTCGAGGGGGATGTGATCTATCCGCCCGATCTGCCGTTCCATCTATCCCGGGACCGGACCGGCTCGACCGATTCGGGTCGCTCCTCGCTCAGGCAGCTTCGGAGCAGGTCCGAAAAGGAGGCCATCCTCTTCGCCCTGGAATCAACCGACCACAACAAGGCGAAGGCCGCTCAAATGCTCGGCATTCACCGGACGCTCCTTTACAAGAAGATGAAAAAGCTCGGCATTTCCCTCGATCGAAAAGAGGCTGACGGGAAGGTGTAGACTGTATGCTACAGTCTGAGCACCCGCCCCGTCAGGGTCCAAAACCGTTGGTTGACCCTCGTTTCCGTCGGTTAAAACCGACGGCTATTGTTGGTCTGCCCTTTTAGGGCAAAGATCTTCCGCGTCCTGGGGCTGAAATGCCGACGGCACGCGTGACCGACCGAAAAGGAATCAGCGAACGCGCATCGGAATCATCTCTTCAATCCCAACTCTGCCCCCGAGAGGGCCACAAACCCCGGAGCGCAGAGCTGGCAACGGCATCGCCCATCCGACATGAGCGGCCCGTAGAGTTTGTCCAACCCCCTCAGAGCTGAAAGATCGTCGGCCGCCGGATGCATTTCCGTGATACCCGCGTCGAGCTCGAAGAGACGGCTCCCAGGCCACTCAGGGTCCGGTTCGAATCCCGAGCCTCCCACATAGAGTCCGTACCCGAGGGTGTCCACCGGCACAAAAATGGAATGAGTCTCGACGTCGGTCTTGTCGTCATCCACCATGAACCCCGACGGACCTAGAATCCGCTCCACGAGGTAATCTCGATCTTCTCTAAACCATATTGCCGCCCAGTGGGCTGCCAGTTCCGCGCTTGTTTCGGTTAGCCCGGCGCAGCCGGAAAAAGTGAGCTGGATGTACCATTGAGGGTCCGACCGGTCTGGCTTCTGCTCGCCCCTGAGATAAAGCGTGGTGACATCGTCCCGCAAATAGTCGAGTATCACCCTGGAGGAAGCCCATGGCTCCGATAAGCGCCTCCCGAGGAAATCGCGAAACTGTCCGTCGAGCAGACGGAATCGATCGGACGGCGCGTCAATGATCCGCATTCCATCAGGTCCTTGGGTGACCTGGGGCTTTTGAAAGCGCTGTCTTCCCATGACTCGGTCCAGAAAGGTGCGCTCGATGGGGGTCGGTTCCAATCGAAGATCGGCGACCTTTCCCCAGATGAGAAATGCCGTTCCTCCCATAAAGGGCCTCCCTCGGGGCAAAGCGGAAATCTCATCCCGCCGTATTCCCACTGTTATGATGGCGTTGCGCCGAACAGAGCGTCCCTGTATTGCAGACCCTCCGCCACTCTACGCCAAAACCTTACAAAGGGAGCTCGCTTCTGCCAGGGCGCGGCACCATACTATAACACCTTCTGCAAGAGGCTATGCAATCTCCGGTCGATTACCGGGAAAACATCTGGCGGATACTCTTCTTTTCGGAGCGCCCCATAGAGATTTGTCGGCCTAAATACTTGACTTCCCTTTTCTCAAAGTGGTATTAGTGAGAAGGTTATTGTCATTTTCTTGGTCTTTTGTTTCATGTTTCACTTGAGGGGTATGGGGATATGTATTTGCGAGTAGTATGGATAGTCCTCCTTGCCGGCTTCCTGGTCGCGCTCCCCTTGGTGTGCTCGTCGTCGAGCACGGATCGGACGCAGTGGACCCCCGGCGGCGTGCCGCCTGTTGAATCCCCGGAGAAAGAATCCCAAGCCCTCCCTGTTGCACAAAAGCCATACGTCAAGATAGACGCCGTGGTCATCAATCCGTACCGGTCGGCAAATGTGGGAGCCCAGGTCGGTGGAGTGATCGCGGCCATGCACTTCGACGAAGGGGACTTCATTCGCGAGGGACAGGTCGCAGCTGAGCTCGACTCCAAACGCTACCGCATTACGGTGATGCGAGCGGAAGACAGGCTCAAGGCACTTCAGGTAGCCTTCAAGCGCCAGGAGGAAGAGGCCAGGCTGCGGGGTGAGCTTCTCGAGTTGGATGCCACCACCCGCCAGGAACTGGAAAAAGCCAAAGCAGAGGCGGAAATCGCCCGGTTCCGGGTGGATGAAGCCAAGCAAGAGCTGGAGCTGGCCCGCTTCGATCTGTCCTGTTGCAATGTCAAGGCCCCCTTCAGCGGGTACCTGGCGGTCAGGTACAAGCAACCGAACGAGCCCGTCGAGCGCTTGGAGAAGATCTTCGCCCTGGTGGACAGCGCAAAAGTGCACGCAGTTGCAAATGTGCCCGAACCTCTTCTCGATCGGTTCAAGATAGGAACGAAAGCGGTTCTTCGCTACGGTCCCGATAAAACGGTTACCGGCACCGTAGATCGCATAGGGAAGCTGATCGATCCGAAGTCGCGCACCAAACGGGTCTATTTGCTCGTGGACAACTCGGCCAACCAATTGGAAGTCGGCATGACCGGAGTACTGGAGCTTATGAAGTGAGGCGCTTCATGAAATTCGGCTCGGGCATCAGAATGCACGCGTTGCCGGCGATTGTCGTCTGCCTGCTGCTAATGCTCTGTTCGTGCCGATCGGCTTTCATGCACCCGTTTCGAAGTGTTGACGTCAATCAGCTCGCATTGGCCGACTCGGCTATGACGCTGGTGAATCATCGGGCGAAACCGGCAAGTGCACTTGTGGGGAAGAGATTTCTTACATTGGCCGACTGTCGGAGCATCGCGTTGGCCAACAACCTCGACGTACAGGTTGCCCGGACGGACGAGCTCACCAAACGAGCCGTGGAATGGAGCAACAAGACCAAACTGCTTCCTCACTTCCTTGCATCGGGAGAGCTGAGTCAAAGGGACAATCCGCCCTATTCTTTCAGCGATGTACTGGGGCAGGAAGGGCGCAATCCAAACCCGGGGTCCGGGGGAACGGGCGTCACCAATTACTCCACCTCCCACGAACGGAGTACATGGCGATACACTCTGGAGCTTCGCTGGAGCCCGACCGATGCGGCCCTCGCGTATTATTTGAGTAAGAGCAGCGTCAACGATCGCCTCAAGGCCCATTACCAGAGAGTCAGGATAGCCCAGAGGCTTCTTGCGGTCGTGGACGGGGCATTCTTCCGGCTTCTCGGTCTCCAACAGTCTCATGCGGCAGCGGGAAGACTTACGGCTGCACGTTCAACCGTGGCGGCCAGGATGAAACGGGCTTTTGAAAGAAAGCTGGTCGGCATAGACCAGTACGCGCGGGCAACGCAACAGGAGATCAGGGCCCGCAGGCTGCTCGCCAAAATTCGTAACGAAATTGAAAAACAAAGGAACATACTCGCTTCGGCCATGGCCCTTTCACCCGACTACTGCGTGGACGGGGGATTCGTTCTCGTAGGCGAGCTCTCAGCCCCGGGATTCAGCGCGCCAATGTGCGATTTGGAAATGCAGGCCGTCCGGAACCGACCGGAAGCGGTGGAAGCGGGACTCAGCCATCTCAACTCGGTCAACGATCTGAAGAGGACCATAGTCAAGTACTGCCCCAAAGTAACCGGGTTCTGGCGTTATACCCGCGATAAAGACAAGTACCTCTACAACAATGACTGGAAAGAGGTAGGAGTCCTGGTCTATTTCGATCTTCTCGATTGGATGTCCAACGTCTACGAGCACCGGGCAACGGAATTCAACACCGCAAAGACGCGAAAAGAGATGGGGTCCGTGGCTCTCGGAATCACGTCGCAGGTTCGTATTGCAGGCTTGCAGTATTTCGACTCCCTGGATGAGCTGCAGAGCACCTGTGCAGCCCTGGCGAGCACGGCGGAAGTGCTCAAGGTTGCAAAGGATCGCTCTTCTCGGGACGACCTGGACCTGCTCGCCCTGAGAGAAGCCGAAGCCAATATGCTTCAAAACAGGATTGAGAATACCCGCGCTGTGGGCGAAGCCAACGCACTTCTCGCCGAGCTCCAGGGAGCCATGGGAACCAATTACAACGAACCGGCCCCGTAATCTTCGGCAAACGTCTCGATGCCCCTCCCCTGCGACCGATCTCGGCCACGTGACATTCCGTGCCGCCACATGAGCCCTGCTTGAGCGTCGTGGACCGTCGGAGCATAAACGGTTGCGGTAACTCAATTCGCGGCGCTATAATAGTGGGCAATTCCGGGAAGCGGTGCAACGGATCCTATGGACGTCAGACCTAAACTTCGACCTGATCTTGTAGTCTTGGAGCACTCGAATTCTACCGGTTCGAGAGACATTGTTTTGAAAGATCCGGTCTCGGGAAAGTTCTATCGGCTGTCATCTCACGAGCACAAATTCCTTCAGGTGTTCGACGGAACCGTGACCCTGGAAGAAGCCATCGAAAAATTCAACGGGTCCGGCGATTACTGCTCGGAGGAAGAAGGTCTTCGCATCATCGAGAAGGCGAGTCATTTGGGACTTGTCCTGGGAACACGGTACGGGACGGCCCAGTATCAACGCAGGCTGAAAGAACAAACTGCACAGGCCAAGAAAGCCAGACGCTTTTCCAGCGTGTACTTCCTTTTCGTTCCCTTGCTGAACCCGGACAAATTCCTGGAAAAGACTCTGTGGTTATTCAAGCTCTTTGCCAACAAATTGATCCTCGCAATAATCGCAGTTCTCGCACCGGGAGCACTCTACTTTGTGATAACCGGTCTGCCGAGAATGGAGCAGGAATATCTCTTCTTCTTCAATCTGCAGAATCTCATCTACTTGTGGATCACCATTGCCCTCACCAAGCTGATCCACGAGTTCTCTCACGCATACGCGGCCAAGAGCTTCGGGCTCCATGTCCCTCAGATGGGACTGGCTTTTCTCATCTTTTTTCCGTGTCTCTTTTGCAATACTACCGAGGCGTGGCAGCTTGCCGACCGAAGACAGCGCATGGCCATCAGCGCTGCGGGCATCATCTCCGAGGCGGCCATAGCTGTTCCGGCCACGTACATCTGGTATTTCTCGGGTCCGGGCATCGTTAATTCCCTCGCGTTCTATCTGATGGCGGTGTCGTTCGTCTCCACGGTTCTCTTTAACTGCAACCCCCTGATGAAGTTCGACGGATACTTCATCCTCATCGATTACCTCCGCATGCCCAATTTGCAGGGCAAATCTTTTTCGTACCTCCGATATCTCTTCATGAACCGCGTGCTCGGGCTCGATTCAGTGCCCGATCCCTCATCGGACGACAAGGACGGCACCCTCTTTACAGTGTATGGAGTTGCATCGTTTATCTACCGAATCTTTCTCTACACCGGTATCGTGGGCGGCGTGTACTATCGATTTGACAAAACGCTGGGAGTTGCTCTTGCACTTCTCGCATTTGTTCTCTTCATCGTTCGTCCCATTGTGCGCGGGATGAAGAACATTTACGTCAAAAGATCGCAGATGAAGCCGAGAATTTCCGGAGTGGCCGTCTTTGCCCTTTTGTCGGCATTTTTTTTGATTCCCCTGTTCGTGCCGCTCTCGGGGAAATCGGTCTATCCGTGTCTTGTCGTCTCGGCAAGAGTTCAGAAGCTGACGGTGCCGCTCCGCACTTCGGTAGGTACGGTCTTCATTCGTGAGGGGTCCGTGGTGGCCGAGCGCGACGTACTCTTTGAGCTGGACACCTCGGAGCTTGAACTGGCCATGATGAAGAAGACCACGGAGCAGGCGGTCCTCCGAAGGGAGCTTGAAGTGATGCTTCTCGATCTCAAGGAAATTGGGAAGGCTCCCGGGAAGCAATTGGAGCTCGACAGAGTCGCCAAGGAGATCGGACAGATCCGTGAAGAGCTCGACACGGCCAGGGGAGGCATTGTAGCCCCGTTTGGAGGAGTGATCACCAGCCTGGACTATAAGATGCAGCCCGGATACAGGCCCGGCGAGGGAACGGTGGTCGGGGAGCTGCAGGCCCCGGGCGATCTTGTGGTGCACGCTCTTATCCCCGAACAGGATCGTGAAAGGGTCCGGCCCGGTGAAACGGCCGAAATTCTGCTCCCCATAGGAGCGGGTAAGATTTTCGTGGAGAGAGTTCAGAGCTTGAAGCCGTACAATGAGAAAGACCTGAGAAATTCTCCCTTTTCCAGCCGCCTGGGAGGGGAGCTTGCAACCGAGGTCAGGGGCGAGCAGCGCAGGGATGTGCCCCTGGAAGCCCAATACAAATGTACGCTCCCGATTTCGGAGGCCGGCTGGTGGATTCCATTGGGGATGACCGGCCGCCTGGCCGTGACATCCCGGCCTCAGACCGTCTTTTCCTGGTTCCTGGACAGCGTCTTCAGGGTGTTCAATACGGAATCGCTCATGTAGGCCGGTTGAAAGAGACCCGATTCGTCGGATAGGTCGATCGACATTTCCCCAACAGACACGGCCCGTGCATCGAGGACGACCGCAGCGAGGGGGCCGGGAGACGCAACGTGACCGCAAAACCGCTCGACGAAGCAGGGACGCAGCGAAGCCTGTCGGCCCCGACGGACGGCTCGGCCGAGCCCATCGACCCGAGACAGCGGGCATTGGCATTGGGATTGGAGCTTTCCAAGAGATCCGTGGAAGCCCATACCCTTGACGATCTCTATCTCCTGTTGACCAATGACCTTCGAGCACTCCTGGAGTTCGACCGAAGCCTTCTCATCGTCCACGTAGGAGGGGATTCCAGGTTCGTTGCGGCCGGGGGACAGCCCGAGCTGGACAAGAGATCGAAGTTTTACGAGCAGGTCCACGAATTGGCTCCGGCCATCCGGGAGGTCCGGAGAGGACTGCTCCTGTCGGGGAAGGTCGGCGCTCTCGGATTGACCGAGAAAGATGTCCCTCCCGTCGCGAGAGCGGCTCTTCAATCTTATCTCGACTTCTCGGGCTGCGCCTTCCTCTTTTTCCTGCCCCTCACCCATGAAGGAAATGCTCTCGGCCATCTTATTCTGGAATTTTTCGATGAGAAGGCTCCCGAACAGGTGAACCTCCTGACGCTCCTGAACATCTCACCGTTTCTCGGCACTGCGTTGTCGGAGAAATGGTTGATGCACAAAAAACCGGCTCTAAAGATGTTGCTCGATCCCCAAACGCATGCTGGGGAAAGAACTCAGAGATTGAAGCATTATCTGACCACGGCCGGTGCCGTTGCAGTGGGTCTGGTAATACTGTTCTTTTTGATTCCATTTCCTTTCGACGTTGGAGGTGAAGCCGAGATCATACCAACGATCAGGCATCTGGCTTTTTGCAAAATAGATGGTATCGTGGACCGAATATTTGTTGCAGAGGGCTCCCGCGTGACGAAGGGCGGGGTACTGGCGAGTCTGGAGCCCAAAGAGCTTGACTACAAGGTCAGAAGTGCACGCACGCAATTCGAGATTCTCAGTAACGAGATGGTGCTGCTCCGACGCTCGGCCGCGGAGAACCCTGCCAAGCTTGCAGAGAGCGATGTGGTGGCACTGAAAAGGAAGGCTGCGTGGGAGGAGCTTTCTTACTATGAGTGGCAGCAAAAGTTCCTGAAGATTGAGGCCCCGTCGGACGGCATCATCCTCACCAAGGACATAGAGAGCCTGTCGGGGAAGAAGTTCAGGGCCGGCGAGCCCTTTTGCGAGATTGTGGCTCCGGGGGACCTCTCCGCGGAAGTCTTCGTGCCCGAGGACAAGATCACCTACGTCAAGAAAGGGCAGCCTGTCACAATCTATCTCGGGGCGGAGCCGCGAAAGGGCTACAAGCTTTCGGTGAACGAAATCGCACCCATGGCCGAGGCCCTCCCTCGCCTGGGGAGCGTTTTTCGGGTGCGTGCACCCTTTCCCGATGCTCCTCCATCCACCATGGTCGGCATGAAAGGCATCGGGAAGATTCACGCCATGAACACCAGTCTTTGGTTCATTGTCACCCAACGATTGCTGTCGCGATGGCAGCGGTTGGCGATACATTTCTAGAAAATCGTTTATTTCCCGTAGCCGCTTATAATTTGCGGGATCTTGTCGTATCGTCCCCGAAAGCCGGAAAAAGGCAGAGTCCCTTGTGAGGGTGCAGCGTGTCACAGGAGGTCGGAAGACGCTCTCAGGTCGAAGCAAATGTGGTGGCCAATTTCGCCGGTCATTTATGGACCGCGGTTATAGGGCTCCTCTGCGTCCCTCTGTATGTGAAATTCATGGGAGTGGAATCGTACGGGCTCTTCTCCCTCTGCAGCGCCATCATGGGCCTCCTACTCATTTTGGACTTCGGCCTGAGCACTGCGGCGATCCGAGAAACCGCAACACTATCCGCTGTGCCGGGGCAGAATGAAGAAATCCGTTCTTTCCTTCGCACTCTCGAGTGCATTTACTGGCTTGTTGCAGCACTCATCGCCGTGTCGGTGGCTCTTGCATCCCCCTGGATGGCATTCCATTGGATTTCCCCTGACAAGCTTTCCAGGGATGACGTGTACCAGGCACTCCTTCTCCTGGGAGTATCCGCGACGTGCCGCTGGCCGTCCAGGCTGTACGGAGGAGTGCTTCAGGGTCGCCAGGAACAGGTCCTTCTCAACTGGATCGTGGGGATTGCCGCCACCATCAGGAGCTTGGGCTCTGTTTTCATCCTGTGGGCGGTATCTCCGACCATTCAGGCCTTTCTCCTCTGTCAGATCGCCGGCGACATCGTCGAGACTCTTTCTACGAAGATCGCTCTAGGAAGAGTGCTTCCCAAATCGGCAGCTCCCGGGGTGTTCGACAGAAAATACCTGGTACGGGTGGGGCGTTTTACCGCGGGGGTGGGCGGTACAGACGTCTTTTATACCATCCTTACCCAGATGGACAGACTCATCCTGAGCCGCCTCGTCACCCTGGAAACCCTCGGGTACTATTCGCTCGCGTCGGTTGCGGCAGCGGCTTTACTCAAGCTGGTCGTACCTATCGGGACTGCGGCTTTTCCGAGATTTGCCGAGCTTGTGTCTCAAGATGATACCGAGCGGCTGAAAAGAACGTATCATCTTCTGTCACAACTTGTTTCCGTGTTGAGCATTCCCGCGTGCCTTGTGATGGCTTCATTTTCGACGGAGCTGTTGCTGCTCTGGACCGGGAGCACGGCCACGGCGCTGGCCGGTCATACGGTGTTGACCGTCCTGGCCCTAGCTACCGGAATGCACGTATTGTTGGCCGTTTCCGTTTCATTACAATTTGCCGCGGCATGGACCTCGCTAATCTTCACCCAGACTTTTTTGTCGGTGGCATTGGGGGCACCCCTGATGGTCCTGTTGACGATGCACTTCGGGGTCGTTGGGACGGCCTTGGTGTGGCTCGTCATCCATACCTGCTCTTTTCTTATCAGTATACCTGTTATGCACACGCGGGTATTGAAGGGAGAACAACGGCGTTGGTACATCCACGACGTGGGCCTGCCGGCGGTTGCCGCGGCGGCTCCCGTACTCTTGGCCCGGTTTACGCTCCCTGTTTTCGGGTCGCGATTTCTTATCCTGGCGGGGCTCCTGGTTGTATCCGCGGCGTCGGTGGTTTGTGCGGTTCTGGCGGCTCCGGCTATAAGGAAAGAGGTATTCAGGTATCTGCCGACAATCGTACGACGCATGGCCCATCTTCTACAGTTGTCGGGGTTTTTGGGGGTATGAAAGGGTTTATGTAGTTGAAATAACGAGGAGTGAGTTTTCCCGAAGCCGAAAACATGGTGCCACGCTATAGTAAATAATGCTTGACAAGATAGGTTTTATGG
>JBGSJS010000142.1:0-7549 GCA_041741735.1 Desulfomonilaceae bacterium | reverse complement strand
CTCTCGATCGGCATTGGTGCGGGTGGTCTCGTAGCGTATCAGCTCGGGATTCTGGGTTTTGAGGAGCACGTCCAACCGGAATCTGGTGTCGCCGTTAAAGCCGAGCGTCTGTGCTCCCAATGAATAGCAGGTGAGCTGTAGGTTGGCATCCACGGTATGGTCCGAGTAGCGCTTTGACGCAGTCTTCAGATCCGCTACCGTTACCGTGCCGTCCTGTGCCTGCTCCACCACATCGATCCACCCTACCAGCGGCGGAAGGCGCTTGCCGAGATCGAGTTCGAAGGGTTCCTCTATTCCGATTATCTGGACTGCGGGATCGAATGACTCGTGGAACACGTCCAGCATTCTCTTGGCCTTTTCGGTCAGGCTCTCTTCAGAGTCACCATTGAAGAAACGTATCTGGCGTTCCTCGTAATGGCTCTTCCAAGCCTGACGGTACACGTCATGAACCTGTCCCGCCGAAAGAGGATCGCCTTCCAGACAGCTCTGGTGGAATGCGCCCACCGCTTCATGAATGGCCGAACCGAAAGCCAGCGGGGCTGCGGTGAAGGGAGGTTCGATCCGGTCGATGTAGTGAAAACGGTATTTCAAGGGACAGATGCAATACGTGTTGATCTGGCTGTAGCTCAGATGAGGCTTCTCTTGGGCCCGCTCGTTCATCTCCTTCTCCTTCCGCGGCGAAGAACCAGCCGATAGGCTAGTCTGTTGCGCTGCCGGACCAGTTTGCGGATTTTCTTCTTCAGGCGCTTTCTTTCTGGTGTCAGGTCGTACAAGATACGGGTGATTGCGTACATGGTTCTCCTCCCGGCGAGTTTGAGCACCCGCCACGATTTCAGCAGTGATGATGGATTCTTCAGGGCAAGGTCAGGCGGCAACCTGGGTCTGGAAGTACTGGATCAAACGGCTGGCATCGGGCAGGGTGAGGTCTTCGAAGCGGGCGGCGTTCAACGGTTTGAGCAGACCCTCCAGATCCTCGTCGCACATCTTGGCCTTCTTGGAAAGGGCATACAGGGCTCTGCATTGCGCTCCGGTTGCTTTACCGCCGTTGCCGTTCTTCGGTTGAGCAGCCGCTTTTGCTTCCTGTTTGCTCTGGTTTTCATCCTGTTCAAATACCGGCTTCCGATCTTTGCTCTCGTTTTGTGGTCCGGCAGGCTCCGTTTCCGGTATCACATGAGACACTTCCTCGGCCCCTGTATACTCGACGCCATAACCTGAAAATCGCAGGCTGCGGGCGATGGAACGAGTCTCGGCCAGCTCCAGGAGTGAGTCGGCCAGACGTTGGTCCCTTTGAGCCGAAGCAGTCCCAAAGCCGCAGAAGCTGCCCTTCTCCGTGGTCACGGTGGCTCTTACCACTGCCAGGGAATCGTCGAATTGAACCACTTCGGTTTGAATACTGAGTTTACCGTTGCCATCGTGGGCGAGTCGCAACCTTCCACCAACGCGGGGGAACACGGTCTCGACCCACTCGCCGTTTACCTTCTGTCTTCGCGTGACCAATTCGTCTTCTCGAAATCCGTTCGTACTCATGTCTGTCTCCTTTCTTCATGACTTCAAGGTGATTAAGCAAACATCAGGTTGGGCAAGAACCACAGGATCACGGCGGCACAGAGAATCCATTCCATGACGGGTGCAAGCCAAGCAGGAGTGATCCACATGGCCGCTGTGATGACCAACAGCATTGCCGTGAGAGTCATCAGAAACTCTTTCATTTCCCGGGTCCTTTTCTTCGGTGTTTTCCGGTTTTCTCGATGACCAAATCCGCTAGTATGACCAAAAGAGCTGCCACCACCTGCCAGAGAGCTTGGTAGTTCATGGCGATTCCCTCCAGACTTGGAATTCTTCGGCGTCGGTAACACCTGTTCCTATGTTCGCCCTCCTTTCGTTATGGATCCTGTTTTTCTATAGATTTAAGGGGCCCGCCCGCACGTTACATTCGCTTCAGGGCCTGGTACCCGCCGAGGGCTGCAACCGCCGCATCGTCAATAGGACCCGGAATGGGATTGAAGATGATGTACAGGACCACCAGGAGGATGATCCAGCCGATCCCGATGCCGTCCTGTTGCGTTGGACCGTTCATGGCAATATCTCCTTTCGCGCGTAATTCTTTTGATAAGGTCTATCCTTCATGGATTGCCCCTCAAGCCCTTAAATATATGTATGATTCTGATGGGATTTGATGAAACGGACGGGCGCCGCCGGGGGTATGGGTTCACCGTATGGTGCCCGGGGGATGTAATTCGCTCTTGAATTACCCACAAACCCATCAATTGAGGGGAAAGAAGAAAACAGACAAAGAAGAAAGGCGGACTTCAGGTTATGTCGCTGTTGGCCTGGGCGGAACGTCCTCAAGTGGGAGGCAGGAGAGATTTGGGGAAAGACCGACATTCTTACGAGCCCATCGGTCACAAGTCTCCGTTGTGCCGACAGATTCACGGCCCAGACCGAAAGCGTCTTGGGTCTATGAGCCGAGCCAAGGGACGGAGAAATTGTTGAGACAGGCAGCGGAAAGAATGGAAGCCACTGAGTCCGCCTTGACCGCTCAGTTTCAGAATGAAGGGCTCTGTCATGGCGGAGAGGGAAACGAGGAAACGGAAGGCTGAGACTAGGAAAACCCACCATGCTGCAATCCACGACGTGCAATTCCAAAGAACCGAAAGGTTCTTACTTCCCCGCCCACACGCCAATATCTCTTCTTCTGAAGTTTCTGACTCATGGCCGAACGTACTCAAGTGGGAGATTTTGCAGGCAGGGACTACAAAAAGAGGGGGTGGCCCTATACTATAAGTAATTGCCAATAGTTACCAAACTTGTGGTCCTGGCCTGCAAAAAGTCCTCACCGATCCAAAAAGCTTAGGATGATATCCGCTCGGGTACTAGAATTTCTCGACTTCCGACCCTCGGCCCTCTTTTACGAAACGGGGACTTCTTCTCGTAGGGAAGGACAAGAATTCCAATGTCCCCTTGCGTCGAACCATGCCTTGCAATTGCCCAGTGTACACGTCACCGGGATCACTTTCCCTTCTTACCGGCCTTTTTCGGAACTTCCTTAACGGCCTCCTTGAGGGCCTTGGAAGCTCGAAACGCGGGGGCTTTGGTAGCCGGAATCTTGATCTCGGCTTTCGTTCGAGGATTCACGCCCGTTCGAGCTTTTCTGTCCACAACAAGGAAGGTTCCCAGACCGTCTATGCGAATTTTTCCCTCTTGTTTCAGACCCTCTTGCAGAGTCTTTACCAATGTGGAGAGCATCGTCGCAGCGACCTTCTTGGTCACCTTCCCTTCCTCCGCCAACTTCGACACGAGATCGGCTTTAGTCATGAGAATATCTCCTTCCAGTTTGAGAGGGTTTCCTCGTTAGCCCTCGTAAGTGGTGGCCCACGCTGACAGCCACTGCCGCAGCGTCATGAAGTCCCCAACAATCTTTTGTCCTCAGCGAAAAGAACCACGAGATTCTCTTTTTCCTGCTTGGGTAGCCCCTTGATCCTGAATTCCTCTTTGTACGCTGCCGACTTTGAGAGAGGGTCTGAACGCCAGACCAGGCGAACCGGCAACCTCGGGCGGGTGTACCGTGCTCCGCTGCCCGACGCATGTTCTTGCACTCGACGCACCAAGTCCGTAGTGACTCCACAGTAGAGGCTGTCGTCAGAGCATCGGAAAATGTAGACGAACCAGGGCATCTCTCTGCACATTTCCCCTGCGAGGGTTGCCAAACATCCGGACGTGGTCTTTAAGGTTGGCGGTCCTTCCATATCGCAGTGGATCGAGCTTGTCTACAGGATTTTGAAGTGCATTTTCTCCGAACACAAGACCATGGTGGTCAATTCCGACATCCTCTGGTAGGATCGGCAGTGGGGCACAGAGAGATTAACCAAGCTTCTTGATAGGTTGAATCCGACTACCGACTCAGGTAGCCTGGAGAAATGCCTTCTCGGAGGCCCCAACGGAACATGCCGAACCGCCCAACTTCATCCCATACCGGACAATCGGGACTGACCACTTTGCAGGGCCAAGTGGAGCGGGTGACCTTTTACAATGACGAAACAGATTTCACCATCGCTCGACTCAAGGTCTCGGGGGATAGTAAGAAGAAGCCTTACCTAGGCGAGGTGCTCATGAGGTTCCATTTCACGGAAGAATGTCCCGTCCCTTGCGCAGGGACTACGTTGACAGGAGCGTAGAGGCAGCAAATGCTTCTGGGTCATCGTCGAATGCTAAGCTATCCCGTGGCGAAGAGACAGTCAGGTGGTCCCAAGGCTCAAAGCACATCTTTGAGCACGGTCATGCCGAGTCCTGGGTTTCGGGATCCTATCCCTTTTCACCTACTGTGATGGGATTCACCTTTTGAGGCTCCCAGATTCTTGGGCCGCTCATCCTCAAATGCTCTTTCGGGCCTCTTACCCTCTTTCGCTCGAAGCTGCCGAGCGCGAGCGCACACCACGGGGTCTAGATGAGCGGCTTTTGCCTCAAGACTCAGCCTCGTCATTTCAATGGTCCCAGGAGCGCAACCGCAGATCCTTGCTAATTCCCTCTTAGACTTCCCTTTCCCCAAGCCGTTAAAGACGAACAGTTCCTGATCGGTCAGCATTGGGGTAAGTTTTTCGTTGATATTCTTGATGTGCACCTCCTCTTCGAAGGATGGTGTCGAACAATCGAGGTGATCACGGGGACTGAACTTCACGCGGTGTTCCTTCTTCTCAGCACGAAACCCTGCTTCCGGCCACGCAGTCTCCTTGCCCAAGTGAAAGAGCTGGGGAGAAATGCAGGACTCGACCGATTCCGCAATCTCAGCCAGAGTCAAGGCTGCACCGTAGCTCTCAACGACCGTTAAGATGAATGACTTCAGGATACGGTAGTGGAAGATCTTGGGCTGCTTCCGTTTTCGCTCTCCGTTACCCCTGTAGGCAGGAATCATGGGCAAATTTTGGAGGAGGGTCTCCGGGTATCCCTCAGGGATTCTTGTCTGCCATCCATCTCTCCATTTGGCAAGACCAATCCGCTTCTTCGGACTGCCATACCGCGTAATGAGTCCGGAAACGTCTCTAGGGGTCCAAGGGCCTCCACCAATCTGCCGAGATCCATTGCCGTTCAATTGTTCCGCGATCTCTTCATTGGAGCGACCAACGCGCATAAGCCTGAGAATGCTGCGGAGGGGCTCCGTGCGCTTCATCGGGGTGGTAGAAACCAACAGTCCCTGGCTTTCCAGAATCAATACCCATCTGCTGACCTGGGAATAGATCTGTCGACGATACCCTGCGTAGCGCCTTGCCTGGACCCCTTCCAACACCGCTTCACGAATTCCCCACAAGGCTTTGATGGACCGCTCCTTTTCGCCCTCGGCCTTGGCCAGAATCTGATCGCGCTGCTTCTTCGCTGCAGGAAAGGAAACATTGATCAGATCCTCCATGACCTCAACGGCGTCAGCTATTTCGGCCTCCTCGATGAGACGTTTTTTCTCAAGCCATGTTACCACGCTCTCAATGAGGTGATTAAATTGTTTTCTGGTCCACTCGTCTCCCGGACCCTTGACCAACAGTTGATAGTAATCCATTCTTGCTCCGAGCGCCTCCTTTCATGTGACTCGTGCTCGGAGCCTCTGGTATGAATCATATATCTTGGCATTCTAAAAACCTCCTTCTGATGTTGGGCGCGTAAGGATCATCTCTGACCCCATGTCTATTCTATAGATCCCAAAAACCGAAATCTGTTCACAAAAAAATCCCTCGAAGCTTGAAATATTTTCGTGGACAGCATGCAAAATTTTCAAGCTCAAGGAATGTTCGTAGGCAAGACCGAAGTCATGTGCAGGTAATCGACTCACGGATCATGATCCGGTTTGTCCACGCAAGGTTTGCCGAGCAGTCCTCGGCCCTTTGCAAGACGCTGAAGGTTGATCCCCTGGAAATACTGGAGTTTCGCAAGCCTTGATGCTGGGGCGGTCTCTATAAAAACCGACTCTCAGTTGCAGCAGATATTCGAATGGCTTGGTAGTCGCCGGATTCTTTCAGGGATCTCACATCACAACGGATGGCCCACCTCGAAAGGTGAGGCCCGCAAACACCAATCAGGAGGCAAGTGATGATGAAACATGCGGTACTGAACGCGCAGGCACTCATTCTGGCCTTGCTGCTGGCAGTCTCCAAGGGAGATTTCGCCGAGTGCCAGAGCTTGATCCAGCAGGGAGTATACGCGGACGGAAGGGATAGGAACGGCAACTCTACGCTTATGCTGGCAGTCTCCAGCCCCAAGAACGTCAAGCTTGCGCGTATGCTCTTGAAATCCGGGGCTGCGGTCAACGGGACAAACGTCCTCGGAGAGACCCCTTTGATATCTGCCTCGCTGTCGGGGAATTTGAGTGCAGTGAAGCTCCTGATCAAATTCGGAGCGAATCCGAATGTGGCGAGTAAAAGCGGTTACACGGCCCTGATGGCTGCTACCGACTCTGGAAACACGGAGATCGTCCAGAAGCTCCTGACGGAAGGTGCCGACCCTAATGCCCGGACACGCCGAGGATTGACCGCTGTCATGAGAGCCGCCGAGTGGGGGGATCACGTCATTGTCCAAGCTCTTGTCCAAGATGGAGCCGACGTGAACCTCTTAGACAAGAATGGGGACACAGCCTTGATGAGGGCTGCAGCGTTCGGCCACCAAGAAGTCGTCGATGCGCTCGTCTGCGCAGGGGCGGAGCCTTCGATGTCAAGGCCAGACGGCTGGACTGCAGCCATGTTCGCCGAGGATTGGGGGCAGCCGGAGATCGCAGACATCCTGAAAATGGCCTGTACAAAGGATGAGGAGACTATGGCAAGCATGGTCGACACTTCCTTCGATCCGGCTCCACTCGTGGCTTAAAAGAAGACAGCCCACACGCGGCTTTGGCAGGCATCGAAGTGGGCTGTCAGGTAGCTGAAACGTAAACCCCGAGGTACCGGAGTTCCATCAGCTTGGACGACACCATTATCCATCCTTTGGGAAGCTTGTTCAAGGATATCGAACTGTCCGGGCTTATGGCTCCTGTGCCTCCTCTTCCGGTGGGCCTGAGTGCAATGCCACCATATCCATCTCATGAGGAGGAGGAGTAACAGGATGAAAGAGCATGAGTTTGAACCGGCCAAAATCATAAGCAGGCCGGACGCGAAGCAGAAAGAACCGTCGGGCCCGAAAGCCCCAACGGACGTCACCGAGGTGGACCCCGTTCCTATAACGGAAACTGCCCAGGCAGAACCGAGCGATCCCAAGGCCACCGAAGGGGAGTCCTTCGATGGGATTCTCGATCGGTTTACAGGCAAGGCCAAAGGTAAGGCCGTGTGGGCCGGCCCCTTCGACATGCAGCAGAACGGCGTGTTCAAGGATCTCTACGGGGCTACGGTCGATCAGGCCGCAAGGGAAATCAAAGGGATCATCATTACCACCATCTTTCACGCGTACCTGCTCATCGGGTACTACCTGCTGGCTGTGTATTTTGACAGTGACGAAAGCCAAGCCTTTTCGAGGAATCCCTACAAGAACACCTCGATCAATGACTTGGCCAAGCGTGACGACATTCCGTTCACCCGGC
>JBGSJS010000141.1:0-207250 GCA_041741735.1 Desulfomonilaceae bacterium | reverse complement strand
CCCACACCACTAAAAGGCAGCACAATCGATGGCCAATCCATCGCATAAGGACACCTCTGTCCCCTATACCTCCGAGTCCCTCAACTCTTTTCAACCCTTCAACTTCACCGCAATCCAAATCATCAGACTCTTCGTTGCTGCTTTCTCGTCTAAACCCTTGACGCGAGGGCCGATATTGTGGTTTAGTGAATAATTTACCAGTCCAAGTAGGGTGTCGGATTTCCCCGACCACCCGCTTCACAAGGGGTGCCAATGAAGCAGTACAAGACTGAAGACGTACGTAACGTGGCGGTCGTCTCCCACGCGGGATCGGGCAAGACGACCTTGTGCGAAGCCATGCTCTTTGTTTCGGGAACCGTTGACCGAATCGGCAAGGTGACCGATGGGTCGTCGAACTTCGATTTCGAACCGGAAGAAGTCAAGCGGTCCATTACCATCAGCTCCGCGATCTTTCCCTTCGAGTGGAAGAAGAAAAAGATCAATATACTGGACACTCCGGGAGACCCCAACTTCGCTTCGGAAGTGGTAGCATCACTCAAGGCCGCCGATGTGGCCATACTCGCCGTGGACGCGGTGGATTCCATAAAGCCGCTTACCGAGAAGGTTTGGGCAGGCATCGAGGCGGCCGAAATGCCGCGATTGCTGGTAGTGACCAAGATGGACCGGGAGCGGGCCGATTTCGAGAAGGTGATTTCCGACGTCAAGGAGACGTTCAACGTCAAGCCTTTGGTACTGCAGATCCCAATCGGCAAGGAAGCAAATTTCAAGGGCGTTGTGGACCTTCTCGCCATGAAGGCCGTGATGTTCGACGGCGACGGACGCAATGCCTCAAGGACCGATATACCGGACGATTTGGCCGATGATGTCGCCTCCAGGCGCGAAGTCCTCATCGAGGATCTTGCGGAAGTGGACGACGGACTCATGGAACGATACCTGGAAGGGGACGAGCTGGGCACGGACGACCTCTCCAACGCCCTGAAGCAGGGCATACTCGAACGCGTCTTCATGCCGGTATTCGTCTGTTCGGGACTGACCAACAAGGGGATTCAGCCGATCCTGGACGCCATGGCGGATGCATGCCCTTCGCCTGCGCAGATGCCGGCGGTGGTCGGCACGTCTCCGTCGGGCGGGGAAGAGAAACGGAATGCCTCTCCGGACGAACCGTTTTGTGCGTACGTCTTCAAGACCTTCGCCGATCCCTATGCCGGCCGCCTCTCCCTATTCCGTATCTTCTCGGGGAAACTTACACCGGACTCCAACTTTCTGAACGCCTCCAAGGGGGTGAAGGAGCGTTTCGGGCAGCTCTTCGCGATTCAAGGCAAGAGCCAGAAGTCCCTGGAATCGGCCCAAGCGGGCGATATCGTCGCGGTGGCAAAGCTCAAGGAGACCCTCACGGGAGACACCCTCTCCGATGAAAAGGCTCCAATCATCATTCCTCCCGCGGCCCTGCCTCAGTCGGTCATATCATTCGCCATCGAGCCCAAAGCCAAGGGAGATGAAGAGAAGATCACCCAGAGTCTCGCCAGACTCGCCGAGGAAGATCCGACGCTCAATATAGGCCGTGATCGGCAGACCAATGAGTTTCTCATTTCCGGAATGGGTCAGGTGCATATCGAAGTGACCGTAGAGAAGCTCAAGCGGAAATTCGGCGTGGACGTGAATCTCAATACGCCGAAAGTGCCGTACATGGAAACGATCAAAGGCAAGGCCAAGGTCGAAGGAAAGCTCAAGAAACAAACCGGTGGACGCGGCCAATTCGCCGTGGCCTGGCTGGAGTTGGAGCCTTTGCCGAGAGGAGAAGGCTTCGAGTTCGTCGACAAGATCGTTGGCGGTGCCATACCCCGGCAGTACATCCCCGCGGTGGAAAAGGGCGTCGTCGAAGCCATGGCAAACGGTGCTTTGGCCGGAAGCCCGGTTCTCGACGTGCGGGTCACCGTTTTCGACGGGAAATACCACGACGTGGATTCCTCCGAACAGGCTTTCAAGATTGCGGCTTCCAAGGGATTCAAGAAGGGGATGCTTCAGGCCAATCCCGTCCTACTGGAGCCCATCATGAACATGGAAATCGTGGTGCCCGAGGATTGTATGGGCGACGTGATGGGAGATCTCAACTCCCGCAGGGGCAGGATCAGCGGAATGGACGCCGCAGGGGCCAGTCAGGTGGTCAAGGCGCAGGTGCCCATGGCGGAGGTTCTCAAATACGCGTCCGATCTGACCTCCATGACCTCGGGCCGAGGTATCTTCTCCATGGAATTCTCCCACTACGAAGAGGCTCCGGCGAACGTTGCCGAGAAGATTATCGAGGCCTCGAGCAAGGCAGCGGAAGAGGAAGATTGACAGCCTCTTCTCCTGAAGGACGGTGAGGACGAGAATGCCGGGAACAATCATCGCAGTATGCACAAGCACCAAGAAGGGAATCCCGAAGAAGGATGTCGGTTCAGGATTGCTGGAGGAAGGCTTCGGCCTCAAAGGTGACGCGCATGGAGGGGATTGGCATCGCCAGATTTCGCTTCTCTCCATAGAGCAGATCGGGACCATGAAGAACAAAGGATTCGACGTGGAACCGGGGAGCTTTGCCGAGAACTTTACCACGTCGGGTTTCGATCTGGGCGCTGTCAAGGTGGGGGACCGATTGAAGATCGATGGAAAAGTCATCCTGGAAGTGACCCAGATCGGCAAGGAATGTCATACCCGGTGCGCCATTTACCACAAAGTGGGCGACTGCATCATGCCCGAGCAAGGCGTCTTTGCGCGCATCATCTCCGGAGGAGAGGTCAAGAGCGGCGACTCCATCGATTTCGCCTGACCCCTCTCGGTCAATTATGCCGGGGGTGTCCCTCGCAGGATTCCCCCCGGTTCGCCCCCCTTCGGCATCGCCCGTCCGTAATTTCCGCGCTCCCTCCCATTGGATACCATCCTGTTTGCAACCGCTCGGTCCACTGCCGGGAGGGTGTTTTGAGATTTGTGGTTGCGATGCTATTAAAAAAATGCTATATCATCAATTAGTTTTGTTTATTTCTTAAAGTTAAGTGATGCTAATCTTTTGCGCCGCACCGCGGTCTTTTCAAACCTCCTCTTTCTCTTCCATGCCTCGAAAGGAGTTGACATGCCTTTCAAACATGACTTGGATCAAGTAAGAAAGATAGAAACGATGCTCCGCAAGGAAATAGACATGAACGGCCGAATTATGGTGCGGAGTCTGGACAAGATCCATGCGAGAACGGGTTTGCGGTACGCTACCATCTCAGAGATAGCTCGTCGAATGCAGGAGCGCGACCTCGAAAGGGCTATCGCCTGATACTCCGTCCTCTCAATCCTTCACATCAGGGGGAGGGACAGAGTCCTTCCCCGGTTCCTCCGGTCGCCGCCCCCGCGTTTCTTCTCCATCCGCTTCTGACTAAGTAGTCGATTTCATAAGTTCGGTCGCGCATTTCACTCTTGGCGGCGCCACCAAGGTATTTGCTCACGATCGATCCCTCGCTCCGTCATTCGTGCGGAGGCAGGAATTCAGGCTCTCCGAACACTCCGGAACCCGGCTTTCGCTCGGGGTGACGACTTGGGACCATTCGAGGTCTCCCTGAAATCGATTGCCTTCCGGAACCGTCTTTGGGAAATGAAGTAATAAGCTTCTTTTTCCCTGCGATTGCGCGCCGGAGTCTCCCTGGAGTCGGGAGTCTTTGCCCCGTCGCTCCCATACCTGAGAGAGGGGGTATCCGAAGTTGCCTTGACTCATCGAATAATTTCTTCCATACCCGGCCCCGGTCGGGGGGTAGCCCGAGGCCTCCTCGACGCCTGCAATTTGGGGTTGACAACTCCCCTCGGCTTCGGTTAAATTGATCGTCGCTGCGGGAATAACTCAGTGGTAGAGTGCAACCTTGCCAAGGTTGAAGTCGCGGGTTCAAATCCCGTTTCCCGCTCCACCAACAAGCCGATTCTTCATCATCAGATCCCCGAATGACGATTTCAGCGTTTTCGGGGATTCTTGGTTCTCGGACGTGGTGCTCCGCACCTCTTCTCTATTCTTCCTCCCGACACCTGTCCCGCCGGAAATCTCCGGGCCGAGAGGCTCAAATCACGGCCATCGGACCGTCTCGATAGCGTAGGAGCCGGCACAGTCATGGAGATTGGAGGCACGCTTTTGAAAATAGAGATTGATTTTCTTCATAATATTTAATAGTATAAAGCCAGAACTTAAAGTTGATTACGCACCCTGTGATGGAGCCCCAATGTCCTCACTAAGAAATAAGCATCACCGCCTCTTCCTGTGGCCGCTTGTAGCTCTTCTCGCTGTCCTCGCCTCCGACCTTGCGGCCGACGCACAGGTGCTCGTGCCGGGAGGACCGTTGACCGGGATTCTCCAGCCCCTGTCCCCTCTGGGGAAAGCCTTGGAGCAGGATCTACCGGGAGTAGCCAACCCGGCTTCTCCCTACGTTTGGCCGCCGAGTTTCGGGGCTGAGCTCCGGGTAAGGCCTATCCTTATTTATTGGTCCCAGGGGACGGTCTCGGATCCTTCCGGGAGTTTTTCGCTGGATCTCTTTCAAGATCTCGGCTTTGTCGAGCGCATCGTCATGGTCGAGGGAATGGCACGAGTCCAATTGAGCCGGTTTTCTCTGCGGGGTACTTATACGGGATTTGTGAGGAATTACTGGGGGGCTCGAGGGAACCTGGACTGGCCGGAATTCAGGATCGGTGCCGATCTCGATCTCGTTCAGAGAAAAGGACTGCGCGTTGGGGTGAACTTCGACGGCTCGCCATGGGCCAACCCGAAGTTCAGTTTCACCCGACCGGGGATAGGCTCGGAAAGCATCGTGGGTGGACGGCCGGTCTCCGCGGGAGTCCACATCGCGTGGAACTCTCCGGGATGGGGAGGACTTGCCCCCAGTTTTGAGGCCCGCGCACGATGGCCGATACGTGAGGCGACCAAAGTAACCGAGTACGAGGTGGCGGGCGGATTGAAAGGCCCGGCAACCGTGCTGGGAACCTCGGCCCTCAGAGGTGGATGGCGCTACACACATATGAGCTTTTCCGGCCACGGACGAGAGATAAAGGCCACTTGGTCGGGGTTCTTCGCTGAATACGTCTTTCTGTTTTGAGTGAAATCGACTCGTGATTCGGCGCCGGTTTTGCCGGTCGCTTCTTCCTCGAAGAAGGGAGTGCGCGCAGCCGGAACCTCACAACGGCTTTTGCCCGGCCCGCTCATCCCGACAACTCAGCCAACCCTGCCGAAAGCGCCTGCCGGAAAAACGATCAGAAGAACGAAAATCTTTTCTGTTTGGGGGGCTGTCGGTCCCATGCTTCAGGAAATACAAGCCCTTCCAGCACGGCTCCGGGTATGTCAAAGACCATTTGTCGCGCCCTTTCGGGTCCCACAATCTCGGCAGCCGCTGCCGCTCCCACCGACAGGAGAGGCGGACGTCGGCCCGAAGAATGGGCGTCCGTGGCTATGACATGGACGAGGCCGGCTTTGAGCAAAATCTTGGCTGTTTCAAAGTCAACTCGTTCCGCCGCGCCGGCAATGCTGTCGGCAGAAATCTGGACCAACAGGTCCCATGTACCGAGTGCCGAAAGCAGCTGAAAGAGATATCGCGGGTGCTGTTGGATATGGCGGTTCTTTTCGGGGTGGGCGAGAATGATGCCGTACCCGGCCGCGGCCAGCCTTTTCGCAAGGTTTTCGAAACCGGCCGGAACATGCACCGGATGGAATTCCATCAGGACGTAACGCCCCTCATTGAGCGGCACCACTTTGCCCGACGACAACAACTCGGGCAGCTCCGGGGTGATACGCACCTCCATGCCCGGAACGACCTTTATGGGAAGGCTTCTCCTGTTAAGGAGGCTATTGAGAGCCGTCGTCGCCTCTCTGATTCTGTGAGGCTCCGTGATGAACCGCCCGTTAAAGGAATGCGGAGTGGCAGCGACGACCTCGATGCCGTCCTGTGCCGCGATACGGCACATCTGAAGGCTCTCTTTGAGATCGGTGGGACCGTCGTCGATTCCCGGCAGGATGTGGTTGTGGATATCGATCATCACGGTCCATCTGCGCTTCGACCGCAATGTGGGGGCATATGAGCCAAACGAAGATCATGACCTTCGAAAAGAAGATCTGCATTCACGCGATTCGGGACCCTCGGGATCGTTCGACTCGTCCCGATGTTAGAAGCCCTCGGCCTGCAACTGGGGGACGGGGTAGCAGACGACCCGTTTGTGCGGATCGATTCTCGGGTCGCAAGGGTCCGAGGTCCACTGGGGGGCGAGTTTGGGAATGGGCCCCCGGTCGAGTCCCAACTGGTTTGCCACGGCTTCACAGGTGTACTGGAGGAGTCCGAAGGCGTGAGACGTCCCTAAAGAGAGAGGCAGAATCAACAGAGAAAATAGTAAAATACGCTTCATAGTTAAACCTCTTTATTAAGTCTACGGTCTAATGGTACCTGATGACAACATAAAAATCAAGAGCATTGTTTCTCTGGCCGAGGCGGCCGCTCTGCAAGCGCAATCCCCGGATTCGCTCCTACAGGAAACCGGCAAACGAGGTTCGATGCCCTCCCGTTCATCTGCCCCGCGCATCTGAAAGGATGCAGGTGCAGCGATTTCTCCCTTGTTTTTTCAGGGAGAATGGGCCAGACTCCTCGCCCAGGGATCTTCCCGGAACGTAGCAGTACGGGGCGTTCCGCACAATCATCGCGGAGGGATCGGGAGATACCATGGCGAAGAGCGCTGCCTGCGCGATCTGCCTTTTGCTTCTCATTTCGGGATCGGTCGACGTGTCCGGGCTGAGCCGCGGGCAGAATTGGGGAGCAGGGGGATCCCGGTGGTCTGATGAAAAGTGCCCCGAGTCCCTTCGATTGGCCCGGGTTCAAGCGATGGCGGACGTCAAGACGTTCCGGCGTCGGCATCCGTCGGGTCTGTGGTCCGGTTTTGTGGGTTCGTTCGGGGCGAAGCTAAGGATGTGTCGGCCGTCGGTACGAAGAGCGTATCTTACTGCGGCCCATAGATTCTTTAAAGAGTATCGACCCGGGAAGAAGCTTCCATGGAACCCTGGAGACCGCAAGGAGAGGGCCCGGACAAGACACCCTTGAGCAAAGATGTCGGCTTTGTTGTCCGCTGAAGGACCGCGCGGCCGGCGTCGGAACGCTCGCGGCACATTTCCTGTTGTATCCTTTGCCCTGCACGGCAACACGCAGCTTACTAGGGTTCTCCTCGGGAATCTAACTGTCGCCCGCAAACGGCCGGGATTGTAGCTCCCGGAGTGCCCGTCCGATCGTGAGGCGAGAAGTTGCGGAAAAATTGTGCGGGACGTTGATGCCTCCCCGAACCGCTCAGGATCATTCTTGGTATGGACCGGTCACTGAAAAGATATAGCGTCACAATCCTGCTGGTACTTGTCTACCTGACGACACAGTCGAGCTGCGTGCTCCGCTCGAGCGACACGGTCAGAGAGCCGCAGGTCGGTCCCGGAGGTCGTCCCGTCGCGTCCGAAACCCTCGATCGGACAAGGGAGAGCGGGCTCATCAGGCCGGTCATTCCTCACGAACCCGACGGAGAGAAAGAACCGTCCGTCACAGGGGAGCAGCCCTCGACCCATGCCGACCGACCGGACGGCACATCACCCGTAGAGCCGGCAGGGTCCGCGCAACAAAATGCCGTGCCGGAGGCACGTGAGGCGCGCAAAGGACGGGAATGGGAAGATCAGAAGGTCAAGCAGATCGCTCTCGATTTGGCCGCCAAGACTCCCGGCGTCAAGAAGATAAAGGTCTGTCTCGCTTTCAAGAATGATGAATGGTTGATCGTCCTCTATAAGGATGTCGGCTCGGCGTACGAGCTGAAACAGTACTTCTGGAGAAAGGATCAACCGGAACCGGAAGATTACCTGGTCTTCGAACGAGTGCCCAAGGACCGCCTCGAGGAGCACCTGTCCAAAGCAGAGCCCGACAAGGTCTGCGAGACTCTCGATCCGCCGCGCTGAGCAGGCGGTGTGTCTGCCCCGTTTCCCCCCTTTTTTACTTTAAGAAATCGATATAATCTCTTTTTATCACATTATTATTTGACCAATCGCGTTTGCCTGTGATATGGTTGCCCCCGACCCGGCCTCTCAGCCGCAGGTCGAAGACTATGCAACCCGAAAATGACCCGGCCCCTTCCGAGCAACAGGCCCGGGCCCGGGGTCATGTGGAGGTCACAGACATGCCAGGACGCAGGACCAAGACTTCGGCGGTATTTGTGGCGGCGTTGTTCATCGGAGTCCTGGGAGCTCATGAAAGCTGTCTTGCCAACGATCTGGTCGAGGTGCAGGTAAGCTCCGATCTCAAGCGGGTCGTGGTGAGAGCCCAGGACTCGATAAGGGACTACTCGTCGTTCACTCTCCATCGACCCTCTCGGTTGGTCATCGACATCCCGGGCTGCGGTTCGGGGGACGTCCATAGGATCGATCCTCCCGGCAAACCCGGGTCCCTGGGAGTCAGGGTCTCCGGTACGAGATCCGGGGCGCGCCTCGTGCTCGATTTCAAGGGAGGACAGGTGCCGGCTCACCGCATCAGGCGCATGGACAACTGTCTCCTCGTCTTTCTCTCAGACTGGTCGGTTCCGGCCACCGCTTCATCTTCGAGGCACCTCTCGGTGGGGGAGGAGTCCCCACGGCCGGCTCAACGGAATTCTCGGCGATCTCACAGCAGGGAAAGAGGATTCGCGGAACGAGTCAAAGAGCATTCGAGCGACATCTCCATCAAGTCCGCCGAGGTCGTGAATGGGATCATCGTCCTTCAGGTAGCCGAGAACAGGAACCCCAACCGGATCTACCGCATCGAGCTCGGCGTCAACCTGGACACCCTCGGGTTCGATTCGGCCGGTATTCGTCGGTCATCCATGCCCGTGCAGGCGACCGGGGGCCCGGGTCCTGTCGGGCCGGTCGCGAACCTGTCCGCCGCTGACGACAATGGCGAGGCCCCCCGCGTAGTCACCCTTCCTTCAGGGCAATGGGACATCATGGATACCGCGAACGGAGAGCTCCCCCGCTCTGTGTCGGACCGCGGGCCTCAAGGGAGAATCTCCCGACCGAAGGGCGCTCCGAGCGTTCAGGGGGCCGCGGAGCCCGGTAAGCCGGGAGACGGTGGGCAGATTGGCAAGGAAGAGAGTCGGCACTGGCGAGCGGAACGCTGATTTGATTTTTTGGTTATTGACAAAAGTGTCGAAATGATGGTATCTTATACAAAGAACTTAAAGTAAAAATTTAAGTGGAATGGCCAATGGTCTCAAACAAAATAGGAAAAAGGTTGATTGCCAGGTTCGGAGCCGCCGCGGTCCTCTGCTTCTTCTTGGGCGGCTGTATCGGCCTCATGCCCTCTCCGTTCAGACCGTTCCCCGGCCCCAAGAAACCGCCGCAGTTGCTGGACCTCGCGGAGGCCTTCGATGTGGTCTGTCGAAACTATCGACTCGGTCCCGACGACATCCTGTCGATCAACTATCAGACCGATTGGAGCGTACCCGCGGGCTCATACAAGTTGGATACGCTGGATCAGATCGACATTGAGTTCATCTTGGACCCCGAGTTGAACCGCCGAGTGATCATCCGTCCGGACGGCATGATCACCTTGCCCGGAATAGGGGATGTGAAGGCAGTCGGTCTCTCACCGGAACAACTTGCGAAACGAATCGAGGACAGGCTGAAGAAAGCCAACATTTTGCGCAACGGCGATTCGGATCAGAAGTTCAGGGGTTACAAGACCGTGACGGTCTCGGTTGATCAATTCTATCAGAAGGTGGAACGGCTCGTTAAGTCGCTGACAACCCTCACCACCGGCCAGCAGACTCAAATCACCGTAAAACCCGACGGGACCATAGACCTACCGCTCATGAAGGAGCGAATACTCGCGGCCGGGGCCACCGTGGCCGACGTGGAGAAAACCGTCAACAGAGTCTATCGCAATGGCGAGCTCAAGAATGTGGTGGCTTCTCTTTCTCTCGTGACGGCCAAATCCCGAAAGGTTTACATCTTGGGCGAGGTCAACAACCCGGGTGCGTACGATCTCAAACAACCGATCACGGCGCTTCAGGCCCTCGCACTTGCCGGAGGGCACCGGTCCGACACCGCGGATCTCACCAGCGTGATTCTGATCTCGAAAAATGCCTACGGCAAGCCCATCGGACGCCGTCTGGACCTGAAACGAATCCTGGACGTGGGTGATATGTCCTCGGCCATATTGGTGAAACCCTACGATGTGGTCTACGTGCCGAAGACCTACATACGCGATCTCCGTGTCTTCATGGAACAGTATTTCGCCACCGTGGCCCAGGTTGCCGATTTTATCGATACCGTGAAAGATATTGGCAACAAATAGCCGCATCAGCCCGAGAATGCGTTTGATCCCTTGGAGCACGGGGAGTATCCTTAAGCCGTTGTCGCAGAAAGCGGCTTTCAAAGTGAGCAGCTCCCGGAGTTTGATGTAGCGGCACTCCGGCTCCGAAGGCCTACCAATGATGACAGCGTTGGGTCTCGGCGTTTCCCGCAATTTTCAAAGCGCTCCGCTATAATTGTCCCATCCCGGTCAGGAGAGGAGCTCCCGTGCATTTCAACGACGCCGTCAGGCTCTTTATGAGGCACCTGGCGACCGAAAAGATGCGCTCTCAAGAGACCATCCGGGCCTACACGGCCGACCTCAACGACTTTCGCTCTTATCTCGAGACGTCGGGATTTCTTGACGCCATCGGTGGAGTGGATCGGATAGATACACTTCACGTAAGGGGATTCGTCGCCCACCGGTTCGGCAAGATCAAGAAGACTTCCGTGGGGCGCAAGCTTGCAGGTATACGCACCTTTCTGAGGTTTCTCGTGAGGGAGCGCGTGATCCCGGCGAATCCCGCTGCAGGCACCAGAGCCCCAAAACGTGATCAACCCCTCCCCAGGGCGTTAAGCGTGGACGAGATGGACCGGTTCTTTTCACGCAATCCCTCGATGCCGGCACGGGATCTAGCCATGTTCGAGCTTCTCTATTCTTCCGGTCTTCGCGTGGGAGAGCTGACCGCTCTGAAAGTTCAGGATGTGGACCTGGACAACGGTTGGGCTCGCGTTATGGGGAAGGGGGGCAAAGAGCGTTATGTGCCGGTGGGATCCAAGGCGACGGAGGCATTGAGGACATACCTCCCCGTGCGTGCCGGCGTTGCGGTCAAGTTACCGGCGCTCACGGGCAATGGTCCTCTCTTTCTCAATTCCCGGGGTGGTGCGTTGTCTTCCCGAAGCGTACGACGTATACTCAAGGGCTGTCTGGATACCGCGGGGTTGGCCGGGAACGCATCCCCGCACGCGTTTCGGCACTCCTTTGCAACCCACATGTTGCATGGCGGGGCCGATTTGAGATCGATTCAGGAGTTGATGGGGCACTCGAGTCTCTCCACCACCCAGCGGTACACCAAGGTGGACTTGGCAAGGCTCATGGCAGTGTACGATCGGTCTCACCCGAGGAGCGGCGCCCCTGCTCGAAACGAGGCGGAGAACGCGGAGCCGAAGCCCGACAAGGCCGCGTCGGAGGTCGGGATGGCTCGCGTTGAGGCACAACGGGTTTCAGGGCCGGAGAGCCCGCCAAGAGGGCGGAAGGCCGGATCGAAATTAGCAGGGGAAAAAGGATGAGACGTCAGAAGATACGGTCCACGACCGTTCTGTGTGTACGAAGAGGTAATACGGTGGTCATGGCGGGCGACGGGCAGGTTTCGCTCGGTGACACCGTTGTCAAGCATTCGGCCAAGAAGGTCCGGCGTCTGGGAAAAGGCGGGAAGGTGCTGGCGGGATTCGCCGGTTCTACGGCCGACGCCCTGACGCTGCTGGACAAGTTCGAGCAGATGCTGGAGAAGTATTCCAACAACCTGACCCGGGCCGCGGTGGAGCTTGCCAAGGAGTGGCGAACGGACCGGATGCTGAGAAGACTGGAAGCTCTGCTCATCGTGGCCGACGGGGAAAAAACCTTTCTCCTTTCGGGAACCGGTGATGTGGTGGAGCCTGACGACGGGCTTATCGCCATAGGCTCGGGAGGCAACTATGCCCTGGCCGCGGCCAGAGCGCTGGTCAAGCATACCGATATGGAACCGGCCGCAATTGCCAAGGAGTCGATGGCCATTGCTTCGGAGATCTGCGTGTACACCAATTCCAGCCTGGTAATGGAAGAGCTGGCGGACGCTCCTTCGTGAGACGACGACCCCTTGTCGAGGAAGCGGAGATCTCCTCGTCACTAGGGCAATCCGGAAGGTCCGGATGAAGCCTGAGAGCAGATGCATGTGGGTCCCGAACGGGAAGGGCAGGCTGGTTTATCGGTGATTACGGGAAGACGTATCAATCAAATCAACGGACAAAAAAGAGAACATGGACGCATTCACACCTCGGAAAACGGTAGCGGAGCTCGACAAATACATCATCGGCCAGCAAGGTGCCAAGAAAATGGTTGCCATCGCCCTTCGCAACCGGTGGCGCAGGAGGCAGGTCCCGGAAGAGCTTCGTGATGAGATCGCGCCGAAAAACATAATCCTGATAGGTCCCACCGGTGTGGGAAAGACCGAGATCGCGCGCCGCCTGGCCAAACTGGCCCAGTCGCCTTTCCTGAAGGTTGAGGCGTCGAAGTTCACCGAAGTGGGCTACGTGGGCCGCGATGTGGAATCCATGATACGGGATCTCATGGAGATAGGCATCAGCATGGTCAAGGAAGAGGAGTACGAGACCCTCCGCCCGAAAGCACAGGAAATGGCGGAAGAGCGTCTGCTGGACATCCTGCTGCCCATGCGCTCGCCACGTAAACCGCGGAGGCCGGCCTCGTCGGCGTCCCAGCCGGAGCCGGACGACGACATGGAGGTGGCCCAACGTACGAGGGAGAAATTCAGGAAGATGCTCCGCAACGGGAGACTCAACGACCGGGAAGTGGAGATTGAGACCCAGGTGAGCTCCATGCCTGTGGTGGAGGTCTTTTCGCCGGCGGGCATGGAGGAGATGGACATCAACCTGAAGGATATGTTCTCAAACCTCTTTCCGGGAAAGACCAAACGGCGCCGGGTTCAGGTGCCGGAGGCACTGCAGATCCTGGTGCAGGAGGAGTTGGGCAGACTCATCGACACCGACAAGGTCACCAAGATGGCCAAGGAAAGGGTGGAACAGACGGGAATCGTTTTCATCGACGAGTTGGACAAGGTTGCAGGCGGCGGTTCGGTTCACCACGGTCCGGACGTCTCCCGCGAGGGCGTTCAGCGGGATCTCCTCCCCATTATCGAAGGGTGCACCGTGAACACCAAGCACGGCGTCATCAAGACGGATCATATCCTCTTCGTAGCTGCAGGGGCCTTTCACGTTTCCAAACCGTCGGACCTCATTCCCGAGCTTCAGGGGCGTTTCCCCCTGCGAGCGGAGCTCTCCGCGCTGACTCGGGAGGACTTTGTGCGAATTCTTACCGAGCCCAAGAACGCGCTCGTCACCCAATATCAGGAGCTCCTGAAGACGGAAGGGGTAACGCTGGAGTTTCATGCCGACGCAGTGGCGGAAATTGCCGCCCTTGCCGAGGAGGTAAACGACAGGGCTGAGAATATAGGCGCCCGTCGTCTTCACACAATAATGGAAAAGCTTCTCGAAGAAATCTCTTTTGAGGCGCCGGACATGCAGGGAGTAACCGTTCCCATTACGTCGGACATGGTTCGAGAAAGGCTGCAGGACATCGTCAAGAGTGAAGATCTGAGCCGTTACATTTTGTAAGCAACGACGGGCGCACGAATCGTAAGCAATTCAGGCGGCTGAGGCCGAGATACCATGGATCCGGAAGGGTAAAGCCCCTTCCGGACAGGGGACCTTACTTCTTTCCACTCGCAGCCCGTTTCGACGCCTTCAAGGGGTTGAGCTTCTGAGCCTGTTCGGCGACTTTGCGTTCCAGGTGGGTAGCCATGTTGCAGGTTCCGCGGGCCCACTTGGTGGCGGGGTTGGGGGCCACGGCGCAGAAAGATCCTTCTTCCGAGGTCACTGTCCGGGAGCAGCCCTGGCATTTCTCGACGACCGGATGGCAACGGCCGCCGTTGAAAGTGCACCCTTTCCTGGTCATAAATGCGCACTCGACTCCTTGCTTCAAAGTCACGCACTGCATTGTCTTTCCTCCGTATTCTTATCGGGCCGAGGATTGTCCTCGGCATTGCTTAAACCATTAGGATAACAACCAAGCACGCCGAGTCAAGAGAAAAACGGTCCTAACAAGAAAAAAATATCCCACGCACCCTCATTTCTTACGTCCGCATTTCGATGCCGTGCCCCATGGCCGTCAAGAGCTTGAACTCCCGGAACACTCCAATCCCGGCAAGTTCTCGCCCGAAGGCGGGGCAGGGATGCGCGGCCTTCAGCATGCAGTGAATGCAGGGATCTCGCTCCCCGCTATCCCTCCTCAGGGTCTGTAACGAAATAAGCCCGTCGTCTTACCGTATTCCAGTCCATGGGTTGAATCAGAGTGCGCCCCTGCAGGGCGCGGGAAATCTCTGCCCTGAAAAGGCAGACTATGAATGGCCGTCGGTTTCGACCAACGGAAAACGTCCGCCCGGTGCGGTTCACCGCTTGCATCCAGTTTCAGCGGCCATACTGTGCCGGTCCCTTTGCACTGCCCCTACCTGACCGCATGGCATAGGCGAGGGCCGCGAGAATCGAATTGAATTTGGTCTTTGCGGTGTCTCCCCGAGAGGTGAGCACGATGGGCACGGTACCCGGTCCTGCAGTGATGATGGCACCGTCGTCCACGAGGAGACCGAGGCTTCCCATGGTCTTGGAGAGCATCTTGTAGAGCACGTTGGCAGTGTTGATATCGGTAGCCACCAGACAGTTGGCATCCCCTGCAATCTTTCCTTGATAGTGTTTTTCCTCGGCCACTCCCGGCACCGTGGCCACGTCAAACGAGAGCGGCCCTTCCACGATGAGAGGACCATAGGTCTCTTCCAAGGCTTTGGCCTTTTCCTCGGCCTCCCCTGCCAGGAGGGTGGCGGGGATCGCCGCCGTCTCTTTTTCCACAGCGGTGATGATGGCCACCTTGAGGACGGCATCCGGGTTGTCCAAGATCTTTCGGACCACGTCCACCTGATTTTCAATGGCCTGCACCAGCGCGCCCGCCTTCCTGAAACCGGGGTTTACCGCAGCGTCGGAGAGGGCGAGAAAGCGGCCGTCGGGTAAGACAAAGAGAGCGGTGCTCGTTGCGAGCTTGCGAGGGGCAGGCTCCTCCCCGTCGCCCACAGGAGTATCGGACTTGTATATGGAAAGGGCTTCACGGAGAACTCCGGCTGTGTCGATACTGCCTTTCATAACCACGTAATCCCTGTTTTCGTGAAGGAAGTTGCGGAAGGTCTCGGCCATGGATTTCTTCTTGGCTTCGTAATCCACGGCAAGGGGATCGATGGGCACCAGCTCCACTTCCGGGTCCAATTCGGGGGAGAGGGAGAGTTTCGCATGTTGGATCACTTCCTGAATCAGGCGCGGATCTCCGATCAACGCGATCTTGCCCAGGAGGCCCTGCTCCTTGGCATTGGCAACGGCCACAAGGGCATCCTCATTGTCCGCTCCCACCAGAACGATGTTGGCTCGCTCGAAAGTCCCTTCCTCTATGGACCCGGTCACCTGGTCGAGGAGGCCGGTAAAGGTGAAAATCCCGCCGCTCCCACCGGAGGCCCCAAGGACCTGAAGGGCCTGCTTCATGCTTCTCGCTTCCAGGGTGAAATGGAGGCGTCGGTCCCCGCGAGGATTCACGTAGAGCTCGAAGAGGTGATTGGCGATAAGATACTCGTTTTCCAGGGAATCCAGGCACATAACCGGAGTGAAAGGGTTGTGGATCATGGCCCGGATCTTGACGTAGAGCTGCTGGAAGTATCTATCGAGAGCCAGCATACTGGTTATCGCTATGTAGTGGGGCCGATCCGCCACCTTGCCGGCACAGGACATCTCGAGAATGGCCGCCACCTTACTCGCATAAGAATCGACCACGTGCATGAGGCGTGCGCTGAGGGCCGACGATATCTTCCCGGACTGGGCGATCATGAGCAGTTCGCAGACTTCCTTGACGCCGGTCCCCGGCTGAGGCGAGGCGAGACGAAAGTCGGGCGGAACGGTGAATCCCTCCTCTTTCAGGCAGTCTACGATCTTGACGAAATCGAAATTTCTCAGGGTAGCGTTCGCCTCCTGGGCAGCAAGCTCACGGACGATCTTCGGTCCGGTCTTGCGGACAACCGATGCGAAGAGCTCGTCCAACGTCATCACGAGGAAGTTGAGATTGGCCTGGTTGATGCCCTGGATCTCCGAGAGGACAGCCGCCGTGGATTTGAGGGGCGTCACCTTCACGAATCCGCGGAGGTGCTGACGCAACTCGTTCGCTTCCACGCTGAAGAGTGAGCCAAGCTCGTGGGCACGCAGGGTGGAGAACGAAAGCGGACTGCAGAGTGAAGCGTTGATTCTCGGTGAAACGCCCTGGCCCTTGAGGAGCTCCCTCAACTCCCAGGCCACCAGGGCCCCTCGATTGAGTGACGTGTTGCGAAGCCTCTTCCAGGATTCGTCCTTGATCCTCTCCGTCAATACATAGATCCCGTCCGGCAACGTACCGAGATCCCCTCCGCCGCAGACCACGTCGGTCACGTCCGTGATCGGAATGCCGGCCCGGACCATCGTGTTGGTTATCTGCAGTGCAAGCGGCTCGGTCGATGTTCCGAAGGTGTTGAAGTCGATCTCTGTTCGGAACAGGACGTCCAGCCCGCGGCAGGCCAGCACGTATACCGCATACCGTTTGGCGATGACGGCTATGGTGATCTTGTCCTCGAGCTGTCGGAATGCCTGGTCCAGTTGCTCCTGATCCAGCTCCACGGCCTTTCGCCGAGCGATGTTTCTCAGAATCAACTCGACGATTCGACTCCTGCGACCCGGAACGCCGCAGCGATACAGAAGGAGTACGTACAGTGAGAGAAGCTCCCCGTAGAACGCGACCAGTTCCGGTTCGCAGCGAAACCCTTCGGAAGCCCTGAGGAGTCTCTCCAGGAAATCCCTGAGCTCTTCAAACTGCTTGGGCTCACGAATCCGTCGGTCGAGCTTGGGGACCTCGGCCAGGACATTTCGTCGGAGGTCGGACGAAATCTCGTGGAGTTGCTTCCCGGTTTCCTTCGACTCTCTCAAGAGGTTTTCAACCCGTGTGCCCTCGACCGGGCGGCCGGAAGGACGGCTCCGGTCATCCGTGAACAAATCCGAATGGAAGTACCCGGATTCGATCACCGTCCTTCGGAGTTGTTCTAACTTCTTGGTCACCTGATCATCATGATTCATCGTACGATCCGTCATCCTATTCAACAAATGTTCGACCGCAATCGATGGGAGATCGTTTCGGCCCTGCTCAAACGCCCACGGGAACGTCGTCGGCATACAGAGCCGCCCGTTCCGACCTCCCGGTGTGTGCCGAGGGATAAGAGGCCTCCCGGGCATGGCGCACAAAATTCCTTTGGCCGTTTTGTGTCCGCATCACAGCGGTGCGCTACTTTCACTCATTGTGCGCTCGTCCGCAATATTATAGAAAATGTATCGGAGTTGTTCGATCTTCGCAAGCATCAACGGTCCCGCAACGGCGGAGTCAAGTCCACACCGGGTTGAAGGGTGACGTCCGGAAGACGAGGCGCAGGGAGCGAGGTGCAGTTCGATCTCGAATCAGGAGGGCATGAGTGAAAATACTCGTAATCAACACCGGTAGTTCTTCGGTGAAGTACACACTTTTCGATATGACGGGGGAAACGGTTCTCTTTTCCGGGAGCCTCGAGCGAATCGGTCTGACCGGATCGACGCACCAGTACCGGTACGGGGCGGATGACGACACGACCAGGCGCGTGGAGCTCAAGGATCAGGGGGAGGCTCTCGACGAGATGCTCGCCACGCTGACCAACGGACCGCTCTCCTCTTTGGACGAACTGGGGGCTGTGGCCCATCGAGTGGGGCACGGCGGCAAGTATCGGGAATGCGTAAGGATAGATCCCGATGTCATTGCGGAGATTCGACGAATGATCCCCATGGCCCCCCTGCATCATCCGGCCATGATAGAAGAAATAGAGGAATGCCTGGTCCGCATGCCCGACGCGATCCACGTGGCGGTTTTCGACACCTGGTTTCACTGGTCGATTCCCGACGAAGCGGCGATTTACGGTCTCCCCTACCACTACTTTGCCGAAAAAGGATACCGAAGAACCGGCTTTCACGGGAACTCTCACGCGTACGTATCGGCCAAGGCTGCAGAGTATTTGGGCAGGCACATCGAAGAGCTCAAGATCATCACCTGTCACTTGGGCAATGGGGCGAGCGTCTGTGCGATCGACCGCGGTCGATCGGTGGATACGAGCCTGGGTATGACGGCACTTGAGGGCCTGATGATGGGGACTCGTTCCGGGGATGTGGACCCCGGTCTCTTGCCGGTCATCATGAAGGAGGACGCGCTCTCCCCCGATCGCATGACCGAAATGCTCTTCAAGGAGTCGGGCTTGGCGGCCGTCAGCGGAGTGAGCCGGGACATGCGGGAGATAGAGGCGGCCGCTGCTGAGGGAAATCAGAGAGCCGCTCTTGCTCTGAATGCCTTCTGTTACAAGGTGAAGCGGTACGTGGGCTCTATGCTCATGATTCTCGGTGGATGCGACGCCCTGGTCTTTACCGGAGGCATCGGCAAGAACAGCCCCACCGTAAGGAGAAAGTGCCTGGAAGGGACCCAAGGACTGGGATTCGACCTGGACGAAAAGGCAAATCTGTTGTTGAAGGCGGAGAAAGAGACTCCAACGGTGGAGGTGTCGGCTCCCGGCTCCAAGGTGAGAATCCTCGTCGTGAGGACCTTTGAAGAGTTGATGATGGCTCGGCAATGTCTTCAGGTGGTGGAGAAGATGCGGTCTGAATAGCAGCCCGACATTTTGTTTTGGTTGATGTCGGCTCCGGACCTGCCCTGTTCCGCACGGGTCCGTTCCGTTTCAGGTTCATGTCTCAAGACGTTTCACAGGAAAAAGGGTGGAACGCGACCTGTTTTCATTGACCAAAGCATTCCGGGACTGTAAACATATCAGATCAGCCAAATTCCGTTCAGGATTCGAATCGGGGGTGATCCGTGGGGGCTCGGGAGTCCCGCACCGTTGAAGGATCACGCCTGCAATTCGCCGGGGCGAGTAGAGGCGCGGTGAGCTCCGTCCCAGCTCTCGGACGGCATCCATGGGGCGCAGCCTTAGGCATGCGGCAATCTCCGTTCCTCTCGTAGAGGCTGAGGAAAGGGAATTACCTGGACAATGGCGGCCGATTTCGGGAACTGCTCTCGGCGGCGACTGTAGGAGTAACTCACCGGGAAGGAGAGGATTGTCTGATGAAACGTTTCACTGTGGTCTGCATTGTGGCACTCATGGCTTGGTGTATTCAGGACGGCCTGAGCTCGGCCGAGGAGCCGTCACCGAACCATGCGGTGCTCGTGATTCAGGGCAAGATCGACGACGCGACGGGAAAGGCGTTGGGCGAGGCGGATGTGGAGCCGTACCTCAATGGCAAACCCTTTGTCATGCACGAGGCAACTGCTCTCGGGGGCAAAGTGGAAAAAGACCACTTCACCGGTCACAACGGTCTCTACGTCATAAGAATCAGAGCTCCGGCCGAACAGATTCAGACCGGCAAATGGGCCATCAAGGTCACCAAGCCAAGCTTCAAACCCTCGCCGATTATTCCCGTAGCCAAACTCTTCAACGAAGGACCCGATACCAAGGGTGTCGAACAGTACGCCGCACGCGTGGGGGCAACGCTTCAGCGACATCAAGGGCCCGCGTTCTGGCTGGCGCTCCTCATTCTCGTGGGGATATACGTACTGATCTCGCTGGAGTTGGTTCATCGAACGCTGGCCGCGCTGCTCGGGGCGGCTCTCGTTCTGGCCATCACCCACACCATAGGCCATTTCGACGAGTCCTATCGGCTTATCACCTTCGAACAGTCTCTCAAGGCGGTGGACTGGAACGTGATCTTCCTCCTCATGGGCATGATGGTGATCGTCGGGGTGCTCAAGGAATCGGGCGTGTTCCAGTGGTTGGCGTACAAGTCTTTTCAGCTCACGGGAGGCAGGATCTTCCTCCTTGCTGCCGCCCTGTGCGTCGTTACGGCCGTGTTGAGCGCGTTCCTGGACAACGTGACCACCATGCTCCTGCTCACGCCGGTGACCATTGAGATCGCTCTGGTGCTTGGAATCTCACCTTTCGCCTTCTTAATACCCGAAATCATGGCATCGAACTTCGGTGGTACCGCCACCCTCATCGGCGACCCGCCCAACATCATGATCGGGTCGTACGCCGGGTTGACGTTCAACGACTTCCTGCTTGACTTGACGCCTGTCGTGATCATTACCATGGTCGCCCAGATTATCTTCACCAAGTGGTACTACGGCAAGGAGTACAAGGACGGCCGAGTGGATGATGTTCCGGGCACCATTGCGTTCCTGAAAGAGAAATACCAGATCACCCGGCCGAGAATCTTGTACGTAGGCGGGACGGTGCTTCTGGGTGTGATTGTGCTGTTCATGCTGCACGGCATGTTCCACATGGAGGTGAGCGTGGCAGCGCTCCTGGGGGCCGCTTTGGTGGTATTGCTCAATAAGAGCGACATCGTTCACGTGCTGGAGCATGACGTGGAATGGCCGTCCCTGGTGTTCTTCATCATGCTCTTCGTCATCGTCGGAGCGGCCGAGGAAACCGGCATACTTCAGTTCGTTGCCGATTGGATTATGAAGGTATGTCAGGGCAATCTCGTCATGGCCATTGTGCTCATTCTGTGGGTGTCGGCAATTCTCTCGGCAATTGTGGACAATATTCCCTTTACCGCGACCATGCTCCCTGTGGTGGCGTTGTTGAGTAAGACCATCCCCGGCGCGGAAGCAGGAGTACTCTGGTGGGCGTTGGCTCTGGGAGCATGCTTCGGGGGGAATGGGACCATCATAGGCGCTTCGGCCAACGTCATCACAACCGGCATAGCCGAGAAGGCCGGACACAAGATTTCCTTTGTCGACTTTCTCAAGCACGGCGCACCGATTACCTTTATCAGTTTGGTCATTGCTACCGTCTGGTTGCTGGTAGTCATCAAATAGGGGTATCCCTCAATCGGAGGAAGATGGGCTTCCTCTCCTCATCGGGCGCCTCCTTGAGCTCGATCGGGGCACCCTGCACCTCTTCCCGGATTTTCATGTCTCGGGCCGGTTCTACGGAAACCGGCCCTTTTTTTGTGCGTCTGCCACCTGGTCTCGTTCGTCTGCGTCCTCTGTGGTTGTCTGTCGCTCGGTCGATCCCGAGGCAGGCCGCCTCCTGTTTTAGCCACGATACGGCCGATGAATCGGATAAATTTCTCGGGCCTCGGGGAAATGCTTGACACGAGGAGAGGAAGGTTCTATAGTTCGACATATGTCAAACTGTAGAATTACATCCGTCGAACGGTTTGCCGAAATGTTCAAAGCCCTCTCAAACCCCAACCGGCTGGAAATCCTTCTCCGGCTCATTTCATGCTGTCCTCCCGGGACGACCTGCACCTCCGACGACGAAGCCCGACGTTATGTGGGTGAGCTCGCCGCAGACTTGGACATAGCTCCTTCGACCGTTTCTCACCATATCAAGGAGCTTCGGCGAGCCGGCCTCATAATAGTGGCCAGGAGCGGTAAGAACATCGAGTGCCGGGTAGATGCCCTGGTTCTTCAAGAGCTTGCCGGACTGCTGGAGGGTAGAGGGGTGGACGAGCTGTTCTCATAATGAGGGCAAGACAGCCGTCACGGCGATCGAGTGACTGAAAGGCGGAGCGTCTTCCGCGTACCATCCGTGGACGAACTCTGTGCACGGTGCCGACTTGCGGGAAGCGGCGGAAGAATCTTCACGCGCAAGGGGCGACTCAACACCAACCGAAGGAGGAGTGCGACCATGATACCCGAACAACTTCAAGCTGCCAAAGGTCTCAGTGAGGAGCATCAGCGGATGATAGCGCTGGCAGGAGCCGGTTTTCATTGCAGTGAGATTCTTCTTTTCATGGGATTGGAAGCTCAAGGCAAGAAGAACCCAGACCTGATCCGGGCGGTATCGGGTCTGGCAGGCGGAATAGGCTTCACGGGCGAGACCTGTGGAGCGCTTACGGGTGGGGCGTGTCTGCTGGGTCTGAACGTAGGAAGAGGTTCGGAGGAAGAACAGGAAAACTCCGAACTGAACCAAATGGTCGGTGAGCTGGTCGACTGGTTCGGAACGGAGTACGGAGAGCGGTACGGCGGCATCCGGTGCAGCGAGATCACGGAAGACAATCCCCATAATCCTCCGAGCAGGTGTCCACGAATAGTCGCCGGAGTTCATGCCAAGGTCAAATCCTTGCTGGGAGAAAAGGGATACAAATGGAAGCAGGGGTCGTAGAAGCCTCCGGAGCACGGTCGGCTCCTCCTCCCCACGGCGTCCAGTGCTGCTCAGCCGATGAAGCGGTTGAGGAATCGGTTGAGGCGCATCTGAAGGTACGCGATGTTCACCGGAATCACGGTTCTGGCATCGAAGTTTGCGTTCTTGATCTTGCCGAGGGTGGCCACGTAATTGACGTGGTCACCGACCGACACCGGGCACCCGGCGGCGTGGACGTAGCGTGAGCTCCGGTTAAGAAAGCATTTTACCAAAGGCCCGAAAATCTTCATCACCATGTCGTTGCTCTTGGTCTTTGTCACGTCGACTTCCGATGCGCTCTTGTAGCTGCTTTTAATGTCTACTTCCTCGCCGTCCAGGGTACCTTTCCAACTCGTACAGTCTCCTGCAAAGATGACTTTTTCGCCGTCCGCAAGATCGAGGGGACCGGTAACCTTGCCGCAAACATATCGAATCTTACGAAGTTTTTCATCTACTGCCGGGTCGAATCCCTCGAAGATGTGCATGGCTTCCTGAAGTGCTCCGGGGCATCCGCCCCAGCAGTACTCAGGGGAGTGCTTTTCGGGGAAGGTCCCCACGGTGCACCTGATGCCTTTGTAATCCTTGAAGTAATCTTCGATTCGTTCCAGGCAAAGCTCAAATTTCTCCGTTCTTGCCCGAACTTCCTCCAGGGGGAAATCGCCGGCCACGTCAATATCGTCGAGGCTCATGGGGCCGTAGCCGCGTTCGGACGCGTACGTGAGGTGAACCAGGTCTTTGGGGTCCACATGGACCATGTGGCATCCAACGGTATCGACCGCGCATTGATTGGCTCCCATGACGATCGCGCCCATGGAGAAGGGCGTCGGGGTCAGCATCATCTTCTGGCCCGCCACAATAGCGTCGATTGCAATGAACGCGGGTTGGATCACTTCCTGGAGGTCGGCTATTTTGTGCTCCAGATAGGAATTATGATCGACCAACCTGTGCCGATCGTCCTGGATTCCGATGTAATTCTTGAGCGCAAGGGTCAGGCGAGTCCACGGGTGGCCTTTGAATTTGGGGAGGTTGATCAGGAAATCGCATTCGGCAATGGGCTTGGGCACGAAAATCTCGTCCCGGAGCCGCTCCTTGCGCTTGAGCTTGACGGGAACCTGCCGAGATTCATCGAAATAGTGGGCCGTGACGTTGTGGCGTCGTATGACTTCATCATACCCGGCGGACTTGAAGCAGAATCGCGTCGGGATAGTGATGCCGGAGCGCTCTCCAACGGAAAGCTCCTGAATCCCCTGGCCTTTTTCCTTTGTGGCAATGAGCACCCCCTCAATGAACTCTTTGCGGGTAAAGGCATAGGGAAAAATCTCCGGTTCCGCGATGACGCAGTTGGGCTTGAGGAGGGTCTTTCCCCTCGGTTTGACTCCGAGCTCCTCCATGCCCTCTTTGACGATTCCGGCTATCTTGGCCGGATCGTACTCATCGCATCGCATTATGAGCACTTTGTGTTTCGCCATTCCCACCTCCTGTGCCTTGCACTCGGACGCGCGGCATTCCGCCTCGCCGCCCCCGTACTTTTCGAGTCTTGTTGTGAACGGACTCCCCACCGGAAAGACCACTTTGCCAGTTACTCAGTGTAGCAGGTTCTTTCACGCGACTCCAGAATAGATTGCTCTGCGAGAAGCCTGGAAAGCCTTTTTCCGCAAGTCGGTCGCGATGTCAGGATCAGCCGCCGAATTTCTCCATCCAGCAGACCAGGGAGAGTATCGTCCAGATCTGCCGGTTATTGTCTTTCTTCCCTTGGAGGTGCTCCTGAAGCAGGCCGGCGCAATAGTCTCCGTTCAGAATGCCGGTCCGGCTCAGTCTCTTCGGAGAGAATACGTCGATGAGCAAGGGCTTCAGCTCATCCCTGATCCAATAGGGGAGGGGAGGAGTGAAGCCCTTCTTCTTTCCTTTGCGAATCCGGGGAGGCAAGAGGCTCTTCACTGCTCTCCTAAGTAGCCGCTTGGTCTGCAAGCCTCTCGATTTGATGTGGGGAGGGATGGTCGCCAGTCGCTCGAAAAGCTCATGGTCCAACAGAGGGACCCTGGCTTCCAGTGAATTGGCCATGGTCATGCGATCGACCTTGGTAAGGTTGTCGTCGAGAAGGAATGTCTTGGCATCGACATAAAGCAGGCGATTGAGGGGATGAGCATGCTCGGCCTCACGAAAATGGCGATCGAAGACCTCGAAGCTGTCCCGAAGGTGCCGGCTCAGGAATTCCGGCCGTAGGAGCTGTTGTTTCTCCTGTTCGTTGAAGATGACCTTCCACCAGTAATGCCCTTGCTCCATGGGGAGATCCGCGCCCGTGACGAATCGCTTGGCCATGTAATCGAAGCTGATGCGATCCATTGAGGTCGGGAGCGCCATTACCAGAGGGTTGATAATCCCTTGTCTGATCCACCGCGGGATCATGGTGAAGATTTTGCTCACCCGATAAGCCACGTGGGTAGGATATCCGGCAAAAGCTTCGTCGCCTCCGTCTCCGGTGAGGACCACCTTGACGTGCCGAGCTGCCATACGGGAAACGAGGAACGTGGGAATGGCCGAATAGTCGGCGAAAGGCTCGTCGAAGAAGGTGAGCAGCTCAGGGATTGAATCGATCATGTCAGGGCGGACCACTTCTTCCATGTGGTCTGTCCCGAGAGTCTCCGCTACGAGGCGAGCCTCGCCGGATTCGTCGTACGACGAGCGGTCGAATCCTGCGGTAAAAGTCCGAAAAGGAACCCGGAGCTTGCGGGCCATCACCGCTGCCACGGTGGTGGAATCCAGGCCTCCGCTGAGCAGCGCGGCGATGGGGACGTCAGCAATCATTTGCCGCCGAATGGCGGTTTCCACCAGGCTTAAGACTTCCTCTTCATAATCCGCGGACGCCGGTCCCTCCTCTCCGTTACGCGGGAGAGGAATATCCCAGTACCGGCGAATGTCCATGCCGGTAGGCGAGCAGGTGAGCGTACATCCTGGGGGGAGCTTTCTTATGGAGGCAAATGCCGTCGCCGGCGTGGGCACGTACATGAGGGAAAGGTAGTCGTAAAGGGCCTGGTAATCAGGCTTCCTATCGACTCCCGCTGCCAGGATCGCCTTAATTTCACTGCCGAAGAAGAGGTGTTTTCCCGGTTCCCACGAATAGAAGAGGGGTTTGATGCCGAGTCTGTCGCGTGCGAGGAAGAGTCGGCGCCTGGGGAAATCCCACACAGCGAAGGCAAACATGCCGTTGAGACGGGTGACGCATGCTTCGCCCATCTCCTCGTACAGGTGGAGGATGACTTCCGTGTCGGAGCCGGTGCTGAACCGGTGCCCCGCGGAGACGAGCTCCTCCCGGATCTCCGGGAAGTTGTAGATCTCCCCGTTGAAGACGATCCGGACGGAGTCGTCCTCGTTGGCAATCGGTTGGTGCCCACCGGAAAGATCGATGATGCTCAACCGGCGCATGGCCAACCCTATCGGCCCGTCCACATAGTACCCTTCGTCGTCGGGACCGCGGTGGGCAAGAGTTGTGTTCATGGCCCGGAGCAGCTCGCCGGCCACCGTTGCCTCACTATCGAGGTTGAATATGCCGCAGATTCCGCACATGCCGTCAATCGTCGGTCCAACTCTCCGATGCCTCCCTCGACGCGCGGGGAACACGTCTTTAGCTCAGGAGGCGCAGAGAGGTAAGTCTTTGATCCGCTAGTCCTTCTCTTGGAGGCGCAGCGATGCGAACTGGTCCAGGATGAGACCAAAGAATATGATGTTGATGCCTCCGGCCACGAACAGAACCGTTCCCCCGGAAAACGCCGCGAAGAGAATCAGATTCCGAATGGTGAGGGCGATACCCGCCAACACCATGAGAAGCCCGGCCGGAAAGAAGATCTTGTTGGGATTGGTCATGGATATGATGCGAAAGATGAACATGATGAAACGGAACCCATCTCTGAAAGGACGGAGCTTGCTCTGTGTATCTCGGGGGCGGGGCCGAACGCGAATGGGCACGAAGTCCACGTTGTATCCTGCCATAATGAAACAGAGGGTGCTCGTGGACGGGAACGAATAGCCATTGGGGTAGGCATGGAGAAATCGGACGGCAATCTCGTGCCGGAAAGCCCTGAGTCCCGACGTCAGATCCGGTATCCGTCTTTCCGCGAGGAAAGAAGCGAGTCCGCGAAGGCAGAGGTTTCCCAGGTTCCGGAGCGGAGACCCCTCGTTTGCGCCAAACGATCGGACTCCCACCACCAGGTCGAATTTGTCCAACCGGGCGAGAAGCTTGGGCAGATCTTCAGGATCGTGCTGACCGTCCCCGTCCAGCACGGCTACTCGACCTCCGGAAATCGCCCGAAGGGCAGTCTTGAGGGCAGCCCCGTTACCTTTGTTTATCGGATGGGAAATGACATCGGCTCCTGCCTCCCGTGCCCTTGAGGCCGTCGCGTCGGTCGATCCGTCGTCGATGACGAGAATCCTTGCTGCCGGTACGCTCCCTTGCACGCCTCGAATCACTTCCGCTATGGTACGCTCTTCATTGCAGGCAGGGATCACTATGGTAACGGGTTCTTTGAGCCCGCGGTCAAGGCTTCCGGGTTTGGTCGATTCGTCCTGCATGGTTTCTCGCCGATTCCTGTGGAAACTGCTTCAAGATCCCGCGTCCCGAAGATAAACATGCCCCGGAATATCCGGGGTTGCCGCGCGACGAGGAGAACGGCGATCAATCCCCGCTCATTAGTTGCAGAGGCCGCCGAGATCACATCGTCTTGGTTCGAGATGGAATATCACCAACCGGGGCGGGTGTCAAAATCTATCGGGCTGAAGAGTGAGCCGCGTTGGTGGCGGTGCAGGGACTTGAACCCCGGACACTGCGGATATGAGCCGCATGCTCTAACCTGCTGAGCTACACCGCCGGACCATCCCGCAACAATAGACCGGATTTGGGCTGATGTCAAGATCCCTTGAGAGTCTTTACGGCCGCACTATCACCCCTTCTGCGGTCCAAAGGCCCGCGGCACTTCAGAGAGGGGTGTTCCTGAAGATGCTGAAGCATCTTCCCGCGCCGACCACGATAGAATCCTTGACGGTGACATCGAACGGCCTCATGGCCTCGCGCAGACGCTCCGCCTCTTCCCGATCCCTCAGAGTAGGAAGAGGAGGGCCGTGGGGGTGGTTGTGAACGATGAGCAACGCGGAGGCGTTGTGCTGAAGAGTCTTTTGCATTACCTTCCGGGGGAAGACCACAACCTGATTGACAGTTCCCCCTCCGAGCATTTCTTCTCCCAATATCTCTCCCTGGTCGTTCAAGAAAACGAGCAGCACGTTTTCTTCTTTCATCCCCCCTATTCTGGAAACGAGGTATCGCTCCATTTCCTTGGGATGTCTAAGAATCTCGGTCGGAGGATAAGTCCGTCCCGAGTATCTGACAACGATCTCACCGGCCAATCGCAGCAGCGTTGCCGTGCGTTCACCGACGCCCTCCACCCGAGTGAGCTCCGAACTGGACGCACGGAGGACTCCTCTCAAATCGCCGAATTGCGCGACAAGCTCCCGGGCCGACTCGGCCAGGTCTCGTCCGGGAATGGCGTACGTAAGGAGCAATTCGAGGATCTCGACTTCAGTGAGGCCGTCGGCTCCCTCCCTCAACAACCGTTGTTTCAACCGTTCACGGCGTTCTTTTGGATCGGTGGCTTTGAGAGGGACTTGGGAGGGCCGTTGAATGATTTTCCGGTCATTCATCATTTCGTGTCCGATGAGACGGGCGGCATTCTGCCGGCGGGAATCCGCTGCCAAGGAGTCTTTTCAGGGTCGGGTTTGGGCTTACGGGGAGAGAAGGGGCGACCCGGGCAGGGATGGAACGGGAATACGCCGTGGGTTGTACGGTCGCCTGGGCACGGCACCGCTATTGTCTTTCTTCGACGAACTCTCGAACGGCTTTCAGTTGATCCTTGAGCCGGTCCACCAATTCCTGAACCCCTTCCAGATCTGTGGCGAGTCCCTTTCTTTCGATCTGCTCCGACAATTCGGCCACTTCTGTCAGTTTGAGGTTGAGGGCCGCTCCCTTGATGGAATGGGCGCGTTTTCCCACCAAATCACAATCGTCGCTGCTCAGAGCCGCAGTCAAACCTACAAGATCCTCGGTCTCCGTGTAGTCGAGAAAATCCTGGAGAAACTCCATGACCTCCTCTTCCTCAATTCCGAGCTCCTCTACTATCGCTTTGATGGGGACAATCATAGGCCGGCTCTCTCCGATTCGTTTCAGCCCCGGCACGTTCAGCAGGCGGTGCCGAAGGTCTCACAGCAAGTCAGGGCTTGCGGCCGGAGCTGTGAGCGGCCGGTGGAATGGTCGCCATACTGGTCGGCGTCGGGTTAATGATGCCGTCAATGATTCTTATGGGAATAATTGCCGCCATGTAAGGGAGGTAGAGAATGCTTGCCACGATGGAGTTTTCCTCATGGACGAGAGAGGACCACGAGGACGATTGGGTTGAGGATCCGGCCATGACCGATCCAGCCCCGATCGTCAGGAGAATACCAAGCGTAAGAATGCATATTTCCCGGCGCATAACCCCTCCAGCGAACTCCCGGAGCTCCCCTGTTTTCTCCCGCAGTCCGACGCCCGCCTCTTCCGGTATGTGACAACCTCCGGAATCGGACCCGTTCTCTCGGACTATCCCTCGCGGGAATTTTCACAGCTACTTTAGCGTCAGATTTGCACGAAAAGCGGTGAATGTCAATCTCTTGTCCGAGGTTCTTCGGTCTCGGCCTTCACTGATCCCAGGGAAGCGAATTGAGGGTGCGATCGAGCTTCTTCAGATACGATCGCGTCTTCCAGGCCACACCGTGCTTGATTACGGCTTCCTCGCCCATTTTGAGATTTCCGATGGCAGCGAAGGGGGTCTCGCCGAAACGCTTGAGGTGCTCGGAGGCTATGATCCGGTAGGTATTGGTATAGATATAATGGGGATGCTTCTCCAGGAGGAAATCGTTGAACACAGCGGTTTGCTCGGCAGAGGGAAGAGCTGCCAAGGCGGCCTTAAGAGAATCTGAAGCCTGCGTCTCCGGCTTCCCGTGCTCGTCGTAGCGCAGGAGGTCACCGTCGATCTCCATTTTTCGACCGGAAAGGTCCCGAATCCTGATCTGCTCCATCATGTTGCGGCTGGAAAAGGGGCCGTAATGATAGTCCATGCCGACGAGGAATAGCCACGAGAGACTCCCGGGCTCACCGTACCGGGCGGCGTATTGCACGAACATCGGCTTAAGAGCCGCCACCCCCACGTCCACTCCTCCCTCGAGCGTGTACATGTAGTCCCGGAGCTCGGTATCGGTGAACTGCTCACCGCGCTCTTTCATGACCTGTTGGGCCCTCAGGAGGTTGAGCTGCATGGAGCCTTTGGTGCGAACAACGTTGGCGACCTTGTCAAGCTCGTTGTAGAGGATTCTCTTGAGCAGATCCGGCAACACGGCCGCATCTCTCTTGAGATCTTCCACGGCACTCTTGGCGAGTACCTCCACATCTCCTTCCGTACGGCACGAGACGAGTCTCTGATAGTACTTTTCCCGGTACAGCTTGTAATAATGGGGAACAGGGGGCACGCAGAGCAAGGCTCCCAGCTTCTGGTGTAGGTCTTTTTCGGATCTGGCCACCAGAGCGGCCATGGTCTCTCCGCGCGACGGGTCCACCGCAAGGGGATCTCTTCGGAAGCCTGATTCGATGGAAATAATGCTCGCTACCAATCCGAGGATTTCCTTACAGATCGGCAGGTTGTTTCTTTCCACCGCTCCAATGATGGCTTTGATCCAGGAATCCCTACTGTGCACGGGGCAATTGAGGGGCTTTGAGGATAGGAAGCCCGCCATCCATTGATAAGCTGCGGCACGGTCGAGCTTGTGGACCCTCTCGCCCATGAGGCGCTCCTCCTCCTTGAGGTTTGGCGCCAGAATGGTGAGGAGAGCGTCTCGCTGCACTGCAACCGGGTCCATCTCCCGGTCGTCCTTGCAGGCAGGCGCGGGCGGGACAGAGGGTGGTGCTTCCCGGGAAGGCTGGGGTTCCGTGTCCGCCGCGTGCACCGCCGTTTGTTCCTGCTTCGGGCCGGCTCCGCTCTCTTCGTCGGGCACTACTATCATCTCTCCGGCAAGCGCGGCGGTCGCCGGGAGAATCGAGAGTACCAAGACTGCAAGAAGAATCCCGTAGCATGAAATCCGTCGGTGACTTGACGGCAGGTAGGAGGTTTGTCGTGAAAGGATGGCCATGCTTGGGAAGTGATAAACCGGGCGGACCCGAATGTCAATATGAACGCCCGCAGCCGAAGCCCGTCACACGCGGGGGTGGAAACGAAGCAGTGGCCTCGACCCCTCGCCTCGGAGACCCAGCCAATCGTGCCGATTATTGACGATGCAGTAATGTCAGGGGGCAAAGAGGCTGTCGATGAGCGGGCGTGACCCGGGAAACCCTCCATCGGAGGGTCTCCCGTGATCGAGGAAATTTCAGGCCGCTACATAATCCTGGAGAGGGGAACCGGAGAACTCGCTCTTCAGCTTGTTGAGCGCTCGCTTTTCGAGCTGGCGGATTCGCTCCCGGCTCGTCCCGAAATGTTCGCCAAGCTTTTGCAGGGTCCAAGGCGAATCTTCCATGAACCGTTTCTTCACGATAAACCGTTCACGGGCGTCAAGCTTCTTGAGGGCGCTCTTGGTCTCCCGCGACAGCTCCGCCTCTTCTTCCTGCTCTATGAGGAGAGCTTCCTGATCGGCAGACTCATCTTGGAGGAGGTCCATTCCGGAGAACTCCTTGTCGTCACCCATAGTTTCGTTGAGCGACCATTCCCTGGCCTTGACTCTGGCCTCCATTTCGATGATGTCGTCGGTTTTCACCTTGAGCTCCTCGGCGAGCTCAGCAACGCGGGCGTCTTTAGCTTCAGCGTTGAGATGCTCTCCGATGTCTCCCATTCGGAAGAAGAGCTTGCGCTGAGCCTGAGTGGTTCCCAGTTTCACAAGGTTCCACGACTTCAGGATATAGTTCTTGATGTAGGCCTTTATCCACCAGACGGCAAATGAGACGAGCCGAAAACCCTTGTACGGATCGAACCTCTTCACCGCTTTCATGAGACCGATGGTCCCTTCCTGAATCAGGTCCTGGACGGGTATCCTGTAGTGTCGATACTGGAAGGCCGTCTTCACGACGAAGGGAAGATGGGAAACCACCAACTCATGTGCCGCTTCGACGTCCCCAGTGTCGACATATTTCACGGCCAGTTCGAACTCCCGCTCCGGAGACAAGGGCTTTATGGATCTTACCTTGTTCAAGAAAGAATCGAGCTGACTTGGTTGTACCGGGTAATTCATGTGACGTCTCCGCTTCAAATCTATATTTTCAAAGGTTTTGAGGCTATCGGTTCGAGGGCGAGCCAATGCGCCTTACCCCTTGAAACAGTTAAGCACTCTGAATAAGATTGTCAACCTCCGCTGAAATTTGTTCCCTTTTTCCGTTGCTGCTGCCCGGACATCGAGCGAAGCCGACTCGTCGGCCAACGACTGCGGAACGACTACTGCTTGTTCGTCTCCTCTTGCACGGCTTGCGACAACCACTGCGAGGCGAAAGCACAGTGTAACCCGATATTGAAAAAAAAACTAAACAGCTTTCGGGAAGCCCGGCGGGACGGCCTGCTCCTGCATTTTGCAGCGGTGTCGGCGAGTTGAGACATCAGAAGATCATTCAGCGGGTTGGGAAACTATGGGAATCCTTCGGGCAACCGCTTTCTTGGCTTTGGGAAGCACCACCTTGAGCACTCCGTCCTTCATGCAGGCCGTCACGTTGCCCAGGTTCACCGCGTTGGTTACCCGGAAGCTACGGGAATAGTCGCCCGTCGAGTACTCTCTCGACACGTCTCGTCCGACCGCCCCTTCAGCTACGACTTTCCCCGCCAGGGACAAAATGCCCTCACTGATGTCTATGTCCAGATTCTCCGGGGTCACTCCCGGCATGTCGGCCAGTATGACGATGGCCCGTTCCGTTTCATAAATGTCCACAGCGGGGGTAAGGTAGGAGCCGTCAGCGGTCGCTTGTGAGGTTTCACGATCTTGCTCGCTCTCACCGGATCTCTCGTTTTGTCGATCTTCCATCCCTGTCGCCTCCTTTCCGGAAGCACTACTCCGATACGATCTGAATCTTCCGGGCCGACATTCTCTCCCGCTTGGCCAGGGTGACCGTCAGAACACCGTCCCTGTATGTTGCGCCGACCGTCTTCTGATCGACGGCCTCCGAAAGCGTCACGCAGCGCCGAAATTCTCCCATGGCCCGCTCCTTTCGGTGGAAGCTTGCATCTTCATCCACGATGTCGGGGCTCCTCACTCCTTTTAGGACGAGGGTATCCCCGTCGAGCTTGATGTCCAGATCCTTCGCTTCCACTCCGGGGATTTCGCATCGGATTACATACGCGTCGCGATTTTCCTGCACGTTCACCCTGGGAAAAAGCCTCGTTTCTCGCCAGAGCGAATGCTCCCACGGCTCCCGAGACGGAGAAAGGAGCTCGAAAAGGTTCCCCACCTCACGCTGCAATCGGCCGAGATCTGCGGCCTGCAAACTTCCATCCACGCGCCTTGGGTTCATTTCGCCGACTCCTTTCGAGTTGCTCCCCTTCGTTGTTAACTCCCGGTTGAGATGCCGGTACAACTCAAGGAGATCGTCCACGTTCGGGCATCGTCTCGTACTTAGGTATGATTCTGCTGAAGTCAAGGGCGCCGAGGCTCGGCGGCTGCGGCGACCGCACGGGCGGCACTCGGCGCAGGCCTATGAGGAGGCCGGTCGGTGAGGAGCGAGCCATAAATTGTGAAAGAGCGGGCAGGGTACCCCTGGATTTCTTTTTCCCGTTCGGGTAATAAACAAAGGTTGGAGGTCTTCATGGACGTGAAAACCAAATCGTACTCAAATCTCATAAGCTCGGTAGAAGAGAAGATACTGGCCGGCGGAAAGATCCTTCGCTCAGAGGCTGAGGCTCTCCTCGATACCCCCGACGCGGATCTCATGGATCTGGCGGCCGCGGCCGACCGAATCCGGATCCGATTCAAAGGAAATCGCTTTGACTCGTGCTCTCTGATTAACGCGCGATCGGGCCGTTGCTCCGAAGACTGTTCGTTCTGCGCTCAGTCGGGCCATCACGGGTCCGATTGCGAAACCTACGGTCTACGATCCGGAGAAGAAATCCTCACTGCAGCGCGCTCGGCTGCCGAATTCGGAGCCACCCGGTTCTGTACGGTGACCAGTGGCGGCGCACTGTCCGCCAAGGACTTCGACACGCTTATCGATTCACTGGAGCATGTGCGGGCAGAGGTGGACATCGCTCTGGACGCGTCCCTCGGGTTCCTCGATGAGGAGAGGGCGGAGCTTCTGCAAAAAGCCGGCGTCACACGGTACAACCATAATCTGGAGACGTCTCGCGATCACTATCCGCGCATTTGCACCACACACTCTTTCGACCAACGGGTAGAGACCGTCCGGAAGGTCATGAGCAAGGGCTTCTCCGCTTGCAGCGGGGGAATCATAGGCCTGGGAGAAAGCCCGCTTCAAAGACTCGATCTTGCTTTCACGTTGGCCGAGCTGGGAGTGGATTGTGTCCCGGTGAACATTTTGAATCCTCGTCCGGGGACTCCTCTCGAAAACGCCATTCCGCCCGAACCGCTGGAAATAATAAAGACACTGGCCCTTTTCCGGCTCATACTTCCCCATGCCACGATTAAGGTGGCAGGCGGTCGGGAGCGGAATCTCGGAGATTTTCAGGCCATGGCATTGCGCTCCGGAGCCAACGGTATGATTATCGGCGGCTATCTCACCACGGCCGGGCGGAGCGTTGAGGACGACCTGCGCATGGTCAGACTGGCCGGTTTCGAGATCTGACGCCGACGGTCGATCCAATGAACGACATGACCTAACCCCTTTTCGGGCGAGTCTCCTGACCGAAGTCGCTCTGTAGCGTTGACCGCGCAAGAGACTTGCCCGAATCAACGGCCTTTTCCGCCCTCAAGCCGCTTGTTCGAACGCCCATCCGCGCGATCGCCGGTCGCTCTCGAACCGCGCCGAAGGAGCCGGAGAACTCCCGGCACAGTCTGGGGGACCCCGTCGGGACTCTCCCTCATGGGGGAAAAGTCCCGTTCGAATGCCCTCTTCTTTAGGACAGGCCCAAGGATGCCATCTCGCGCATGAAGGACTCCCGATCGCGGAACAGGACGGTTTGCAGGCCTTTGGCTGCGGCTCGCTCGACATGTCCCTCATTGTCGTCGATGAAGAGGATACCTGACGGCTGAAGTCCGAGCCGATCGGCAACAAAGGTGAAAACCTCCGGGTCCCTCTTGCCCATGCCGATATGGTAGGAATTGAATACCGTATCGAATTCCTTGAAGAAATCATCTCGTCGATCCAACTCGTCCAACCAGTCGGTCTGATCGCTCAAAATGGAGACAATTCTGCCGTGGCGCCGGAGCGCTTTTACCAACTCCAGCATCCAGGGACGCAGGACGAAGCGGGTGAGTATCTCCCGCCTCAACTCCTCATCGGCTCCCCGGATCCCCGCCCGCTGCCTGAGATCGTCCCAGTAGACGGATTCGGGTGCACGTCCCGTGAGATACCCGGAATCGTGGACCGCCTCCGTGGCAATCTTGAAAAAATGTGTCGGCGATAAACCGTTGGCCACGGCAATGGCCATAAGTCCTTCTCGAAAGCCTTCTTCGGCCAGTACTCCTCCGTAATCGAAGACTACTGCCTTAATCTCTACTGCTGGTTTGTTATGCACGTTCTCTATTCCTCTGTAGACTTGTTTTCCTGCTGGGGCCGGCCTGAGCAAACGCTTGGATCGGGATTCGAGCAGGCATTCACGGTATTCTTGCACGCTTGAGAGGATACGTGGCAAAGATTAGCCGGAATCTCACAAAAATTATTGATTTCTCTCGTTGGGTAAGTATAATTAGAAATTCGACTCTCGGAGTCAAGAGAGCCTCCCCCCATCCTAAGGTGGGCCTCAGAGCAAGATCAATTAACCTTTTTGTTCGGACAGCTACACAACGACGTGAGAAGGAAGCGAGGGAAACTGTGAATGTACAGGCGCACCCTGCTTCCGACAATTCTTTCATGAGCAAGGAGTAAACGACATGAAGGGCTTCTCAGGCAGGTCGCGATTCAACGGCACATTCGGAAACGAGAGAGGGTCCTCTTCCTACAGTTTCCTCGGATTTGCCATCATCGCCGTGGTCGTGGTCGCGGCAATCGTTTGGTTTCCTTGGAGCAAAGTGTTGGAGACCGGAAAGGATGCCGGAATCCTGAACGCAAAGCAGGCCATGGCAACTAAGCAGTGGAAAAGTGCTATCGGCTTCTTTGACAGTGTTATCAAGGCGGATCCAAAGAACGCGGATGCGTTCATGGGCCGTTCTTTGGCCGAGCTCCAGATGGGTAACGGCGACAAGGCGCTCGAAGACGCGAACAAAGCGGTTGAGATAAACCCGAAGAGTGCGCTGGCATATGCCCAGCGCGGATTAGTACAGAAGAGGCTCGGCAAGAACGGAGACGCTCTGAAAGACTTTACCCAGGCAATAGCGCTGGATCCCGGCTACGCCTGGGCATTGGGACAGAGGGCAGACATTTATTCGCGTCAGAATCAACAGGACAAAGCGCTCGCCGACATTGAAGCGGCTCTGAATGCCAACCCTCAGTTTGTCGAAGCACTCCGCATGAAGGCCTGGATTCTCAGCCGTGCAGGCAAGTGCAAGGAAGCATCCGTGGTTTTCGCAACGGTAATGGAAAAGAGCCCCAACGATCCCGCCAGCGTTCAGGATGCAGCTTGGTTTCTCATGACCTGTCCGGATGAGAAGCTTCAGGATCCGGTGAAGGCGAAAGCACTGGCCGAGAAGGCTGAAAAGCTTTCCGGAGGGAAAGATGGAATGGTCCTGGAGACTTTGGCCGAGTCCTATTTCCGTGCGGGTGACCCTCTGAAGGCGGCAGAGACCCAGAAGAAAGCCATCGAAATCGGCTCCAAGAAGTGCCCGGACGGCTCTTGCACGGCAGAAATGAAAGAGCGACTCAAGAAATACGAGCTGGCCGCACGCCAGGAAGTGCGCAAGTCCTATGAGATCCTGCCCGCGGATCCGGGCTTCCAACAGCCCAAAAAGGTAGGTCGGTAACGCGAAGTTCAGCCTCTTCACGGAGGCTGTTTGAGTTTGTCTGCGAAGGCCACACGTTAAGGGTGGCCTTCGCGTCGAAAAGTCGGACGAACAATTCGTTGCCGGAAATCCCTCAGGCTCGAGAGCGGAGGCAATCCCTCGTGTAAGAGGGGTCCTCCGCACTCCCACACCAACGCCGCATCTTCTTTCCGCTCAGAAATCCCCGGACTTCCCGGCAGATTGCCGGCGTTCCCTCCAACGGCAGCCGGCGGCACGCCGCTTCACACCGCTTAGTAAATAATGGGCTATACCGGCGAGCGATACGTCCTTAAGGTAATTCAGGTCTTGTGGTTCTCACGGGAAGCGTCAGGCAGGGCGGTCATCGGTCGGTCGCGAAATGGTGAGCGGAAAGATCCCTCTGTTCCGAGAATCCCGGCGATGTCTCGCGGAAGAGGATCGACGTATCCCGTGACACCCTTCCGGGGTTCTCGGGGAAACCACATCAAAGGATGATGTGCGATGGATCGAGCCGACGAGAGGCCGCTTGGGCCGGGGATAGTGTCAGCCCCTGCCTCTGCAGGACTCTGGAGAAGCTGAACGTCGAGTGACCGTCACTGCCGGTTCTTTGAGAGACACGGCTTGAATCCGACAGCCTTAAAGTCTCCCTTTTCCTGTCGCGAATCGATCAGCACAGATTTGCCCAGGAAGGGAGCAGCCTGTCTCCGGTTCCCTCTTTCGATGGACATGACCATCTTCTTGTTGTTGGAGCACCGAATTGTCACCGTGTCCATGTCAACCCGTTCCAGCTTTCCGGCTATCTGCTCGGCGCCACAAACGTGACTCGCGCATAGGAGAATCACGAACAAGAAGATACCTGAACAACTAGTCCTCATCATTTCCTCCAAGACCCATAACAGGACCGAAACAATCGGCCCGCAAATGCACAAGACCGGAGGCCGTTTTCCGCCGGGGCGTTCGATCCTCCGAAGTCATAATTGTATCATAGCCCATGGTGCATTGTCTTTCAAGTCTATATTCGAGGCCTTATCACCAATCCCGCATTGTAGGCCACTCCTGAAGCCCTGTGCCGACTCGGAGGGGCTCATGGCAGTCGGCACGATTTCTTAGCCGGAGTGATAGAGACGAGCAAGGCCGTAACGGATCTGCCGGCGCCCATATCGGGACTGGTGACGGAAGCCGATGCATTCCTGGGAGAGTCTCCCCAACTGTTGACGGACGATCCTTATGGTGAGGGATGGCCGATTCGTGTAAAGCCCTCGTTTCCCGCGGAGTTACACGCGGGGTTGAACCCCGGGTACTACGAGAGTCTTGTGGAAAACATGTGCGAAGTTTGAGCCGAAGTGGCAGGCCGGGCTTCGACCCTTTGGAGTACGGTCCGCCTTCACATAATACTTCTTCTGAACATGTTATTTGTTACATAAATGAAGTTGGCTCGTATCCGCAACCGTTTGGCTTTCATTCGTTCCGGGAACGGTACGTATGGGGCGGCTTGCTTGATGGCATTAAGTGCGGATTCGTCCAGGACCGTATGTCCGGATGAATCCAGGAGCGTAACATTCACGAGCTGTCCGCTTCGGGCAATGGAGAATTCCAATGTCAGCGCGCCGCCGATGCCGTTCTTGGCTGCGGCCGCAGGATAGACCCAAACCCCCTGGATCTTTCTTTTCAAAATGAGCAGGTAGGAAGCGAATTCGAACTCCCTGGTATTGATATCGACCACGATCTCGTCGGCATTGCCATCGGGAAAAAAGCTCGACGCACCCTTCGGCGGCGGCCCCAGCCCCGTCGCAATCTCCGCAGGGGTCGGTCTCAGATCCAGAGCCGGCTTCCGGGGAACCGGCTTCCTGCGGGGCTCACGTTGTGGCTTCGTACTGGGCCGAGCAGTAGTTAAGGGCTTTTCTCCGGCCGGCGGCTTTTTGTGGACTTCCTTCTTCTCTTTTTCCTCTTTGGGCTTCCGGGGCTTGATCAATTCGTCCGGAGCCTTGGGCGGCGCCAAGGAGGCGATTCTCTTCTCAGGCGGTACGGGGTGCCCCAAAGGTGGCGTGGGCCGCACCGGAATCATCGGCTTCTTTTCTTTCGGCGCTGTATGATTGCGATCGGACACTGCCGAGGCCTGTTTGGGAGGCGGCTCGGGTTTCTTGGGCTCGGGCGGCGGTTCGATGAGCCTCACCTGGGTGACTTTTTCTCCGTTCTTGAGGAAAGGCTTGGCGGTCCGAAGCTCTGCCGACCGGCTCATCAGCAGAAAGAGAGCCACGTGGACGACCACTGAGGCAATGATGCAGTATCTGATGAGGTGATCGCGCGGTGGCGTGCCTCCCGCCAACGTTCCCAGAAGATCCTGCTCCGGGTCCACGAATTCCGGTTCCTCGAAGCCTTCCTCCACAGGAACGGGATCCGCTTCATTTACCAGTCTCAGATGGTGTCCGACCTTTGCCACGCGTACCGATCCTTCAAGCATGAGTCCCCCGGTTCATCGCCACGGTGCGGGGGGGACAGAGCAATTCATGTGTATGATAAGGTCTTTTGCCGATTTGACAACCATAATCCACCGGAGAGCGCCCGCGTGTCGATCGGGAAGCACCGCTCCAAGCCCTTTTCGGGCCTTTCGGACAACTCCGACTCCAGCGTGCTGCGATCCTGAAACTTACTAACATTCTTCCGACTTCTTCAAGCTCCCATTGAGGCTATCGTCGTCCGGTGAGAGGAGCGACATGTTCTTCCGCGCGCGTTCGTTGTCCGAGTTGGCATAACAGTAGACGCAGCCGTGGGCACACGTGTCGTACGCTCCGATGTCCCTGGAGGCTACGCAGCCGCACTCTTTTCTCGTCGGGGCTCTCTTGAGCTTCGTCAAAGCCGTCCTGCGGGACTCGGAATCGACAACGGACACGAGCACATCGGGATCGATGCATCGAGCTTTGACGATCCCATGGCCGACCAGAAAATCGTGAGCACATGAAGCGAGAGTAATCCCCCTCTCGGAGGCGATCTCCGCCATTGCGCGAGCCAACTCCAGGCATTGGCTCTCGTCGGGTCGTCGGTACCGAAGAAAGTGTCGATCCATATTTCGCACGGTCTTTCGATAGTAATCACAGAAGCTGAAAATACACTCCGAAGTAAAAGGCGACAGCAGCTCGCACAAGACTCGAAAATTCCCTTCGTGCCATCGGCGGTCCAGGTCGTCGGTGAGCACCACCGTGTCATAACGCCACCGGACGATTGACGACGGGAATTGTTCCCGCAACGAGCGGACAACCTTTATGGTATGACCGCAGTCGGGCACTCCGGGTTCCAGCGAGGCAGGATAATTGTTGATGGTATAGAGAAACGAGAAACAATATCCCTTTGTTTCCAAGTCCTTGAGATGTGTAAGCAGAGGGTGCGCGTTTTTGGTCCAGAATACAATGGCGATGACATCCTCCGGTCGTAGGGAGACGTCGAAAACCTTCCCCCCGAAAGGAGAACGTACCCGAACGGTTCCGGCATGAATCCTGTTCATGAACCACCGGGAATGGAATGCGGGGATGTCGGTCCTCCTGCTTGCAGAGATCACGTGCATGGGAGGTTCTCAGAGCGCGCAGCACGTTCCGAATTCGAGTGTCGACAGGCCGGAAAATGAGGAACGTGCCGGAGGAAGATGGGAATTCCGTCGGCACGGAATGCGGTCAACTGTTTTCCGTACTTTCCACGCGCAGGAAAATGTTCCATATTTTCTCATACTAGTGTAATATCAGGGAACATTCAATTGACTGGGTGCGCTTCGGTCATCAATGCACCGGATTATGAGGTAGTTATGTTGGACGGTTCCAGGGGTGATGTCAAGATCGGACCGCTCCAAATGTCATTGCCGAAGTAGGCTTGCCGAGGTCCACGAGAAAGGAATTCCGATGGCCAAACCGAAGAAGGGAAAGGATGTACCGGACGGGAACCTGACCTCCGGAGACAAAGAACGGGCCGTCGATATGGCGGTCAGCCAGATAGAAAGGCAGTTTGGTAGAGGCGCCATCATGAGGCTCGGGGATGGCGGAGTCATTCCCGATGTCAAGACGATCTCTTCCGGGTCTCTCGGTCTCGACATCGCCACGGGAATAGGTGGGGTGCCCCGGGGAAGAATCGTGGAGATCTTCGGGCCTGAGTCGTCAGGCAAGACCACCCTCTGTCTCCACGTCATTGCCGAAGCACAGGCTACCGGTGGGTTTGCCGCGTTTGTGGACGCCGAGCACGCTCTGGATATCCACTATGCCAAGAGGCTGGGAGTGAAGACCGACGAACTGCTCGTTTCCCAGCCCGATTCAGGCGAGCAGGCCCTTGAAATTACGGAAATTTTGGTCAGGTCCGGAGCCATGGACGTCGTGGTGGTTGACTCGGTGGCCGCGCTGGTGCCCCGGGCCGAGATTGAGGGGGACATGGGCGACGCGCACATGGGGCTTCAGGCAAGACTCATGTCTCAGGCTTTGCGAAAGCTTACCGCGGCCATAGCGCGCTCTCACACGACCGTAATCTTTACGAATCAGATAAGACAAAAGATAGGCATCATGTTCGGTAATCCGGAGACCACCACCGGAGGCAACGCGCTGAAGTTTTATGCTTCGCTGCGATTGGACATTCGCCGCATAGGACAGATCAAGGACGGCGAAAGCATCATCGGGTCACGGACCAGAGTCAAGATAGTCAAGAACAAGATGGCCCCGCCATTTCAGCAAGTCGAATTCGACATCATGTACAACGAGGGCATCTCTCTGGCAGGGGAAGTCCTCGACATGGGGGTGGCGTACGGCCTCATCGATAAATCCGGAGCGTGGTATTCGTACGGCGAAGAGCGTATCGGACAGGGAAGAGAAAACGCCAAGCAGTACCTGAAGGAAAACACGGAGATCATTGGGGCCGTACGCACGAAGCTCCTGGAGCAGAAGGGCATCCCCAGCCAGTCATCGTCGGCATCGGGTGCGGAATTGGATTACGGTACCGACAACGGAGAGTCCTATGGATCTTGATGCGACCCTCAGAAAGGCCATTGAGATGGGTGCTTCCGACGTCCATCTCAAAGTTCCGTTGCCTCCCGTCACGAGAGTCGGGGGGGTCCTGGCGCCGATGAGAGGCCAGGAACGGTTGACTCCTGATGAGACCAGGCGTGTGGCGTTCTCCATCATGAACGAACGTCAGCGCGAAGTGTTCATTAAGACCAAAGAACTGGATATGGCTTACGGAGTGTCCAAGCTTGGCAGGTTCCGTGTCAACGTGTTCTCGCAGCGGGATTCCATTGCCATGGTGTTCAGGGCCATTCCCTCCGAACCGCCCATGATCAAGGATCTCAGTCTGCCGCCGGTGATCGAGAAAATTGCCATGGAGAACAGGGGACTTGTTCTCGTCACCGGGACCACCGGCTCCGGGAAATCGACCACCCTGGCCGCGATGATCAATCACATCAATTCTTTTCGGAACTGTCATCTCCTCACCATTGAAGACCCCATCGAGTTCCTCCACAGGGATCGCAAGAGCATCATCAACCAGCGGGAGGTCGGACAGGACACCCTGACGTTCCAAACCGCTCTCAGGGCTGCCCTTCGTGAAGATCCGGACGTCATTCTCGTGGGAGAAATGAGGGATCTGGAGACCATTGAGATTGCCATGCTGGCCGCGGAAACGGGGCACCTTGTCTTCAGCACCCTGCACACCCTGGATGCCATGGAAACGATCACCCGAATCATTTCCGCGTTTCCCCTGGAGCACCAGGCTTCGATCCGGCTTCAGCTATCCGGCATACTCAAAGGAGTGATCTCGCAGAGACTGCTCCCCAAATCGGACGGAAAAGGACGGGTTCCGGCGGTGGAGGTCCTCATTTCGACGGCACGGATCCGCGAATGTGTTGCCGAGGAGGAGAAGTCCCGTGAAATCAGGGATGCCATTGCCGAAGGGAATATCAGCTACGGCATGCAGACGTTCGATCAGTCCCTTATGCAATTGTTCAAGAGAAAGCTGGTCACGTACGAGACGGCCCTGGCTGCTGCAACGAACCCGGACGACTTTGCGCTCTTCGTACGAGGAATCAGCGGCACCTCCGAATCCCGATGGGACCAGACCAGTTGACGGCCGTTGCGACCGACCTCTTCTCGAGAAAAGGGCTCGTCTCGCGAGAAACCCTCGTAAGGGAGCCTCATTGAAAAAGAGGACCGGCGTTGGTAGATTCTATGACGGCGTCGGGATACCCCCTTCACTCCGTGCGGGCCTTTCCCTAAAGCATTGTCGGAGCTCAATTCCTCTGTCGGGGCTCTCCGGGGTTTGGGTAATTTTCAAAGCGCTCCCTATAGGACCGTTCTTCAACCGATTCATGGCGTACGCGTAGGGTCTCGTTTCGGGAACCTTGTTCCGTCCGAGTTAACCGTTGCTCTCGTTCGTGCATTCCGGAGCTCTCATCGGTATAGACGCCTTCCCGGTGGAGATGGAGATCGACGTGTACCCCGGCCTTCCTTCAAAGCGGCAACAGAACCGGCAACAAAAGAGCTTCTTGCATTGCCAACTTATTGATTTATAATAACTAAAAGAGGCAATAGAACCGGCAATATGAGAACGGAAAACCCGGTATGGAAACCGTAGAAAGCATGACGTTGATGGAACCGATGCTTCCACCGGAAGGTGTGAAGAGACTCGAAGACCTTGCCCTTGAATTGGCAGAAAAGGCTGCCGGTTTAGCGAGCCAATTGCCCCCGGCTGTGCGATTGCGTGTGGGCGATCTTGTCCGGTCAATGAACTGCTATTACTCGAACCTAATAGAGGGACACGACACGCACCCCCGTGATATCGATCGAGCCTTGTCTCATGCCGAGTATTCAACTGATGCTCGAAAAAGGGCGCTTCAACTTGAAGCTGTTGCCCATATAGAGGTTCAGCGTCTCATCGATCACCATAAAGATTTGGAGGTTGAGACGACCAGCGCCGAATACCTTGTCTGGCTGCATCACGAGTTTTGCAAACGTCTACCGGAAGAATTGCTCTGGGTTGAAAATCCGGACACAGGCGAACGGCTCCGTGTGATTCCTGGGGCCCTGCGGACAGGATGGGTGCAAGTTGGAAGGCACATTCCACCAGACGCCAAAGCACTGCCCCGTTTTCTGGATCGATTCGCCTCTGCTTATGACGCAAAGAGGCTGTCGAAATTGCGCCTGATCACTGCTCTCGGTGCGGCACATCACCGATTGCTCTGGATACATCCTTTTCATGATGGCAACGGGAGAGTTGCGCGTCTAATGTCCCACGCCTCGCTTCAGCGATGCAGTGTAGGGAGCAGCCTCTGGTCGGTTGCAAGAGGGCTGGCTCGCAATGTCAAAAAGTATAAAGATCTGCTCATGGCTGCCGACGGGCCACGCCGCAATGACCTTGACGGACGGGGGACTCTTTCAACTCAGGCTTTACTAAGTTTTTGTGAATTCTTCCTCACTACCTGCATCGACCAGATTGATTTCATGGCTTCACTGCTTGAGCCAACAGAGCTTCTGCGCCGGATGAGACTTCATATCGAGGACGAGGTGGAGGCGGGGAATTTGCCCCAAAAGACATTTCCAATATTACGCGAAGCCCTGCTGGTCGGAGATGTCTCCCGGAGCAGCGTCAGGGAGGTAACCGGGTACGCCGAGCGTATGGCGAGGAATGTCGTCTCTGATCTCCTGAAAAAGGGATATCTTGAATCCGAAACCACTCACAGCCCGCTTAATCTGGCCTTCCCAATCGACGCTGTGGAACGATGGTTTCCAAAGCTCTATCCGATAACTTGATTCCGTGAGGGTGCGTACAGAATTCCAATTCCGGGGACACCATACTTAATCGGACTTATGACCCGCATCGTGGGCAACCCCTCCCCAACTCCGTGTAGCTGATTGCCATATCTCTACAGCGAGTTAATCTTAATCAGTCCTCCTCCTCTGTGCTATGATGACCTCTCTGTAGAGGGACACTTTCCTTATAGAAGACGATGGACATTTTCACAGGAGCTTCGGGTGCTCGCGCGGGTTCACTCAGGGTCGCTCATCGGCATAGACGCCTTCCCGGTAGAGGTGGAGATCGACGTGTACCCCGGCCTTCCGTCGGTGGCGGTGGTGGGGCTTCCCGACAGCGCGGTCAAAGAGAGCAGCGCCCGGGTGAAATCAGCCATCGTCAACTCCGGGTACCCGTTTCCCGCGCGGCGCATCACGGTTAACCTTGCCCCGGCAGGCTTGCGAAAGGAGGGGGCGGGATTCGATCTGCCCATCGCTCTGGGCATACTTTCGGCTCTGGATCTTCTTCGTTCCGAAAAGACCCAAGACTATATCGTGGTGGGGGAGCTGGCCCTGGACGGTCGAGTCAAACCGGTGCGCGGTGCGCTTTCGCTGGCGTTGGCAGCCAGGGACCTTGGTTTCAAGGGGTTGATACTTCCGGAGGCGAATGCGGCCGAAGCAGCGGTGGTGGAGGGGATCGAAGTGCTGGGAGTGTCCAGTCTTCTGACAACCACCGGATTCCTCATGGGGCGGGTCCCCTTGAAGCCTGCCAAGCCCGAAATAGACCCGGCGTCGAACTGGTTTGGGAAGTATCCCATTGATTTTCAGGAGATAAAGGGTCAGGAATACGCGAAACGGGCCGTAGAGGTGGCTGCTGCAGGGGGACACAATGTCTTGATGATCGGTCCTCCCGGCTCCGGAAAAACCATGATATCACAGCGCATTCCTACCATACTTCCCGAGCCGGTCTTTGAAGAGGCCCTCGAGACTACCAAGGTCTACTCGGCGGCGGGGCTTCTTGGCCAAAACGGTTCCGTGATGACTGTACGACCTTTTCGGTCGCCGCACCACACGGTTTCCGATGCAGGGCTCATCGGCGGAGGTGTGATCCCGAGACCCGGGGAGGTTTCTCTCGCCCACAACGGTGTCCTCTTTCTCGACGAGCTTCCCGAGTTCCGCAAGAACGTCCTGGAAGTGCTGCGTCAACCGTTGGAAGACGGCAAGGTGACCATCTCCCGCGCCCAACTCTCCGTGACGTTTCCAGCTCGGTTCATGCTCATTGCGGCCATGAATCCTTGCCCCTGCGGTTACCGTGGGGACCCCAAGCATCAATGCAAATGCCTCGGCGTTGCGGTTCAGAGGTATTGGAGCCGAATATCCGGACCGCTGATCGATCGCATTGACATCCACGTGGACGTCCCGGCCGTGGAGTGGCGCGATCTTACCGCCAAAGCGGACGGCGAATCGTCGGAGACGATCAGAAAGAGAATAAACGCGGCTCGGCAGATCCAGCTCGGCCGTTTCAAAGGAAGACGAATCTACTCCAACGCACAGATGGGCAGCCGTGAGCTCAAGAAATTCTGCGCTCTGAACAGTCAATCCATGAACGTCCTGGAGAAGGCGGTGGACGTTCTCGGCCTCTCCGCCCGCGCGTACCATCGAATATTAAAGATTGCACGAACCATCGCGGATCTGGGGGGAGAAGAACAGATCGCGTCATCCCACATTGCCGAAGCCATCCAATACAGGACGCTCGACAGGCGGCCGGCTTAGTGGTCGATTTCACAAGTACGGTTACGAATCAGAAGACCCTTCCCCGACCCTCCCCGTTGACGGAGAGGGAGAGCTTCCCCCCGTCAACGGGGGGATCAGAGGGGGGGATTGTGGGGACTACCGATCCGGTCGGTCAAAGCAGGGCATCCGCAATACGTGACAGTATTTAGAAAACGGAGCACTTAGTCGAAACGGTGAGGGGATTAGCCCCGACTCTTGTGACTCTTATGCGGGATAATGGTCGGTAGAGGGTGCTTCGAGCCTCGACGTCACCCGATTACCTTTCTCCAAACTGTTAGGGGGGGGGCTTAACGAAGCGACCCCGGGTTTGTCGGACCCGCTCTGCCTTTCCACGAATCTGCAATTTCTCCGTCAGCGGCGACGATTCGGTGCATAGAGCCATGTTGCGAGCGGCAGGACCGTCCACGAGCGTAATGAGATAGATGCCGGAAAAATATGGAGATTGTAATCAGGTGTCTAAAGCGCTAGGGTTGCGGTGAAGGCAGATCGCGCCGGTGGTTGAGGGGAGAGATGGCCATGGAGAAAGAGAAGTTGAGGATAAGCGCCAAAGAGGTCTTGGAGGACCTCGAGGCAGGCATGGACGACGACGCCTTCATGGCCAAATATAACCTGACGTACCGTCAATTGCAGAGACTATACAGGAAGTTGATCAACAGCGGCTTCATCTCTCCTACGGAACTGGCGCAACGGCTCTGCGTGACGAAGAGTCAGGTGAGGGAAGCATTCCTGGAGATAGAAAAGACGGTTAAGCGAGACGATGAGACGCACTCGTAAGCCGCCAACCGCCTCGTGCCAAGAATCTTTTTCCCCTTTCGTTTGAAGCCGTCCAGCGTAGCAACCCGAGGAATTCAGATGAAGATTTCTCTCCGATCGTGAGCTCCGTTCTTTGGCGTCTATTCCAGGGAGTCCAATATTCCTTGCAGTCGAGACTTGAGAACAGGCAGTTCCGCCTCAACGACGTCCCAAACAATGTCGTAATCAAACCTGAAGTAGTCGTGGACGATAATGTGACGCATTCCAAGAACCTTGGGCCAAGGGACTTCTTCATGACGAGCCCTGAGATCGGCAGAGAGCTTGTTCCCCGCCTCTCCAAGGATTTGCAGGTGGTGGACAATGAATGTGCGGACCAACTCGTCGTTGACAAAGCGATCCCGGCCATAAGAAGCGTATTTTTCAATGTACTCAATGGAGGCAAGCATGTCACGAAGTCGTGCAACGTCATCTCTCATAGGGGCACCGCTTCTTCGAGGATCCGGGGGCGCACGTGGTCCCGCAGCCCTTTTTCAGTGACCACGTCTACCGAGCGGCCAAGCAGCTCTCGCACTTCATAAAGGAACCCCCCCAGATCGAAAAGATTCCGTCCGGGCTCCAACTCGACGAGGAAGTCCACGTCGCTTTCGGGACCAGAGTCCCCACGCGCCACAGATCCGAAGACGCGAACGTTCCTGGCGCCATAACGCTCTGCGATCCGCAGGATTTCTGTTCGCTTCTCTTTTAGTATTTCAGGAGTGTCCATGGCTTATGCCTTTCAAAGTACCTCTGAGTGAACTTCGTTCCGGCGCAAGATTCGCTTAGCGGCCCTTATTCTTGTGCATTGTTCCCGGAAGTAAAGAAAGCCCCTCCTCTACAATCCCCTGACCCTGTACACAATCGATTGGTCCGGGTCCTGGTAGTCCAGATCTATTTCCGCAACCCCTTTTCTCACCAGTTCCTGAATAATCTTCTCGGCCCTGTCGAAGGAGACGTCCAATTCAAGCGCCAGCCGCGAAGTGGTGAGTCGGCTCCCGTACTTGAGGGCAATTATCAAGGCCTCGTTCGTGTCCTTGAGTCGAGGACGCCAAGTGGAAAGGACTCCACCTCCGGCGATAAGGGCCAGTCCCGCACTCATCACCGCAACTCCCGCGGCTATGGACTGTCCCGGTATCAGGGAGAACGCGTAGAAGGGGCAGGAGCCAAGGAGAGTTATCCCACCGAAAACAATGAGAGCCCGCCCTCCCCATTTTCTCTTCTTCGCGGTCTTCTCACGATCGGACTGCAGTCGTCGTATCATCTCATGGACAACAGCGGTTTTCCGGGCTTCTTCCGAGGTTTCGGAGAGAACGTCTTCGTAAAGGCGCTCGTCACGTTGCGATTTCTCGCCAATTCTGGAATCGGGTATTTTGTACTTCTCCATTGTCCGTTCCCACGTCCATTGGACCTCGTTCATCCTTCGACGTAAGGCCTTGCGTCAAGTCGAACAAAGCCTCCCACAGAGGTTCGCATTATTCTTGCAGTACAGGAAGCGCCTATTCCTTGACCATCTCCATTCCCGCGAGGAAGGCCCTCCTGTTGATGTCAACCTTGTCGGGAGAGAGGTAGTCAACAATCGCGTTGCACAGTCCTTCTTCGGAGATGGGCAGGAGACCCGCGCCGGCTACGGCTCCGATGAGGATGATGTTGGCGAGGATCGGGTTCCCGAGCTCCAAAGCCTTCTCCGTAGCATTGAGAAAGAAGCTCCGGCTGCTGAGGGATTGGATCTTCTCGAACAATTCGGTTGTCTCGGGGTAGGTAAGGTCTCCCGCGATGACATCCACGGGGTAGACCGGCCTTGTGTTCACCACGGACACGGTTTGCGGATTGCCCAATTGCCCCAGTACCCTGGCCGCCTCGATCGGTTCCAACGCGACGACGAGGTCTGCGGCTCCCGGCGGCATGAGAGGCCCGTACTGCTCGGTACGGGAGATGCGCACATGACTCATTACCGAGCCCCCCCTCTGAGAGGCCCCGTAGGTTTCGCCTATCGTCACCTTGTATCCGCTGTTCACGAGAACGGCCCCGATGAGAAGAGACGCGAGAACATTGCCCTGACCGCCGACACCGCTTACAACGACATTGAAAGGATCTTTCTTCATTTCACGACGCCTCTCTCTCGATGGCCCCGGAAGGACAGATGTCCGCGCATACGCCGCATCCCACGCAGATAGCTTCATCGATCTTTGCTTTTCCCGTGAGGCCGTCCCAGTTGAGACCCGGACACCGAAATACTCTCGTGCAGAGGCGGTTGCACCCGCATTGTTCGCCGATGCATTTGGCCGGGTCAATTTTCATTCGAGGCCGTCGCGGTCCTTTCCTGCCTCGCACCAACGCACACTCCTGCCTGAGAATGAGCACCTTGGTACCTTTCTCCTGCAAGAGCTCGTGGATCGTCAGAGCCGCCTCCTCCAATTGGAACGGGTCCCGCTCCACCGTCTTGATGCCCAGAGAAGAGCAGAGATCCTCTATGGCTATCGGCGGAGCGTCCGATCCCATCGCGTCGAATGAGCTCCCCGGATGGGGTTGGAAGCCGGTCATGGCGGTAGCACTGTTGTCGAGGACGATCATGAGAAAATCCGACCGGTGATGGAGCCCGTTGATCAAGGCGGGAATCGCGGCGTGAAAGAACGTCGAATCCCCGCAAACAGTCAGTGACGGCTGAGTAGCGCCGAAGCGGCTCAACATGCCGAATCCCCCTGCCATCCCAGCGCCCGACCCCATGGCATGGAGTGTCTTGGGCTGGCGAAACCCTGTCGGCAGAAAGCCGAGACCGTAGCAGCCGATGTCCCCGAAGAGAACCCCATTTCTCCCATCCAGTGCCAAAGCTTTCTTGATCGCCCAAAAGGAAGCCCGATGCGGGCAACCGGCACAGAAGGCCAGCGAGCGGAAAGGTGCATACCGCTCCAACGCATCTTTGGCGGCAATGGAGTACGCCTCGTCCACGGGCGGAAGAGGTACCTCCATCAGTTTCGAAAGGACCGACAGGACCAGTCCGGGGCTCAATTCACCCGTGTTGGGAATGGTCCCGCTCTTCTTTCCGAAGAACGTTATCCGGGGCAACGAGCGGTTGTGATCCGCGTATATTTCCTTGACGTTGTTCTCCAGTACAGGGTCCACTTCCTCCAGGAAAAGAACCTTTTCCGCCTTGCTCAGGTGGCTGAGAATCAACTCTTCCGGCAGCGGCCACGTCGTCCCGATCTTGAGGAGTCCGACGCGCGAGTGCAGACCGAGTATGCCCATGGCCTCCGTGGCGAAAAAAGATCCGGCTCCGCTGGTGATAATCAGGAGCTCGGGAGTATCGGGGCCCCGATACCGATTGAATGGGGAGCTCTTGAAAATCTCTGCGGCCTGCTCAAGCCGTGCGTGAGCCACCGGGTGGCTTGCCGACGGAGGCAAGGAGCTCAATGGTTTGGACGTGTCAAAATACGGAGTGGGCCTGCCGGCGGGAAGCGGCCCGAGCACCACGTTTCCCCGCGCATGTGAAATCCGGGTGACGCTGCGGACCATGCAGACATTGTTGATCTTCCTGGAGACTTCGAAAGCGTAACGGACTATGTCTTTGGCTTCGTCGAAGGTGGAAGGCTCCAGGAGCGGCAGGTCGGCCAATTTGGCAATTATCCTGGAATCTTGTTCGTTGGTGCTCGATATTCCTGAAGGGTCGTCGCAAACAACCAGAACAAGCCCTCCACGAATTCCCGTCAGATTGAGGTTGAGCAGGAAATCCGAGGCCACGTTGAGGCCGTTCTGTTTCATGGCCACCAAGGCGTCAAGACCGGAAACGGCGGCCGCAGCGGCCACTTCCAGGGCTACCTTCTCGTTGACGGACCACTCGACGTATATGCCCATCTCGTTGGCGACTTCGGCAAGGGAGCCCACGATCTCCGAGGAGGGATTGCCCGGATAGGCGGCGGCTACACTGATCCCGGCTTCAAGCGCACCTCTGGCAATGGCTTCATTACCCATGAGGAGCACTTCCTTGCCCGGCGCGTCTTTTCCGATCAACGACATGGTTCAACCTTTCTCGTTGAAAAGATATGAAAGACTAATTTACTTCCGTGCGGAGCGTTGTCTCTTGTTAATCGAGGCTTGCTTCAGGTGAGCCAGATTTTCCTCCGGAAATGCCTCCACCTCCAGGGCCTTTGCCCCCAGCGCCGTCTCGAAGAGGGAGCGACCCGCATCGGTCCTTACAATGGTCGTGTTCCAGCCTTCTCTCCCCTCGTACATGCCGACGGAAAGGTCGGCAAACTCGGAGGTCATGTCCGGGCAGACTCCGCAAGCGGCCTGAATCATGGGACGCACTTCGTCCAGCGGTATGCTGGTGAGTCCTCGAGTCGTCTCCAACTCCAAGACATTTGCGGGCGGCGGAGGAATATTGAATTTTCTGATTTCCTGCAAGTCGTAGCGTTCGGCCAGAAACGCCTTGAAGTCTCTGCTCGAGAACGCCCAGTTGCAGAACAAACCCACCGAAAGCGCGATCCTATCCTTGAGCCCCTCTTCTTTAAGGTCATAGAGGGCCATTTTACGCAGCGACCTGATCTGACAGGGGAGTCCTACCACTCCGATGCGCTGGAATCCGCGGTCGAGAGCTTCCCTGAGGGCCACAAGGCTGTGGGCGCCCACGTATCGGGATCCACAGCATGAAAGGATCTCCGGAACCGTGGCGGCAACCATTCCCCGCGGGAAGAGATCGCCTTCGGGAAGAGCGGTCAGGACGGCCGCGTCAATGAGTCCCTGCTGCATGGCCAAAGCCATCAGCGCGGTCACGGTTCCTCCCCCTTGTCCCTTTGCTGCGGTCTCTCTGTCCGCGGCTCTGGTGCCGGCGACTTCCCCGGTGTAACCCAAACCGCTCTCACTGTTGTACGGCACTCCGAAAACGGAGCGACTCGTCTCATCCGGGTCGAAGAAGGTCATGGGACAATAGGTGAAGCACCGACCGTGCTCGACGGTACAACGGTCGAGGATCACCGTTTTTCCCCGGAAAGAGGTGAGGTACGGACACCGTCCCGTGCATGCTCCACAGGCTGCACAGAGCCCCTTTTCAAGGACGCGTCTATTCAGTTCGTCCAAACCGTGCAAATCTTCCATTTCCATCCCATAGGTCCGAAATATACGTACGTCATACTCGGAAAATATTTTCAATGGGGCGGACAACCGGGGTCTCCCGGAGTTTTTCCCCACTACCGTGCCGCTCGGGAAAATCCCCGAGCCTAAGCTCATTCGACGACAAGGGGCAACCAACACGGTTGCCCCCGGAGAGATTCCACGTCCGAGCCGCGGTGCGATCGCCGATCGCCCCGTAACCTCACCGGCCCGATTCCTATTTGACGTTCTGGCCGTTTCCGCAGGCCGGCACATTCTCACCGGCGGAGAACAGAAGGAACTCCTGAATGAGTTTATTGATTTCGCCGTCCAGGACCGCGTTCACGTTTCCGATTTCGCAATTGGTCCGGTGGTCCTTCACCAGTTGGTACGGCTGCAGCACGTACGATCTTATCTGCGAGCCCCAGGCTATGCCCTTCTTCTCTTTGTGAAGGGTGTCCTTTTCTTCGCGCTTCTTCTCAAGCTCCTGCTCGTAGAGTCTCGACCGCAGGATTTTCAGGGCCATTGCCTTGTTCTTGTGCTGCGATCGCTCGTTCTGGCACTGAACGACAATGCCCGTGGGCAAATGGGTGATCCGCACGGCGGAATCCGTCTTGTTGACATGCTGTCCCCCCGCGCCCGACGCACGATAGGTGTCAATTTTCAGATCCGCCTCGTTGATCTGAATGTCAACGTCGTCGTCCACAGCCGGGTAGACGAAAAAAGAGGCAAAGGAAGTGTGCCTGCGGGAATTGGCATCAAAGGGAGAAATTCTCACCAGGCGGTGAATCCCCACCTCGGCACGGAGCCTTCCGTACACGTAATCTCCCTCCACCGACACCGTGGACGATTTGATACCCGCTTCTTCACCCGGCTGAGTATCGAGAATCTCCGCCTTGTATCCTTCCCGTTCGGCCCAGCGCAAGTACATCCTGAGCAACATTTCGGCCCAGTCTTGGGCCTCTGTCCCTCCCGCACCCGCGTGGATTTCAACGATGGCGTTTCCCGCGTCCTCGGGCTGTGCGAAGAGCCGCTGGATCTCCATGTCTCGAATGTGTTCTTCGAGGCTGGAAAGCTTCGCCTCCACTTCCTTGAGCACCGATCGGTCGTCTTCCTCCAGAGCGAGCTCCAGAAGAACTTCGGTGTCGTCCAGATCTCTATCCAATCCCAGGAAATTGTCCACAAGACGGGAGATCTGTTTCTGTTCCCTCAGCAGAGTCTTGGCCGCTTCCGGGTCGTTCCAGAATTGTGAGTCTTCCTGGGTCTTCTCCAGCTCCCCTAGCCGCGAAAGCTTGGCATCCAGGTCAAAGATAACCTCTGAGCTCACAGGATTTCTCTCTAATTTCAGCAAGCTTCTCTTGAAGTTCCGACATATTATTCCTCCTCCTGAAGAGTCCGGCTTCCTACGAAGAGCCTCCCCTCCAGCCATTTGTTGTAGCTGGTGAATCCCTCCGAATCGGTAGACTCGAGGGCTTCGTCGATGATCTTCAGCTTCGAATCCAGATTGTCTATGAAATGGACCAGGATGGCCTCCCGCGTCAAGGGCTTCACCGGTGCACCGAACTGAGTCTCTCCATGGTGGGAGAGCATGATGTGCTCGATCTCGCACAACCATGGGGCCGAAACGTCGACTCCGGTCACTCTCGCCGCGTCCAGCAGGATGTCGGTGCCGAGAATGACGTGCCCGATGAGCCTGCCTTCCACGGTCCGGCTGCTTCCGGACCGAGCCAGCTCACGCACCTTTCCTATATCATGAAGTATTGCGCCGGCAATGGCAATGTTCCTGTCGATCTTTTCTTCGAGGAGTAATATGGCCTCCACTTTGTCTTTCACCGCGGCGATGTGCTCGATGAGTCCGCCTTTGTAAGCATGGTGGATCATTTTGGCGGCAGGGTAGGTCTTCAGGGCCTCCTCGTTCGACTCCAGGATGAAGGCCAGAAGCCGGGCCAATTCCGGCGGCTCCAGTGACGCTGCGGTGGCTTTGAGATCCTCGAAGAGGGCGTCCGTGTCGGCCTCCGTGGCGCGCACCAGGATGGCGGGATCGGGTACTTCCGACCGATCCACCCTCCGAATCTTGTCCACGATCATCTGATTCCTGTCCTTGTAGACTTCTATCCGTCCCTCGATCTTCACGAAATCTCCCGGGCCGAACTCCTGCCCCCATTTGCGGATGGCATCCGACCAGACTTTCGCCGTCACCGATCCCGTGGCGTCGCCTACCGTGAGATCCAGATAATCCTGTCCCGATCTGGTTTTCCGAACTTCCTTGGACTTCAGTTCGAAGAATTGGAGGACGACGTCACCGCCTTTGAGGTCTCTGACAAATATGTGGTTGTCGAACAGGGGGGCATTGCCGTTCATGGCTGGATGTCCTTCCTTTCGGTCGTGCGTCCGTCTTCACGGGAAGCATTAGGACGCCGCTTTCGGCCTGTCCTGGGCCAAACACGTAACGGAACCGGTCTGAGCTGAAGAGATGTGGTCGAAACGCGCATCGGATCGGTGAGTGCGCAATCGATCTCACCCGTACCAGGACCGGTTCGCGTTGCCGCCTCCCCGACAGCCTCCGACTACATTTCCTGAAAAAAGTAGGGCGGAATTCCCATCCGCGTTTCAGTATCGCGGAGAGCGCTGACGAATGGTAGAGGGTAGAGGATAGCTGATTTTGTGGCTTAACGCATCGAGACACCGCTCCATAAAAGCCACGACTTCCACCTGCTTCCCTCCGTGGAGGATGGAGTAGATCTCTCCGAGGATCGGTGGATGAAAACCCCTCTGGACAGCCATTCTCTCGGCGAAGCGTGAAGCCTCGAATCCCTCGATGGCGATCTTTTTCTTGCGGTACTGCTCGATGAGCATGCGCGCCGGTCTGTATTTACCCTGTTTTTCATCCAGTTGAGCCAAATCTCTACCGAAAGTGGCCGATCGCCCGCCTCTGCAAGTTGCCAGAAGGTCGGCCATCCACACTTGGCTTTCCGCATCGAAGGTCTCAGGGGCGGCGCCGAGGAGCACTCCGAAATTCCGTATCTCCGCCGTGACCAGGGTGGCATAGGTGGCCAGAAAATTTTCCGGGGCTTTCTTCGATCCTTCAAGCAAGCCGAAGCCGATGGCGTACACATTCTTGAGCGCTGCGGAAAGGGTGGTGCCTATCACGTCTCCGGAGTACACCGCTCTGAATAGGGTGGTGTCGATGAGCGGTCTGAGACGTTGGAAGGTCTCGTAGCTCTCGCAAGCGATCTGCGTGACGCCGGCTCCGCCCTGGACGATCTCGTGGGCCAGGTTGGCTCCGGACAACGCGGCCACACGCATCTTCTTTCCGAGTCGCTCCAATTCCTGGTGGGCCGTTTGGCAGGGGAGCAAGCCGGTCTCCGGGATGAAGCCTTTGGTGGCTATGACAAGGTCGCTTCCCTCGGGTGCCAACTCTACGATCTTCGTGAGCGTCGAATAGAAGTACTTGGTCGGAGTAACGATCAGGATGAGGGAGGTGTCTCCCACGGCAGCGATCAGGTCGGCTTCCGGTCTTACCGAGCGAGGTAGGGGCACATCCTTGAAATGCCAGGGATGCTTTCCCTCCACGGTAAGCTTCTCGATGAGATCTTCTCGCGAATCGTAAAGGATCAGAGAGTGTTCCGCCAATTCTTCTTTCTTCAGGAGATTCTTGCCGATATGCAGCGCCAGGGTGTAGCCCCATACCCCAGCATTCACCAGGGTCACCGTGTTGCGACCCCGAAGAGGATAAATTCTTCTGTCCGCGTGGTACGCGTAGAATCTGAGAAGCGAATCGTTCGCCGGAGCATAACTGCGACGGAATATGGAGCGCGAAACGGACCGGCGGCGTGAGAGGACTTTGAGCCCCTTCTGGATTGCCTCGGTCGGATCGGATTCGATCAATGAGTGAAACGGCGGGTCTTTCCGGTAACGCGTCCTGAAGAAGTCCGTCGTGTCTTCAATCTCGGCCTGAATCCTGTCCCGCAGGGTCTTGATGTCCACGCGCTCCAAACCCTGCATGGCCTTGGCCACCAGTTGGCTCGGATGGATCAGCTTGTTGCGGGCTATCTCCTCTATGGCGCGATGAGTGATTCGCTGAGACGTGAGAGAGTCGTCGTCGGCAAGCTCGAAGGGTTCGCCGATGTCAACGGAGACTTCGCCGAAAAGTCCTTCCAGCCCTCGGATGATCTTCTCGGGATTGCCCAATCCGAACAAGAGAGGAAGGGCAAAGGATCTCCCCCGCGGAAACATGGAGAGAACCGGGAATATTCCCGGTGATATCAGATACCGGTCTTCCGGTATGGCCGAATAGGATACTGCAACCGGTATTACAAGGACCTTACCTGTCGCCTTGACACCGGAAAGAACTCCGTGGGGCACGTAGGGCTCCCTCAGGATGCCGTCCCTGGATCGGACCGTGTATCGACTGGTTCGGGCCGGTATTACCTGGGTCTCCTTGGCCTCTGCCAGGGCAGCGCAGTACCAGGCATAGGCTCTGTGCTGCACGGGAGAGAAGCTCTTGGGCACGACCAGACCGCGGAAGGCCTTGAGCCATTGGGAAATCCAACCTCTCGTCAGGCTACCCGAAAAGTGCATGATCGGTTCGGGCAATCCTATACGGTGGATAACCTCGGAAACGTGGGGGTAATCAAAGTAGGACGTGTGTCCCACGAAAAAGAACTTCGGCCCTTCAAACTCGGCTATTTTGCGTCGGATATTATGGGCTACGGGGCGGGATATGTCCTTGAAAAGATTCTTGATAAGGAACCCTAAGAGAGCTGAGATCTCCTGAAAATCACTAACATCCAGCGATACCGTGAGCCGGGAGAGTGCTTTTCTGAGCTCAGTATAGTCTCCTTTTGGGTCGTACCTTTCCGCCAGGGTGAGAGCCCTTTCCCTGACCAATTCCGGAGGATAAACCGCAGGCAAGGGCCTTGAGAGGCCCTTCTTGAACTGTATGAAACCCTCGTGGCCGTCAAATATTCTAAAGGCGCGGGGCAAACTCATCGCGGTCAATCCTCATTAATTACGTGGCTCGACTTCAGTAGGCCACAATTGTCAATTCACAATTCCCGTTGCCGGTCTTTCAGGTCCCCGCGAGGGGCCTCTTGGAGCGGTCCTGGGGGCCGGGGCCGGGGCGGTTCGCGGCGGCGCGGGCCTGGCAGGCGGTTCAATTCTCGGCGCGGGAGCCTCTAATTCCTGCGATTGCTCGTTGACGGCACCGGGGGCAGGACGCGAAGGCCGAACTTCCGGTCGCGCTGCCGGACGACTCGGTTGGGCGGCAGGCGGCGCACTCGGCTGCTCGGGAGGTCTGACGGCGGAAGGAGCCGGTGCGGGGGCAGGCTCGGGTTTACGGGCCGCCGCTGCCTGCGAGAATTTCACGGAGACCAGAACGTCGTTGAAAATCTGGTGAAAATTCTCCATGCTTTTGGAAGGGGCAAGACAGGATATCCGGAGAAGCGTCTGATCGTGCTTATAAAAGACGATTACGATGTCCATCCACAGTTTGATTTTTTCTTCATAAGCCTGAATGAAGAAATAATAAGCCCCGGGGACATCACACTTGAACGCTCCTTCGTCGAGGATCTTCACTTCCTGTTTTCCGCCCGCACCCGTCTTCTGCAGGTCGCTGATGCCTTTTCTCAACTCCTGGAGAAACACCTTCAAGTCATCTTTGACCGGCATATGCGCAGCGACGTGAATCCTGGCCCTGAAATTTTCCGTGAGACCGGGGGCCTTGAACACCACGTAGTAATTCCCTTCGGGTTTGTCGATCTTGACCCACGTGTCCGGGTATTTCATCACGAACCCGTACTCGTCGCTCATGAAATCCTTGTAGCCTTGGGCGGAGGCCAACATGGGAATCAGCACAAAAGCCAACACCGCCGGCCAAACAAATCTTGAACTCATCCCCTTCCATGGCAAGTCCATCGAACAGCCTCCTTTCAACCCGGGACTCGTACAAACGAGTGCGCATGATAACAGCAAAACATTAGTAAGGTCAATGCTTTTCTCCCCTTGGCGGTCCCCGATGGACCGACCGCCGGAACCGCGGCAAAGAGATGTTACGCACCTCTAGAAAAACATACAAGCTGCGGATCGGTATTTCTCATACGACCGCCGGGCCGGGCCCCTGTTCCTTCTCTCACGCTTCTCTCTGCGTATTGTTCGCTCTCCTGATCCCCAAACAGGGTTTGCGGATGCTGCGTATCCGACAAGACGGCCTCTGTCGGCGGGGCCGCAGGCACTTCGTTGAGGGGCTTTTCTGTTGTAACGGAATATTCGTTTCGGTTCAAGCAGGGCCGCTCTGATGTCGTATCAATTTGCAGAAAGACTTCGTGCTCCTCGAAATAACCCCTTACTGCCGAGCGAGCTAGCCGGTTCATACTCTTCGCCGAGCATCCTCCTCTTACGCCGTCGACAGGATGGAGGATCTACGTGGACGCAGGGTCCAAAACCGGCCTCGCCTTCATTTGTATTGAGACCCCCGCCATTGAATACCCGTTCCCTTTGCAATGGCAAAAAGAGTACTGAGGGCCACCCAAGCGCTTATGGCCAATCCCAGAGGAGCCGTGAGAGAGTACCACCATCCCCCCTGTTCCTGTTTGACGAGCAATCCCAGGGGAACAATCACCTCTGCCGCGGCCAGAGCCGATATGGACAAGAGAAGCACCAGCGGTGCGGAACCATGCCCAAACAGCACGGACGCACCCGACCAAAAAAAGAGAACGAAAAGCAAAGAGAGGAAAACGTAATTGCCAAGCAAACGCGTCACCCGAAGAGCGCTTTTTTCCAGTCCTCCGTAAAATGTCCTTTTCCAGAATCTGCACACGTCAGCCACTCCCGCAAACGGCTTGGTCCGGACCAGGTCCCCCCCCCTTACCACGGTCAGTCGCGCTCCCTGTGCCTTGACAGCCTTACTCAATGCGACGTCCTCGCTTATCTCGGTCTTGAACCGGCTCCACGTCCCCAATTTCTCGTAGGTCGTCCGTTTGATCATGATGAAACAGCCCGAAGCAAGAGCGGCCGGCTTCGATGGGTCGTTCACGTCAATGAGCGGGTAAAAGTACGAAAACCCGAGGGCGAGGTGGGGGTAGACTGCATTCTCGCTGAATCCCCGTTTTGCGAATTGAGGGAGCATGCTCAACATGTCCAGCTTGTTTTCTTGGAGGAAGGCCAGCGCGAGCGAGATTGCACCCCTGCTCAATTCCGTGTCCGCATCGGTGAACAGGATGATCTCTCCCTTTGCACGACGGGCGCCGAAGTACATTGCATGCGTCTTACCGGTCCAGCCGGACGGAAGCTCCTCCAATCGGAAGACCGTTATTCTCGGATCTTCCACGGCCAAGCGACTTACTATGCCCAAGGTGTCGTCTTTGCTGCGATCGTCCACCACGACGACTTCCAAACGAGGATAATCCGATTGAAGAAGGGCCCATACGGAAGCCTCGATATTGTCCGCCTCGTCACGTGCCGGGACAACAACACTGACGAGAGGCGGATCGCCGCGAAGACCGCTTCCCGTGGCTTCTCCTATCTTGATCTCGCGCTTGAGACTCGTCGCCAACATCCAGTTCAGGCGAGCCAACTCCACGAAGATTATCGACACAAAAATGACTCCCGCCCAAATAAGCAAGATTCGTAACCTCGCTCCTGTGATAACTTGAATTTCGGTGCGCCCGATTTCGCAGGTCCAGAGATGAAGGCGAGACCCCTTTCAGCAAGAAGCGGGTCTCAAGTCAACCTCCCTTGCTGGAGGATCGATCGACCTACGCCGAGGCGGAGTTGGTTTCCGGCCCGGTGATCCACGAAGAGTCTCGCGTCGTGACGGGAATTTCCGCAAGACGCTCAGATCAGTTCATGGCCTGCTCGCAAAGGCTGCCGGGCTAATAACGCGTCATGGGACGAGAGTGACACAACTTCCCCTTCGGTAGCAAGAAGAACCATCCGCATGTTTCGGGATTTATCAGGAAGTAATCGTCGGAGATCACCGAGACGGGCAGGGAGGAGACAGCGGGCCGCTATACCCCGTGCCAAAGACCTATCGCTTCAGCGAGATCGGTTTGCTCCCGAAGAGCCTATTCGCTGCGGCATAGTCATGCCGAGCGGAGTCGGTCCGCCCCATTCGTTCGCTCAGCATTGCACGGCTGCGGTACGCCTCGCCGTTATTGGGATCAAGCCTTATGGCAGCATTCAGGTAAGCGAGAGCATCCTTGAAGAGACCCTGTCGCTCCAGTTCTTTCCCCTTGGCCAAGTGAACGGCTGCACGACTGGAACCCGGGTCGTCATAAACGTAAAGAATTTCATCGGAAAAAGAGCTTTCGCCCTGCTCGTTCCACGAGGTGACGGCGACACTGTAGAACTCTCCCTTTCTCACGTTGGCTATCAGCACGTCATTCCGGTTGGAATCGGCCAAATATCTGAACCGCCCGCGCTCGGTACCCCAGAACACCGTGTAATGCAACGCTCCGGGCACTGAATTCCATGTGACCCGCAGGCCCCCTCGGGCACCCTCCACTTTCACGTCGCCCGGTGGGGGCGGAGTCGTACCCGCTGTCGTCCGGCCCCCTGTGATCCCGCACGATACGAGCATCGTCTGGATCAGTATAAGCAGAACGGCCAATGGCAATTTCAATCTTTTCGACAACAGAGAACCCCCTTAACCACGTCCACCCATGCACGGCAATGTAATCACCGATGCCGGAAGAGGCAATGCTCAGCGATCTCTTTTTGTACTCTGAGATCGACAACCGAATACGAAAATCATATTCACCGGGCTATTGTCCCCTTTTTGCAATATCTTTGCAACATTTTTCAGTCTCCGTAGGCTGACATCCGTGGAGTTGAAGCCTCTTCGCAACAGAAACAGCCTCGGAGCCGATGCCGGAATCCCGACCATCACCGGGATGAATGCGGTGGGTAGCCTTCTCCGCTGAATGGAGCCCACTCGCGAGGGCGTGCCGACACCCAATTTCCCGGACCTATTTCATCGGAAACGTTAGGTCCGCTACCGCAGGAACCGGTGCCGCACGCATTAGCGATGTCCGGCGAACAGTAGCTCCGTCATGCAGCCGGTGCGTGATGAATGGAAGAGACATACCGCAGCGCAGACTTCTCTGCGGTCCCCCGGTGCGAATTCGCCGCTACGGATCGAGTCCCAAACGCCTCATCTTTCTCCACAACGTCGTCTTGTTGATGCCCAGCTCTCTGGCGGTTGCCAGCTTCTTTCCTTCATGTCGTGCCAAAGACTCCCGTATCACCCGCGCTTCTATATCGGCCAGGGTGGCCCCCACCGGGAACACCTCGTCCACACCGGCCGACCTCCGCAGGGGCTCCGGCAAATGCCGACTCTCGATGAGTCCGCCGTGACACAAAATGAAAGCATGCTCGATCGCATTCTGCAATTCTCTGACGTTTCCCGGCCAGTCGTACCGAACAAATGCGGTAAGTGCTTCGGTGGAGAGTCCGGATATATCTTTGCCTCTCAAAGTGTTCAAACGGTCTACGAAATGCTGGGCCAAAAGGGGGATATCCTCTTTCCGCTCCCGGAGAGGGGGCAGAGATATCTTGAACACCTGGATGCGGTAAAAGAGATCCTCACGAAACTCACCCGCGGCCACGAGGGCTCTCAAGTCTTTGTTGGTTGCCGCCAGCACCCTTGCGTCGGATTGCACCGAAGCGGTTCCGCCCAGCGGGAGAAACGTCTTGTCCTGGAGCACCCTCAACAGGCGCACCTGGAGTGCTGGGCTTACGTCGCCGATCTCGTCGAGGAAGATGGTTCCACCGTGAGCTTGCGCGAATCGTCCGGGCTTGTCACGTTTGGCATCGGTGAAGGCCCCTGCTTTGTACCCGAAGAGCTCCGACTCCAGCAAAGTATCCGGTATGGCACCGCAGTTCACCGTCACAAGGGGCTTGTCGGCGCGGTTGGAGAGGTTGTGAATCGCCTTGGCCATGAGCTCCTTGCCGGTTCCGCTCTCTCCTTCGATGAGGATGGTGCTGTCGCTGGCCGCTACGTCGGGAAGTATGCCGAAGATCTCCCGCATCCTTTGGTTGCGGGAAAGCATGTCCTCGAAGCTGAACGATTTTTCAACCTCTTTCCGGAGCGCTTCGACCAAGGTGAGATCGCGGAATGTCTCCACGCCGCCAACGAGTCGCCCTTCCGAATCCTTGAGTATCGAAGCGCTCACGCTTATGGGGACGCGCTTGCCGTCGGATCGGAGGATGTAGACGGCTTTGTTCACCACAGACTTCCGGCTGCGAAATGTCTGTTTCAACGCGCACTCACCCTCGCAAATCTCAGCCCTGAAGACCTCGCAACAGGGTCTCCCCAGGGCCTCCTCCAGCGGAACACCCGTGATCTTCTCGGCCCCGCGGTTAAACGACGTGATGATGAATCTCTCGTCTACGGTGAATACGCCGTCCGCAATCGACTGGAGAATCATTTTCATCTGTTCGGAACTTAACGATTTTGCCTTGCCCGGCAACGCCATGATCTAAACTCCTCAATGAAGAGATAATAACACAACAGAATGATTGTCAAACCCCGAGGAAGCCCTTGAAGAGGTTCGGTGGGCCCGGGAGGAAGATTCCACCGGTTTGACAACCGCGATGCTTGTGCCCTGTGACGTTTGCTCTTCCTTCAGATAGCGTTGTCAGCCGTGGGTGAGGAGAGAGACAGCCGAGTCGCCCTCCCTACACTTCGCTCCACGAGACGGATAGCCCCGCCTGGAGACCGGTGAGTCGACGATTGAGAACGTTTGACTTGACCTGGGGAGTGTGGTATAAACCGCACCCTGTAGAAAGATTTTGATGCAGAATTATAAGGCGTTACACCATAAAACTGCGAAGGAGACGAAAGTGCACAGCAATCTGCTTATTTCAAAAGGATGTTTCTGCTCGGCTCTTGTCCTGGCCGTGCTTCTGGCTTGCGGTCTCGTGAGTCAAGCGGCCGCAGCGGATAAAGTCCTCGCTAAAGTGGGGTCCCAGACCGTCACCGAAGCCGATCTCGACCAGATGGCAAACGCTGTCCCTGAAAAATTCCGCCACTTGTACCAAACCCCGGAGGGCCGGCAGAAGACACTTGATTACATAGTAAACATCTACGTCCTTTCCGAGGCGGCCAAGAGCGAAGGTATGGACAAGCAGCCCGAAGTGCAGGGCCTCCTCGACTTCACCAGAAAGGATCTCCTGGCAAGAGTCTATCTCGACAAGTTGAACAAGAGCCTTCCCGCGCCCACCGACCAGCAGGTGAAAGCCTTCTACGATCAGAACCGGGATCGATTCGTCACCCCGGAATCCATTCACCTTCATCACATTCTGGTCAAGACCGAAAAGGAAGCTAACGACGCCCTCGCTAAATTGAAAAAGGGCGCAAAGTTCGCGGATTTGGCCAAACAGGTTTCTATTTGTCCCAGCAAGGGCAAGGGCGGGGATTTGGAATGGCTGCCCAGGGGAAGCCTCCTCAAGGAGATCGAGGATGTGGCCTTCGCCATGGAAAAAGGCCAGATCACCGGACCGGTCAAGACCAAGTTCGGATACCACGTCCTCTACCTGGAAGACAAAAAGTCGGGACAAGAGAGCTCATTGGATCAGGTCAAGGATTACATAGCGGAGCAGCTCAAGTTTCAGGCGCAGCAGCAGCAGTATGAAAAAGTCGCTCAGGAGCTCAGGAAGAAGATGAACGTGCAAGTCACGGCTCCTAAGGCTTCTCCTGTGACGGGTCCCGCCACCGCTCCGGCCGGTCCCCCCGCAGGTCCTACCACCGGACCGAAGAATTGATGGCTTCTCAAGAACGAACAATGCCGGGGTGCTCCGAAATGAGCTCCCCGGCATCTTGCGAAAATTTTCCGAATTAACACTCTCTCAATGCCATCGAGGCGTCAGACCCGATGACTGAGGCTTAGTACTGCATTTCGTAAGTACGGTCGCACATTTCACCCCTGGCGGAGTTACCGAGGCGTCTGTTAATGATCGGGCCCTCTGTCGGTCATTCCTGCGGAGGCAGGAATCCAGGCTCTTCCGAAGAGCTCTGGACCCCGGCTTTCGCTCGGGGTGACTACTTGAGACCATTCGGGGCCATCCTGAAATCGATTGCCTTCCGGTACCGTATTTCGGAAAAGGAATCCTTAGTCGTCCAGGGGGATGAACATGTCCTCCGCTTCTTCAGTCAGTCTGCTCACGTCCCCCACCTGTTCGTGAATCCTGTCAAAGGCCTCTTCTGCCGTGCGAATCTTCAGATCCGTGTCTCGAATCATCATAGAGACCAGGTCGGTGAAATACGCTTCGTCGGTGAGGTGGATTTTGGTGAGGATATCGCGGGTTTCTTCGTCGGTTACTTCCAGGTCGTCGGGCTTCAGTTCGCCACGGTCGAGCTTCACCATGAAATCCGCCGGGAAGGATGTGTCCTCTTCCTCTTCCAAGACGTCGGATGATTTCGCCGTGGGGCGAACCATTTTGTCCTGAAATGCGGATGCCACCACCTTTATGTCGATGGATTGAAGCAACTGGGTAAAAATATCCTCGTTCTCCTCCAGGAAGCTCACCAGCCAGTGGTATGCGGCCTGAGGATCGGTGATTCCTTTGGTCGAGAAGAGCTCCGTATCCAGATCCAGGACTGCTTGCACCCGTTCAGGCTTGACGAGGGAGAGAAGTCCGATGTGCGTGGAGCATTGGGACTTCATGATGCGAAACAGGGTTCGGTCGCCGAGCCCGTCTACGACGTCTCGACTCTTCTGATCGTCCAGGAGGAAGACCAACTCCTGAGCTCCCTTGGGGTCTTTGATGGCTTGATGGCTCACCAGGGAGACTTTTTCCTCAGGGGATAAGACCTCCATGAGTTGGGCGGCCTCATGACGGTCGACTTTGATGAGCTCCAGCACTTTTCTGCCGTCTTCTGAAATGGGAACGAGAAAGGCGTCGCTGTGCATAGACTTGAGATCTCCTCTTCTAAACTGTTAGGACCGGCAGCCGGGTCATCTCCCTGATATCGCCTCCATCGTTTCGGATGGAGGGCGCCCCGTCCGTCTCGGCCCCCCGGGGTTTTCGGTATGTATGCAAGGGCTTGGCCGGCAGCTCGCAGGCTGCACGATCAATCTTCTTCGTCGGTCCAGCGAGGATCTTCGATGGAGCGTACCGTTTGCAGCATTGAGTCGTCACCGCCGAAGTCCTCAGGAGTCCACCCCTCATCGGGGGGGGTGTACGATTCGCCGAGGTTCAGCATGACTCGCTTCCGCTCTCTGCTCATGGTCATGAGCTGTAGCGCTTTGACCATGGTGCAGGCGGTCTCTTCGTCCGCGGAGTCTCGAAACGCGAACACGACGTTTCTCAGACGTTCGGCGTGGGTCTTGTCCAGTTGCACTCCCTTCGAGGCGAGAACTTCCTGAAGTGTGGGTGCCGTTTCTCCGTTGAGGGATTCGAGGAGGAGGTCCATGACCCCTCTGGAAAGACGCAACAAGTGTCTCATGCTGAAGGCAAGCGTCACGGCGTCCATGTCCAGAGGACTCTTCTCCACCACCTCCAGATAGACAAGCTCCCGGCCGGTGTTTTCGCCGCAGAATTCTTCGAAGGTTTTGAACTCTTCGCTCATCTCCGGTCCGACGAGTATTTCCTGATCCGGTGACATGGTAGTCCTCCATCCCTTACTAAGGCTATTCTAATCCCTTACCGGAGAGGTTTCAAGAGTTGTGACAAGCGCTCGATGGAATTGATGCAACTTCTCGCAGCTTCCTCAAAAAAAGGCAGCCGGGCAGTGCGACCGGAGGATCGTCCTCATTCTCGAAATACCGGCAGTTATCGTGGAGCGCCTTGAGAACTGCGGGAAACGAAGAGAGTCTCGTGGTTATCAGGAAACCTATGGCTAGCCTCCAGCGCTCCGCTATCGGGTCTGCCATAAATCCCAAACAGGCGCCGCTACTCTCAAAAAATCGGCGCCGATCACCGGCGACAGGCTCGTCGAAGGCTCATTGGCCTGCAACCCGAAGAATGCCGCGAATTTATATGAGCGGCACTATAGGAGACTCGGCACGTATCCTCCACCTTGTTTGCGATTTCGGCAACGTAGGCTACAATGTGATTTCTTGGCCTGAAGGGCCGCAGAAGCAGCATGCAGATCCGCCACATGTCCCGGCGATGCGGGGAAAGGCCGGCAAAAGGCCTGGGAGTTGCGTAATTATGGTGGAGCGACTTGAGAATTTGAGAAGAAGAAAGCAGGTCCCGGCGCTCATTGAGAAGCCCGACAATGTACCACAGGGGCTCCGCTATTGGATCGGCCATGCGCCATGAATAGATGCCGGCCTTCTCCTGACAACCAAGTCCGTCTATGGCGATAACTCGTTCAAAGTCTCATCGGCTTTTAACTCCAAGAGTGCCGAGAATTTCAAGGAGCGGTGCTGTGGCCTTCTCACGAGCGGGAGTCTTACGACAAAGCAACGGGACGCCGGATCGATATCTTCCCGCAAAGCCTGAGACTCAAGAACGGTTGAGGATAAGGATATGAGTCGGGGGCAGTAGACCGGGGCCACGACCTTGAAGGAGGTTTCCGATATGATCGCTGCAGGAATCGACTGTGGTGCGAAGAACACGAAAACCGTCGTCCTCAAAGACGGTGAAATAATAGGCAGTGGGATCGTCCTCACGGGATTCGATCAGTCGGAGGCGGTCAAGGCTTCGCTGGACATGGCATTGAATGACGCCGGAATCTCGAGAGAAGATCTCTCCAAGATAGGAGGCACGGGCTCCGGTTCGAAGTCGATAACCGAAGCGGATCTGAAGGTGAACGACATCAAAGCCATGACTGCGGCCGCGCATTACTTTTTCCCCAACGCACGAACCGTAGCGGATGTCGGTACGGAAGCTGCGAGAGCCGCCAAATGCGATGAGACCGGCAACGTGGTCGACTTTGCCGTCAACGAAAAATGCGCGGCCGGTGCCGGGGCGTTCATCGAGGCCATGGGCCGCGCCCTGGAGACACCTCTGGAAGAGATGGGCCCTCTTGCGCTCTCTTCCGATAATCCCATACCCTTGAACGCACAGTGCACTATTTTTGCCGAATCGGAAGTGGTGGGACTCATCCACGGGAAGACTTCGAAAGAGGATATCAGTAGAGCCATCCACGATGCCATGGCCGGCCGAATCGTCTCCATGATTCGGCGCATCGGAGTGAACCCGGACATCGTCATGATCGGCGGGGTGGCCTACAATCCCGGTTTTGTGGCGGCTCTCCGGCGAGAGCTCGGTGTGGAGCAGGTCTACATCCCGGAAAAGCCCGAGTTTGCCTCTGCAGTGGGCGCTGCTGTCGTGGCTGCCAAAGAAGCGGCTTCAGGAGAGAGTGACTCTGTGGAGGGATGCGTTGCCGAGACGGATGCCGGCATTACCGTAGGGCGGAAGCCGACGAAGAGACCACAGGCTCTCGGTGTCGCCGGACCGATTGAAAGCCGGAATGTGGAGAATGTCCCGACGGCTGAGGGGAAGATGCGGGAATACTGGCGGTGGAGAGAAACGAATTGGATCGATCCCGATATCAAGTGGGAAGACGCCACGTTCATCACCGTAGGAATCGACGTTGGATCGGTCAGTTCTCAGGCCGTGGTAATGGCAGACGGCCGGATGTATGCTTACGGGAACATGAGGACGGGATCGGATAGCCCCAACAGTGCTCGCAACGCCCTCAAGTTCGCTCTGGAAGATACCTCGCTGACGGAAGAAGGCATTCATTACACCATTGGAACGGGGTACGGCCGTGTGAATGTCCCCATGGCCGACCGGACCGTCACCGAGATCGCCTGTCACGCCCGAGGTGCCAACTTCATCTACGGCAACACCGTCCGCACCGTGCTGGACGTCGGCGGCCAGGACATCAAGGTCATTCGCTGCGATGACAATGGCAAGGTGACCAACTTCCTCATGAACGACAAGTGTGCGGCCGGCACGGGCAGAGGAATGGAGGTCTTCGCGGATCTTCTGTCGGTGCCCATCGGAGACGTGGGGGACCGGTCTTTCGAGATCGATCGGGAACCGACCCCGGTCTCCAGCACCTGCGTGATATACGCAAAATCCGAGGCTACGGGCCTTCTGCGCAAGGGTTGGAAAACCAACGAAGTACTCGCGGCCTATTGCTCGGCAATGGCCGACCGGATCTACTCTCTTCTCGAGCGTGTCGGTGTGGAGCCGGATTTCGCCATTACCGGCGGCATGGCGAAGAACCGCGGCGTCATCGATCGGCTCAAGAGGAAGATGGGACTGGAGCCTCTGAAAACCACATGGGATACCCAGTTGGCCGGCGCAGTGGGTGCGGCGCTCTTCGGGTACGCCTTGTGCCAAAAGGGGAAGGGCAAGAAATAGGATCACGGATCTTCTTGCCTCGACGCCCGGCCATGCCGCAAACCGCCGTCGGCGGGAAGGATTCATTGCTCCGAGCGTCCTCTTCCCGCCGTTTCTTGACGTCAGAGGACCCTGTCATGTTAGCCAACTACGGATACAGTGACGGCTCGGGCAATTACTTCATAACAATCGACACTGACAAGTGCAACGGATGCGGCGATTGCGTTGCAGCATGCCCACCTCGAGTTTTTGAGGTCGTGGACGAAGATCCCAACGATCCCATGAACGACGAACCGCAAGCCGTGGTGCGTCAGGACAAGAAGAAGAAGGTGAAGTATGAATGCGGGCCCTGTAAGCCGCCCTCGAAAAGGCCGCCGCTTCCCTGTGTGGAGGCATGTAAGGTCGAGGCCATAGCACACTCCTGGTGACCGGCCGGCACGATCGATCGCCACCGATCCACCCTCTCGCGGGCATGCATCCCACGGTGAAAAGCTGTTGTACCTCCGAAATCCATCATTTCTTTTCTTTGGGTTGCGGTAGGTACTTGAGCCTGAGATTGAGCTCCACCATGTTGGCCAACTTGTTGCGCTGCTGCTCGGGCAGGCGTTTGATGAGCTCCTTCGCAAGGGCCGGCGCATCGTCCGCGGACTTTCCAGCGCACAACGTTCGGGCAGCGGCATCGAATTCCTTGAGATAGGTCTCCATCTTCCCCAGGTCGGCCTTGGTCGAGACCGGTCCGTGCCCCGGAACGATCTTCGTCGCTGGTGTTTGTTCGAGCTTCCCGAGAACCTGTTGCCAGCGGGTGATGTCACCCTCGCCCAGGAAGGGGTGATATCCGGTGAACAGGATGTCGCCCACGAAGAGCACCTTGTCCTGAGGTACGTACGCCGTGATACTGTCAGTGGTGTGGGTCGGGCCGGGATAGTTGAGCACTACCGTGACATCCCCCAGGTCGATGGACATGGAATTCGTGAATGTGATGGTCGGGCCTTGGAGTGTCGTGCCTTCAAGGTCCTTGACGGTGAGGCCGAAGTTCTCCGGGTGGGCCAACGCTTGAGCCGATTCGGACCGGTGCTTCAGGGCATTCTCATGAGCGATCACCGTAGCACCGACCTTGGTAAACACGCAGTTGCCCCAGGCGTGATCCAGGTGGTAGTGGGTGTTGACGACGTATCTCACTTTCTTGTCGGTGACCTTCCTAATGTCGGCCAGCAAACGGTCGGCTTCCTTCGCCGACACGAGGGTATCGATTACCAGCGCACCATCCTTTCCCACCACCAAGCCGGCGTTGGCGCCGAAGCTTGATGCCGGCGAAGGGCTCTTGCCGTCCACATAGGCGTACACGTGTTCGGAGATCTTCTGCAGGCCGGGCTTTTCACCGGCGAAGACCAATGTAGTGACGGACAATAGCAGGACTGCAATACAAACTGGTACCTTGAATCGCATCAGAACCTCCTTCGTGTCTCTAACAGTCCGACAGACGGTTTGTGTCGGCCGCCGTTTGTCGCACCATCCATCTCATTATCGCGAACGTCGCCGGGCCGTCCAGCAAAAAGCGCCGAGTATTCAGGAATCACGGAGCTCCGGTCATAGGTCAACGGCTGTGGATGCCGATCGACGTCCTCCGGAAAGTCGAGTGGGCTCTGCTAACTCATTGACAGAGGCAGACTCCAAGTGCTACTCTAACACTAGAAATAAGAGGGGTTTTCCATCACGTTGAGTCCGGTCGGATGGGTAGCAGTCCAATTATCGGCAAATCCGCAGCGGATGAGTGGAGCTCACCGGTAGCGGATTTACAATTTGCCGGATCACCGCAGGAGTTGGGCAATAATTCGTCGCAGTCCGCCACGAGACGTGGTGAGACGAGCAACGAGGTGAGAATGAAACCCGAGAAGAAATTCAAAGAGATGACTATTGTCGGAATCGCTTCCGATACACGAAACATGCAACCTGTGGTGATACTCAAAGAGAACGTGGGAGAGAGGGAGCTCTACATTTGGATCGGGCCTGTGGAGGCCATGGCGCTCCAACGAGCCATGAACAAAGAGGTCTTTCAACGACCGCTCACCCACGAGCTGCTGAGGAATGTCATCGACAAGTCCGGCGTGGTGCTCGAGCACATAGAGATTGACGACCTCAAGGATCACACCTACTACGCGACGATCTACCTCAAGAACCTCGATTCCAAGCTGATAACGGTCGATGCACGACCTTCGGATTCCCTTGTGCTGGCAACATGGACGGGTGTGCCGATCTTTGTGAGCGAGAAAGTCATCGAGGGTATGACCCAACCCGATCAAGACGAAGCGATCAGGCATAAGGTGATCTTTACGCAGGAGGATGTGGAAGGAACCGACGAAGAACTGACCAAGATCCTCGAACGGATGAATCCCGACGATTTGGGTAACGCCTAACCATCCCCTCGTACAATACAATGCCGTCCCCAAATGGGCCGCCGGAGTCATGCAGGTCCCGGCAAAGAGGTTTGCGCCTGCCGTTTATGAGGATTTCACAGAGGCGGCAAACACAACTCGCGTCAGCGTTCCGGGCAACCAGGGGGGGGATGCGTTCACGCAGAGGGAACGGACGGGGACTTTCGTCCTTCCTTCCACGATTGAATGATGTCGGGACCCCGGCCGTTTTCCTTTACCTCGATCGGGCCTGATGGTAGATTGTGCGCCGAGTGAAATGGGGTCGCAGGTGAATAAGATGGTGCAACAACCGCCGGCTCCCTTAACCGGGGGCGGTCCCTTCAGGCTGCTGAAATATTTTATTATTTCCGGTTTTGTGGTCATAGCGGTCGTGACCTTTCTTCTCAGCACGTTTCTCTACACGAGGAGCGTTGACACGCTTCTCAAAAGCGCAGAGAACTACGCCAAGCTGCTCGCTGAAAATCTCAACTATAATATTTTCATAGGTTTCTACGCACCTCTCAAGGAGCGGGGCGTTCCCATGGATTTGAGGAAGTGGGACCAGTTCGGCGCTCTGGATTCGCTCGTTAAAGATTTTACTTACGGCCTCAAAATTCAGCGGATCAAAATCATAGATCGGCAAAGAAAGATCGTCTACAGCACGGAATACGATCTGATCGGACAATACGAGCCCAAGAATTCTCCCGTGGACAAAGTCCTCCGCGGAGAGGACCTGTCGTTGATTCGCCAGGAGAAGGGCTCGTCGGCCCACTGGTCGGGTACGTGGCTGGCGGACACGTACTATCCGCTTCGGGAAGGTGCCGGGAATTACTGGATGCTGGGCCGGATCTACGGGGTAATCCAGATCACCCAGAACGTCACCGATCAGTACGTGGCGGTGCAGCGATCCATCGCTGTGATCACCGTAGTGGCTGTGGGGCTTATGGTCTTCCTCTTTGCGACGCTTACCCTCATCGTGCGGAGAGGCGAGCGCATCCTCCTCGCTCGGGCCGAAGAGCACAAGAGACTGGAAGAGCAGCTCCAGCAATCGGAAAAGCTTGCCTCCATCGGACAGATGGTGGCTACCATCGCCCATGAGATACGCAATCCGCTGGGGATTATCCGCTCGTCAGCAGAAGTGCTTTACAAGAAGTCCAGCCCCGACCCGACAAAGATCAAGAAATTCTCGGGGATCATAGTTGAAGAAGCTGCCAGGCTGAGTGCCATATTGACCGACTTCCTGGACTTCGCGCGCCCGCGGTTGCCCCATGTGAGGCCCATTGACATCCGGGACGTGCTGGATCGCGTCAAGGTCAACCTCGAGCACGAGCTAGCGACCCGGGACATCCAATGGAACGATCCTGTTCTGAACGGATCCCGGCCGATTGTCCCGGGAGATCCGGACCTGCTGTACCAGGCCTTTCTCAACGTGGCCATGAATGCCTTTGAGGCCATGGATAAAGGGGGGGCCTTGAGTGTCCATTTGTCTCCGGACAAGTCCGGGATAAGGATAGATTTTGCCGACACCGGACACGGGATCAAAGAGGAAGACATTCAGCGAATATTCACTCCTTTCTTTACCACTCACCAAATGGGAACGGGTCTCGGCCTCTCCGTGGTTCATAACATCGTGACGTCCCATGGGGGCGAGATTCACATGCAGAGCAACGAAGGGGAGGGGGCGGTTCTGACGATCGTCCTCCCTGCGGGAGACTGATCGACCCACGATCGAAGTCCTTGTCACGGGAAAAATTATGCCGAACGTATTAGTGGTTGACGACGAAAAGAACTACCTCATCGTCCTCGAGGAGCTTCTGGAAGAAGAAGGATATCGGGTTCTTACCGCGTCTTCAGGTACCGAGGCCATGGAAATCATAGCCAATACTCTGGTGGACACGGTTCTCTCCGACATCAAGATGCCGGGAATGTCAGGAATAGGGCTCCTGGAGCAGATCACGGCCACGGACCCGGACCTGCCGGTCATCCTCATGACCGCGTACGCGGAGGTGGATCAGGCCGTGGATGCCATGAAGAAAGGGGCCTTGGACCACATTCAGAAGCCCTTCGACAACACGGAGGTGAAGAGGGCGGTTGCCCGGGGGGTGGAGAGGCGGTCCCTCGTCAGGAACATCCGACACCTTGAATCAGAGTTGGGGAGCGCCTGGGGAAACATCATCGGTGAGTCCAAGGCCATGGAGAAGGTCTTCTCTCTCATGAAGCGAGTGGCCGACACCCCCACCACCGTGCTTATCGACGGTGAATCGGGAACGGGAAAGGAGCTCATTGCAAGGGGACTCCACCGGGGATCGTCCCGAACCGGTGCACCCTTCGTATCGATTAACTGCGCTGCTGTTCCCGAGAATCTCCTGGAATCGGAGCTCTTCGGTTATGAAAAAGGGGCGTTCACCGGAGCGGCAAGCCTCAAGCAGGGAAAGTTCGAGTTCGCGGACGGAGGGACGCTTTTTCTCGACGAAGTGGGTGACATGCCGCTCAGCTTGCAGATCAAGCTGCTGCGGGTGCTCCAGGAACAGGAGTTCCAGCGAGTAGGGGGGAATAAGGACATCAAGGTCAATGTCCGCATTATCGCGGCCAGCAACAAGGACCTCAAGGAAGAGGTCGAGGCGGGACGGTTCCGGGAAGACCTGTTCTTCAGGCTCAATGTCGTCCGCATCGATGTGCCCCCCCTGAGAGAGCGACGATCCGACATCCCGATCCTGGTGGCTCATTTCATGACCAAGTTCGGAGAGAAACTCGGCCGTCCGGTACTTGAGGTGGACCCGGAAGTCATGAGTGCCCTTTATCGCTATTCATGGCCGGGAAACGTCCGCGAGTTGGAGAACGTAATCGAGCGGGCCCTTGTGCTCTGCAAGGGTAAGACTATAATGGCGGGAGATCTTCCACCTGAGATTCGGGAATCGCCGGAGATAGAAGAAGGCCTTGACATGATGATTTCCTGGGAAAAAAGCCTTGCTGAGACCGTCGATGCGATCGAGGAGCGGATGATTCGGCAGGCACTGAAGAGGGCCGGAAACGTTCAGGCCAAGGCTGCTAAGATGTTGGGAGTCTCTCGTAGTAACCTCCAATATAAAATGAAGAAGTACGGCCTCCTCGTGTGAGATCCCTCGCTGTGTCTCCATGACCGCTCGGGAAAAACCTCGAACGGGAGAGTGCTTTTTCACGTGAAGAAGTGTTTCAAACGGTTGCCGGTCGCTGGATTCTCGCAGGCGATGGGGGCAATCAATCAGGGGATTTGTTGACAGGGGCAGACTTTTCCATTATAGGTGAAAAGAATTTCAAGCCAGTGCAGGATTTTCCGCAGTGGCTCTACAGAAGAGGGCTTTAATCATGCGTAATACTGTAAGATATCTCGGGTGGCTCTTGTGCGTCGCGCTCTTGTGTACGCCCGTCTCTGCCCAGTACTACCAGAACAATTACAATCAAGGCCAAGACCCCTACGCAGCCGATCCTTACGGTGCCTCCCAAAGGGGATGGGGACAGCAGAATCCCGGTCAGCAGTATTCTCGCCAGGCTCCGGGAGACGACCTGCAGTACGACCGGCGCGATGCGGAGATGATTCTTAGGGATCAGGTTCATCGGGTCAGGCGACAACCGCAGCCCGTTCAAGCTCAAGACCGTCAGCAGCAAATGTACGACAACTACTACGGTCATCGAATCCAGGACGAAGGTCAAGTGAACGAGGTCATGACGGTTGCCCGATCTATCGGGGGCATGATCAGACCTCGAACCAACAAGTCCTTCATCGTGATCGACAAGCGCAATTTCCAGTTCTACCTTTATAACGGGAGAGGGGAGCTCCTGAGGATAGGTCCCGTGGCCATCGGGAAAGGGAAGACCCAAGTCGGGGCATTTGAGACGCCCACCGGGGTGTTCCCCATCAAGAGCAAAGTCCCCGTTGCAGATTGGGTTAGGCCCGACTGGTATTTCATCGAGGAAGGGGAGCCCATTCCCAAGAAGTGGGAAGAGCGGCGAGTGCCGGGTTTCTTTCGCTACAAGCTCGTCTTTGATGGCGCACGGTACATCCACTATGCTGAAGCCACGGGCGGGAGACTCACGCATGGCTGCCTGGGCCTGGACTGGCAAGATGCGGAGGCTGTTTTTCATACCCTTCAGGTGGGCTCGTATTGTATAATCGTGGACCCTGCTCTCCTGAGTCGAATTGCACGTGGCGATTTTCCCGTGAGGAAGCCGGTTGCGGCCAAACCGGCCAAGCCGGGAGATGGGGCCGCCACCGTCGCTGCAAACTCTGAAGAGGACCGCAGGCCCGTTGCCGCCGGAGCACGGGATCGCGGGCAACAGGCCAAGGCTTTCGGGAGCCTCTGGTAATCGGTTACCGACTTGACGTGCCTGCATTACGGTGTCGCGTCTTCCGGGATGAGGCCGGTGCTTTCTTGAGGAAAGGGTTCATGCCATCTGCCATGAGACGAGTCGTCGAGGTGATGATATGCCTCGTCCCGTTGCTGTGGGCCTCATGCGTCACCATGACACTGCCCAAAACCGGACAGGGAGACTCGGGTCTTAAAGGGCCTGCGACGTACAATATTGACAAGAACCTGGTTGCTACATGGGAATTGCTGTACCAAATTAATGACAAGGGTGAGAAAGGACTCGGCCCCCCTGACAAGCCTCGGGTGCTCATCGAATTCACCGACAAGGGACGGGTCATTTTCAACAAGATCTATCCGGACAAGCCCAACTCATTGACCAAGCACCAGGGGACCTACACGGTCGACAAGGGATTCCTCACCATAACGGATCACAAGGGGCAAACCTCCCAGTGGCCTTATGAGGTGAGCGGAGACACGCTGGTAACGGCCATGCCGGAGCGCAAAGAGAAGTTCTATTGGCGTCGCACCCGTTGACGGAACGGCCTTTCGGCAATCCGGGCACCCCCTTTTGCGTCACGATCGGATCGGTTATACTGAGGTCGTTCACGGTACTTACGGAGCGATCAAAGGCCTTGCTGCAGTGTAGGGCATGGTAGAGAGATGGAAATCGGACATTGTCTCAGCGAGCATAAGACGGCGACCCCCCTCAGGGCACTTGTCTTTATTTGCCTGCTTTTTCTCCTGGGGGCCGCAAACGCGGTCGGGGCCGATGGATCGGAGCTGCTCCGGTACGAAGTGACCTGGAACGGGAGCAAAGCGGCCCATGGAGACATCACGACCAAGCGGGACTCGACTAATGTCAGTGTCAAGGCCCAGGCCGTGTCCGACGGCTTACTAAAGGCCATGGTGGAGATCTGGAGCCGTGTGCAGGCCACGTTCACAGCGAGGACATTCCAGCCGAGGCAATACGTTTATCAGGTCAAATCAAACCGGTTACGGTCCGAAGTTGTCAACCTCTCCTTTGACCACAAGAAGAAACTCGTCCAGGTGGACAAGCTGCTTGGTGACTCGAAAGAGAGCCATAGCGAGAAATTCGCGAGATTGTACGATCCGATAACCGCAGTGTACCTGCTGAGGAGCCAGAAGGATTTTAGCCGCCCCATGTTCGTGGACATCTACGACGGTAAAGACAAGGCACGCCTCTTCGTGACACCCGCAGGAACGGGTAAGGTCCGGATCCGAACGGGCCTTCACACCGCGGTCCATCTCCGTCTGCGACTGGCAAAGCTCACCGGGGACAAGAAGGAGATCGCCACCGGCCAACTGTGGATTTCCAACGATAAGCACCGCATTCCTCTACTTTTAACCTCGTCTCCCGGCGTGGGCGAAATACGGTTCGAGCTCGTTCAGGCCCAGCTGTAATACCGCCGATCTGCACTGTCATCTTTGGCTTCCGCGTGGAACGGTCAAAGGGGCATGGGGGAGCACGGCGAACGGGCTTACGACACGTAGTGTCATTCCCGGAGGCTCCTCAAAGTGCTCGTTCAGGCCTTGCCGTTCATCCAGCTCTCGATTTTCCCTGTTAACGCCTTGAAATTCCTTACCCATTTGAAATGGCCCAATTCGTCGAGATCCAAATCGCGGGGCTTCACGTGTAGGTGGGTGACGGTCGCCTCGGGCATCTTGCCGCACAGATGGCGGACTGCCTTGTAAGGAGTCAAGCCGTCATCGTCGAAGGAAAAGGCCAGGACCGGTTTCCGTATCGTTTTGAGAAGGGCCTCGAAATCGTGGGGACTCCCGGTGAGCTTGTACAGTCCGGTGCGGCACTGGTATGCCCAATCCCGGATCAATGTCCCGGCCTCGGTTCCTCCGAAACCGAACCTTCGTCCCGGATAGTATCCCAGTACTGCTGAAATGAGCCGAGAGAACTGAGTCAGTGCGAGAACGCCAAGACTCTCGGGGAAATTCCATCCGCGGTAATAGACCGAGCCTGCAGCGATGAGAATCAGACCGGTAACATCGTCCGGCCGCCGACTAAGATAGAGGGCGCTCAACTGACCTCCGAGACTGTGCCCCGTCAAGTACAGAGGGCTCTCGGGGAACATTTCCTTCACCGCCGAGACCGTTGCGGGCCAGTCGTACTCCACGAGGTGGTGATAACCGAAGTCGATTTCCCGACTTACCCGAAGAGTGCTGCGCCCGTTTCCCCGCAAGTCGGCGGTGACCGCGTTCCATCCCGCTGCAACGCAATCGAGAGCCATGGGTGCGTAGTAGTCTGCGTGCACTCCCATTGCGGGCATGATGAGCAACACCGGTCCCCTCGGATCGGTCCCTTCACGGTAGACCGTGACTTTCGATTGTGCGCCGTCCGCGGCCGTGACGGCCACGAGCTCGCCCTCTATGCCTTCCATGGCATCAGACCTCTTCACCCGCTGCACCTGTTCAGGAAGAATATTTCATAATCCCATGAACTTGGCAGCGATGCCCTTCATAATTTCATTGGTCCCTGCAAAAATTTGCATCACCCGCAGATCGCGCCAAGCCCGCGCAATGGGGTACTCCTCGCAATAGCCGTACCCGCCGTGTAGTTGAAGGCAGCCGTCGGCAACCCTCATGGCCATCTCGGTGGTCCAGTACTTGGCCATGGCCACTTCCACCACGACGTTCCTTCCTTCCATGTGGTCCACTACGAGCTTGTCCACGAAGGTACGTCCCAGTTTCACCTCGGTAGCCATCTCCACGATCTTGAATCGGGTATTCTGAAACTTTGAGATCGGCTTGCCGAAGGCGGTCCGCTCTTGACAGTACTTGACGGTCGTCTCCAGTACCATCTCGGCTGCAGGAACTGCTCCGATGCAAACGCAGAGGCGTTCCTGCTGGAGCTTCTCCATGAGCATGAGAAATCCGCTTCCCTTCATGCCCAATCGATTGGCTTTGGGGACCCGACAATCGTTGAAGTAGAGTTCTGCCGTATCCTGGCTGTGCCACCCTATTTTCTTGAGTCTCCGTCCCTTTTCGAAACCGGGAGTCCCTGCCTCCACCAGGTAGAGGTCCATCGCCTGATAGGGATTCTCCTCTTTGGGGTCTCTCACCGCGAGGACGATGAGATCGCAGTTGATGCCGTTGCTGATAAAGGTCTTTTGCCCGTTGATGACGACGTGGTCGCCGTCTTCCACCGCGGTGGTGCGGATTGAGGCGAGGTCACTGCCCGTGTTGGGCTCGGTCATGGCGATTGCCGTGATGATGTCGCCCGACACGCAACCGGGGAGGTACTTCTGCTTGAGCTCTTCGGACGCGTACGAGACGATATAGGGCACCGTCACATCGCTGTGAAGCGGCGCGGCAAGCCCTGAATGTCGTGTGCGTACCAATTCCTCCATCATGATCACCGAATAGAGAAAGTCGGCTCCCATGCCGCCGTACTCCTCCGGAACCTGCATGCAGAGAAAACCCTGATCCCCCATCTTCTTCCAGATGCTCTTGGGAACTATGCCGGCTTCCTCCCACTCGTCCACATGGGGAATGACCTCTTTCTCAAAGAATTTCTTGAGAGCGTCCCGGAAGATCCTATGCTCCTCGGTGTACTTAATGATTTCCATACGTTCCCCCTCGTTTACCTCTGCTGAATGTCGACCTGATATGCATTCCCTTCCGAATCGTACAAGATCATCCGGGTCGACTTCTCCCAGAGGGTCTCGTCCATGTAACAATAGAGCGCCTTGACGTCTCCCGGTTCGATCCAAAAGCCATCCGGCGGAATCACCGCGTCCATGCGATAGGCACCGTATCCCCCATGCAGATCGAAGTACCCCTGAACCCTCACGGCCGTGAAGCCGTTGTTTTTAAACAGGATTTCCAGATTCTGGTCGAATGTCCTCAAGCCGCAACAGGTCTTGAAGCCCAGAATCTCTTCGATCGGGGAATCCATGATGAGCCGAATCTCGAGCATGCTAAAGGCCCGGTTCTTAAGAAGACATTTCGGAGATCGATTTCCCGTCTTCTCCATGTTCCGCTGCTACCGCCCGCGTCGGGCCGGCCCCGATCTCCGGTTCGATGTTGATTTGGTGTATAGCACGTTCCCCGGAGAGCCGTCTATGCCGGATAGAGGCTTTGGGACCCAAGGTGAGATAGGGAATGGAGAATCTGCAGACAATCGGGCGGTTCTGTACTTGTCGGACGTAAATCCAAGAAACAAATTGCCAAAGGCAAGAATCGTTGACCGATCCTGCGATCCAAAGTACATAAGAGCCATTAGCCGTGGGAGAATTTGTCCGTGGAACCCGGAGAAAATTCAAGAATCAGGACTGTTCTGGCGGCCGTCCTATCCTTCGCTCCGGACTCGTACCTGGTGGGAGGGTTTGTGCGTGACCATCTCATCGGCCTGAGCTCATGCGTGGATCTCGATATTACCGTTGGAGCAGCGGACGGCATTGCTGTGGCCTCGGGTATCGCGCGGTCTCTGGGGAGGGAAGCCGCCTTCGTCCCTCTGGATCGCGAACGTGGAACCGCGCGAATTGTCCTCCGGGGGGAAGATCCCATCAGCCTCGATCTCTCCACATTCAAGGGCGCAAACATCGAAGAGGATCTCGCCTGTCGCGATTTCACCGTCAATGCCGTGGCCGTTTCAGTGGAGGATTTTCTCGAAAGCGGATTCAGGGAGATCCGAGACCCCACCGGAGGGGTGGCCGACATCAAGGCCGGTGTGGTACGGGCCTGCTCTGAAAGGACTTTCACCGACGATCCACTTCGCATCCTCAGGGCCTTTCGGTTCGGTGCGTCCCTGGGGTTCGACATCGCCTCGGAGACACTGGATGCCATTCCCCGCAACCTGAGTGCCCTCACAGGTGTTTCTTCCGAGCGGGTGCGGGACGAGGTGACGGCAATCCTCGCGGCCAAGTCTTCTCAGCAGGCTTTGGAGGGTATGGACCGGTGGGGAGTACTGGACCTGCTCTTTCCCGAGTTTCGCCCCATGAAAGGGTGCAGGCAGAATGACTATCATCACCTGGACGTTTGGGGGCATACTCTGGAAACCGTAGACCGGGTGGAGATCCTCATGGCTGAAGGAAAGGGAGTCTTCGGAGATCTGGAGGAAGAAATCGCTGCCTACCTGGCGGAAGAGCCGGTAATGGGCAGGCCCAGAACGGCCCTGCTCAAGCTCGCGGCCCTTTACCACGATGTGGGAAAACCTTCGAGCGCCACCGTGGACCCTGACGGCCGGGTCCGTTTTTTCGGGCATGAGAAGATCTCCCGTCAGATCTTCGAGGAGAGGGGAGAAGCCCTTAGACTGTCAACGAGAGAGATCGGAATGGTCGGAGAGTGGATAGGAGGGCATATGCGGCCCATGATCCTCACCGGAGGACCGCCTTCCCCCCGGGCGCTCCATCGCCTTCTCAGCACCTTCCGAAGGGAGATATTCGGATTGTCGATTCTCTTCCTGTCGGACTTGGCTGCCTCACGCGGTCCGGCCCGAGGCGGTGACGCGGATCGCCGCGCCTTGGCGGGGGTACTGCGGTCTCTCCAACGGTGGCTCGAATTGGAGCGGAGTCCTCAAACTCCACTCCTCAACGGTCGGGACCTGATGGTAACGTTCGGATTAAAGGAAGGTCCTTATCTGGGGAGTGTACTGAAGCGATTGGCCGAACTTCAAGGTTCCCGGGAGATCGGCACGAGGGAAGAGGCAATCATCGCTGCACGGAACCTGGTACTCGGCGACAGGGCCCGGTGACCCTTCTTGGGATATGCCGGGCGGGTAGGGGGCCCGCCCTCAGGGCAGCTAATCCTTGCCGAAAGAACCAAGATTCTCCTTGAGCAAGTCTCCCAGGTTGGAGGCAACGACCTCCTGGCTGTGCATATAGCCCTTGACCTGGTCGTACTCACCGGCCTTCTCCAGGCTCTTGATCGACAGGGCGATCTTCTTATCCTTTTTGTTGACCTTGAGCACCATTGCGGTGAGCTGTTCGCCCTCTTTGGTGAAGTCGGCGGGGGAGTTCACCCTCTCCTTGGAGAGCTCGGACACGTGGATCATTCCCTCGATACCTTCCTCGATCTCCAGAAAGACGCCGAAGTCGGTCACGGACGTGACCTTTCCGACAACCTTCGTACCGGGGGGATACCGATCGGGAATGGTCTCCCACGGATCTTCGTGGATCTGCTTGATCCCCAGCGAGAAGCGCTCGTTTTCCTTGTCGATATTGAGTACCACCGCCTGGACGGTCTGGCCCTTTTTGTAGAGCTCGCCCGGATGTTTGATCCGCTGCGTCCAGGAGATATCCGAGATATGGACCAATCCGTCGATCCCCTCGTCTATTCCCACGAAGATCCCGAAGTCCGTGACGTTCCGAATCTTCCCTTCGATCTTGGTCCCTTCGGGATACCTCTCGGCGATCACGTCCCACGGATTGGGTTTGAGCTGCTTCATGCCGAGGGAGATTCTCTTCTGGTTCTTGTCCACGTTGAGGACCATCACGTCGACTTCTTCGCTTACGTGGACGAGCTTGGAGGGATGTCTCGGCTTCTTCGTCCACGCCATCTCCGAAATGTGAACCAGACCTTCGACGCCCTTTTCAAGCTCCACAAAGACACCGTAATCGGTGATGCTCACCACGGTACCCATCCACTTGGAGTCGATCGGATAACGCTCTTCGACGTTTTCCCACGGATCGGGCTGAGTCTGTTTCAGCCCCAAAGAGACTCTCTCTTTATCCTGGTCAAATTTCAGGACTTTAACCTGGATCTCGTCACCCACTTTCAGGATGTCCGATGGATGATTGATTCGGCCCCAGGACATGTCTGTGATGTGGAGGAGTCCGTCGATGCCCCCCAGGTCCACAAACGCGCCGTAATCAGTGATGTTTTTCACCACACCAATGAAAACGCCGGACCCTTCGAGGGCTGAAAGAATCAAGTCTTTCTTCTTGTCTTTCGCTTTCTCCAAAAGAGGCCGCCTCGAAAGGACTATATTACCGCGTTTGCGGTTGTACTTCAGGACGTTGAACTCGAACGTCTCGCCGATGTACTTCTCGAAATTGCGTACCGGTCTGAGATCCACCTGGGATCCCGGAAGGAAAGCGGTCACTCCGATATCGACCTGCAGCCCTCCCTTGACCCGGGCAGTAACTTTGCCCGAAATGGTCTTTTCGGTATCGCAGATTTCGGCAATCTCATCCCAAATACGGATTTTATCGGCTTTTGATTTTGAGATTCGGACCTGTCCCGAGGACTCCTCGGTGTCCTCCAGGAAGACCTGCACCTCGTCGCCCACCTTAACGGTGAGCGTGCCCTCTTCGTCCATGAACTGCTCGACGGGGATCTGCCCCTCAGACTTCGATCCCACATCGATCATCACGAACTCCGGGGTCATTTGAACCACGGTGCCGCTGACGATCTCGCCCTCTTGGACCTTGTGGAAGCTGCTCTCGACAAGCTCCGCGAAGTCTTCCTCTCGTGCGAGCTCCTGCCCTTCTTCTTCTTCGGCCGCAGGGTTGTTGTTATCAGATTGGGTTTCCAAGTTTTCCATCCAGTTGCCACCCCCAGACTCTTTTGTCCCACGTTAGGCTACTAACCGACCAGGATAATCTATTATATATAACCATATTTGATTTGCGAGACAAGAAAAAGTTTGACTCCGCCCACATTTTTGAGCCCGGCGGGCAATGCCGCGGCGGAAAGAGGGCCGGGAATCCCTGTCGCGCCGAGGGCCGACTCGGGTCCCCGTCCGAAGGAAAATCTGTTCCTCGGAGCGCCGCGGAGTCGCGCCGGGGGGCCCTTGGAGACGGACTAGTGCAGGAATCGCCTGAGGTGTGGGTCTCGCAACTCCCGGTCGGAGGGGAAATCGTCAGCGGCCGGTCATAGAGCCTCCAACAGGACTGCGTCCTCGCCGAGCTTCTCCCGAATCAGCGCCAACATACGTTCCAGCACCTGCCCGGGGCTGAGCTGCGTCGAGTCAATGCACAGGGCATCCGGTGCCGCGATCAATGGCGCATCGTGCCGAGTCCGATCACGCTGGTCCCGTGCATCCATCTCAGACCTCACGCGCTCCGGCTCGGCCTCGTCGCCCCTGTCCAGCAGCTCGGTGAATCGCCGCTTGGCCCGTTCGCCCAAGTCCGCGGTAAGGAAGAATTTCACCGTGGCTTCAGGAAATACAACGGAGCCCATATCCCGTCCTTCGGCCACCAGATTCCATTTTCTTCCCGCCGACCTCTGCACGCCGATGAGGGCATCTCTCACTTCCGGCCTTGCCGAGAATACCGACGCAGCCACACCAATGGCCTCCTCCCTTATGGCTTCGGTCACGTCCTCGTTCCCCAGAAAGAGCTTCATTGAGGCAACCCCCGGCTCTATCTTCAGGGAAAATGATTTGAGACTCTCCTGCGGGATAGCATTGCCGTCCGGGGAGATCCCTCCGCGCAACAAGTGCACGGCCATGGCACGGTACAGGGCTCCGCTGTCCAAAAGGAAGAAGCCCAGACGTCGCGCCAGAAGGCGTGCCGCGGTTGATTTTCCGGCTCCGGCCGGGCCGTCGATTGCCACGACCACGGTCCGGGAGCTCTGAGGAGCCGAGTATCCGCTACCATTGGCAGTGGGAATCTCAGGCATAGTCCCCTCTTGACGACGAACAGGTCACAACCGGTCCGGGTCTCCGGAATCCGTTTCCCGGCCAGCTATACGCGGTCGAGCCCGTCCCCGGGCATGAAACATGCACTTCGATCTCCGCTCCAAAGATGCTTGCCGAGATCCTCTGCGTGACGCGTTCCCGCTCAGTCACCGGACCGCCTTACTGAGAGCATCGACAAACCTTCGGTTTTCCGCGTCGGTCCCGATCGTCACTCGTATAAAACTCGCCATGCCGAATGAAGCCAGGTGCCGCACGATGACCCCCTGTCTTAAGAGAGACTCGTACACAGCGCGCGCTTTGTCGCCCACGTGAAAGGTCAAAAAATTGGCCTGAGAAGGAATCACCTCGAACCCCATGTCCCGAAGCTCCCCGGTAAGAAACGCGATGCCGTCCGCCGTTATCTTCAGCGATCGCTCCACGTGCCCTGAATCGCCAAGAGCAGCCAAGGCCGCAACCTGTGCAAGTGAATTGACGTTGAACGGCGCGCGCACGCGATTGAGGATCTCAATGAGCCAGGGCTGAGCCAGACCGTATCCTACTCTCAATCCCGCCAACCCGTATATTTTCGAGAAGGTTCTCAGGACGATGACCGGCACCTTGCTCCCGATGTAATCTATGCCCCGAGGACAATCGTCATCTCTCACGTACTCGCCGTATGCCTCGTCAACCACCAGAAGCATCCCTTCTTCCGGCAACCTCCCGAGAAAATCCGCGAATTCGTCTCGGGACACTATCGTTCCCGTCGGACTGTTGGGGACGGAGAGAAAGAGCAGCCTTGTTCGGTCGGTCACCGCGTCCGCCATGGCCTTGAGATCCGATCGGTAATCTCGGAGCGGCACAGGGACCGGCTTGCCTGCGAAGGCCTCCACAACGATACGGTACATGGAAAAGGCGTTTTCGGCCATGACGGCCTCATCGCCGGGTCCGATGAAAATGTGGGCGGCCAACTGCATGATCTCGTCGGAACCGTTCCCCAGGATTACGGAATCAGGAGATACCCCATACCGGCCGGCAAGGGCCCGCCGAAGCTCCGGCGCGGACGACTCGGGATATACATGCGCTTGTCCCAGACACCTTTCCAGGGCGGCAACGGCCAACGGAGAAGGACCGAGGGGGTTTTCGTTCGATGCCATTTTAATTGCATCGGGAACGCCCATTTCCCTCTTGAGCTCTTCCACCGGTTTGCCCGGAACATACGGAGGAATGGAAAGCACATGCCGATGAATCACGCGCTCCAGCCATTGCGGTCTGTCTTGGGTCATGGACTCTCCTCCTCTTCCACTTCGGGGAATATCGGACCCGGCCTTTGAGCAACCGGACCTTCTCCGCAGCAACCCGGCGGGGAAAGGATTTTATACTCCGGCCGCCCCGTCACAGTCAACAGCGAAGGCCGACCGTCAAGACCGACCGGAACTGCTTTTGAAGGCTCCGGAAGGGGTTAAGGCAAACTCCTTGACAGGCGGCAAGAAACGATATATGGTCAAAAAAGGTCGGCTATTTAGGATGTTATAATGATAAATAAATGTAAAAATATAGTAGTATGCTGTTTATCACTAATATCGTTACTTTTATTGTCTACAGATCCCTCTTCGGCCTCTGCCTTTTCCTTCCTCTTCTCCCCGTCAGACTGGTCCACGGATGCCCGCGCCTATCGTGCCGCCCTCTCAAGAAGCCGCGGAAAGAACCACAAGGCGGTGGAGATAAAATGGCCGGAGCAGTATATCGACCCGACTTTCAATTACGGGCTCAAACTGGTTCTTCCCGAGGTCGTGAGAAAGGGACTCAGCGTCGATGCAGGGTACGACCGATGGGAAGGGTTGCCTACCATGCGCGTCGATTATTTCTTGCCGATCAAGGCTTGGACGGACAAGAGCGTCTTCCTCTCCCCGCGGGTCTGCCTCACCGGCCAAAAAGAAAGTTTTTCCGTCGGTGCGGGATTCCGGCACCTGATAAACTCGGACACCATGATAGGCTTTCATGCTTTTCACGACTGGGTGCGGCCGCGACGCTCAGGTGGGCAATTCCTGAAAGAAGCGGGCGTGGGAGTGGATTTCGCAGCCTTGCCCGGCCGCTATTCCGATCTGAGCCTCACCGTGAACGCGTACTTTCCGGTGAATCAACGACGCCGGGAGGCCCACGGGGGGAACATGATGGTCAGGGAGTCTCTCCCGACAGGAGTTGACGCACAACTCGGGTTTCTCCTCCCCGCGCTGGTTGACCCGCTGGACATTCGAGTCAACGGCCAAGTTCATTCCTATCGCGGGGAAAACACCAACCTCACCGGTTACAAGGCAGGGGTGACTCTGAGCTCAAGAAACGGCATGTTCACAACGGTGTTGGAGCGGGAGAGAGATACCCTGAGAGGGGACAACTATAATGTCCAGGGGACGTTGACTCTTGCCTTTGACTGGAGCGACCTCCTTGAGGGAAAGACACCCTTTTCGGCCCCATACGCCACTCCGGAGACTCGCTTCAGCCGCAATATGCGTGACAGTCTCCACGAGCGAGTAGTGAGAAACCACGATCTCCCCACGGATAGAGTCCGGACCCCCTTGCGATTGGAAGCCGAGGTCGTGGACCGAACCGTCTCCTTCGCCGGCGCTTTTCCGAATCTCCCCTTGTCCAGGGTAACCGTGCAGCTCTCTCAGAGTCCGTGGAGGGATGCTGTGGAGGTCGTAACCGACGCGGGGGGCTCGTACCGGGGAGCATTGAGGCTCAAGCCGGGCACCTACCGCATGAGGTTGATCCACAAACCCACAGGGCGCATCTCGAACGTACGAACCGTCATCGTCAAGGGTGAGGCTTCGCTCAGGGCTGAAGAGCTCTAGGTGCGACCGGGCGGCCCTTCACGGTGCGGAGAGTAACACTCCTCGGTTGCCGGTGAGCAATCCCGGGCGAGCCGGCGGCAGCTCCAATCACCAAAGCAGTGCTGCTCCCCGGACACGACTGCAATGAACGCCGCGTCTCGGTAATCGTCGGACTGAACCATGGAGCCCGGCGATCTTTCCTACATGTTCCGCCGGTACTGACCGCCCGCCCTATAGAGAGCGCCGGATATCTCCCCGAGGGAACAGACTTTTACCGTCTCCATGAGCTCTTCGAATATATTCCCTCCCGAGACCGCTGCCCGATGGAGGCGCTCCAGCGCTCCGGGGGACTTGTCCGCGTTTCTTTGCTTGAACTCCCGGAGTCTGCGGAGCTGTGACTGCTTCTCTTCCTCGGTGCCTCTGGCAAGCTCCACGGCAGTTTGCTCCACATAACCGCCGTGAGGATTGAGGAACGTGTTGACGCCGATAATCGGATAGTCACCGGAGGCCTTGCGATTCTCATAGTGTAATGACTCGTCCTGAATCTTGGTCCTCTGGTACCCTGTCTCCATGGCGCCGAGAACGCCGCCTCGCTGGGAGATGCTCTCGAACTCCTTGAGGACCGCCTCTTCCACGAGATCGGTAAGCTCCTCGATGATGAAGCTGCCCTGATTAATGTTGTCTACTTTGCTGATGCCCCACTCCTTGTTGATGATGAGCTGGATGGCCAGGGCCCTCCTCACGGATTCTTCACTGGGGGTCGTGATGGCCTCGTCGTACGAGTTGGTGTGGAGCGAGTTGCAATTGTCGTAGATGGCGATGAGCGCCTGCAACGTCGTCCGTATGTCGTTGAACTGGATCTCCTGGGAGTGGAGGGATCTTCCACTCGTCTGAATGTGGTATTTCAGTTTCTGGGAGCGTTCGTTGGCTCCGTACTTGTCTCTCATGGCGATTGCCCATATCCTGCGGGCCACCCGGCCGATTACGCTGTACTCGGGCTCCAGTCCATTGGAGAAGAAGTACGAAAGATTCGGCGCGAGGTCGTCTATGTACATGCCGCGGGAGAGGTAGTACTCCACGTACGTGAAGCCGTTGGCCAGGGTGAAAGCGAGCTGGGTGACGGGGTTGGCGCCTGCTTCAGCGATGTGGTATCCGGAAATGGAAACCGAGTAGAAATTCCTCACGTTGTTTCGGATAAAGTAATCCTGGACGTCCCCCATGACCTTGAGGGAAAAATCCGTTGAAAAGATGCAGGTATTCTGGCCCTGATCCTCCTTGAGAATGTCGGCCTGGACGGTACCTCGTATGTTCTCGAGGACCGTAGTCTTGATGCGGGCGGCCTGCTCGGGTGACGGCTCGGTACCGTTTTCCTCACGGAATTTGTCCACCTGTTGATCGATCGCCGCATTGAAGAACATGGCCAGCATCATTGGGGCAGGGCCGTTAATGGTCATGGAGACCGAGGTGTTGGGAGAGCAGAGATCGAATCCGTCATAGAGCACTTTCACGTCGTCGAGGGTGCAGACGGATACTCCGGAGGTCCCGACCTTGCCGTAAATGTCCGGACGCTCTTCCGGGTCCTTTCCGTAAAGAGTCACCGAATCGAACGCGGTAGAGAGTCTCTTGGCCTCGCTGTTGGCGGAGAGGTACTTGAATCTTCGGTTGGTCCGATACGGGTCGCCTTCGCCGGCGAACATGCGGGTGGGGTCCTCGTCCTGTCGCTTGAAGGGGAAGACGCCCGCGGTGTATGGGAACATTCCCGGGAGGTTCTCTCTCAACCGCCATCTGAGGATGGCTCCGGGGTCCTCGTATTTGGGAAGCACCACTCGACGGAGCTTGGTTCCGCTCAGAGTCAAGATCTGCAGCGGAGTGCGAATCTCTCGGTTTCTGACTTTGAAGACGTACTCTTTGCCCGAATAGTCGCGGCGCAAGTCCTCCCATTCGCCCAATAGACGCAATGCCCTGGGATCGAGGCTCTTTTCCACCGCCTCCTGGAGAGTCTTGATGTGACTCACCGGCGTGGACCCGTCGTCCAGACCGTCCTCGCGCAAGGCCTTTGCCGCTTGATCGAGGTGCCATAACCTTCGAACCAGGCGCTCCTGTTCTTTTCCCCAGGAATGATACCGGCGAACGGTGTCGGCAATCTCGGAGAGGTAACCGGATCTCTCGGGCGGAATGATGATGGTCCGGGATGAGGAGACCTTGCCGCACCCTACTTTGAGAGATGTGATCCAATTCACGTCGGTCTTTTCATTGATCTTCTCGATGATGCCCGCGTAGAGGCTTGTCACCCCGTCATCGTTGAAGCGCGACGCTATGGTGCCGTACACCGGGAAACCGTCCAGAGGTGTGGAGAAATCCCCCCGGTTGCGCTGCATCTGCTTACGAACGTCGTGGATCGCGTCTTCCGAGCCCTTTCTGTCGAATTTGTTGACCGCGACCAGGTCCGCGAAATCGAGCATGTCGATTTTTTCTAGCTGGCTCTGAGCGCCGAATTCCGATGTCATCACGTACAGGGAGACGTCGACCAGGGGAACCACCGCTGCATCTCCTTGCCCGATTCCTGCGGTCTCGACTATTACCAAGTCGTATCCTGCCGCTTTGAGCACCTGTATGGCTTCTTCCATGTGCTCGGGGATTTCCATTCCCTGGTTTCTCGTGGCAAGCGACCGGTAGTAGATTCTCTCGCTGCCGATGGAGTTCATGCGTATTCTGTCGCCGAGGAGCGCACCGCCGGTCTTTCTCCTCGTGGGATCGACAGAGAGGATTCCCACGGTCTTGGGCCCTTGATCGTTGAGAAAACGCAGAACGATCTCGTCGGTCAGCGAAGACTTGCCCGCGCCGCCGGTTCCCGTAATGCCGAGGACCGGAACCTTCTTCTCCCCCGCCTTCTGCTTCAGAGTGGTCGCCAGGGACTCAAGCTCTCCGTTTCCCGAAGCCTTGGCAATCTCCACCGTGGTGATGGCATGAGCGATTGCCCCCCAATTGCGGGGGTCCAAGGAAGAGACGTCTGCCCTCAAGGTACCGTCGGAGGTGGGGAAATCGCAGTGCTGAAGGAAGTGATCTATCATCCCCTGGAGCCCCAAGGTTCTGCCGTCTTCCGGACTGTAAATTTTCGTCACGCCATAGGTTTCGAGCTCTCTGATCTCTTCCGGGATGATGACTCCCCCGCCTCCGCCAAACGTCTTGATGTGATCGACGCCGAATTCCTTGAGCAGGTCCACCATGTATTTGAAGAATTCCATGTGGCCGCCCTGGTAACAGCTCACTCCGATCGCCTGGGCATCTTCCTGCACTGCAGCGGTCACGATCTCGGCCACCGACCTGTTGTGCCCCAGGTGAATGACTTCTGCGCCCGAGCCTTGCAGGATGCGCCTCATGATATTTATTGCAGCGTCGTGTCCGTCGAAGAGGGAGGTTGCCGTGACTATGCGAATGTGATTGACCGGGCGGTACGGTGCGGAAACCGAACCCATGATAGCCTCCTACGTCTGAATGGCTTCGTGATCTTGCATGCCGCTTGTTGCTGGGTGCAACACGTTTCGCTTCGAGAGCCGCGCTACTTGGAATACCCTTCATGGCAAGGCAGGCGGCCCGATGAGAAGGTTTCAACTTACGGGAGGTTGGCGGGATCTCAATGGCGACCCCTGAGGGGCGGCCACGCTGAAGAGAGCGATCGGAGAATCATGCTCTCAGCAGACCGGAATTTCTACCCCGCTCAACCGGCACCGAGCTTTTCCCTGATAAAGGAGGCAGGCGCGTCGATGTCCGAGCCGCTTGGGAACACCTCAGCCACTCCTATTTCCTTGAGCTTCAGGATATCTCGGCTGGGAATGACGCCCCCGACGAGCACCATGACGTCGTCGACGCCTTTACCTGCGAGCAGATCGAAAAGTTTGCGAGTTATGGGGACGTGGGCTCCGGACATTATGGAGAGTCCGATGACGTCGGCATCTTCTTGAATTGCCGTCTCCACGATCATCTCAACCGTTTGATGGAGTCCGGTGTAGATAACCTCAAACCCCGCGTCCTTCAGAGCGTGGGCCACAACTTTGGCTCCGCGGTCGTGACCGTCCAGGCCGGGTTTCGCCACGAGGACCCTGGGTACCTTTGCCAAGGCCGCTTCCTCCTCACCACACCTGGTCCCGTGAAGTCGTCAAAAACAAGCTCAGCATAATATATAAGCGCGCTTCGATCAACAACATTGACTTTATTGAGGAAGGTTCAGAGTGGCGAACTTCAAGCGGGTAAACTTGTCCGATGCCATGCGCGTTGAACGGATTGGTGCCCGACGGCGCAAAAGGTTGCGGCCCCCTATAATCCTCTATCCGGTGCTCTCTAAGATTGACGCGCGACACAAAATAAGACGTGCAGTTCGACAAGCAACGCCGGTAGTTGTTATTCCGGTACCTTAGGCGATAATGGGTACCGGTGCGACATGAGGTTCTCTCCAGGGGGGTCACAGCCGCCAGTAATTCCTTGACACCGGCCCGGGAACTGCTGTATATTCACTTGTAATCATATAGGTTTACAGTGGTTTTTCCTTTTTTTGTGTCGAGAGGTATGGATTGAACCCGAACAAGAGCATTCGCATACTAGCTCTATCACTGGTCTTACTCGCCCTGGTGCTGCTCCCGGGATTGACCGAGCGTTCGGCGGCCCAGGGGGGAGGCTCGTGGTGGGGTTCGAATCAGTGGTTCGACTGGTCTGATTATCGAGCGAATGCAGGGGTTCGCATATTCTTGCCGAGACTCGTTTCGGGAAGCCTTGAAGCCCGCGGGAGAAACGACTCTTTCGGGACTTTCGGGTTCGCCGACGATCCCGAGTTTTTCCGGCAGGCGTGGTTCGAGCTGTACATTGACCGGCTCGGTCTGCGCGCCAATATCGAAGAAGATCAGAAGTTCCGGGGGAGGTTGCCTCTCAATGGTGAGGAGACCATGCGTATCTCCGAGCTCGACGTGAGCACATCCCGTCTGGGCCTGGATCTCGATTTGGTGAGGTATCCCTTTCTTGCCTTGGGCATCAACTTTGATTACTACATCGAACAACTGACATTCCACGACAGGCGGGACACCGACCCCAACAATTGGTACGTGTACAAGAGCAGTCAGCCGCTCACCATCGGCCTGCATGGCAGGGCCTTACCGGGGCGGATCAGGGAGATGCCGATCACGTTCGAAGGGTCCGTTCGGGTGCCCGTTCCCTTCGTGAACAGACCGACTGAAACCAAGGTGATCGACTGGGAGATTTCCGGAGGGCTTCGACCGGCGGTCTGGGACATGAGTCTCTACGGGCACAGCACGTTCTCGTTCGGGATCGAGGTAGGGTTCCGCTCGGTCTACCTGGAAATGGTACCGAGAGAAGCCTCTCACCCCCTCGGCGATACCGACGTGAAGTTGCGGGCACATTGGCAAGGATTTTTCACTCAGATCGGACTCTATTTCTGAGGGAAGCGGCCAAGCTCATCCGGACTTTCGTACTCTTCGATTCTTCTCTTTTTCCTCCGAGCCCAAACAAGTTTTCCCGTTCACGTGCACCCAATAGCGGCGGCGACTATACCGTACCGGTCCCTAATTACTTGGTTTCCTGAGTACGATGTCGGAAGGTGATCGATTACAGGATGCCCCCGAATGGTCCCCAGTCGTCACCCCGAGCGAAAGCCGGGGTCTAGGGTCTTCGGAAGAGCCTGGATTCCTGCCTCCGCAGGAATGACGGAGGGAAGGTTCGATCCCGAATAGATACCTTGGTAGCGCCGCCAGGGGTGAAAAGCGCGGCCGTAGTTAAAAAATCGTGTACCAAGTGCCTCAATCCTCCTCAATCCTCCTCGATCTCCTCTATTCCGAACTGCCGTAAATGTGGTACCCGAGAAGGTGCCTACGGAGCAGGTCGAGCGCCTGCATGGCTGCAAGAGTTTTCACCCACTCCCGCGTTCCCGGGAGAAGAAAGCCCCGGGTAAGGATCGCGTCCGGAGTGGCCAAACCCAGGAAGACCGTCCCCACAGGCTTCTCTACCGTTCCCCCGTCCGGTCCTGCTATTCCCGTCACGGAAAGCGCTACATCGGTGTTGCCTGCTCGCCTGGCGCCTGCGGCCATCTCTCGGGCACAAGCATGCGACACCGCACCGTGCTCCTCAATGGTCTTTTCCGACACGCCGAGGAGACGCGCTTTCATGTCGTTGGAATAACTAACGATCGATCCCATGAAGGTTTTGGAGGATCCCGCACACCGGGTGATCATCTCTCCGATCATGCCGCCGGTGATTGACTCCGCGAGGGCCAACGTGAGCCCTCTCTTCCCCAGGAGATCGAGAACCGCCTGTTCCATGGAACGGCCGTTGTCGGAAATCACGTTCTCCCCGACACGCTCCAGCAAGACTCTTTGCTTTGATTCGAGTATCCCGTCGGCCTCTTCGACGGTGTCCGCCCGAGCGTCCATGCGCAACCGGATAATGGGAAAACGGGGGAGAAAGGCGAGATGGTAATCGTCCTCATCCGAGGCCACATCCGAAAGGATCTCACCCAGCTTGGATTCGGAGAGACCGTAAACGTGGAGGGTTCGAGTTCTGAAAACCTGGTCGGGCCTGCCCAGGCGATCGAAGATGACGGGAATGCCCTGTTCGCGGAGCATTCTGACCAGCTCTCGCGGAACACCGGGAAAGAACAGGGCGATGGAGCCTCCTCTCTCGATGGTGAATCCCGGGGCCGTTCCGTAATCATTTGGAATGGGGGTGGCCGTTGCGGGAAAATATGCTTGCTTCGCGTTACTTGGAGCCATGGGGCGACTCCACTGCCGGAAGCGTTCTTCAATGCGAGCGAGTTGCCCCTCGTCCAGCTCAAGGGGAACGCCAAGCATGCCGGCCACGGATGCCGCGGTCTTGTCGTCCTCCGTCGGGCCGAGGCCTCCTGATACCACCGTTACCGGAGCACGATTCATCGCACTTTCCAGGGCATCGGCAATGAGCAGGGGATCGTCGCCCACGGAGGACATTCCCTTCACTTCAATGCCTATTGATCTGAGCTCACGGGATATGGTCTCCCGGTTGGTGTCGGTGATGACGCCGTTGATTATTTCGTTTCCAATGGTAAGTATCCAGGCTTCAAGTCTCATTCCCATCAGTGCTCCTTGATTCTTGACAAATGCTGAAGCTTTCCGTCGCGTTCGGCCGGGGCGTTGCAAAGTCCTGCCCCCATTTCGAGCAATTCCTACGTACTATATCAGATCCGGCAATCAGTGTGCCTCGTCCCAATTTCGGCCCGTCGCGGCATCCACCACGAGCGGCACGGAAAGCGGATACGCACCCTCCATCTCGTTCTTCAGGAGGTCCGAAGCATGGGCCGCGGCGTCCTCTCTCACTTCCAGGATCAACTCGTCATGAACCTGAAGTATCATGGCCGCGGGGAGCTTCTCTCTCTTTATGGCTTTGTGAACCCGTATCATCGCGAGCTTTATCAGGTCGGCCGCGCTGCCCTGTATTGTCGTGTTGATGGCAACTCTCCGGGCTCCCTGTTGAGCAATCTTATTGGGATTGTTGAGATCCGGAAGGAATCGCTTTCTCCCCAGCACGGTGGATACGAATCCGTCTTTGGCGGCCTTTTCGGGCACATCCTCCATGTACCGATGTACCCCCGAATAGGTAGCGTAGTAATCCTCAAGGTACTGCCGCGCCATTTTCATCCCCACCCCCAAGGTGGATGCGAGTCTGAAAGCGCCCATGCCGTAGATGATGCCGAAGTTGATCTCTTTGGCCTTCCGCCGCATGTCGGGGGTGACGTGGGCCGGAGCGCATTGGAAAATGCTTGCCGCAGTGATGGCATGTATGTCCTCACCTGAGGAGAAGGCCTCCCTGAGTCTTTCATCTCCGGACAGATGCGCCATGACCCGCAACTCGATCTGCGAGTAGTCGGCAGCCACGAATACGTGACCTTTCTCGGGAATGAACGCCTTCCTGATCTTGCGCCCTTCGGGACTCCTAATAGGGATGTTCTGTAGATTGGGGTCTGAAGACGAGAGTCGCCCCGTCGCGGCTACCGCCTGATTGTATGAGGTGTGGATTCTTCCCGTACGTGGATTGACCAGATGGGTCAGCGCATCCACGTACGTGGATTTGAGCTTGAAAATCGACCGGTACTCGAGGATTTGTCTCGGAAGCTCGTGTTGAAGGGCCAATTGCTCCAGCACTTCCAAGGAGGTCGAGGGACCTGTCTTGGTTTTCTTCAGCGGCTTCATTCCCAGCCGCTCGAAGAGAATTTCGCCGAGCTGTTTGGGGGAATTGATGTTGAACTCCTCACCGGCAATTTCGTAGATCTGTGCTTCTGTTATCTCAAGCATTTTACCGAACTCGACGGAGAGGGTCTTGAGATAGTCCGTATCGACGCGCACTCCTGCCAATTCCATGTCCACCAGCACCGGAATGAGCGGAAGCTCGAGATCTCTGAAGAGCTCTCCCAGGCCTTCCCGTTCCACTCGGGGGCCGAGGATGGCGGCTACCCGAAAGGTCACGTCAGCATCCTCGCACGAGTATTCCGAAGCACGCTCGATATCCACCTCCGAGAACAGAATTTGGCTTTTTCCCGTGCCGATGAGCTCCTTTATGGGGATCATGCGGTGCTCCAGGAAGATTTCGGCAAGATCGTCAAGTGAGTGTCCCCTCCGCGACGGGTCGAGCAAATACGAAGCCAGCATGGTATCGCATACGATGCCGTTGATCTCCACGCCCTCTTTCTTCAGAACGATCATGTCGTACTTGATGTTCTGACCTACCTTGGAAAGGCTCTCGTCCTCCAGAATAGGGCGAATCAGATCCAAAACCTCCTGTTTCGGCAACTGCTCGCCGTAATCGTGCCCAACGGGGATGTAGCACGCCTTGCCTTCCACCGCGCAGAGGGAAATGCCGACCAGGTCGGCTCGCACCGGTTCCGTGGAGGTCGTCTCCAGATCTACGGCGAATTTGCCCGCGTTTCGGATTCCGTCGATCCACTTATCCAGATCTTCCCGTGTCACGATGGTGGCGTAGCCTGAGAAATCAAGAGTCCTTTGAGCGGGAAGCTCCGAGAGAAGGCGCTTGAACTCAAACTCCTTGAAAAGCTCGCGAAGTTTCTCCGCATTCTGTTCTACCAACGAGAAGTCTTCGAGACCCATTTCCAAAGGAACCCGATTGTCCAGTCCGACCAGTTCGTGGCTCAGAAAGGCTTTATCCCGATTGTTGAGGAGATTTTCTTTGAGCTTCTTCTTGGTGATACCGTCCACGTGGGCGTAAACGTCTTCCAGCGATCCATATTCATTGAGCAATTGCGCTGCGGTCTTCTGTCCCACGCCCGGCACCCCGGGGACATTATCGGAGCTGTCTCCCATCAGCGCGAGCAGATCTCGGACGCGCGCCGGCGGCACGCCGTATTTTTTCTCTACGGCACCTGAATCGTAGGAGACGTCCCGCTGCGGGTCCCACATGAGCACGCCTTCCTTGACGAGCTGCATGAGGTCCTTGTCCGCGGACACGATCACCACGGCCCACTCTCGTTCCTCTGCAAGACGGGTCAGGGTGGCGATGATGTCATCCGCCTCGTACCCCTGAATCGCGATGGAAGGAAGACGGTAGGCCTCGACGAGCTCGTGTATTTTGGGGATCTGGACCCTGAGGTCTTCCGGCATGGCAGGCCTGTTTGCCTTGTATTCCTCGTATCGATCATGCCTGAACGTCGGTCCGGGCGAGTCGAACACCACGGCCACATGCTTGGGAGACTTGTCCTTGAGCGTCTTCATGATCATATTGGTGAACCCGAAGACGGCTCCTGTTGGAAATCCCTTGGAATTCGACAGGCCTTCGATGGCATGGTACGCCCGGTGAATGTAGTAGCTACCGTCGATGAGATAGATCTCTTCTTTCCTTGCAGCCATCTGAGCCTCACTATTTCTCTACGGGTCCCGCGTGGGATCTCATGACCTTTTACGCCGATGTGGTGAAGGATCGGGGGTTCACGTCCACTCCCGAAATTGATCCGGCCCGACCTGGACGCGTTCGATGCCCTCGAGAACGGAACGGAAGAGAGGATGCTCCTCCAGGACAGTGCCGTGGCCGATAAGAATAAGCTTTGAACGGGCTCTGCTCAAGGAGACGTTCAGCCTCTTGCGATCGGCCAGGAATGAGGTGACCCCGTCCGACCTGGCCAACGACACGATGATGACCTCCCGTTCGCCGCCTTGAAAGCGGTCAACGGTATCCACCGAAAGATGCGGCATATCGGGGCGACGCCGTGCGAGGAGTTTCCTGATCAAAGCCTGCTGGGCTCGGTACGGAGTGATGACCCCCACCTCCGCGGGCGGTACGCCACACGTGTGGAGGCTCTCCAGGATTCGGCACACGACCAAGGCTTCTTCCGGCCTTGCTTTTCCGCCTTCTGCGCCCGGCACGTCGACGAACACCACCGGGAGAGCGGGATCGATGATCCTGGAGACCAGCGGGTCGTCCGATACTCCCGGATCTATATTCAGTCTGCGGCCGGCCGCGTCCGGTGAGGGAGTAAGCCCCCCGTCGTAGAACAGTCGGGACGGGATCTCCTGCACTTCCCTATTCATTCGATATTGAACGCCCAGGGAAGAGATGCTCCTCTTGTCCGCGGAAACCACGAGGCGCTCAAAGAGGGACTGCTCCAAGCCGGGATCGGTTCCGATGCCGAATTCCCCCTGTCGGGCCTGAACCACCGGGGGAAGCTGCAGGTGATCGCCTCCGAGCACGAACTTGGGAGCCAGGGCCAATGGTCCCAGGGTGGACGGCTCGTCGAGTTGTCCCGCCTCGTCCACGACGACCAAGTCGAATCTCTGCCTGAGGAAGAGGGGGTGTGCCGAAACCTGGTACGCAGTCGCCCCGACGAGCCTCGTTCCTCCCACTCTCTCCTTGAACGAGGCGAAACCCAATCCGTGATCGGCAAGATCCCGGAGGAGGATCGGGGGATTGTCCCGCCGCTTCAGAGTGTCGAGGAAATCCCGCGAGACGTTGTTGCGGCCGCCGACGCGAAGTAGATCCCTCACACCAAGGTCCATGAGGGACAGGAGCACCCGATCGAGTGCCACATTGGTGGGGCAGACGACGAGCACTCGCTTGCCGCGATCGAGACAGATTCGTATGAATCGGGCCAGCACCCTCGTTTTCCCGGTGCCCGGCGGGCCGTGAATCAGATGATAGGTGTCGGCCTCAAGTGCCGCTCCCACCGCTCGCTCCTGATCTTCATTGAGCTCACGGTCCAACCCTTCGGAAAAACAGAGGTCTTCCGGTGGCGATACAGAAGCGGGAGGCCGCGACTCCGTGACCGGTGTGCATCCTTCATGACTGCAGGGGAGGGTGGTCGGGTCCTGCGCGTGTCCGCGAATCACAGTTTCCACAACGTTCGGGTCGGCCTTGGAGAAGAACGTGAAGAGGGCCCGCCGGGCTACTTCTCGTCCCCTTGAGAAAGGTATCCGATCCACGTACCAGTCGTTCGATTCGTGTAGTGATTGAGGCACACTCCGGACGGCATCGGCCGAACGGGGGAACGGAAGGTTGACGCTCACTGCCGGACGGCCGTCCACGGAGCCGATGACCCGACCCCGGAGCGCTTCCTCCGTGCAGGGCGACCCTCGGTGCAGGATCAGGTCTTCTCCCGGGCCCAGATCGATCGTGGTGTCCGGAAGAACGAGCTGCACCGGTGAATTTACGGCTTCCGTGAACCGTTCGGTGTCTTTTGGGGCGCTCACATCCTCCGTGTCATCTTGAATAGAATCAGGGTCGGCCCCGACGCATGGGCGGTCTTTGGTGTCATGGAGCCCCTCGGGCCATATTATTTTAACTCCCGCCAGGGTGGTGCCTTCTTCAATGCGCTCTTGAAGGGTTATTGGATCGAGAATACGTGCGAAATCGGTCTCTTGGATCCAGTCGTCGACGGAGAGAAGCCTGAACCACCGATCGTAGTACTCTCGCTCGACTCCCGTGAGAAAGGACGGGGACTTCCTCGGAGACCCGAACAGAGCGAAACAATGTCTGCGGGAAAAGCATTTTCCGTCGTGATCGCAGGTCGGCTCGTGAGCTCCTGCGGGCTCTGTGTAAGAGTGTTTGAGCGACACCACGCGGTTGCGCCCCTCAATTATGGCTCTCTTCATACGGTCCCCGGAAATCCTCAATTGTTCGGTGCGTCCGGTGGCCGAATAGAAAACGCTCCCTTCCGGCAGCCCGTCCTCCATTTCCAGCGCGAAGAGAAGAGAGTAGGCGTAGAGTTGCAACAGGTGGCCCTCCACGACAGTTTTTCCCGATTTGAGCTCGACGATGGTTCTCCCTGCGGGCTGGTGGAAGATTGCGTCGGCCCGACCCTTCAGACCCCAGCGAGTGGAAATGCGGTCACATTCCAGCTCCACGGCAGCGGAACGATGGCCGTTTGATTCGAGCCATTCTCTCAGGTTTCTGAAATGAGTCCGAGCGTCTTCTTCGAGGACCCGATCCGGAGTGGAGATTCCGGACCCGGGCAAGACCTCCAGAAGAGAGGGAAGGGCTTTTCGATAGGCCTTCCTGAATCCATCATCTCCGGAATCGCTCCCGTGGCGTACAACGTGGTCGAACAGCGTGTGGATGAGTTTTCCCTTGGCCATCCAGAACGGCTCATCAGGGCCGACGCGGAATCTGACGTCTGCTGATTTGATGCAATGAGCGGCCTCAACGGCCTCCGTGACGCTGATCGGTCGATGAGGCTCCAGCAGGAGGCAACAGTCGGGTGTGGCGGCGTATATGACGCTCCCGTCTTCGAGGCGGTTGTTGAGCTGCACGTCGAATGCCGAGACCCGAGCGCCTTCCCAGCAGAGCAAAGGGAAATCGTACAGATCCCTCCCCGCGAAGACCGGCAGGATCAGGAAGAGGCGCTCGTTTTCAAGCTCGGCCGACATCTCCAGGCCGCGGAAGAGGTACCCTCCCCGTGGGGCAGTTTTTGGCTCCGAGGAAATGCGGACGATGCGGCCGTGTATGGAGTGCGTGTTCTCCTCTGCTGGCATGCGCCGTAATCTAGCACAGGGACAAATCAGGGACAACAATGTGCGTTGCTGCGTCCTGTCGGCAGAGCCGGTTCCCATTCCGCCGGTTCGACAAACAAACGTATGTGCCGTTGTTGCAAAGCACGTGGAGCAGAGCTGAGCGCCGGGAAAAGGGACTCTCCAATCATGTGCGGATCTGGTGAGAGGTCGGCATTGGGCAAGCGTTATAGGCCGTCTTACCCGGATGGGTCAGACTTTGGCCGGCACCAATCCCTCAAAGACGGTGACGATTCCGCCGGTCATGTGCGCATGCTTCGTATTGACGAATCCCGCTTCTCCCAGGATCGACAAGAACGTACCGGGTTTTGGGAAATCCGCCATGGAATTGGCCAGGTACCGATAGGCCGAGGCCGAGGACATCGCCAGCGTGACCAAGGGCATCACCACGAACGCATACGTACGAAACAGGGGTCTCATGATGGGGCCTTGAGGCTCGGTAAGCTCCAGGATAACCAGTCGGCTCCCCGGCCGAAGGACGCGTCGGATTTCTTCGAGACCTCGGCGTCTATCCGTCACGTTTCTGATGCAAAAGGCCGTGATTGCGCCGTCAAACGAGTTGTCCTCATAATCGAGGTCAAGTACATTGCCCCTGAGGAGTGAGATCGACTCTCCCAGACCGGCTGCCTTGACTTTCTCGCGACCCACTTCAAGCATTCCTTCAGAAGGGTCTATTCCGACCACCTTGCTCCGGGGTGAGCGCCTCAGGATCTCCACGGCCATGTCGCCGGTGCCGCACCCCACATCGAGATAGGTGCGCCCGGCAATCGGTGCCAGCGCATCGACGGCTTGCCGACGCCACCGCAAATCGAGGCTCAGCGAAAGAATTCTGTTGGTCCCATCGTAATAACGGGCGATGTAGTCGAACATCGCACGATTCTCTTCCGCTGAAATAAGGGAGTCGTTTTTCCTATCGCCCTCGGTTGTTGCGAGAAGCATGATGAATTCCTCCGAACGCTGTTACGGATGTATGGGGAATAGTGATCCTGAGAGGAGGGCGATCGGTCGTTTCCCGTCGGGGCAATCAAGCACAAACAGGCGTGGATGGCTGAGCAGTCTCAATGCATACATGCCGGCGGAATGCCTCCAAGGAGGATATTGCCGCCGACATGTTTTCCGACTCACTGTCCCGTACCGGCCTTTGCCGCCCAGACGGAATCATCGGTCTCCGGCATCTGGGTGAGAATCGATAGGGGGACTGCTTCCACCTTTCGGTACACCTCACGAGGAAGCCTGGTCACGCCGTCCACGGTGAGGAGGTCGTTGATCTTGATGCCGAAATGCTTCTCGTTCTCAAGCAGATAGGGGTGGATGAGATTCCAGTCCTCGTTGGAGAGCTCTGCCAGCACGCCGCCGTTCATCTGCTCTTCAACGATCATGCGGTGCGGGTCCCTCACGTACAAGGCACCGCCGGAAGCCAACGAGAAGAGGTTCGACCCGGGGTAGGGGCGGTCAAGAAACTGAATTTCCCCATCCTCGTTCATGGTCAAACCGTTGACGATCACGAAGCCGCCGCCGTTGAGGGGATCGCCGGCCATAAAGCTTTCCGCGAGGAAGTCCAAAGCCGTTCCGTTGATCACCACCCGGGGATGCCCTGCCGCATTGATCAGAGGTCGACCGGCTGCGTTGCCGAGGATATAAGTGGTGCCGCCTTTGGCCCCATACATGAAGCATTGTCCCACGTCACCATGAATGACCAACAGCCCCTGTTTCATGATCTGGGCTATCTGGTCCTGCGCGTTGCCGTGTACGTGGATCTCCATTCCGTCTATCCCGCTGGCGGTATAATCGCCGGAAGATCCGTACAGATCCATTCGCACACTCTGCGTGGTCGGCCCGAATCCGCAGCCTTCGAAACGCTGCCCGCGGAGGTCGAATACGAGGAACCTCCGCCAACCCAACCGGTAGGCTTCGGCCATGAGAACCGCGTCGCACTCCTCATCCTCCGGCTCGAAGTCAGCGGCGTCTATCACCAGGACCCGTTCCACGGCTATGGGAGGTCGAAGAGCCGTCCGATGCTCGTAGTCGATTCGGCTGTAATGACCGATATCTACCGCTTCCGTGATCGGCGGTAACGATCTGAAAACGGAAAAGAGCTCTTCCGTAACGATGCGTACCAGCGCGGACCTCTTCTTGTCACCCAAGGGGAAACGTCGGTCGGCCAAGAGCGTGAACCCGTCGATAACCTGGTTCAATAACTTCTTATCGCTCCGGGCTTTCCGTCCGATCCGTCCCACAACCCACCGCAGAGTATTGTAGTCCCAGGATGCCGCTTGGTCGGCAAAGAGCTCGAATACGGCCACGGCATCAGCCCCGTTGAGCGCTTCGGTAATGAGAGGCTCGATCGTGCTCTTGAAATTGCTCGGCTCGGTGACGGAGATGGTGATGTCGAGGGGTTTGCGATCTTCCACCTTCACTTCCCGACCGAACTTGTCGTTACAGGTAAGGCCGAGGGAGCCGTTACCGTTGGGGGCGACGTTGAACATGAATGCGCCGCCGTCGGAGGAAGAGCCCCCGCGGGCATTCCAGTACTTGTCCGCCACGGTACTGAACCGAGGGTCGTCCGCTGCGAGCGACCTGAGCGTCGCATCAATGGCCTGCTTCTCCGAGCAAACAAGGCCCACTTGGGCCTCGCCGCCGTCGTACAGGGAGAAGACCTGGGGACGCAGCATGGATGTGTCGGTGATCCCGAGGAGCTGGAATGTCTTGGTCTCGGGAATGTTTCTCGCAATGATGAAGAACCAGGGACCGTCCGGGGAAGCGTGAATGTGTGTGGACTGCACCATGTCGTAGAGCGCCTGCTTTTCCGGCGGAAGGAGGTCGAAGTCGAGCTCCCCGGTGGGCGCCAGTGCCTCGATGATCATTTCAAGGGGATAGCCGTAGACCCGATTCCAGAGGTCGAAGAGCATGATGCTCACTTCGGTGTCGGTCATGAACTGCGGCTCGAGGCCCCTCTGCTTGAGGTAGTCGCAGGTGGCGTGGTAATTGGCAAAGTCCCCGTTGTGTACCAGGGCCTCGTTCAAACCGGTGAAAGGATGAGCCCCGCCGGGATGCCACACGCGGCCGCGGGTGGGGTATCGCTGATGCGCTATCCAGACATGGGCTTGGAAGTCGTCGAGTTTGTAGTAACGAACAACGTTCTCGGCATATCCCACAATCTTCAGGATCATCACGTTGCGGCCGTGAGAAAGGACGAAAGCCTGCTTTTCACCGAGTGAGCTGTAGAACCTCTTATTGAGACGAACGGAGTTCCGACTGACGAGCTCGTCTTCTGCGAATCGGTCCGACATGCCCTGGAAGCCGTTTTCTTCGATGAATTGCTTGAGCACCGCGGGCTTCACCCTTACGAAAGCTCTCCAGACGTCCGGCGGGGCGACTTCCAGTCCCGGAAGCTCGCGATAGTCGGGCAGGCGGTCGATTACCTCTTCTTTGGCCACATCAAAAAACGGTGTGACGCATGTCTCTTTTAGGGTGTTCAGACAGTCCGGGTTGAGAAGAGCCACATTGAGCATGTAATGGGAATCGAGGACCTCACGGGTTACCCCGAGCATGTCCGGGTTGAATCCCACTGCAGCGATGCCGCCCCCCTTGCCGTTACCGCGGTTATGCATCCGCACCGAGGGCTCGAATATGTGGCGACCGGCCACCGGGATATTGGAGGCAAACCCCGTTACGCCGCAACCGCCTTCATCGTCTTTCTTGAGGTTCCTGGAGAAGTCTACCCGTCCAAACTCGCGGATGCGGGAGGCAAGTATTTTCTCTGCAAAATTTCTGTCGTATTTCATCTCCAACCTCACTTTGCCCGTTGCCGGATATCGTCGTCCGCCACATCGGAGTTATAGTCCAAGTGTGCCAGCACCTCGGTCTTTCCCACCAACTGCCGTATGCTCGTCATCCCGAGGCGCCGGAGTATTTCGCGAAGCTGATCGCGCCAGCACGAAAGCATGTTTATAACCCGCTGCGTCCCCCATGTGAGATCCATGAGACCTACGAGCTCCAGGTCGGTGGTGGCTATGCCCCGAGCGCAGCCGCGGCCGCTCTCGCAGTTGTGGCAGCGCAAACACTCCAGAGCCACCAGCTCGGAGGTGCCCGTTACAACCCCGTCAGCGCCCAATGCTATGGCCTTGGCTATATCGAAGGCCGTTCGGATGCCTCCCGAGGCAATAAGGGTGATCTGGTCACGAACCCCCTCGTTCACGAGGAAGTTGTGCACCTTGGGGATCGCGTACTCCACCGGCATGGCGATGTTCTTCTTCGCCACGTCCGGCGCCGCGCCGGTGCCGCCGTACGACCCGTCGATATGAACGATGTGCGCCCCTGCGTAATAAGAACCGACAGCGACCATGTCCACATCGGTGGGAGTCGAGACTTTCACGGAGACCAAACCCTTGAGATTGATGGCCTTTATCCAGTCAATGTGCTTCTTGTGGTCCTCGACGGAATAAACCGAGTGAAACGGAAAGGGACTGAACAGGGACGAGCCCGGTACCGTCTCGCGGATTCTTGCCACTGCTTCGGTAACCTTGGGACCGAGCAGGTGTCCTCCCAATCCCGGTTTTGCCCCCTGGGCATACTTGAACTCGACGATCTTCACCCGCTGGATCGTCTCTTCCCTCACGCCGAAGAGGCCTGTGGCCACCTGGGTGATGATGTTGTCGTCGAAGGGGAAGAGTGCCTCGGGATATCCTCCCTCACCGGTGCAGGTGAAGGAGCCCCACGCGGCAAAGGCACGAATTCGGCTCAACATGGTAATCTGACTGATGGAGCCGAAGGACATGCCCCCACCGTAAACGGGGATGGGGATGTCGATCTTCAAACGACCGTCATTTCTCTTGTTGAGACTTATGGATGTGTCGATCTCGTCCGGTGCCGGGGAATGACGGGGAGGGGTCTTGGGAAACACAATTCGCAATTTGTCGAACCCGCCGCCCGAGTCTCCCACGCGGTACTCCAGGTCGTTCGCGGGGAGTTTCCCGGTCTCAGCCATGTACCACGTGCTCATGAGCAGGTCGGGGGTCCACCTCTTGTCGCCGAGGGCTTTGGCGCTCGGATTGAGGCCCACCCTGATAGCGTCCACCGGACAGTTGCGAACGCATCGGTTGGATTTCTTCGAGCACTCAACGCCGAGGCAACGATGATCGTGGGGAGCCATGAGCTTCCCCCCCTGGACCTCGAAGATCTTTGCCGGGCACACCACGGCGCATCGGAGGCAGTCGTTACAAGCTTCCGAGACGGTGACGCTATATTTTCCAATGGCTCGGCCGAATCGTGATCCCGTCTCCACGACTTCGGCGGGCGGTACTTCTCTCCAGATATTCTTGTGATGCATCGTAGACCAATCCTTCGTGACTTCAGGAGGGGCGCCGATCGGCAGGTGCTACAGCAGGAGCACTTATGGTTGCCGGTGAGCCCATCCCGGTCGCTACTCTCTTGAGCTCAATTGTTGAAACATCGTCGGTTTTCGTCTTCTCTCAGCGCTCACCGTTGGGCAAAGAGCTGGGCAAAGGTGTCGGTCTCCATGTCCTCCTTGAACATGAGCCGTCCTTGCTCGCCCCTGAGTCTTCTCGCTTCCCGGATGCCCATGGCGCCCATCATTTCGAGGAGCTGGTTGTGCCAGGCTCCAATGAGGTTGACCATCCGTTGTGAGCCCCAGCCGGATTCGATCCCCGACAGGTGCACCGGACAGGAGCCTCCTTCCCGGCAATTCCGGCAAACCCGGCACTCCAGGGCGACAAGGAGAGGGACCTCGACGCTGATCAGATTGGCACCGCAGAGTATGGCCTTTATTACGTGCTCGGCCATGGCTATGCCGCCACCGGCGACGAACGTTATCTCGTCTCTTACCCCTTTGTCCAACAGGCCTGCATGGACCTCCTTGATCACGTCCTTCAAGTGCAGACCGTTCTCGACCCCCGGCTCGTTTCCCCACTGGTCGGCGACATAGTGGATCGTATCAATGCCGGCACGGTGCAATTCGACAATGCGCTCGATCCTCCCGGGTTCGGAAAGAGCCGGCATCCTCACCGCAACCAACAGGTTTGAGTTTGCTTTCTTGAGGGCGTTCAGAGATTCCACGGCCCTGGGACCGTCGGGTATCTCCACCATACGGAAGCCTTTGGCCCACTCCGTGTCGGGTCTATCGGACTCGATGAACGGAACGAGCACGTCCCCGAATCCCTGCAGATCCCGCGCAACCTCCTCAGGAGCCACCATCAGAGTTTCCAGCGTCTGGGCTGCCGTGGCTGCTGCGGTCCACACCTCAAGTGACAGGTCGCCGAAGGGGAAGAGATCGATGACGATCGGTATGGGAATCCGAAGGGACGAAAGGGGTTGCGTGAGCAACTTTCCGTCGCCGGCGAATTCCAGTCTGCCCGGCCGCCTCCCCAGATCCACGACGGTGGAGATATATTCTCTCCCATGAATTCCGTCACGAGTGGGGCGGACGATCTCGCTCATGTCGGTCCACATGGAATCGAATCCGGGACCGGAAAAAGCTCCGCCGTATCCCGCACCGGAAACGGGAATTTTTCCCGATTCCGCCTGATTCCACGTAATGGATATGATGTCCGGAGTGTACACGTGGTCTCCGAGGGACTCGTACTCCGGATTCAAGGTCTTGTGAATGAGACGCTTGGGGCAGCCTTGAACGCATCGGAAGCAGTTCTTGCACAATTCATCAATGGTATCGCCCAGGATGTCCGTAGAAAACTTCCGCTTACGATATACGCCGTATATGCATTTGTGCTTCACGCACTCCGCACATTTCAGACATCCTTCGCCCCAATCGACGATCCCGGATTTACCGATGGTCGGGTACCGGTTGGGGGCACTTTGCACGTGAATATGGTACTTCTTGGGCATTTTTCCGTCCTAACATGAGAATCCGAAACGTCCGCCGACCCGTGCGTCCGTCAGACTTCCGGTCTCGAGGTAAGCCCTGCGGCTTTAAGGATCTCAGGGACTTTGTGCTCCCACTCGATGGCCATCAAGTGAATACCGGCCACGCCCTTGATCTCACGGACCTTGTGGATGGTTTCCACGGCGATCTTGATTCCTTCTTCCGCCTGTTGCTCCTTGGGAACGCCGGCCATCCTTTGGATCAGTTCCTCGGGCACGTCCATTCCTGCTACTTTTGCGGCCATGTAGCGTGCCATGCCTACGCTCTTAAGCGGAGTGATTCCCGCCAGAATGGAGACTTTCTCGGTCAAGCCCATGTCCACGGCCTGGGCCATGTACTGGGAGAACCGATCGATGTTGAAAATGCACTGCGTCTGGATAAAGTCCGCTCCAGCCTCGACCTTCTTGGCAAGACGAACCACTCTCCAGCCCACGGGGTCTGCAAAGGGATTCGCTGCTGCCCCGATGAACATCTTGGGAGGAACCTGAATCGCCTCACCGCCGATGATGGTCCCATTATCCCGCATGTCCCGAACGGTTCTGAGCAACTGGATGGAATCGAGATCGAAGACCCCCACGGCCTCCTTCTGGTTTCCGAAGCATTGGTGGTCACCGGTCAGACAGAGCACGTTGCGCAGACCCAGCGCATATGCCCCGAACAGGTCGCTTTGGAGAGCTATGCGGTTTCGGTCCCGCGTAACCATTTGCAGGACGGGCTCGTGTCCCATGCCTTTGAGTATGCCGGCCGCGGCCACGGACGACATCCTGACGATGGCCGTCTGGTTGTCCGTGACGTTGACGGCGTCAATGCAGCCCAGCAGATACTCGCCCTTCTGTTTGAGGGCAGCCACATCCGCGCCTTTGGACGGTCCGCACTCCGCCGTAACGGCGAAATGTCCTGCCTGGAGTATCTTTTCGAGACGGCTTTCGGTCTTCACGGTTTTTGATCCTCCCTCACAATGCGGCGCGGGCCTCCGGAATGAGACGTGGACCAATCCACGGGAGGCACGTACTCGCTCAGTCTATCAAGTTCACCCAGGGCTTCGAGCCGCTGTATAATCATGTCCCAGCCGCAGCGGATCTCTCTGTTGACTTCACAGCGACCCTCTTTGGAACCTCCGCAGGGGCCGTTCATCAGTCGTTTGGAGCAACGGGTCACCGGGCACACGGCACCGAAATGACCCAACTTGCATTGTCCGCATCCGAGACAATTCTCTTGCCAGACACCCCTCATCTCGGTCTCTCCGATGAAGAGGGTGTTCAACGCGGGGAGTATGGGCTTGTCCGCATAAACCCTCGCGAGCGCCTGAACACCGGCGCCGCAGCCGAGGGAAAGGATCGCCTCATGCTCCGGCACCTGGCTTGCTATCCCTTCAATAAAGTCATCCACGCACTGCCTGTCCAGGCACGCCTCGGTAATTACCGGTTGTTTGCCTTCCTTGGCGTAAGAGAGCCTGATAGCGGCAGCCAGAAGCATCGTCTCCCTCTGTCCGCCCGCTGCGCATTCGGCAACGCAGGAATCGCATCCGACCACCAGCACGGAACCGTACCGGTCGATCATGCTCCTGATCTCACTTATTTCCTTAAGCTCCGCAACAATCACGGATTTCCTCCTTGGCAGGCTGAGCCACGTGCCGGTCCCAGGCGCGCTCGACCACGCCTTATTCGGCGTCATCACGCTGGAGCCGATTTGTCCTCTAGGGGTGGTCAGCCGGCTTGTATTCTTGCGACGGGGGATATGCTTCCGAAGGATTCAAGCTTATGGGTGAATTCCTTCAAGATCTTGTCCAGCGCTTCGCTATCCATGGGCGGCAGATGCACGAACTCGAGTCGTTCAGGTTCTATGGCCAGTTTTTCAAGCCAGGAGCGTGCGTAATCGACCCGCTTATGCGAACGATGGGACCCCTCCAGGTATTGGCACGCCTTCTCGGCGCACCCCAGCACCAGAACGCCCTGGGCACCCCCGGCAAGGGTCTTGAGGAGGTGGTGGGCTTCCACTTTGCCGGAGCATGGAATCGCAACGAGCTTCAGGCCCGGCCTGGACCTGGCGAAGATTTTGTGCTCGCCGTCCTTGAACAGACGGAGGTTGCGACAGTGGTAGACGACAATTTCAATGGGGTTTGTTTCCATTTTGTAAACAGTCGAGCCTTTCCGTCGTAATGCCGTAACTGCATATTATGCCATCGGGAGACGAGTCATTTCAAGTCTTTTTTCCCGCCCCAACATCCTTCCCCGACTTCCCGCGATGGCAACATCCTCGGTTTTTCGCGAAGTCTGTCCCGGACTGCTCGGTGACGAGAAAAATTTTCCTACCACGACGTTGCGCTCATGAAATGTTAGTCTAGCTTAAGAATAAGCTATGGCCGTTAGCAAGGCAAGAGAACCAGCGCGCTCTGCGAGGAAATAACCGGGAAGGGGGGGGGCACTCGCCGGTCATGGACCCGAGTGCCCATCGACTGAATGGGTGGAGCGGATGTCTCGTGGATTCTCCATCAACCCCGCTTCTTCAACTCCTCGGCAAGGAGTTGGTTGACCATCGCCGGATTTGCCTTGCCCTTCGTGGCCTTCATGATCTGACCCACAAAGAATCCCATGAGCTGGGTTTTCCCCCCGAGGTACTTGGAAACTTCGCCGGGATTCTTGTCCAGTATTTCGTTCACGATGGAGAGGAGCTCCCCTGCATCGGACACCTGAACGAGTCCTTTCTCCTTGATGATGACGTCAGGGCCCTGACCCGTCGCGAACATCTCCTCGAAGACGGTCTTGGCCATCTTCCCCGAGATGGTCCCGTCATCAATGAGTTTGAGGAGATCCGCAAGCTGCTGCGGCGAGACCGGGCACTCGGCGATGCCGTTCTCCTCTCCTTTGAGCTTCCTCATCATTTCCGTCATGATCCAGTTGCTTACGGCCTTGGGGTTGGGGAAGAGCTCCACCGTCCCTTCGAAATAGGCTGCAAGGTCTCGATCCGCGGTGAGGACTCCCGCGTCGTACCCGGGAATGCCCAGGTCTCTGACGAAACGTTCCCTCTTTTCCGCCGGGAGCTCCGGCAGCTCTCCTCGAATCTGTTCCACCAGTTCCGGGGCAACGCGCAGGGGCAGCAGATCCGGGTCGGGGAAGTAACGATAATCGTGGGCCTGTTCTTTGCTCCTCATGGAGGCTGTGACTCCCGTGCTCGAATTAAAGAGGCGGGTTTCCTGCACGATCCGCTCGCCGTTCTCCAGTGCCGTGTTCTGGCGGTCGATCTCGTACTGGAGCCCTTTCTGAACGAACCGGAAAGAGTTCATGTTCTTGAGCTCGGTCTTGACTCCCAGTCCCGTCGATCCCTTGGGCCGCAAGGAGACGTTGGCATCGCAACGGAAGCTCCCTTCCTCCATGTTGCCGTCGCATATGCGCAGGTACACGAGCATGGACCTGAGCGCACGCAGGTAGGCCGCCGCTTCCTCGGGGGAGGTGATCTCCGGCTCCGAGACGATTTCGATGAGGGGGACGCCGGTACGGTTCAGGTCCACGTAGGAGACGGGCCTTTGGTCGTCATGGATGAGCTTTCCCGCGTCCTCTTCCATGTGGATACGGGTCAAGGCTATGCGTTTGGGGCCGTCGCTCGTCTCGATCTCGACCCACCCACCGGTGGCAACGGGCAATTCATATTGGGATATCTGGTAATTCTTCGGGAGATCGGGGTAGTAGTAGTTCTTTCTCGCGAATCGACTCATTTCATTAATGGTGCAGTTACACGCGAGGGCCATCCGTACCGTGAATTCGAGCGCCTTGCGGTTCAGCACCGGCAGAACCCCGGGCATGCCCAGGCAAATGGGGCAGGTGTTCGCGTTCGGTTCCGCGCCGAAGCGGGTGGTGCACGAGCAGAAGGCCTTTGAATCGGTCAACAGTTGAGCGTGGACTTCCAGTCCTATGACAGGCTCGTATTCCATGACTCCATCCTATAGCGGGGGTCTCTTGAGATGATGGTCGGTCTCTCTTTGAAAGGCCGCTGCCAGTTGAACCAGGCGGGCTTCCTCAAAATGGGGGGCAATAAGCTGAAATCCTACGGGAAGCCCATCTGCGGACAATCCTCCGGGGAGGGCTATGCCGGGAAGACCTGCCATGTTCACGGGAATGGTAAACACGTCGGTCAAGTACATCTGGATGGGATCGTCTATTTTTTCGCCGATCTTGAAAGGAGGAGTCGGCGACGTCGGGCAGAATACCGCATCGCACGTCTCGAAGGCCTTGCGGAAGTCTTGGGTGATAAGGCTTCTCACCTTGGCGGCTTTGAGGTAATAGGCGTCGTAGTATCCCGATGACAGCGCGTACGTGCCCAACATGATGCGACGTTTGACCTCGGGTCCAAATCCTTCCGCTCTGGTCTTGCAATACATGTCGATCATGCTGGTGAAGCCTTCGGCACGGTGACCGTATTTCACGCCGTCGTACCTGGCCAGATTGGAGGAGGCTTCGCTGGGAGCAATGATGTAGTAGGCTGCTATTCCGTAATCGAGATGGGGGAGGGAGAGCTCTACGAACGAGATACCCATGCTCTCCATCACCGATTTGGCTTCGCCTATACAGCGCTCCACATCAGGGTTATCCAGTTTTGAAAAGAACTCCTTGGGCATGCCCAGGGTCATGCCTTTGACCGGTTTGTCGAGAAAGGTCGTAAAATCGGGAACCTCCCTCGGCACCGACGTAGAATCCCGGGGATCGTGACCGCATATCACATTGAGCAGCAGAGCCAGATCTTTCGCATCACGGCCGAATGGGCCTATCTGGTCGAGGCTTGAGGCATAGGCTACCAATCCGTACCGCGAAACTGCTCCGTAGGTGGGCTTCATTCCAGTCACGCCGCAATAGCTGGCGGGGAGACGGATCGATCCTCCCGTATCCGACCCGAGGGCCACAATAGCTTCACAGGCTGCTACCGCAGCGGCCGAGCCGCCGCTGGACCCACCGGGAGTGGCCTCCAGATTCCAGGGGTTGTGTGTCGGTCCCCAGTGGGATGTCTCGGTGGAAGACCCCATGGCGAATTCATCCATATTGGCGCTGCCGAGAATGACCATGCCCTCTTTTCTGAGCAGCTCGACCACGGCGGCGTCGTACGGAGGAACGAAGTTTGCCAGGATGCGTGACCCGCATGTGGTCTTGCGTCCTTTGAAGCACATATTGTCTTTGACCGCGATCGGTATTCCGGTCAGGGGCCCGGCCTCACCGGCTGCGAGTCTGCGGTCGGCTTCTCTCGCCTGCTCCAAGGCGGAATCCGGGGTAACCGTCACGTATGCGTTGACACGGTCTTCAACTTCTTCAATTCTCTTGAGCACGGCATTGGTTATCTCTACGGAGCCGACCTTCTTCTCCTTTAGAAGCCCGGCCAGCTCCCAGGCGGTCAATTCATAGAGCTCGGACACGGTCTCGTTCCTTCCGCTATTGGTACATGTTTTGCTCACGTTTCGGGGAATTCGCCGAAGACGTGGGGTTATTCGATTACCTTGGGGACCTTGAAGGAAGACCCCTCCCGTTCCGGTGCATTGGCCAAAGCTTCATCCACCTGGAGCGAGGGTTTGACTTCATCCTCCCGCAACGGGGTGTACAACTCGACGGGGCCGGCCATGGGCTCGACGTCGTCGGTGTCCACTTCCGAGAGCATCTCCATGTACTTGAGGATGTCGTCCAGTTGGGACTGGTACTTGATCTTTTCTTCAGGCTCCAGGGTGAGCCGTCCGAGCACAGCCACGTAATCGACTTCTTCGCTTGTGATTTTCATGGTTCTCCCCGTCTCCCGTGCGCCGATTGCAGGGCAAAGGCTCGCACCGAAGTCAAGTGTGTCAGGATAGTGCGAGCGTCTGCGCGTGTCAAGGGGCGCTTCCCATCTGCTTCAAATACTTATACCAGAGTGCTCGGTGTCGAGGGGAGGGATGAAGAAGCCTCTTCACCATGGAAGCACTCAACGGACCTGCACCCGGCAGGGTGCTCTTTTGGAGGGGATTTCCGTCGTCATCCACGAGGGCGTCCCAGCGAAACGAATGACCCGGAATCTGCGACTCAGGTCGCCAGAGGGGATGGAATCCCGGTTTTTCAAAGCCCTGCATCCCGTCGCCCAACCCCGCGGCCTTGGGGTTGCCGTGACACTCGTGACAAGCCCTCCCTTTGGCAGACGTGGTATGCGGCTCGTACGGATTCCATATGAGTGCCGGGTCGCCCTTTCCCGTGGTCGGAACCACCCGATCGAGGAGGATATTGTCCCGGGAATCCACATGGGAGACTACGTACTGGCGCATGGGCCGCATGATGCTCACACGCCCGCGGGAATCGAGACCCAACGGTGGGAAAGCCCATCTTCGGGCTGTGAAACCTCTAAACCAAGCTCCGGGTCGTATCTCTCCCGTGAGCCAATCTTTCATTTCAGGAGGAGTCCACTCTTCATATGGTTTAGGCGGCACCGCGCCTGACCGGGGCGGAACCAGCTCCACGTATGTCCCGACGTTTTTCAGGAGCAGCTCCTGAATCTGGGGATCGTTCTGTGCCGCATTGGAGGCCCATTTCCAGTAGTCGGCCCGCTCTTCGAGCATCAGATGGAATCCGTAGTCCTGGAAGGACCAGGCCGCGTGACACGCGGAGCATCGCAGCTTGCTCCGGTGGTTTTCCACTTTGTGCGGGTTCTTGTCCGGGCTCCACGGTGGGATCTTTCTTCCCGCCCCCTTCAGCAGTGTCATTTCTCCGTTGTCACTCTTCAGCACTGCCGGATGGTCCCCGTTGACGTGACACCCTTCGCAAGAGATCTTTACTCCGTTGAGTGGGGACCGCGATATCTCGCCGGTTCCGTGAACCTCGTCCAGAGTGTGACAATCCATGCAATCCATCCCTGCCTTGAAGTGGACGTCGGCTGAGAGGCGGTGCTGCTCCGCGCCGTAGATGCGTTGAGGTTGATGCCCTTCAACAAAGGGTGAGGCGAACCCGCGGTTGAAATCCTTCTCGAACAGCCCCACATAGTCCGCACCGACGTGGCTCGAGTTGTGACACTTGAGGCAAGCAGTCATCCCGACGCTCTTGACCAGGCGGTGACGAGCGGCTTTATCTTCGTTGCCGTTGGAGTAGGGCACGTGGCAGGCGGAGCAGCCCATTCCTCGGCGCTCGCCCCATCTCGCCGAGCCACGGGTATTGAGATGGCAGCGGAGGCAGGAGCGTCTCAGCAGGTCGTCCGCCAGAGCGGAGGAACCGGAAGGGTAGGGCACCTGTTTCATTCCATTAACGGCAACGGTCCCATAGATCGGGTCCGGACTCTCTTGAGCCCCGAACGCGAATCGGGTCTGGTTTATCATCCTTGGCGCAAGAGTCATTGTCGAGCGTGGAACCCTTCGCGCCTCTTCCGGGTGGCAGGCTCCGCAGGTCTTCCCTACGGTTCTCAGGTCTCCGGGGTCCGATATAAGGCCGCGGTGCGCGGTCTCACGGTCTTCCGAGGAGGGATCCCCTTTGTGGCAGCGTACGCACGCGATAGCGTGAGACGCGTCCATTTTGGCATTTTCCTGGTGGCAGGCGACACACTTGCCGGGCTCTTTGCAGTCGATCACGGACTCGGTTTGGGGTGGCCTGCCCCACCACGTCGGGAACAGAGGGGACTGAGTTTGGGATTTTTCGGAAGGCGAAGGGAAGAGCTGAGGCCGAGACAAACCGTCAGGATTTTCTCCTGCGACGCCGACAATCGCGCAGGACAACGCCACAAGACCGGCGAGGCATAGCTTCCGGACCAATCGATAGGAACATGTTCGGAACGGGCCTTTCATAAGCGGTTGTCGCTTTCTCCTCCGGGAACCTCGACCCCCACTGCAGGCGCACCGGGAAGCTCTGCCACGACTACCCTCGCGATCAGGGATGAAGCCATTTCTCCGTCAACAGCGGACGGAATCGGCGATCCAGCCTCTACCTGTACTTCCTGACTATCGCCTCCAAGGCGGTTGTCGGAAGCTCTCCTCCCTGCGGGTTTCGCTTTACGAAGTCGAGAAGCACCGCAATCATGGCCTGCATCGCCTTCTGATGGTTGCGATGTTGCGCGGGAATGCCGTTCAAGGTGAGAATGAGCGCGGCAGCCTCCCACTCTTTGCCGGGAACGATCCGCAGCGGATTGGGATACTTGAGCTGCGCGCGGGCCGGACGAGGCTTCGCGACCGGTTTGCGCTCCGGCGCAGGAGCCGGCGTCGGGGTCGGCTGAACGGCCCTTTCTGCGGCCCCTTTAGCTTTACAGTGGTCGGGGGCCCTGAAGCACTTCAACTTGCATTGCTCGAGGTAGTACTCGTCGGTTTCCTTGCTTTTGCAGCACTTTTCGCATTGATCTCTGGTTTGGCTGCCCAACGCGGGGGAGCAAGCAAAACCTGCCGCCACCAACGCAATCGAACAGAAGAACAACAATGCCGCCGCACCCGACCTCGTCGCAGCGGCTCCGTTCGATCCGTCACGCCGTTGATTTACGTGCACAGACAACTCTGAACCTCCATGAGCTTTGGATGTTTCACCGCGTGTGCCCTCTCAGGCAGGTTACCAGATTACCGACCCAAATGGGAGGCGCCGAGCGACCCCAAGGCTCCGGCCGGCGCTCGGTATCCCTTCCGGCAGACCTGGGTGCAAACCCATACTCGAGCACCTTCAGTACTCATTAGTCCAAACTGCCTTTCAGCACCTTGCACGTCTTGCGTGCGGCAGAAAAATCCAAGTGGCTTTTCCATCTCTTGAGCGGTTGCTTACGCGATTCGAAGCTCTTCTCCCATTTCTCGTCCACTTCGTCCCATGTGTACGAGATAAATGAATAGCTCTTGGCATCCTTGCCATAAACGTTCATTGTCCATTGATCGGTGGTGGAGTCTTTACAGATTCTCACCAGGGACGCGTCCCGGTGCTCCTTGAGCATCTCTCGCGCCTTCTCCTCGATCAGTTGGACGTACTGAAGATGATCGTGTTTTTTGATTGAGCCGGAATCGTTGCCGAGATCGTCGCCCGTTTCGGAGCCGGACGCGAGTCTCTCCTCAACCGTCTTCGGAAACGCAGGCCCCCCGAACGTCTTCTTTGCCGCCGGAGGAGTCGTTCCCGCTGAATCCTTTGCCTCAGGAGATGCCGTCCCTCTCTCAGGCTTGACTAGGATCGAGCGAGTCTGCTTTTCGGAAGGAAGGGTGGCCCTTTGCTCAGGCTTGTCGTCCTGTTTCCCCTCTTTGCCCGGTTCTTTCCCCCGGGAATCCTTTTCCCGCGAATCTCCCTCCGCTCCCGCCGACACACGCGGTTTGATGAGCGTCGAGGCCTTTTCAGGCTTGCCCCCTCCTACAGAGCCGGGCTTGCGGTTAAAGATCGCGGGCACGCATCCCGTCAACCAGAGCAGACAGAGCGCACCGGCAATCCAACGCGTGCACAGGGAGGCAGGCGACCTTTGCGGTTTCTCTGTCGGGCGAGATAGCGGTGGAGGCACTTTTTCCCTTCTTGCGAGTATGCTCCGCACTCGAACGGCACGCCGGCCGCGTCGGCTGACTCATTTCCGCGTACCGGCAAAAAAGTGGTATCCGTTTCGCGCGGAAAAGGCAACCCGAGACAGGGAGGAAAAACAGTCCCATGCGATTGCCCGGCCCGCCTCAAGGGTTAGAGCGCGGCGCGGAAGAAGACCTTGCCGCCCTGGCCGGAGGCGATCTGCCGGAAATGTCGGATCACCTTGTCGAGTATATCATCAGGCCAAATTTGTTCTTGGCCGCCACGACGCAGTGATATAAGATCTAAGATTCTGGGGTACAAAAATGCGACCTTTTTTCGGCCCGCGGGACTTTCCACTTTTCGGCCCATGAATAGATCGTTGTTGATCGTGCGGGAAGACGACCGTCTTGCGGCGTTGATGGAGTCGGCCCTTGTCCTGAGAACGTCAAGAATGAAGGAGTGATCATGGTCAAGCACAACAAGCTTGCAGACTGGGTATACGAAATGGCGAACATGTGCAAGCCCGATCGAGTCTATTGGTGCGACGGCTCGGAAGCCGAGTATCAACTGATGCTCAGATTGATGGTTCATGCCGGAACCGCAATTCCGCTGGCGGATGCTAAACGACCCAACAGTATCTTCGTCAGGTCGGACCCAGCCGATGTGGCCCGGGTCGAGGACCGCACATACATCTGTTCCAAAAACCAGGGAGACGCCGGCCCGACCAACAACTGGGCAGACCCAGGCGAAATGAAGCGCACTCTTTCAGGATTGTTTGACGGGGCCATGCGGGGAAGGACGATGTACGTCATTCCCTACAGCATGGGGCCTACCGGTTCTCTCATCGCCGGGATCGGCGTAGAGCTCACCGATTCTCCTTACGTCGTCGCCAACATGCACATCATGACCAGGGTGGGAACCGAAGTCCTCAACGTCCTGGGAACGGACGGGGAGTTCGTCAAGGGCCTCCATTCGGTGGGGGCTCCTCTCGATGCCAAAGGTCCGGACGTGCCCTGGCCTTGCAATGCCGAGCACAAGTACATCTGTCACTTCCCTGATACCCGCGAGATCTGGTCCTTCGGTTCGGGATACGGAGGCAACGCACTGCTGGGAAAGAAATGCCACGCCTTGCGCATAGCATCGGTGCAGGCACGGGACGAAGGCTGGATGGCCGAGCATATGCTGATCCTCAAGCTTACCAATGTCGAGGGCCGGGTGCACTACGTGACCGGAGCGTTTCCCTCAGCTTGCGGAAAGACGAATCTGGCAATGCTCATCCCCACGATTCCGGGTTGGAAAGTGGAAACCGTCGGAGACGACATCGCTTGGATGAAATTCGGCGCGGACGGACGTTTGAGGGCCATCAATCCCGAAGCGGGTTTTTTTGGAGTGGCACCCGGTACCAGCGCAAAATCCAACCTGAACGCCATCCTCACCGCGGCCCACAGCTCCATTTTCACCAACTGCGCCATGACCACAGACAGCGATGTATGGTGGGAGGGGATGACCGATAAGGAGCCGGACGAATTGATGGATTGGCTGCGTCGCCCCTGGCAACCGGACTGCGAGAGACCCGCCGCCCATCCCAACGCGCGCTTCACGACCCCGGCCAGGCAGTGCCCCGTCATCGCGCCGGAATGGGAAGATCCCAACGGGGTGCCCATTGATGCGATTCTCTTTGGGGGGCGTCGATCGACGGTGATTCCCCTCGTCACCGAGGCGTACGACTGGAAGCAGGGCACGTTCCTCGGCGCTATCACGAGCAGCGAAACAACCGCTGCGGCCGCAGGCAAAGTGGGAAAACTGCGTCGCGACCCCATGGCAATGCTTCCCTTCTGCGGGTACCACATGGGCGACTACTTTGCCCACTGGCTGAGAATAGGAGCTTCCGCGGACCCGAGCGTGCTTCCAAGAATCTATTACGTGAATTGGTTCAGGAAAGACGCCGGGGGTAAGTTCCTGTGGCCGGGCTATGGCGAGAACTGCCGGGTGCTCAAATGGATCTTCGAACGAGTGGACGGCAAGGGCCAAGCAGTCGATACCCCCATCGGGCGCTTGCCTACCTCGGACGCATTGGATTTGACCCACCTCAATGTGGCTCCGGATGCCATGGCGGCCTTGCTCCACGTCAGCAAGGATGAGTGGCTGGCCGAAGTTCCCCTGATCAAGGAGCACTTCGAAAGCTTCGGGGATCGACTGCCTGCCCAAATTTGGCAGGAACTGGCGGACCTGGAGGCGAGGCTCAAGAAGGAGTAGAACTTTTATCGGCTCGGTCCCTCAGTGCGGGAAATACCGTGCTCATATCGGATAAGCCATCACAAGAAAAGCCGCCCTGCCATAAATAGCCGGGGCGGCTCTTTTTTGTGTGTGACGGAAACGAACCCCTACCGGTGAAGCCCGCAGGGTCCTCTCTCCCCGATCGTGATCGTCGTAGGAAATCCGGAGCCCGTTCGCGTACCTCGACCGTTCGCTTTCCTCGCAAACCACGGCAAGGGGGAAAGCTCCTTGCCGAGTGCTTTAACGAGACGGTGATGCCTATTCGGCCTTGGTCTCCGTCCCTTCGGTAGTCGCCGCGGGGGCCGGCGGCACAACCGGTCCGCGGAGGCCTACTTTCTCGAACAACTGAATGCACACCCCGCCGATCCAGTCGTTGGGGAGTATCTTTTCGGTTACCCAAACCAGAACGAAGATCAACGCGGCGATGATGCCCGCCACGATGAGAAACGCTATGAGGCATCCAAGCCCGAATACCAGCAGTACGAAGTAGAAGGGAAGGAAGAAACCGTAGAAGAAGCCGCGTCCCACACGGGCGGCAGCCCCTTCATCCTCTTCTCTGCCCAGGATATCGTTGAACACCCTGACGTAATAGTTCTTGTTGTAGTAGCTGAAAGCCGCACTGATCAATCCGAGAATAATCATACCGATCAGATCTACGAACATTGTTTCCTCCGTTGTGAGTGTGGACCCGGATCCGGTTCCTCCGAACCGGGATGAAAACAGTTGATTCTCTTCAAGGCCAAGCTCGCCGACTACTTCGCGACAATCATCCCGCAGCAGAGACCGGGCAGGACTAAAGTACCGCCCTTGGGAAGATGCGGCTTCGTTTCTGCCCCCGTCTCATGGGCTGCCGGCACGGCTCCCGCGCGGCAGTTCAGTCTCCTGACCGATAATGGCTGGTGTTTTCGTTTGTGGTTTGCCGGGCCTGCGGACCCTTAGGTCCGTTCACCGCGCGCCGAAATCGTCCCGAGCTAGCGCTTTTTCTGTTTCTTCCGCGCCTGTCGTGCCTGTTTGCTCTTCTTTCTCTGTTTTTCCAGTGTCTTTTTAGACACCGTCTTGCCCGTCTTCATCTCGGGAAGCCCAAATGGATTATCCGGTGTAATCTCCGGCTCTTGGCCTCCCGTTAGGGCACCGAATCCTCCGCCGAGCCTTTTTCTGAGACCCTTGAGTCTCTTAAACCGACCCCGAAGCTTGCCGCCCCCCATGGCCACCATGAGGTCGCGCACTTCGCCAAACTTTTTCAGGAGATCCTGAACTTCCGATTCTTTTCGACCGGAGCCTTTCGCTATGCGGCGTATCCTGCTCTCGTCGATGAGCTCGGGCCGCTGCCGTTCAGTCGGTGTCATGGAGCTGATGAGCGCTTCCACGCGTACCAGTTCCTTGTCGTCCACCTGGGTCGCGCCGGGCAGTCCGCCGGAGAAGAAAGGGAGCTTCTCCACGAGGTCCTGAAGCGGACCCATCTTCTTAATCGACCTGATTTGGCTGAGGAAGTCATTGAGACTGAAGTCGCCGCGAAGCATGCGCATCGCGTCTTCTTCCGCCTTCTTTTCGTCAACGACCTCCTCAAAATCCTTGACGAGGCCGACCACATCCCCGAATCCCAATATGCGCGAGGCCAACCCGTCCGGTCGAAACTCTTCCAACCGATCGAGGGCTTCCCCCATGCCCACGAATTTGATGGGGACGCCTGTGGCCTCCTTAATGGAGATGGCGGCACCGCCGCGTGCGTCGCCGTCGAGCTTGGTGAGGATGAATCCTGTAAGGCGGATCTTCTCGTTAAAGGCCCTGGCCACGTTGACCGATTCCTGGCCGATCATGGCGTCGCACACGAGAAGGACGTTTTCCGGACTAGTCAATTCCTGGATGCGATAGAGCTCTTCCATGAGGAGCTCGTCCACGGTCAAACGACCGGCGGTGTCGAAAATCGCCACGTCGCATCCCAATGTGGCGGCATCCTGGACGGCCTTTTCACAAATCTCCGGAGGTGAGGCCCCTCCGTCGGAATAGACGGGGATATCGAGGTCCGCGCCCAGCCGCTTCAACTGGTCCACGGCCGCCGGACGGTAGACGTCGGCAGCCACCAGCATCGGCCTTTTCCCCTGCTTGGTGAGGAAGCGGGCGAGTTTGGCAGCCGTGGTGGTCTTACCGGACCCCTGCAGGCCGACCATCATGATCCGGCTCACCGGCTTGCCGAGGAGGTTCAGAGAAGGGTCCTGAGGGCCCATGAGTCGAACCAGCTCGTCATGGCACAGTCTAATGAAATGGTCTCCCGGGGAGACCTTGAGCTTTCGTTCTTTGAACTTGACGCTAGTCCGGACGATTTCCCCGAGGGCTTGCTCCTTGACCCTGTCGAGAAAGGACTTGGTTACTTGGAATTCCACGTCCGCTTCCAGGAGCGAGACGCGAATCATCCGCAGCGCCTCACCGAGGTTTTCCTCAGTAAGGGTTCTCATTCCCTGGAGATATTGCCGGACGTCCCGGAATCCTCGGCTCAGAATTTCAAGCACTGGGGGAGGCCTCCACCGGTAAACGATTTTCCTGAAACTTTGTCAAATAGCATAATAGCCCCCGGAATGTAAGCATTTTCTTTTCGCTCCCCGTCATTACAGGGTTTGCGCCGGCCGCGACAGAGCACGGAGAGGATCTCCCCGCCACGAATTCTTCCGGCTTTACGGACGCGCAGGTTTTATGCTACCTACTCCCTGGCTCATCAGATTCGACGGAACAAAAGCAACCCGATGACCGGTCTCCGGGATGCGGCCTCGGATGGACAGCTTGCCGACCTAGCATGGCTTGACGGTCTTTCGGGAAGGGAGCCGGACGTAACCTCCTCATCTTACACGGAGAGGGAGTAGTGCGATGCTCCTCCGAGTTCTCTCTTGCCGGTGTTCCAAAACGGCGAGGGGCGATTGAGCCGAGCTGGGTAAGGAGTCGATAATGAAGAAATTCTTGGCAGTGATCTGCCTCACGGTGCTCATGGTCTTCGGAGGGGTGGTCGGTGCTTCGGAGAATCAGTCCGGCGGGGACCTTATCAATTGCTGCCTGCGCGGATGCACCTGAAAGAAGACTGAGCCGCAATGCGTTAAGCACACCAGATCCGAGTGTGCCAGGCTGGGCGGCGAGGTAGTGGACGACTGCCTTTTCTGTGATTCCAATGGTATATACGACGGCGAATAGGCCGGAGGGGAGCGGTTTGTTCCGAAGGGGGACCAATCGCTCGGTCAGGAATTGGTCTCCGCCGGTCTAGCAACGTGGCGCGCCGGCAGGACATGCACTGTGTCACCCGTTCCTGCATTTCCTCAGGTCCCGGTAATCCTCACGAACACCCGTTGGTTGCGCCACAGTTGAGACATTTGTAGCATGAGCCGTTGCGCACCATGATGGCGCCGCAATCATGGCAGGCCGGTGCGTCGGATTGGGCATTGAAGGGGAGGCCGGTCTGATGGGGAAGCCCCGTTTCCGTGTGGGGTGCGGCCAAACGCTGAGAATCATCCGGACTCACGTTTGAAGCATCTCCCATGGGCAGGAGCCCTGCGGTCATCTGCTGCTGCTCCGTGAGAAACCGCGTCCCCAGGAAACGGAAGATGTAGTCGGTGAGGGATTTGGCGTACGGAACGTCCGGGTTCTTGGTGAAACCCGAAGGCTCGAAGCGGACGTGGCTGAACTTGTTGACGAGAGCTTCGAGGGGGACGCCGTACTGGAGTGCTATGGAGGTCAGGGTGGCTATGGTGTCCATCAAACCGGAGACCGTGCTTCCTTCTTTGGCCATACGGATGAAGATCTCCCCGACCGTCCCGTCGTCGTAAAATCCCGCATGAATGTATCCCTTCTGGCCGGCGAACTCGAATTTATGGCGGATGCTCCCGCAATCCACAGGGAGGCGTCGCCGTACGGGTTGCGCCGGTCGCTCGGTTTCTGAGCCGGTGAGTCCCAGGGGCTGGACGGCCTTGCATCCGTCCCGGTAGACCGAAATGGACTTGAGGCCCATCCGCCACGCTTCTCGATAAATCTCCTCGATGTCTTCAACCGAGCAATCACGGGGCAGGTTGACCGTCTTCGATATTCCTCCGGAGATGAACGGCTGCACCGCGGCCATCATTTTCAGATGTCCCGCCGGAGATATCAGGCGCTCCCCGCGTATGGGCCTGAACGCGCAATCAAATACGGGGAGGTGCTCCGGTCTCAGGCAGGATATCCCCTCGATGGTTCCCGCTTCCTCAACTGTCGCGAGGATTTCCTCAATCTCGTCGACCGGATACCCGAGAGTCTCCAGGGCGCGAGGGACGGTCTTGTTGACTATTCGGAGATGACCGCCTCCGGATAGTATCTTGTGTTTTACGAGAGCCATTTCGGGCTCTATGCCGGTGGTATCGCAGTCCATCATGAACGCGACCGTTCCGGTGGGGGCCATCACCGTGGCCTGGCAATTGGAGTATCCGTGCTCCTGTCCCAGACGGAGGGCCTCATCCCAAACTTCAAAGGCCTCGGCAAGCATCGGTGCCGGAATGTCGGTCGGGGAAATTTGGTGCAGATGCTCCCGATGGGTCTTCAGCACCCCAAGCATCGCCGACCGATTCGCAGGGAATTGGGCAAACGGTCCCCGAACTGCCGCGATTCGGGCCGATTGGAGGTACGCTTCTCCGGTCAGGAAGCCCGTTATGGTGGAAGCCCACGACCGCGCCGATTCCGAGTCGTACGGCAGTCCCAGCCTCATCACCAACGCGCCCAGGTCCGCGAAGCCAAGGCCCAGGGCTCGCATGCTCCGGGAGTTTTTCGCAATGGTAGGGGAGGGGTAAGCCGCCTTGTCCACGAGGATGTCCTGCGCGGTTATCATGATGTCTATTGCGTGTCGGAAGGCATCCGTGTCGAAGTTGTTCTCCTCGTCCAGGAAGGCCGTCAACTTGAGACTTGACAAATTGCAGGCCGAGTCGTCCACGTGCATGTACTCGGAGCAGGGATTGGATCCCCTTATGGGTGCTGTAGCCGGACAGGTATGCGCCCGGTTGATGGTTGTGTCGAACTGAATGCCCGGGTCACCGCATGCATGCGCGGCCGCGGCGATCTCTCTCAAGAGGTCCCGTGTCCGGTACGTATCCGCGGGCTCGCCGGTAAGGATCAACCGCGTCGTCCATTCCTTGTCTTTTTGATCGGCCTCCATGAATTCATCGGTCACGCGTACCGAATGATTGGAATTCTGAAATGCTACCGTTGCATAGACTTCCCCGTCGAAAGATGCCTCATAACCGGCTCTTACGAGGGCCTGGGCCTTCTTTTCCTCTTTGGCTTTGCATCGTACGAAGGCCAGGATATCAGGATGATCCGCGTTCAGAATGATCATCTTGGCGGCACGTCGCGTCTTGCCGCCGGACTTGATCACCCCGGCCGACGCGTCAGCGGCCTTCATGAAAGAGACGGGACCGGAAGCGGTGCCTCCTCCGCCGAGCGGTTCTCGGGCCGATCTGAGCCTTGAAACGTTGACCCCCGCTCCCGAACCTCCTTTGAAAATCATACCTTCCTGGGTGTACCAATGGAGTATGGACTCCATGGTATCCTCCACGCTCAATATGAAGCACGCCGAGCATTGAGGCATCGGCTCTATGCCCACATTGAACCATACGGGGCTGTTGAAGGATGCCTTCTGGAACAGGAGCAGGCAGGCCAATTCGTCTCTGAAGATCGAAGCGTTTTCTGCCGACGCGAAATAGCCCTGATCTACTCCCCAGCCGGCAATCGTATCGACGATCCGGGAAACAAGATCCCGAACGCTGCGCTCCCGTTCCGAGGTTCCGTTGACTCCACGGAAGTACCTTGACGCGACTACGTTGAGGGCCGTGTCCGACCAGCCGACCGGCACCTCGACATCGGGCTGCTCGAAGACGATATCGCCGGATTCGTTTCGAATCGTTGCCGAACGTGTTTCCCATCGGACCATGTCAAAGGGGTCGAGGTCGGCACGGGAAAACAGCCGGGTCACGCGGAGACCGGCGGCGACTGTCCGTTCGGCCTCGCGGTTGCCGGAGTCGCTCATCGTTGTTTTGGAAAGTCGGCTGTCGCTCATCGGTACTCCGGGCCTCCAGGCAGCCTGTCCGTAATGACGAGATTGCACTAGCGGCAGGGCTTTGTCCTATCAACCGCGCCGCTCTTCACAGGGAAGTCTCAGGGAAAAGCCGCTTCCACGGCCTATTCGGAGCGGGCAAGCCGCAACCCCTTCCCCGTGCGAAGGGCCCTCCGGCCGACGCCGGTCAGGAAGCCCGAGGGCCGCCATCAGAAAGCCGGAATCGTGCCTTCGGGGTAAGGAGGGGGCACGTTATTCGTAGCCATCATTATATCTTCCTCGGCGTCTGCAATCAACGGAGCGGGACTCCGGGATGCCGGCCCTTTACCGGTCTCATCACGAGACCTCAGGTCCCCAAAGACTGCGGGAGGGCCGCTGTCGAGCTGTTCGTCGAGGAGACCCTTCTGGTGAGACGGCGCAGATTCACCTTGTGGCAGCGAGGGCAGGTGCTGAAATGCATGATCGAGCTGTACCCGCAGATCTCGCACTCATACACGGCTTCGGCATCGTCTATTTCGACGAAGGGAATGTGGGAAGAGTCCTGGCCCGACCTCATCACAATCCGCCTGATCATGTCCGCGCTGGTGAGGTACCCGCCGTAGAAGAGCTTACGGTAGGTCTTCTCCAATTGTTTCCAACTGAGCTGATACTTTGTGAGGAGATCTTCATCGGTCATGTCCGACGACAGGTCGGTGAGAATCTCCGAGATTCTGAGCATCCGGGTGACCTTGGTCACTTGAAAGAGTTTTTTCATGAGTGTGCCTCACTTAATAAAGTGCCTTAAGTATACCATAGAACAAATTGATTTATCAATATAAACATAGACAACACGTGAGTCGAGGTCGGCCGGGTGAAGTCCACCGGCGTTTCCCCATCGGCGAAGCGAAGCATTCTCACGGTACTGAGGCATCGAGGTCGGTATATTCCTCCGGTCGTATAGTGCCGCTCACTGAATCGCGGCATTCCGCGAGTAGAGAGCCGGTGAGCCTGAGACAACGTATTCGCCGGAGATCGGCCCGGTTTTTCCGGGAACGGGGTCGCCTGCTCGGGACTTAAGGCAGACCCGCCGGCGGAGTGCAGGGAGCCATCCATGGACTTCGTGATGACCGAAAGGATTGTCTTCTTCCGCAACTTTCAAAGCGCTCCACGATGGCAACAGTACTCTGAGGGCTCTTGCGGTGTATGACCCGATGATTATGTTCATGGTATTGGGTCGGGCAGGTAAATCATAACGCCGTCCGACCGGGTAAAGTAGGTCGTGTGCTTCATTCACGAGAGTAGGAGAACCGATGGGAAGGCGTAGGCTATTGGTCATCTGATTGCATTGACAAAAGAGGATGCTTCAGTTAACCTAACAGAAGAGGAGTCGGTTCCGGTTTTCACGCTTGAAAGTGTTCATAATTCGGGGAGGGTCGGACAATGCGATGCTTAAGGAATATGTTTCTGGCGGCCATGGTGGTGCTCTCCTTTGGTATCCCCAATCTGGCATTGGGGCAAGGCCCCGGGAGAATCATTTACACGGTATGCAGGAAGTATGTGGTTGACCGCAACTGCTACAAATGTTCGAAGTATTTTGCCGTGAGATCGGAATCGGAGGCTCAGGCCAAGTGCAGCAGATGGGGCGCGGATGAGGACCCCTACTATTTCCCGAGCGTCGGGCGTGTTTTTGCCTGGAAGCTTCCCAACTGCACCTGCGATTCCGACGACGAAAATCCCTGAATCTTAGGGACATGGATGCCGAGGCAACGGGGATCTCGTGGCGAAGCGCTCGGATCGGCCTTACTCGACGGGCGTCTTCGGCAAATGTGGATGGGGATCGAAGCTGATGTCTTCCGGAAGCATCTTTGTGAAGTCCGGCGATTGGTAGACGGCCCGCCAAGATGTAATCCTCCTTGTCTTCGGCAACAAATTGTGTGTCGCGTAACTCCGGTTTAGGAGCCTCGAAGTCTCCGCAGGGAAAGTCCCTGAAACATGTGAGGAGGGCCGGATACTCTTCCGGATGGTCCCTTCCATGAGAGGCGGCAGAAAAGCCCAGTAGTACCAGGCGGACACAAGAGTGCGTTTCAGAGTTATTTCTCTCACATCCATCGCCTTGATTGCGGCTCTCGGCGGCCATGTGTCGGCCGAGCAGGGCGGTGATATGCTTCGCAAGGGACTGGAGCTGCGAGTAGACTGCCGGCCTGAGAAGGCCGTGGAGGCATTTTCGGCAGTGCTCGCGGAAGACCCTTGGAATTCCGAGGCACTGGTGCAGATGGGGGCCTCTCTGGAGGATCTCAAACGTTGGGACCGTGCTGCCGAAGCGTACAAAAAAGCCCTGGAAATAGATCCCGACAATTGGGTTGCGTTGAGAAACCTCCAGCAGTTGAAGGCCTCCCGTGACGTGCGCAAACCTCTTCCTACTCCCGCCGGCACGAAAGAAGATCTCCTGACCTCGGGATTGGCGGCCGTGGAAGAGGGGGACTTCGATCGAGGCGCGCGGATTTTCCAGTTGTGTCGCGGCTTGTTACCCAATGACCCGAGACCGCTTTTTTATCGGGCCTTCTGCATGGAACGCGCGGGGAGAACCGGAGAGGCCGCCGAGCTTTATAATCAGATTGTCGAATCCTTCCCGAATTACGCGCCTGCATGGGTGAATCTCATCATCGCTCTCCTTTCCTCGGGTGACCGTCACGGAGCGGCCCGAAGAGCACGGACCGCCCTCAAGATTCTCCCAAACAACCGTCGCATCAGGTCGCTGGAGCGATTGACCGGGAAAGAGGAGAGAACCTTACTGAGCTCCCGAATGAGCAGCGGCCCATGAAAAAGGTGCTTTACGCTATCGGCCCGTGCCTGATTTTGCCGCCCGTCTGCTTCCTCATACTTGCCTACCCCGTTGTCAAAGGGGAAATCCAAGCGAAGATCCCCTTGCTGACCCCATACTACATTTCACGGCAACTGGCGGCGGAGGTTGCGTTCGCCGAGGCTCACAGCTATGGGCTGCCTGCCGTTTATGGACGTATCCTGGAGGACTACGGCCGCCTGACGTCCAACAGCAAGCTGACGGACTGGAGTGCGTCGGTCGCACCGGGCAAAGAATGGGGTCCTGCGGGACGGATGCTTGCCCGATTCATGCTCCGGCGCGCAAACCTCCCGCCGGATCTCTTGGAGACCGAACCCGTAAGAGAAATCGTTGACGGCGTCGCAGAGGTTACTCGCAGGAACAATCTCTCAACAGCGGCCCGCGAAAAGGTAATCCGTAGGCATGTTCTGGAGTGCCTGAGATTTAATCCTCCCGTTCCCTTGAAGTCCCTCAAACCCAGACGAAGTATGCCTCCGGACGTGACGGAAGAAAGTCTTGTCTTCTGCGGAGAGCGAATACCGCTTGGAAGGCCGGATGTACTGCTTCGCATCTCGCACCAGATCGACTATCTTATCGGCGATTTTCGCACGACCACGGGAATGTGGCTGAGGCGCAAGGATCGGTACGGCACCGCCATCGCGGGTGTTCTTCGTGAAGAAGGCCTACCGGGGGAATTCTCCCTCTTACCGGCTCTGGAGTCCGGCTTCAGCAGCGCCGTGATTTCTCCTTCCATGGCGCTCGGTTGGTGGCAATTCGTCAAACCGACCGCTCGGCTGTCTCAGACGTCCGACGCAGATTTGAACTGGAAGCTGCGCGTGGACGACTTGAAGGATGAGCGAAAGGACCTGACCGTTTCCACGCGCTCCGCCGCAAAATACCTGAAGTGGATTCGCCTGAAACTGGGAGACAAGACGACTCCGGCAAGCTGGCTGGTTTCCGCTGCCGCGTATAATGCGGGACTGACGGAAACCCGACGGCGAATGAGAGCTTACGGCACGCCGAGCTATTGGGACATCAAGCTTCCTCGGGAGACCGAAGATTATGTGCCGCGCTGGATCGCTCTGTACGTTATCGATACCCACCGTAGGCATTACGGGTTTGACGTGCCGAAGATCGACGCACTGAGATTCGACACCCTGGAGGGCATTCAGCTTGCACGGGACCTGCCGTTGAGCCTCTTGGCGACGGTCACCGGGGCTTCGGTTCGCTTCATACGGGAGATCAACGGCTCGCTGGATGGAAAGTCCAAGGTTTTTCGAGCATTCAAGGACAATAAGGTCCTCACCCACACGATCCATGTGCCCGAGGGATGTAAGGATCTGGTTCTCGAGACCCTAAAATCTCTGAAATTTCTGAAGAGCGGGACGTGATTTCTTATTGTTCGGATAGAAGCTTCCTCCGGTCCCCGGTACCCTCGGGTTGCAGCAGGGTATTGGAACAGGAGCCTCGACTCGTTCGGCTTACGGGAAATCAAGTAAGCGTGCGGGATTTGGATACAGCCGACTCGTTCGGCAGGATTTCCCGCGGGGTCGGCCGCACTCTGGAGGGCGAGGCAAGGGAACTTTGGCGAAAGTCGGGGCTGCGAAGGTGATTCCTCGATGTGGTCGGCGACTTGCCGAGGAAGCGATTCGGGCTGAGTGAGCCCTCTTATGGAGACAATGCTATGACGTGCGTGGCTTTGGTGACCGCTGCAGGGTCAGGAACCCGCATGGGGACGGAAATACCCAAGCAGTATCTCGACCTGAACGGCCTCCCCGTGCTTGTGCGAACGCTCCTGGCCTTTGAGACACACCCCCTCATCGACCGGATCGTACTTACCGTTCCTCCCGGAGATGCCGAGCTCTGCCGATCGCGGCTGCTCACCCCGTTTAAGCTTGGAAAAGTATGCGCTGTCGTGGAAGGGGGGGCCACCCGCCAGTCTTCAGTGCTCAACGGTCTGGAAAGAGCGGCAGATTCCGACGTCGTGGCCATTCACGACGGCGTGAGACCGCTGGTATCTCACGAGACCATCACGGCTACCATCAAGGCGGCTCAAGCTTCGGGAGCCGCGGTGGCCTGCGTCCCCGTGTTGGACACCGTCAAGAAGAGGTGCGGCGCTCTCTTGGAAACCGTTTCCCGAGCGGATCTCTGGCTGGCACATACTCCGCAGACTTTTCGTACAGCCCTGATACTGGAGGCGCATAGAAAGGCTCAGCGGGAAGGAGTGGACGGAACGGACGACTGCTCCCTCGTCGAGATGATGGGGCACCCGATTGTCGTGGTGGAAGACTCGCGTGAGAACATGAAGATTACCACGCCGGAGGACCTGGATTTGGCGCAACTATTCATCAAGAGGCGCTCCGGAGGGGAGATCGCCGGTATGGTGTAGCCGAGTCGACGAAATGGGTCGGATCGTACCGGGGCTCACGTGTCCGATGGGAGTGACGGCCACTGGAGCGATTCCACGGGACGGCACTCCAGGCAGGTCTTGGTGAATTCATCGGATATCTTAATGGGGTATTTGCCGGTGAAACACGCTGTACAGAACTGCTTGGCAGGCAGCGGCATCGCCCGGAACATCCCTTCAAGACTGAGATAGGCCAAAGAATCGGCTCCGATGAAGTCGCATATCTGCTCCACGGTGTTCGAGCACGCGATGAGCTCGCCTTTGGATGAGAAATCAATGCCATAGAAACAGGGATAGCGAATCGGCGGACAGCTCACCCGCATGTGGATGGTTCGGGCGCCTGCTTCCCGCAAGGCACGGGTCCGCAATTTGCTGGTGGTTCCCCGGACGATGGAGTCGTCCACTACCACGACGTTCTTGTCCGCCAAGATTTCCCTGACCGGATTGAGCTTGAGTCGGACGCCGAGGTTCCTGACCGCCGGCGACGGCTGTATGAACGTCCTCCCCACATAGTGGTTACGTATGACGCCGTATTCGAACGGAAGGCCGCTCCCTTGGGCGTATCCCAGGGCGGCATAGTTTCCCGAGGCCGGCATGGGAACCACGAGGTCGGCTCCGTCCACGGGGCTTTCCACAGCAACCTGGAACCCCAATTGTTTGCGTACTCCGTAAACCCCATGTCCGAATATCATTGAATCGGGTCGAGCAAAATATATGTACTCGAATATGCAGATCGCCGAATTGGCCTTCTTTGGGCCCTTGACCGACCGCAGGCCGTTTCGGTCGGCGATGACGATCTCACCGGGCTCCACGTCTCGAATGTACTCGGCCTCTATGATATCCAGAGCGCACGTCTCGGAAGCGAAAACAATGGCGTCGCCTTTGCGTCCTATGCACAACGGTCTGAACCCGTGGGGATCGCGTGTGGCGAGAATTCCCTGCGGAGTCAGCATAACAACCGACCATGCTCCCTTGAGCTCCTCGAAGGTTTTCACGAGTCGTTCTTCCAAAGACCCCTTCTTGTGGAGCACGAGATGAGCAATAAGCTCGGAATCCGTGGAAGTCTGAAAAATAGCCCCCTTTGATTCCAGCTTTCGTCTGATTTTTTCCACATTGACGATGTTGCCGTTATGACCCAATGCGAAGATCCGATCGATCTGCTCGACCAGGAACGGTTGAGCATTTCGCAACATCGAGCTTCCCGTAGTCGAATACCGGACGTGACCGATCCCCATGTGTCCCTTGAGGTCCTGGAGCGTCCCCTCCTTGAACACGTCGGCAATCAGCCCCATGCCTTTGTGCGACGTTACGTTCGTCCCGTCACTGAGAACCATCCCCGCGGATTCCTGCCCGCGGTGCTGGAGAGCATAGAGGCCCAAGTAAATGAGACGCGCAGGATCTTCAGCCCCGTATATGGCAAAAATCCCGCATGCCTCCTTCTTTGAAGGGGAATCGATCATGCAAGGTTCTCCTGACGGCACTTCATGTCCGAACTCGTGAGCCCAAGGCCCATCCGCACGAGTCTACACCGTCCGCAAGTCCGGATGCGGAAAGGGTACTCCACCATCGTCAACCCGTCAAGGGATTGGAAGGCGAGAGCGGCCGCGCGGCCCTCCGGGGACATCACGGCTGCTGTTGGGGAAGGGTGTACCGGCGTCGCGTCAAACATGCGAAGAGGAAGGCACGCCAATTGCCGAAACCGGCCAAACTCATGACCGGACGAACTGAGATGCCTGCGCAAAGGAGCCGATAGGCAGGGGGCTGGAGGCGGGTACGCGAAAAGGGCTGTCCCCACCCCTACTGCCAACGTTCGGTTAGCGGGATGGCCCGCGATTCACTGCCGGTCCCCACCCCGATCGGGGATCTTGCCCTTGGGGCATCTCCACCGGTTTGGGCATTGCTATGGAAGAATTCGCCTGCGGTTGGCCGGCCGGAGCAGTGCGGGGCCGCTGGGCAGGGCGTCGCACCGCGGGTCTTCGTCGGGGAGGGGCAGGAGGAGCCTCCTGGTATCCCGGCTCGGTCGATGGGGGATAGAACTGCACGGTTGTGCCCTCGGGAGTTGTCGTAGTCACTCGTACGGAGCCCGCGGGAAGGTCGTCTCCGGGCCCCGGGACCTGTTGGGGCGCGTACTGACCGGGACGTGTTTGGGCTCGTACAGGTCCTCGACCGGGCGTTGTTCCCCGTCTTGCCTGCTGCGCGGGAGGCGGGGCATATCGAACGGCCGGCGCCGGCGCCGCTGCAGGCGGTTGATCGCTTTCCCACTGGTATTGGGCTCCCGGCTGGTACGTACCGTATCCCTGAGGCGCTCCGTAACCCGGAGGAGCTTGGCCTGGTTGCGGAGCCGGGTATTGCTGAGGTGCTTGGTACGGTTGGGGCGCCTGGTACTGCTGGGGCCCTTGATATTGCTGTGGGGCTTGATTCCCTCCGGATTGGTAATCCTGGGGGGGCTGCTGATACTGGGGCGGGTACTGGGGCTGTGCCGGGGGAGGCGATCCATCGAAGTACTGGGGAGTGCCTTCCTGGCTGGATGATCCTGAGCTCCACAGTCCGAGGCCGCTCGGCCCGAAAACGGAATCCAGAATACCTTGGGCCATCACGGGCCCCTGAGACACTGCGAGCACGGTCACCAGGATGAGGAGAATTCGCATCATGTTCAAACTCCGTGAGGCCATTCACGTCAGGCCTTCGCGACATGAACGATTTGGGAAAATAGATTGCTACAGACGAGACCTAATGTATGTTATAGTACAATAATACCTATGTCAAGGAAATCAGGATGACTTTGTGGAAAACAAGAGGGCGCTCCTCATGCAGTGGGCCCAAGAAAATCAAAGGGTTGGTCCCCCCGCCTGTCCGAGCCGCTCTTCCGGCGGCTTGGGGTTCGGTTGTGCATGGAGCCCCATTGCAGTTGACGCGTTCGCTCCGCTGACAACACGCACGGCCGCCGGTTACCCCCGGCTTGCACGGTGGCGCATGTTGCCTGCTCCGGGCTCCCTCATCCCGCCGCCGGTCCGGAAACTGAGGCCCCTCAAAGAATTTTAGACTCAAAAAGAATGAAAAGGTTTCTTGCCGGCATCCCCGGTACCCCCTCTGCAGCTGGTTCTATAGCGGAGCGCTTTGAAAGTTGCGGGAGCACCAAGTTGTGCCCGTCGCTGATGCGGGAGCCCGGGTCCGGCCGCTCGCTCTCCACTATCGTGGCGTGTCATAAAGCTCAAGAAGGCCCTGCAGCCCTTAGAGCATCCGGGTCCAACCCTGGAGATGCCGTGAACGAGGCCCCATTGGCATTCGACTCGAAGAGTGCCGCTCATTTCAACAAGCGGCACAATAGTTACAGTCTCTCCAGCGTGTAATCCCTTGTGCCCAAACCCCTCTCCTCGGCGTAGGCCAATTGATGGGCCCAATCGATTCCGGGAAAAAGGGCTCTGAACTTGTCCTCACCCGGATTGAGCGCACTCTCCAGGCTCGACTGAGGATTTCCGTGCGAACCGTTGACCAAGTCCACTGCAGCTTGATCGATTGCCACCGGGTCCAAGGAAGCGAGGATTCCCACCCCGGGAACAATCGGTCTGTCGGAAAACGGGGTGCAGTCACACAACGGAGAGACGTCGGTCACAAAGGTCAAGAAGAGAACCTTTCCTTTCTTGTGAGTCACAACGGCCTCGCAGTATTCGACCATCTTCTCCATGAAGACCGGTATGGACTCGTTCCATCGCACTTGTATGGCACTCCTGCGACAGGTCAAAATGCATTCCGCACATCCGACGCAATTCTCCGGATTAATTTCCGCTTTTCGTTCTTTCCCTTCTCCTTTGAGGCTTATGGCCCCGCCCCGGCACCAGACGACGCACTCGCCGCAACCGATGCATTTCTTTTGGTTGACGGAAGGGGAGATGTTGGAATGTTGCTCCAACTTGCCCTCCCTGGCAGCGCACCCCATGCCCACATTTTTGATGGCGCCTCCGAAACCCGAGAGCTCGTGACCCTTGAAATGGCTCAGGACGACCAAGCCGTCGGCATTATGAATGTCGGAGGCAATGCGGGCCTCCTTCACGTGACGTCCGTTCACCGGTACTCTAGCGGCACTGTTGCCCCTGAGACCGTCCGCAATGATAACCGGGGCTCCGGTCACTTCCCGAGTGAAACCATTATCGAAGGCGGTCACGAGGTGCGACCAGGATTCGGCACGAGATCCGACGTAGAGGGTGTTGGTATCGGTAAGAAAGGGCTTTGCTTCAATATTTCGGAGGCCGTCTATGACCCGCCGAACGAATTGGGGCCTTATATGGGCCGTGTTTCCGGCTTCGCCGAAGTGGATTTTTACTGCGACGAGATCTTTTGCCTTGAAGTGATCCGAAGGATTGAGCGTCTCCAAGAGATCGGACACTTTCGCAGGGACGCTCTTTTTCCAACCGGCCGACAGATCGGTGACGTAAACTTGGGACGACAAGCTGCTCTCCTTCAAAATTATTGACCCCCTGAAAATTATGTTCGAGGATAGTTGAATTCACAAGAGAAATTTTTTTTGAAAAATCATCGGGAGCGCGGTAATATTAGTTGTAAGGTAAACCGCGAGGTCGCTCCATGCTTCGACGTGCAGTGACGTCTTATATGATGGCTCAAATTGTGCAAAACCTGCTTGCCGGAGTCGACGCCGGATGCTGTGAGTTTGACGTAAAATACGAGGCACCGCCGGAGAGGCGTGGATGTGCCGCTGCAGCACGACTGCGGGGTCAGCCCTCGGCAGACCGATCCAAAGGCTGCTGAACAGGCGCAGGGTCAAAGTGCGACGTAAAAGGATTGAAAAGAACCGGCCATGAAAGATCGAATCAGTGAAATGCTGTTGCGCGCTGGGGTTATTGATGAAGAAAAGCTGGATCGAGCCATCGACCAGGCCAAGACCCAGGGAATTAAAGTATCCAGCGCTCTGATTAAAGAAGGCTTTCTGGACGAAGAAGATTTGCTTGAGTTTCTGGCCCGTACTCTGGGCCATCCCACCGTCACCCTGGATGAGGTGGACGTCGATCCGGACGCCGTGAAACTTATCCCGGCCGAAATGGCCACCAAGTACATGGCGATTCCCTACGGCCAGGTCAACTCGTCGCTACATGTGGCCATGGCGGATCCGACGGATTTGAATGCGATTGACAGTATCAGGTTCAGAACGGGGCTCACCGTGGAGGTGAGTATTGCCACCGAGTCGCAGATCCGCAAGGCCCTCGACATATTCTACGATACGGGAATGCAGACCCAGGACGTGCTCGAAGAGTTCGACGACGACGATATCGAGTCGGTTGCCTCGGAAGCCTCGGATCTGGATCAGGGGGATTCGGCGAAAGCTGCCGAAGATGCACCCGTGGTCAAGCTTGTCAACTACGTTCTTCGGGAGGCAATCAACCGAAAAGCCAGTGATATTCATGTGGAGCCCTACGAAAAGTCCTTCCGAGTGCGGTTTCGCATAGACGGGTCGCTCTATGAAGTCATCAAGCCTCCTTTGAAACTCAGGAACGCAGTAGTCAGCCGATTGAAGATCATGGCACGGTTGGACATTGCCGAGCGCAGGCTCCCCCAGGACGGGCGCATTAAGCTGAAACTCGGCAAGGGACGCGACATGGATTTCCGTGTCTCGGTTCTGCCGACCCTTTTCGGCGAGAAAGTCGTGCTCCGGTTGTTGGACAAGTCAAACCTCCAACTGGACATGACCAAGCTCGGGTTCGAAGAAAAGCCTCTCAAGGGCTTCAAAGAAGCAATTCACAAACCCTTCGGCATGGTCCTGGTCACGGGGCCGACCGGTTCGGGGAAAACGACCACTCTCTATAGTGCCCTTTCAGAGCTCAATCAAACGACGGAAAATCTCTCCACCGCCGAAGACCCGGTGGAATTCAACCTGATGGGCATCAATCAGGTGCAGATGCACGAAGAGATAGGGCTGACCTTCGCTTCTGCCCTGAGATCCTTTCTCCGTCAGGACCCCGACATCATCATGGTCGGTGAGATTCGTGACTTCGAGACCGCCGAAATAGCCGTCAAGGCGGCCCTCACCGGCCACATGGTTCTCTCCACCCTTCACACCAACGACGCGCCCCAGACCATCAACCGTATGCTCAACATGGGGGTGGAGCCGTTTCTTGTGGCAAGCGCGGTCAACTGCATCGTTGCTCAGCGTTTGGCCAGACGCCTGTGTGCGAACTGCAAGCGGGAGATCGAGCCCCCCGCGGAGGCGCTCAGAGATCTGGGCGTCAAAATGGAGGATATCGGGACCTTTACCGTATACGAGACCCAGGGATGCTCCACATGCAGCAATACCGGGTACAAAGGGCGCGTGGCATTGTACGAGGTCATGCCCATCACCGACGAGATCAAGGAGCTCATCCTTGCCGGTGCCTCAGCCATGGAGCTGAAGAGAGAGGCGATTCGGCTCGGGATGGAGACCCTGCGTACGGCGGGTATCAACAAGCTCAAAGATGGTGTTACGACCGTCAATGAGGTTGTTCGCAGCACCATGGCGGACTGATGCCTCTGAAGTGTTATTGTGGTCACTGATAATGCGGGGAAGAGGGCCAAGGAGGGAATCTGTCGGGAGGTATCCCCAATGCGCCCGAGTCACCGGCCGCATCCAATTCTTACACTGAAAGGAAATTAATTTGGCCAGCCTTCATGATTTTCTTAAAGAGATGGTTGAGCGTGGCGCTTCCGATTTGCACATCACTCCGGGTGTGCCCCCCATGATCCGCACCCGAGGTGAGTTGGTGCCGTTGGACTATCCTCCCCTGAAGCCGCAGGATACGCGGCAGCTCTGTTACAGTGTCCTCACCGACGTCCAGAAGCATCGCTTCGAAGAGAATCTGGAGCTTGACCTCTCGTTCGGAGTGCGTGGCTTAAGCCGCTTTCGAGCTAACATTTTCATGCAACGAGGAGCCCTGGCCGGGGCATTCAGGCTCATTCCATACCAGATTCGGACTTTTCAGGAGCTCGGACTGCCGTCCGTCGTCAACGATCTGTGCTCCAAGCCTCGAGGCCTGATACTGGTGACGGGTCCCACGGGATCGGGGAAATCTACCACGCTGGCCGCCATGGTGGACAAGATTAACAGCGACCGGCGAGAACATATTGTTACCATAGAGGATCCCATCGAGTTCACCCACCAGCACAAGTCGTGTATCGTCAATCAGCGGGAAGTGCACCAGGATACCAAGAGTTTCAGCGCCGCTCTGCGGTCCATTCTCAGGCAGGACCCGGATGTGGTGCTCATCGGCGAGATGAGAGACCTCGAAACCATTGAGGCGGCTCTGACCGTGTCCGAAACAGGCCACTTGACGTTCGGAACCTTGCACACAAACTCGTGCGTACAAACCATCAACCGTGTCATCGATGTGTTTCCGGCCCATCAGCAGCCGCAAATTCGGGCGCAGCTCAGTTTTGTGCTTGAAGGGGTCATGTGCCAGACTCTCATCCCCACCATGGACGGTAAGGGGAGAGCCTTGTGTATGGAGATCATGGTACCCAACGCCGCGATTCGAAACCTTATCCGTGAAGACAAAGTGCACCAGATCTATTCGCAGATTCAGGTCGGACAGGCAAAGTCGGGGATGCAGACCATGAATCAGGCGCTCCAAATGCTCTATCAGCGAAGGGTTATCTCTTTCGACGACGCCATGACGCGATCGCCCGATCCGGACGAGTTGAAACAGATGCTGGCCGGAGTCGCAAAGGGAATTAAGAAGGTTGTCAAATAGAACGGATTCTTATATGAGTCCTCCGGTGCCTGCATCACTGCACTCACCTCGGTGGGGGCAATCCCTTGAGGGAAAAGGGCCTCTCCCTACGGGGATCGGATGCGGGCGGCGAACAAAACCGAGGATTCCAGCAAATGAGAGCCTTAGAGACCGATCACGAGGGCTCCGATCTTTCGCTGTAGCCTCTTGGCAATAGAGGTTGTTCTCGGGAGTCAAATCCTTGGTTAATCCGACGGAGGAGAACTGATGCCGGAATTCATTTGGAGAGGAAAATCCACCGCGGGAAACGTCGTCAAAGGGGAGATGAATGAGGTCAATGAGTCGGTCGTAATTCAGAAGTTGCGCAAGATGAATTACACCGACATCAAGGTTAAGAAGAAACCTAAGGACCTCTTTGAGAATATCGAGTTCTTTCAGCCCAAGGTTACTACCAAGGATATCGTAATCTTTACGAGACAATTTGCCACCATGATAGATGCCGGTCTCCCGTTGGTGCAATGCCTGGAGATTCTGGCCAGCCAGCAAGAGAATAGAACCTTCAAGAAGGTCCTCACCGCGGTGAAAACCGACGTTGAGGGGGGGAGCACCTTCGCCGATGCTCTACGAAATCACCCCAAGGTATTCGATCACCTCTTCGTGAACTTGGTCCACGCCGGTGAGACGGGTGGTATTCTGGATACGATTCTCCGGAGGCTGGCCGTCTTTCTCGAAAAGTCCGAGGCACTCAAGCGGAAGGTCAAAGGAGCCATGATCTACCCGGCGGTGGTCATCACCATAGCCATGGCAGTCGTCGCAATTCTTCTCATCTTCGTTATTCCGGTGTTCGCTCAGATGTTCGAAGGAGCCGGACAGAAGTTGCCCGCACCGACGCTGTTCGTTATGAATCTCAGTACTTTCGTCCAAAACTATATTGTCTATATCATCATCATCATGGGCGCGATCATCTTCGCGTACCGGAAGTTTTACGCGACGAAGAAGGGCCGCATCATAGTCGATCGGATTGCCCTGGGCGTACCGGCCTTCGGTCTTCTCATCAGAAAGGTGGCAGTGGCGCGCTTCTGTTCCACCCTCGGCACCATGATCTCCAGCGGTGTTCCCATACTCGACGCACTGGAAATCACCGCCAAGACCGCGGGAAACGTCATTATCGAAGCCGCCATCATGAACACGAGGACGGCTATTTCAGAAGGTCGCACCATTGCCGAGCCTCTCATGGAAACAGGCGTTTTTCCCGGCATGGTGGTCCGAATGATCGCCGTGGGTGAGGCGACGGGTGCGCTGGACGCCATGCTCTCAAAGATTGCGGAATTCTATGACGAGGAAGTGGACGCCGCTGTCGAGGGTCTCACCCAGCTCATGGAACCGCTGATGATCGTGTTCCTCGGTGGTGTCTGCGGCGGTATGGTCATTGCCATGTATTTGCCTGTGTTCTCCATGGCCGGTGTCGTGTCCGGGGGCGATTAGCAGACCGCTCCACTGGTTGCGCTGCCTGAGCTCGCTTCAGTGGGTTGCCCGAAACAGGGGGGGCGACGCAGCCACTTGGACAGCGCATCAGTATCACACACAATTGTGTAGATCTCACACAACTTATCGCCGTGAGGGGGCTGCCCGTCGCTGTTCGTCTCTCGGTCCTTTCTCGCTATCCATCTGTTATCATATGTAAATAACGGGATTCCTGCCGCTTGGCATTGAAATTGCTCTCCTGGAAACCGGCATGAACCTTCCTTCTACCGGAAGGCCATATCTTCTTTACACGGCCGGCCATTCCCGGTTGCGGAACGACCGGCCGTATTTTTCCGCGGCAATGGCCGATTCTAAGCGTCAGTGCGGTACGCACACGTACAAGAGTGAACGTGGCGACGAGCGGTGAGGGGCTCTTGCGCGTACTCCGAGTCTCCCTTCCGGCTGACGGAGGCCGTCTCGGGGGTGCTGATCCAAGTGGACCCGGTACGCGCAGTTGCGACCGCGGGCCGATCCGTGGACTGCCGATTCTTCTCGGCCCGCGTCGTCGGCTCACACAATCGGTCGGCCTGGTATGCAGCGAATCCGCGTGCGCTCCGGTAACGCCGAATATCCGTGGAATCAGCCTTTCTCGGCAAATTTTCTCACCTGGAGGTAGAAGTCATTGGAAACGGCCATGATCGTCTGATTCCTGTTCTCCAAATCGATGGCGGCTTCCAGCGATGGGGCCGAAGCATTGGAATCGAGAGCCCGTTTTGTGAGGAAGAGGCCTCCGGGGGTCTTTTGCATCAAGACTCGGGCCATGGCCGTGGCTTCCTGCACCAGGATCTCCGTCGGCACAATTCTGCTCACCAACCCGATGCGTTCGGCTTCCTGAGCATCTACGCGCCTGCCGGTAAAGAGGATCTCCGAGGCTCGTCCCATGCCGACCAATCGCGGCAAGATGTACGAGGTTCCCATCTCGCCGGCCGACAGGCCAAGGTTGATGAATGAAGCCAGGAAGTAGGCTTGGGGGGCGGCAATACGTATGTCGGAGGCCAAGGCCAAGCCGAAACCGCCTCCCGCGGCAGGTCCGTTCACCGCGGCAATTACCGGCTGCGGGATGCGTCGCATGCCTATGGTAAGATAGCCGAATTGCTCCTGAGCGTTTGCAAAGAAATTCCATGCGGTGGAAAAGATCTCCTGGTCGGCTTTGGACAGGGCCTCCACAAGGTCTGCTCCCGAGCAGAACCCGCGGCCCGCGCCCGTGAGAATGACCACCCGGATAGTCTTGTTTTCGGTCAGGTGTCTGTAAAGTCCCTCGAACGCTTCGATCATTACTGCGTTGAGAGCGTTGAGTCTCTCGGGTCGGTTCATGGTGACGAGACCGATCCCCGGTTCTATCTCTTCAAGATAGAGAGGGTCGGTATCGGCTCTTCCGAAAGCGGACATGATGGGTAACTCTCCTTTGTATCGGCAAGCAGCGTCACATGGTGCCCCCGGATTCCTTCCCGCTGCGTTGCAGCCGGTCCGTCCGGTGTTCGACCGAAAAGGCCGTCTGCTCGACCCCCCGTCGAGATGACTGTAGCGTTCGGAGCTCCGGTTTTACGGGCGTGTGGTAGTCTGACCGCACGGACAGCTTCCGGTCAAGAGAAAATCTTGCGGTCATGTGAGCGTTGAGGTGGTCGCCGAAATGCCGGGGCAGACTAAATCGCTTTCGAGCCGCCTCGTCCGCGTTGTTCGGGGCGATGCTTCCGGTGAACGGTGGTTGACGGCCCCCCCCCTTTTGGAAAAGGCTCCCGGAGCTTTCAGACGAACTTGCCCGGATTGAGGATTCCTTTGGGGTCGAGGCTGAGCTTGATGTTCCGCGTGACGGCCATGGCCACCGGGTCCAATTGCAGTGGGAGAAGCCGGGCTTTTGACATGCCGATGCCATGCTCTCCGGATAGGGTGCCCCCGAGGGCCAGGGCCTCTCGATAGATCTCTTCCGTAGCTCTCGCAACACGCTCCACTTCTTCACGGTCCCGCTTGTCGAAGACCACGAGCGGATGAAGATTGCCGTCGCCCGCATGGGCCACCACCCCGATGCGTACGCCGTGCCGCTCCGAAGATTCTCTGACTTTACGGATCATCGCGGGGAGGTTGGCGACCGGAACCGTGGCATCTTCCATGACCACCGTCGGTCTCAACCGGGCCATGACGGAAAATGCCGCCCGACGCGCCTTCCAGAGATTCTGGGCCTCTTCCGCCGTGCTCGCGCTGATCACCCTGCTCGCATTGTTGGCGCTCAGCACTTCTTCTATTCTCCGCACTTGGCCGTCAAGGCTTTCAGGGGTGCCGTCCACCTCCAAGAGCAGCATCCCTTCCATATCATCAGGGAGACCGAGGCCGGAATCCGCCTCCACGGCGGATATCACCACATCGTCCATCAGTTCGAGAGCGGACGGCACGATACCCGCGGCCATGATGTCGGCGACCGCTTTGCCGCTGTCTTCGAGGTTGGAAAAATCCGCTCGGAGCGTCCGGGAGGCTTCCGGCCTGGGCACGAGCCGCACCGTAATCTCCGTCACAATGCCCAGGGTTCCTTCCGAGCCGCAAAAAAGATCGGTCAGATCATACCCGTTTGGGGAGCCCTGCCTTCCTTCACCCCCCGTGCGCACGATGCTGCCGTCGGCAAGCACCACGGTCAGACCAAGCAGGTAATCTCTGGTCACCCCGTACTTTACGGTCTTCGGACCTCCTGCGTTCGTACCGACATTCCCGCCGATGCTGCACATCATCCAGGAAGCCGGGTCGGGAGGATAAAGCAGTCCAAGTTTGGAGACGGCCTGCTGAAATTCAAAGTTGATAACGCCCGGCTGTACCCTGGCTCTGTAATTATTCGTGTCAACGGCGAGAATCTTGTCCATTCGTGAGAGCGCGAGGACCATGCCTCCTCTCAATGGCACCGTTTCCCCCGCGAGATTCGTTCCCGACCCTCTTGGGATGACCGGGATATTCTCACGGAAGGCCACCTTCATAATTGCCGCCACCTGTTCCGTGGACTCGGGAAACAAGACAATGTCGGGTCGCTGCTCTCTCGTGAACGCATCATACGAGTATGCGACCAAATCTTCGGGCCGGTCGGTGCATCCTGCTTCCCCGACTATCCTCGCCAGCTCATTCCTAATGGCCTGATTCATAAAGCACCTGTCCAAGAAATTATCTCATCTGCTGCCGTCGCTGTGCCACAGCGAGATTCACGGTAAGGCCGAGAGCTCTCCGTCACACGTCGAACGTCCTAAAAACATGGGGACTTATGCCGCCACACCATTCTGTTGCAGCGCAGCCGATCTCCAAGCTTTCCTCCGTCGCGATCCACTCGTACGATAATTCCGACGGGAAGGACCATCAAGGGGCATTGCGGTCCTTTGCACAGCGAAATACCCTCGAATCGTCCCTCGGGGCGATCGGGGGAGCTCGACGGGGAGCTCGCAGGCACCCCGATCAAACGGCTCGTCGGGATTTTATGGGTTCCACCCTGCTTCCACAGAAGGGGCACTCGTAAGGCGAATCCAGAAGCACCATGGTCAAACGGGAACGGCAGGCGGGGCAACGTCTCGGGACGTCCATCTCTTTCTCGGTCGGCGCCGTTGCACCGAAGCCCATTTGCTCGATGATTTGAGTAACGTCTACCGTAGAATCGAACAACGACATGCGTCGGTCGATCTCCACATCGTCGATCAATCCGGCATCCGTGAGCTGCCGGAACAAGTCTTGAAGACCTTTTGCGGTGACGCGGTACTTTCGCATCAGGGCGGAGTCGTCCATGCCCGCTCGAATATCTTCGACGGCATCTTTGGCGTTGATTGCAGGTCTCGTCCTCTGAGAATGCTCCGGCGGCTCGAGGGCTCCGGCATTGACCAGTTTCTGGAAGAGGCTGCTCAGCCCTTTGGCCGACAAGTTGTACTTCTGCATGAGGCCGTGATCATCCATTCCCTCCTGAATGTCATCGATAACCTGCTGCGCGTCGAGTTTTCTTTTTGGCATGACTTGTGTTCCGTAAGGATGCACGTAGATGGGGTTGTATACCACAAAATGAGGGGGAAAATCCAGGGATTACCAATAGCCGTACGATTCCGTGGCAATCCTTTTTCCACGGAGCGTGCACTCGACGGAACCCCCCCCCCGATTGCATGGGATTCCGGGGAGGAGCAGGCAGCATCCGAGGATGTGAATCGTTGCCCGGGAAGGGGCGATCTCCACATGCGGAGGAGCACCATTGGCGTCTCAAGCGACCCTTTCCGGTGCTCCCGGGCACTGCCGATGTTTTCCGCAGGTCTTGCCGTATTTCTTCTCTTTCGCTACGATGTCTTGCTCGACGGCTGACGAAGCCTTGCATCATGTACTGCCGTGCGGGATGGGACTGAGACAACCCTGTTCATGGCTGACCAAGTCTCCTTTCCATCGAGAAGGGAATCGCCGGCCCAAAGGCAGGCCGATCCAAGAGCTGGTCTCATAGGCCTGCCAACGAGGAGGAATACGAGGTTAACGATGATCGAATTGCTCACGAGCGCCGATGCCTGGATCGCCTTTGTCACGCTCACCGCTCTCGAGCTTGTCCTGGGTATCGACAACATCATTTTTATTTCGATTCTCGTGGACAGGATACCCCGAGAAAGACGAGAGTTCGCCAGACGATTTGGGATTTTCCTGGCCATGTTCATGCGGATAGCGCTGCTTTCGCTGCTTTCTTGGTTGATCGGGCTTACTGCGCCCCTCTTCACCGTTTTGAGCCGCGGTATATCGAGCAGAGACCTGATTCTTATTGTGGGCGGCTTGTTCTTGCTCTGGAAGAGCACCAAGGAAATTCACCACGCCTTTGAAGGACATGAAGAGGGGGGGGAGATTAAGGCGGTCAAGGTAGGGATTGCGGGAATTATCACGCAGATCGTCCTAATAGATATAGTGTTTTCATTTGATTCGATAATTACCGCTGTCGGCATGGTCGACCAGCTTGCGGTCATGATTGCGGCCGTGGTCGTGTCGGTGGCCCTGATGATGCTCTTTGCTTCGATAATAGGAGATTTCGTCAGTGAGCATCCGACGATCAAGATGCTTGCACTCTCTTTCCTTGTAGTCGTAGGAGTGGTCCTGATTGCCGACGGTTTCGGTCATCACGTGCCGAAGGGGTACATCTATTTTGCGATGGCGTTCTCGGTCGGTGTGGAGACGCTCAACATCCGCGTGCGAAAGCGCGTGGATGCTGCAGCGGTCCCGGAACCGGAAGTCCCGGAAGCTTCCAAAACCGAGGAGAAGGAAACATCGCCAAAACCCGGAGGAGACCCAAAAGCCGACTAATGTGGAAGCTCCGCGTTCGGTTTACGCCACCTTGAACGAGGAACTTGAGTCTTGCATCAGGTCAATGGCGGCCAAGCTCGTGTAGGATGGGGTGAACGGAGTGAACCCCATCGGTGGCCGTCCTATTTGACTGATGGGGTTCGAGGACTCACCCCATCGCGCTCTCCTCGACAAGGCCCGTGGTGAGGCGGACGGACTTGCCCTGACAAACCTCACCGATAAACAGGGGAAGCGGACGCGACAAGCGGGGCGTTCCATAACCGTATCAATTGGTTAGTCCAGACCGAAATTAGACCTGTTTGGCCTCGAAAGGGTGCGGATGAGATTTGGAAAATGCTGCACAAGCGCACGAATTCAAGCCCGAGAACCTGTTTCAATTCAGAGGTTGCCTCATTAAGATTCATGAGTACGAAAACATGATTGTCAAAGCGGTTCGTCGGGAAATCCTCCGATGTCGTAAAAATACACAATTAGTCGATCAGGGGGAACGAAGTCTTTGTGGACAAATTCATACGCAGTAGAACTAATCTTCTTGGGCTTGCCCGGAAAGCAGAGAGATATGATTTGGTCCTGTGCATCCTTCTCGATCCTCAGTTTGAACTTGCCGATGGGTCCTTTCCACTTCCGCCCCGTACTCAAGACATACTCAATGTGCCTCAAGTAAACACAAATGGAGAGACCACCTTCTCCGGCGTATGCCTTTTTGTACGCCTTGATCTTCTTCTTAATAGCGTCTCTGCTGATATCGTCGAGACATACGTCTTTATCCTTCTCACCATGCGCTGTTGGAATACTCTCGGGTGATGAGAGGTCGGGAACGTACACCCCTCTATCCGCATCGTATGAAACACTAATGGGAACATGACCAACCGCAGGCTTATAAGTGTGCTGTATAACTACTTCTTTTCGTGACGGAAAGTCCTGTTGCCAAAAAGCGGTTACAGCTATCTTCCATTCCTTAAACCCGTTACGGAGAAGCTTTCCTTTTGCTCCGTCGAGTCTTTCCAGTGCGGAGCGTTGATTCTCACTGAGGCGAGAATCCCCATAGATAGGCCCGTCGGATAAACCGGCCTCTAGGAGTTGCGTGGTAACATCGCTGTCCCCTACAATAGCTCTGCGGACGAATTCGGGAGAAACCGGCCGTCCGTTTATCAAGACCCTGAAACTTGCACTAATGTTAGAGGGATAACGGGCTTCCCCTGGTCCGTACGGAGGTGCCGCAAATCCCACGGTAGCACGAATATCGTGAGCAGAATCGTTAAAAAATCGGAATTTGACGCGTACTTCTTGCGTCGAAATCTCGAGTAATTCTTCTTGAATCCGAATATGGTCGTTCTTCACGAACGTAATTCCACCTGCAGCAGTACGATTAATAATCCCGTCGTTGGCAAGGGCCTCCTCCGTCGGCCGGAGGAGCAATACGGCAGCGACCATTACCATGAGAATCGAGACAAAGCCGAGCTTCCTTATGCAGTTTGTTTGCACAATGGTTCCTGCTACTTGGGTGCACTGCCCCTGTGCTCCGTGACGGACAACAGATGAACTCAAAATCAAGGGCTCTACAATCATGGGGACTCCAGGTTTGCGCATTGTAACCTCTTCACTGCAGCGAAGGCAATTCCATTTCTGTGGCCGTAGGGGTTAGGCGTCGAAGGGCAGGCCTCGTCGGTCTGTCAAAGGTAACGAGACAACGTTCTAATGACCCACTGCTTCCTCAAGGTCAATGGCGGCCAAGCTCGCGACGCTCACTTCTTGGGGGATTTCCTGGTGCTCGTGGCGGCACCTTTCTCCAGGAGGAGCTTCACCACCTCCGCTCGCCCCCCGGTACAGGCCGCGTCCAGCGGAGTGGCTGTTTTCTCCCCGGGCCCCAACCCTTGAGCGGCTGAGAGGTCCGCACGGGCATTGACGTCGGCACCCTTTTCCAAGAGAAGACTTACCAGCTCAAGATGTCCGGACTCCGCGGCAGCCACCAGGGGCATGCCATAGGCCTCAGGGAGTCCGTTCGGGTCCGCTCCGTGCTTGAGGAGCAACTTCACCGCATCGACGAGCCCTTCCTGACAGGCCAGGGTCAATACGTTGATCTTGCTGTACTCGTCCGTGGCAAGAGAGTGCGGATTTGCTCCTTTGTTCAAGAGCAGCTCGGTCATTTCCAAATCCTTGGCCATGACCGCTTCCATCAGGGGGGTTACGCCCGATCTGCCGGCCGCGAGCAGCAGAGCAGCCATGGGACGATTCCGCTCCCCTGCCGCCAGCAGCAAAGCAGTCCCGCCGTATTCGTCTTTGGCCTTTGCATCTACGGCCGCTCCTTTGGATAAGAGCAGCTCGGCAATTTCCTTGTGTCCTCCGGCAACGGCTCCCATCAGCGCAGTGACACCCTCATCCGTCCCGGCGTTCACGTCGGCTCTCTTGTCCAGCAAAACCTTCACCACTTCCAGGCGGCCGTTCTCCGAGGCGGCCAAGAGTCCGGTCAACCAATCCCGGGAACACTCCTCTGTCCGGTTCCCGGGATTCCACCGAGTTTCCTGCCTTGGATGAATCTATTGTTCTATCGGCAGGTTGTGCGAATACCGGTCCGGAAGAGACCGGAAGGGCGAGGAGCAAGAACAGAACGGCTACCCACATGCGAAACCAACGCGCTCTTTTGTCGATCATGGTGAGCTCCAATTCGGCAACTTGAACCCCGGGGAAGTATTGAACAGCCAGGGGGGATTTGCAACAGACGCGAGGAGACGGGGAGCGATCGAGACGAGCACTCCTCTGTGGTTCCAATTCTTTCAACATGGCAACGCGTGTGCCTTGCCACGGGGAACGGTTCTGCTAGACTCGCTTCATGCCTCGTCCCACGTGGTCAGGTCCGAATCGGAGCCGGGGATTCCGAGCTCAAGAGGTTCCCCTCCTGCATGTGGGACGCGGGATGAGACGTCGTCTCGTCCCGAATCCTTTGACGAGGAGGTGGCCCATGGCCCGCCTGTCCGTCGCGCTTCTTCTTTCGGCACTCTGGATGGTGAACGTGAGCTTCGCCGCTGCCGCCGCGTTCCCGACCGACACAATCAAAACCTCCGGCGGCGATTTGCGGATAACCTTCATCGGTCACGGATCGCTTGTCCTGGAGTACAACGGTAAGGTCATCCAGGTGGACCCCTTCGGAAAGTTGGCAGACTACGCCAAGCTTCCCAAGGCGGACATCATCCTGATCACACACGAGCATCAGGACCATTTGGACTTGAATGCCGTCAAAAAAGTGAGGAAAGACAAGACCGCGATCATTCTCACCGATCTCTGCACCAAGACCGTAAAGGGCGGGACGGTCATGAAGAACGGCGACGTCAAAGTGGTCGATGGGATCAAGTTTGAGGCTGTACCGGCCTACAACCTGGCGCACATGAGAAAGCCGGGTCTGCCCTTTCACCCCAAAGGGCAGGGCAACGGCTATGTTATCACCTTCGGGGATAAGCGCGTGTACATCGCGGGAGACACGGAGAACACCTCCGAGATGAAAGCGCTCAAGAACATTGATGTTGCTTTCCTCCCCATGAACTTACCGTATACGATGACTCCAGAGATGGTGGCCGACGCGGCTCTTGCCTTCAAACCGAAGATTCTCTATCCGTATCACACGGGGGACACGGATGTGGCTAAACTGATTCCTCTCATGAAGAGCGCCAAGGATATCGATGTGCGCATTCGCCCGATGAAATAAAAAGCTAAGGCCGAGGGTCCGTTCTTGCTCGGGACGCCTCGGCCTTATCAAGAGTATCTGTTCGCCGAGTGAGGGAGACTTTTCCCGGTGCGCTCGGCGCCCGGAGGGGGCGGGATTGGTCCGGAGAGGGAATCAGCCCCAAAAGAGAGTGTAGGGCTGAACGTACCAGTTCAGCAGGAGCGTCAGCGCAAGGCCGACTGTGTACAGAGCCAATGTCTTCGACCCGTCTTCCGTGACTTTCACCGCAGCAACCGATGATGTCTTCGATTCGATTGTTCCATTGTCGATGGCCATAATTAGGTTGTCCTCCTTAACGGGGAATAATTGTCCCCGGCAAAGCTATCATTGATAAGGGCTAATATACTCCTTCCACATTCATTTGTAAAGGGCCGACGGTAAACGGTAATCTTTTCAGGGTGTCCAAATGAATAATCCCGGATATCGTCCATGATTTCGCCCATATGAGAAGAGAGAATCCGATGTCCGGAGTGCGGGGCGTCGCGAAGGACCTGGAAAACCGTTCCGTGGCTTCCTTCTAAAACGAATGCCGCAATCATTCTTGGCCCGTTCCATGGACGACCGATCAGACTGGCGGGTGATTTCTCCTCCGGACTCTCCGCACTTGCCGAAGGCCGTAGAAACGCTCGCCCCGTAGCCTCTCACATGCTCTCAATGGCAGACTTCTGAGGCTTGCGCTCCTTCCGCCGCGCACACCAATTTCACCGGACCGGGAAGGTATTCCAAGGCCCCGCGCATGATCCTCGCTGCTCAAGATCCTACGGGGACGACTCATCGAGCATCGCTACAGGCGCGGCATACCAGCCTCAGGCCCGTCTTGCTCTCCGAAGGGAAGATTAGAGCTGTCGTGCAGCCGCAGCTCCGACACACCAAAGGATCGATTCTCCTGGTGAGAGGATTCCAGATCATGCTCAATCCGTGGAGATGCTTGCGGTACCGAAGTCTCACCATGAGCTGCACCACAGGCACCAGCAGTCGAAGCGCTGCGCGTGCCGATATCGAAACACGGACGGAGTACTTCAACTTCAGGTCATTGATCTTGCTTGACATTTCTTTGGGCAAGTCGGCTATTTTGGCCTTCCTCTCGTCGCGCTGGATTTCGGTGAGATTGGGGTGGAAAAGACCGGCTTCCATTTCCGCCGTCAGGGCCTCGTAGTACTCACGGGTATTCTTGGCGTCGCGACGGAGTCGTCTGCGCATGGCATCCAGGAAATCGGAGAGCTCATGCTCGGCGATTGCTCGAGCACTCTCAAGCGCTGTCTCCAGAGCTCTTTCCGGGACTGCCGAAAACTGTTCGGGAGCGGATTCTCTCTCGTAGAAACAGATGTGGAATCCGGTCCAAAGGTCCTCGAAACCGGGCACGTGGGCGCCGGAATTCTCGTTGACCGCTACTCTTACGAGTCCCTCTTTACGTTCGTCGCTGAGGGCGACGTAATGACAAACGAGTACCATGTAGCTCGCCAGGGTTTCCGCCCTCCCTGTGAGCTCAAATTGTCCGGCCATGAGCTCCAGGTCCTTGGAAATTGCCTGTTCGAAACCGTCTTTTTTGAGGTATGGAATTTCCCCATGGGCGTGCACGATCGGAATTTCCTCGGTTGCGAGCTTGATGAGTCGGTCCACCACTGGACTGCCATAAATGAGCGGGGCCTGTTCGGTGCCCAAGCACGTTTCTTCCGGAAGTTGCAATCTTTCTGAAAGACTGGAGGGCAAAAGGGCTAGAAGCCGTTCGCCTTGCCGTTCTATCAATCCTCCGTGGATTTCCAGGAACTCGGTCGCAAAAGCGGCCAATGCCGGGTCAGAAGCGGAATTCATACGCCAAAGTCCTCCTGAAAAAGGGTCTCGTCGAGCTTCTTGGTGTTTTCGTACGCAGTCCTGGCGCGCTTCAGTCGTGCAGCGAGGGTGTCAAATGCCTTCTGACGGGAGGGTTCATCTCTATTGGCCGTCCATATTTCAAAGACCATCTCTCCGAAGTCCTGCTCGTCCTGAAAACTTCCCAGAATCATGTCCACTTCCCCGACGACGAGCTCGAACATGTTGATCTTCCTGTCGAGAACCTCGAGGATGTGGTCTTCAATGCTGCCGCCGGCGCAGAAGTTGTATACATTGACCTCGCGTTCCTGCCCGATTCGATGGATACGGCCGATTCGCTGTTCTATTTCCATGGGATTCCACGGCAGATCGAAGTTGATGATCATATTGCAAAACTGCAGATTGTGTCCTTCTCCTCCGGTCCCCGTAGCCAGGAGAACCGGCACATCATTTCTGAAGCCGTCAATTGCGGCCTGCTTCTGGGCCGAGGTGAGGCTACCGCGAAAGACGGCATGAGGAATGTGCTCTCGGGTCAGGACCGCTTGGAGATGTTCCAATGTTGCAATATAGTTGACGAAAACGATCTTGCGGTCCCGTGAGGACGTGAGGAGCTCCAAGACCTTGGCGGTTTTGCTTCCCCTGCCGATCGCTTCGCCTATGGCAACAAGCTCTCCGAGCCGTTCCCTCGTCTGTCTGTCGCCGGGATCGTGGAATTTCCGCACCATCTCGAGGGCTGCCTTATGGGACGATCCGGCGGCCTCCATGAGTTTGCGCAGGGCGAGGAGCTGTGTTCCGCCGGCTCCACCCGCTGCCTTGCTGTCGGACACGAGGCTGGTGACACCGTCATAGAAACGCTTTTCCAATTCCGTTGAGCTCACGCGGGTGGTGAAGGCGAATCGAGGGGGCAGCTTCAACTGAGTCACCGACCGAGTATTTCGTACCATGACTTCGGCGAGAAGGCGCCTCAGGCCCTCGCGATTACGGGGGTCGGTGGGGCTGCCACGGGTGACGAATTCTTCCTTGAACGCTTTTCGGGTCTTGAGGTGTCCCGGCTTCAAGATGGTGACCAGATTGTAGAGCTCTTCCAGCTTGTTCTGGACCGGTGTCGCCGTGAGCAACAGGAGGAAAGTCTTTTGGATGGTGTTGACGAGCTTCCAGGTCTTGGTCGTCTGATTCTTGAGGTGGTGGGCCTCGTCAACGATTACTATGTCGTAGAGACGGGACGTAACTGCGCCCGAGTGCCTCTGTGACCGTGCCGTTGCCAATGAGGCGACGATGAGCGGCTGCTCCCAGAAGGAGGTTAAGTCCTGACGGAAGAGCGCATCATTGGTAGAGACAAAATCCAGGTCGAACTTCTCTCTGAGCTCTTCTTGCCATTGGTTGACCAGCGAGCTCGGGACGAGGATGAGCGCGGACTTCACGAGGCCGCGTACCATGTACTCCTTCAGCACGAGCCCCGCCTCGACGGTTTTGCCTAAGCCCACTTCATCCGCAAGAATCGCTCTCCCCCGAAAGAGCTTCATGACCTTGCGTGCCGTCTCTTCCTGATACCAGAGCGACTCGACGTTCCGCAGTGTCGGTAGGCAGATCAACTGGTCGTAAGAAACGCGAATTGAATGCCGGTATGCCTCCAAGGCAAGATTGAAGATGCTCCGATCCGCGTGTCTGCGTTTCTTGATCGCTTCTATGACGAGGTCCGCGTTGGCCTCGAATCTCACCGTGAGGTCGAGAACTTCTTCGACTGGGGGTGGATCAGGATGTGCACCCTCTTGCCGAGCGATTCCGACTCCTTCTACGCCGATGCCGGAGTTAGGAGCCCCGTTTTCGCCTTCAGTCTTCGTCCCGACCGCGCTCCTTCGTTTGCCGTCGGCTGTCGGTCGAGGCCTTCCGCCGATGTTAGGGGAGCCCGGGACTGATTGAGCGGACCACTCCATGTATTCGGTGTATTCGATGTACTGTTTTACCTCTTTGAGTAGGCCCTTGGGCATTCTTTTCCGGCCCTGTTCATGCTCGTTGAGGAGCTCTGCGAAGACCGTGCGGGCAAAGCCGAATTCCTCTTTCCTTAAGGCCGCCCTACCCAAAAGTAAGCAATCTCCGTGGCTCATCGTGAGGCCTTCGGTCCTGCCCCAAGACAAGAGAGAAAAAAGAGCGTCGTCGTCCTCGAGTTTCGCGGCACAGTGTGTCGCCAGGTGCCACGTCTCTATGTCCCTCGGATTCTCTCTGAGGAATTTCCTCGCCCACTTAAGTCCGGCCGCGTAGTCCTTGTCCAACGTAACCGCATCCACGGCCAACCAGTAATATTCCGCAAGCTTTTCCGCTCTGATGGCCTTTTCTTTGGTCTTTGCGATTACCTTCTTCTTTTCCTGCCTTTTGAGCCGTTTTTTTTCTTTCCCTTGTAGAGCCATTTTTCCGTCTCGGTGAGATATGCGTTCTCAAAGCCTGCGATCAGGACTCGGTATTCTCTGTTGACGCGCGGGGATGAAACGGCGATATCTATATCGAATCCCCCGCACGGAATCAAGAATGAACGTACGAGACATGTGCGCTGCGCCCCACGCGGGGATACGATATCGAGAGAAGGCCACGGCGAGCCCGAGAGATCGCATGACCTGAAATACCCCGTCCGAACAATGGGGTTTGGTCTGGTCAATGGGCCGCATGAAAGTTTAGCACGCGAGCTCCGGTGAGTCGTTGTGCTCTCCGGAAAGCTTTCGTTGTAAGGAGAGATCCATATGCTTGAAACAAAAGGAATCGCTTTGTTGAACGAAGCCCTGGAAACGCTTGAGAAGGGTTTCCGGAGCTTACCGGAATTCGATGCATCCGTAGACACGGGGGCTTTGCGAAGCGTTCTTCTCGAAGTAGCGGAAAAGATGCAGGACAATTACCCTTATCCCCACCCGCTGTACGCAGGACAGATGCTGAAACCTCCCCACCCTGTGGCTCGCCTGGCATACATGCTTTCCATGTGGATCAATCCCAACAATCACGCACTGGACGGCGGCAGGGCCAGCTCGGCAATGGAACGGGAAGCTGTGGCTCAAATAGCCGCGATGTTCGGTTGGCAACGACACCTCGGGCACCTCTGCAGCGGAGGCACCATGGCCAACCTCGAAGCGCTGTGGGTTTCAGGCCTGTTGAATCCCGGCAAGACCGTTCTGGCATCGCAGCAGGCCCACTATACCCACCAGAGGATTTCATCCGTGCTGGGAATCCCCTTTGAGGCCGTTCCATGCGACGGGTCCGCGCGGATGAGCTCACAGGCATTGAAGGACCGATTAAAAAGAGGGGACGTCGGCACGGTGGTCGTTACCATCGGTACTACGGCCACGGGCGCGGTGGACCCACTCCTCGAAGTGCTTGAGCTTCAGCAGGAGTTTGGATTCAGAATCCACGCGGATGCAGCATACGGCGGGTACTACGCACTCGTTGCAGAGCTGAGGCCCGAGACCCGAGCGGTGTACAATCATCTTTCCGAGGTGGATTCTCTCGTGGTGGACCCCCACAAACACGGTTTGCAGCCGTACGGGTGCGGGTGCGTGATCTTCAAGGACCCGTCGGTGGGGAGGCTCTACAAACACGACTCACCGTATACCTATTTCACTTCCTCGGAGCTTCATCTTGGCGAAATCAGCCTCGAATGCTCACGTCCCGGATCGTCCGCAGCGGCTCTTTGGGCGACCCATAGGCTGCTCCCCCTGGTTTTCGGAGGTGCGTTTGCCAAGGATCTGACCAAATGTCGTCTGGCCGCGCTCAGGCTCTATGAATTAATCGAAAAGGACGCCCGGTTTCTTTCCGGTCCGCCCCCTGAGCTGGACATCGTGGTCTGGGCCCCCAAGGCGGCCTGCGCCTCGGACGCGTCCCGTCTTTCCGATGCACTCTTTCAAGCCGCTGCGGAGGAGAGCCTCCATCTTGCAAAGGCCAACCTCCCCCGATTCCTCTTCGAGGATCGTTGGCCCGGTTTCCAATGGGACCGGGACCACGTGACTTGTCTTCGCTCCTGCCTCATGAAACCGGAGCACCTGGATTGGGTGGAGCGCATTTGGGAGATGCTGTGCGCGGCCACGGACAAGGTAGTGCCTGATGCGTGACGGAGCTACTATCCGAGGAGTAGCGACGGCCGGAAATTCGAGTGTTGGGAGAGAGAATCCTCCTGACCGGTTTCAAGGCAAGGGCAACAAGCAGCGCGCTCAAGGCTCCTCGGGATGTGGGGGGAGAAGATATAAATTGGTATATCCCGTCCGTCTCTGGGTGTAATTGACTTGTAAGTTTAATGTGTTACAGGGGAGTCGCTGCCGTCGGGAGGGTGAATCCTGCATAGGCCGGACTAGGGCAGGGGGCATGAAGAAGATCACGTCCGGGACGTCCATGGAAGTGGCCTATTTCCGTTTACGCGCGGCCTATATATGGTAGAAACACTACCCAATAAGTCCCCTATTTTTACCTCTTGACGTAATCCCCTCTACCACGGTACCCTACAAGTCAGCAGCGTAAACCAACAGGAAGCAGCCCACCGCCTCTTCTTTCGAGGAGGTTCTTGAAAGCCCCTTGGGGCACGTGGGTACGATTCAAATGGGGGGGGGGAACAACAACCGAGCCGTCGCGAGGGGGGGCCTATCGCGACGGTCTCGGCTTCCACCGTTTCAAAAGAACCTTAATTCCCGCGCAACCCTGTGGAAGCGGCATCGTGCCCTTCCGAAATCCGTAACGTTCATCCCGTCTTTAGTAATCATCTTTTCAGGAAGGGAGATGAGCCATGCCGTTCTTCGTCATCAAGGGAACGTTTCATGTTGTGGGGGCCTCACCTGACGGTGACTCGGTCAAGTTCAAGGCAGACAACATCGACAACTGGTTCAAACTGGCCACTCCCAACAACAGAACCAGAGTGAAGATGAATCGCAGTGAGCACGTGCAGCTCCGATTCGAGGGGATCGACACGCTGGAAACTCACTATTTGGGGTTTCATCAGCCGCGGAAGTTGGCCGATGCCGCGACGGACTTTACCCTGGACGCAGCAGGCGTCACGGACGTTGAGTGGTCGCCGGGACGCAAGCATGTTCTCGATGCCAAGGATGGAACGGAAGGATACATTCTCAGTCGCGCAATAGAGCGGTACGGGCGACCGATATCGTTTGTCTTCTCCGGGTCCACGGATTACGGCGATGGTTCCCAGGTTGATCTCAAAGCACCGCAGCTTGCTGACGGCATCAACTACAAGCTGCTGCAGGCCGGTCTTGCGTACCCCATCTATTACGAAGGGCTCTTCCACGACCTTCGGGATGCCATGACAAGCGCGGTCGGCGCTGCACGATCTGCAAACAAAGGACTTTGGGCGGTTGACAAGACATCGGGCGTTACCGTGAACGGCCTGGACTCCATCACGGACGAGCACCCGATCCTGCCCAAACTCTTCCGGCGCCTCACCGATTACCTCCGAAAGAATCACGGCAAGGTGGAGGGATTTAAGGATCACATGGCCGATCTCAAGGAGAAGGTCTTCATTCTGTCGCTCGGACATGCCACGCATTTCGACACGGTCATTTCGGAAAATGGGAGAGTAGTGGGGCTCACCGTGCCGCCGGAGGATCTCGTGTTTGCCGAGTGATGGTGAAGACGGCGGTGTGTGGTCGAATCAAGGTGTCTTGTCGCCGCCCCGGCGAGAACAAGGATGGGAGGTGTGTGATGAACGTGAAGAGTGCTGCAGAATGGGTGCTGCTCAGGGCATGCGGCCCTTACAGGAAGAGTGGATCGTGCGAACATCCTGCCTGTACAGAAGCACAGGAGATTCACGATCTGCTCATTTCGGCCGTTCGGATCGATGACAAAGACAGCACCGGTAGGACAATCAGGGGATGGCTGATTCCGGATTGAATAGCAAATTCGGAAAACCGGACACAAGCCAGCGTAGGATGAAGTGAACGAAGTGAACCCCATCGGTGGCCGGCTTGACTCGACCGATGGGGTTCGCGGACTCACCCCATCCGCACTGGAGAAACACCCGGGCGATACACGCACACCAATGTACTGTTCATGACTTCAGTCCATAAAGAGGGACGATCGGCGGGTCGTCCCTCTTCACGTTCCGACGAAGAGGTTTGGATCGGGGGTCTGTCAGAAGCGACGCCCCCTCCTCTCGAGCAGCCCGCAATTTCCTTTCGAGACTTGACACCTCATTCCCCACCGGATAGAACGTCACTCCGCGCGAGATTCTTCGACTGAAGAGTCTTGCTCTATGCCCCTTTGCGGAGGAAGTCATGGACATTGTGGCCGACATCCCGGCCCCGGAAGAGTGCGCCTCGAGAATCTTCGAGCTGAGCGGGGTCAAATTCGAGCCCGAAGTCGCGGAGGAACTATGGACAAAGATCCTCCAGCACAAATGGTTCCTGTCGGAACGATTGGGCAGAGACGTGGGAACCAAGGTCGCCTGTCTCGACTTCATCGAGAATATCGATACGGTACGCCGGGAAATAAGGGACGCGGAGACGGTTCACATCCTCAAAGAGCTGGGGGCAAAGATGGTGGATCGGTCCGTATGGGAAACCATATCCGAAACCCAACCGCCCAAGCAGATAGTGAACAAGAGGATCATCCTGCCCCTGACCGAAGTGGAGCTGGCTTCCAAGCACGGGGTCATACCGCCCAAAACCATCATCTTCTTCGGCCCTCCCGGAACGGGAAAGACCCACTTTGTCCGTGCCATCGCAGGTATCCTGCAATGGTGGTACATCGAGGTAAGCCCCAGCGATCTGATGGCCGACGGCGAAGACCGCTTGGGGGCCAATCTCAAGAGGCTTCTGGAAAAAGCCGGTCACCTCGATGAGTCCGTGATCTTCATCGACGAATTCGAGGAGATTGCAGGGAGCAGAGATCAGGCCTCGCGTATCGACAAATCCATTACCAACGAGTTTCTCAAACAGGTTCCCCTGCTCAAGAGGAGGCCGGGGAAAATCCTCCTCATCTGTGCCACCAACTACGTCCATGAACTGGACGCAGCCTTGTTGCGACCGGGCCGCTTCGACTGCATCATCCCCGTGGGCGGGCTGGACGACCAGGGCCGTCGCACCATATTCGATTATTACCTCTCCAAGACGAACCGAGGTGAGGTGGATATCGACAAGATCATCTCCGTTATCCCGTTCTTTACGCCGGCGGACATCGAATACTTGTTCCAGAAGGTGACTCAGGAAGCCTTCGAACGTGAGCTTGCCGATGAGAAGGATTTTCGCCTCGACACGGAGATCTTCCTCGATATGATTCCCAAGGTCAGACCGACGCTGACGGCGGAGATCATTGCAGCGTTCGAGAAAGATTGTCGTGATTATACTCGGTTTTGATCGGTCGAGGGGACGTGGGAAAGTCATCGAGGGGTCCGGGCGAATAACAAGACAGGATCGGCCCGGTTTTCCCGGAACCGGGTCCTCAAGGCGTCCGTCGTACTGCAATTCGACGAAATACTAACGCTCTTTACTGTTGGTGAGGTCTCGGAAGGCTGCGACGAGCTCGTGCAGCCTCCCGGGGGTAGTCGTATGTTCACACTCCCCGGCCGGTAACCCGCTCATCGTGCAGCAGACGCTCCTGAATGCCTTTTCCGATCGCGTACGTACGATCGAACTCCGTCCAGAAGCTTTTCTCTTTGTCCTTCCATCCCGGGCCGAAGCGTTTGTCAAAGAAGTCGCCGAGCCTCTCGAAGAGCAGCTTCCAAGGAGGCTCTCCCTCTTCGTGCGCCTTGAAGATCGCATTCAAGAGCTCATCAAGCTCGGAGAGAGTTTCCTTGGGCAGATAGGCAATAGCCCCTTTGCGAATGGAGGTGACCAGGGTTTCCGGATTAATGGCATGGGCGGTGAGCATCACTGACGGGAAATTCCTTGCCACTGCTTCATCCAGCAGCTTTAGTCCGTTCACACCCATGATGTCGAGGATAACCAGATCGTAGCTACTATCTCTCAGTTTCTCGGATGCGGTGTCATAGTCACGTGCGCTGTCAACCTGACAGTCATGAAGAAGGTCCTCTATGATTTCCAATATATCGGATTCATCATCCACCGCCAAGATACGTTTTCCCGCTAAGTATGACTTGCCCTTCATGGTATTGCGCTCCGTAAGATGTTTTTTTCCGAAAACGCCACATTAGAATAGTATCAATGTGGTGGCAAAGCGTCAAGCTCGATCGCTTGAAACCCAGGCGGGAGCCCCACTCCTTCCAACGGAAGAGGCTCCCCGGGGCATTGAGGACAAGACGGAACTGTTCTAAGCGGAAGCGAGGGATCTTCCCTCGTGGAAGGCCTTGAGGTTGATGTCGATCAACTTGGGCTTGAGCGACTCCTTCAGCACTTCCTCATAGGTTTCAGCAGGAATATCGAGGTACTTTGAGAGCACACCGAGGAAGATAACGTTCGCCACTCTCGGATTGCCCATCTTTTCCGCAACTTGGCCGCCGTCTATCACGACCGCCTTGGGGACTTTGGTGCGGATCTTCTCCAACACGTCCCCGGGATACTCTTGCTTTCCCGTGAAGACGGCGGGGGGGAGAATCTTCTGGTCGTTCACGATGACCGTTCCCTTGTCGGAGAGGAACGGAAAATAACGCAGCGTCTCGATCTGCTCGAAAGAGAGGAGAACGTCGGCTTCTCCCATCTTGATGATCGGGGAGCTTACCTGCTTACCGAACCGTACATGACTGGAGACGGAACCGCCGCGTTGTGCCATCCCGTGGATCTCGTTCTTCTTGACGTCGTACCCGTGGCGAGCCGCAACCCGCCCCAGCACGTCGCTTGCCAGAATGATTCCCTGGCCGCCTACTCCCACTATCAGGACATTGTACACGCGGTTCTCGCTCATGATGCCTCCTCAATCGCATCAAACTTACACACCTCGAAGCATGTGCGACAGCCCACGCAGAGGGCTTCGTTGATCTTTGAGAATCCCTTGCGCTTGTCGCCTTCGGCAGGCTCGTCTATCTTCACGAACTCCAGGGCCGGGCAACCCGTGTTAATACAGGCTTTGCACCCCTTGCAGACGTCTTTGTTGATTCGCAGGGGCTTGTCCGGAAGAATCCTTTCGGTCTTCAGCAGCGCACAGGGTGCGCGAGCGATGATAAGAGAAGGCTCACCGGCCGCCAGCTCCTCGCTTATCACTTTTTCGGTTTCCCTGATCTGGTACGGGTTGACCGTGCTGATTCTCTTGAATCCGAACGCCTCGGCAATCTTGGGAATGTCCGCGGTAATGGTTGGGTCGTTCCGGAGTGTGTAGCCGGTCCCCGGATTGGACTGTGCCCCTGTCATGGCCGTCGTACGGTTATCCATGATGACCACGGTGGTCGAGCCGCCGTTGTATGCAAGCTCCAGGAGCGGCGTCATCCCCGAGTGGAAGAAGGTGGAGTCACCGATGACCGCAACCGCCTTGCCTTTGGCCAATTCGCCCAAAGACCTGTCCAGCCCCGAGGCTATACCGATGCCGGCGCCCATGCAGAGGCAGTTGTCCAGCATGCCGACAGGCGGAAGAGCCCCGAGCGTATAACAGCCGATGTCCCCCGCTACGTAGACTTTGTTCTTCTTCAATGCGCTGAAGGTAGCCCGATGCGGACAGCCGGGACACATGTTGGGCGGTCGAAGAGGAAGCTCGATATCGACGGCACCGATGCTCTTGGCCGAGGATGCGCCGGTCAGAGCTACCTCAACCTTTTCCGGAGTCAGCTCGCCAACGAGCCCGGTCAGCTCCTTGCCCTCAACTTTGATTCCCATCAGGCGGACGGCTTCTTCGATGAAGGGATCGAGCTCTTCTACGATCACGAGCCGCTTCACCTTCGTGGCGAAATCACGGATCATTTGTGCAGGCAGCGGCCATGTCATGCCGAGCTTCAGGAATGAAGCCCACGGTACAGCCTCGCGAACGTACTGGAACACCACGCCCGAGGTAATGATCCCAAGCGAGTCGTCGCCCATAATCATCTTGTTGAAGGGGAACGTCTCGGCAAAAGCGGCAACATCCTTGAGCCGCTGTTCCACAAAGGGATGCCGCTTCCTCGCCATGGCCGGGAGCATGACGAACTTCATGGGGTCTTTCTTGAGACCCAGCTCCCGCGTTCCTTCAACGCGATTGTTGAGCTCGACCAGGGACATGGAGTGAGAAATCCTTGTGGTGCTTCTCAGGATGACCGGGGTGTCGAACTCCTCGCTTATGCGGAAGGCTTCACCTATGAGATCTTTGGCTTCTTGACTGTCCGACGGTTCCAGACACGGCACTTTACCGAATTTCGCAAAATTTCTGGTATCTTGCTCGTTCTGAGACGAGTGCATCTCCGGGTCGTCGCAAACGACAAGCACAAGGCCGCCGTTCACTCCCGTGTACGAGAGGGTCATGAATGGGTCGGCGGCTACATTGAGCCCTACGTGCTTCATGACCGCCATGGATCGGGAACCCCCGTAGGCTGCTCCCGCTGCCACCTCTAAAGCGACCTTCTCGTTGGGAGCCCATCCAGCCCGTATTTCGGGATAGCGCGCTCCGATGTATTCCAGGATCTCCGTGCTTGGAGTGCCGGGATAAGCGGATGCCAATCGGACGCCGTACTCGTAGGCCCCACGCGCGATGGCTTCGTTTCCTGAAATTAGTTCTTTCACGGCTGCCTCACCTTTCCTAAGATCTCCGGCCATGCCGGCCTCAGTTGAACCCGAAACGGGGATAGACGTGCTCGGCACCGGTCGCTCACTGCCGGGTGGCGGGGTGTGTTTCGGGCGACCGGTTGCAGCGCCCTCGAGGCTGGGTGGCTTCTTTCATCCTAGTCCCGGTTGGCTGGGCTGTCAAGAATTTCAGTGAGCGAGGTATGGGATAATCTGTCCGGGTTGCCGTGATATTTGAAAAGGCTATCTTTCATGCGGTATAATACCTTGCTTGAGGATCGAAAGGCCGGTGGCAAGGTTCATTGTAATGAACGTGCTGGTCGGGCAGCCTGTGGCACGGATCTGCGGTTTTCTGGGTGACTCGGACACCGTCCTCGTCCGCCGGTACCGTGAAAAAGTGCGCATCTTCCAGGAATTGGCCGCTTACCAAGAGGAAAATCGAGGAGTATCCCATTTTTCAATTGATTTCTAACTGATAAAATGCTAAATATACACATCATTTTTATCTTATTAACCTTGGGACGGAGAGGAAATATCATGGTCCGTAAGGTGTTTACCGTTCTGGGTGTGGCATTGGTTTTCGCAGTAATGATCTTCCTGGTGTCGGACGGCTCTGCAAGTTTCGCTGCGGGTGCGGATCGGCTGAGCGCTCCAGACGCTGTGAGCTCAATTGTTGGGCAAGAATGGGTGGTGCAAACTGCCGACACGGATGTCACCATGATGGCAAGGGCGGGGACCCGTTCGGAAGCAACGCCCGGCAAGAGACGAGTCAAGAGGAAGGCCGGTGTCGGTACGGCGAGGCTGGTCCGGGACGCGTCCCCTTCGCCGGAGACGAGCTTGGCCTACAAAGGAACACTGTCCGGTCCGGTCGGCAATATGCTGCTCAAGGGATTACCGGAGCCGGGAGTCCGTGAAGCATCTCAAGACGCGATACCTCCGGGGAGCCGGCATGTATCCAACAGGCCGACGCTCTTGGAAAAGCGACAAATGGAAGCGATACTTGCGCCGGGAGAAAGCCTGGATTCAGTGGGCACCTCTCCGGGAAACCCCCAACCCCAAGGCCGTTTCAGCTTCCTGGAAATCGAAGTCAGCCATGACGCGCACACGTTCAAGTTGTTGGGCAACTTGCCATCCGGGGGGAAAGAAGTCTTGTATCAATGTAGAGTGGGATTGGGGAATAAAAGCGAGTTTCCCACCCCGGTAGGAGTGTACTACGTTACCCACATCTACGACGACAATCCATGGTGGATACCCCCCAAAGATAGAGCGTGGGCGGTGGGTCAGTCGCCCAGCCGAAGGGTGTACGGCGGAATCATGGCTCCATTGCTGAAGAAACGCCCTGTCAGGACGAGGCAGAAGTTCAACGATCCCGAAGATAAGATCGCAGGAGAGGTCAAACTCTACGATGACGGATACCGATTCCACGGGACCAACGCCCCGCGAAGCATCGGACAGAACCAATCCCACGGCTGTGTCCGCATGCTGCCCGATGATGTGAAGAAGGTTGCGGCCCTGATAAAGGACTATGTCGGGTATACCGACCGGAGGGAAGCGGAAAACGGCACTTTCGTCATGCTGACATCGCCGGTGCGGCTGAACCTCATAAGATAGGCTCATCATCCCCGGGGCCCCGTCAACGTGCAAAGAAGGGCTTGCACTACAGGTAACGATTCCGAATGATGGGGTGCGGCCGCGCAGTGACGCACCCCATCGCCGCTAGATCTTCCCGCTCAACGATATTGGAGCGGCTTTGCCGCGGAGGCCGTTGAATCGGCTCCTCACTTCGGATTTTTCGTGCCCTCACATTTCAGTTTTTCACCCACAGGATGCCGGCCCCCCAATTCCCAGGCACCGTCAGCGTATTGTAAAACCCTATCTGAGGCATTACACTGGCAGTAATGTTCTCCCCCGGTTTTTGCAATCGGCGGGAAGGACGAGTCACCGCACTCATGAAATGCGTCAATGAGGAAGCGGAGAGAACAACGAGCGCACGCGCTCCGAAAGTGCAGTGGAACAGGATGACTGAGAAGAGCATAAGGCTTACGAGTCTTTCCAAAACATCCGGTTGAGCGGCTAAAATTGGTCCGGGGGACCTGGACCGCGCATTGTGCGGCGTCGACCTTCCGGTAGACCCGAATGTCCTTGCAGGGATAGGAGGATCGGAGGACGCGGGTGTGTACAAATTGAACGAGACAACCGCTCTTGTTCAGACTCTCGATTTCTTCACCCCCATAGTCGACGACCCGAGGATTTTCGGCAGAGCCGCCGCGGCGAATTCCCTGAGCGACGTGTACGCGATGGGTGGACGGCCCATCACCGCGATGAACGTGGTCTGTTTCCCGATAAAGAAGCTGGGAGTCGCCATGTTGAGGAGCATCCTGGAGGGAGGCCTCGACATCATGAGAAAGGCCGGAGTCGCTCTGATCGGCGGGCACAGCGTGGAAGACGATGAGCCCAAGTACGGGCTCTCCGTTACCGGCTTGGTGCATCCGGACGAAATCATGACCAATTCCGGACTTAAGCTCGGAGACAGAATCATTTTGACCAAGGCGGTGGGGACGGGAGTGATCGCGACGGCTATCAAGGGAGATCTTGCTTCTCCGGCTGCGGTTGATGCCATGGTCAACTCCATATGCACACTCAATGACAGGGCCTCAATCGTGGGTGCGAGGTTTGGCGTCAGGGCCTGTACAGACGTTACCGGCTTCGGATTGGTGGGACATCTTGTCGAGATGGCGAGAGCGTCGAAGTGCAAAGTGAGGCTGAGATCGGACGCTGTACCGATTATGGAGGGCGCGGACGAGGCGGCAGCTATGGGACTGATCCCCGCGGGTGCGTACGCCAACCGTGAATTTTTCGAGGCCTGGACGACGCTCGACTCCTCGGTGGACCCAGTCAAGGCCGATCTCTTGTTCGATCCCCAGACTTCGGGAGGTCTCATACTCGGTGTGAAGGCGGCGAAGGCCTCGGAGCTGGTGTCGGCTCTCATCGGAGAAGGGGTCGAGATTGCCGCGGAAATCGGCGCGGTCGAGGCGGCGGACCCTGACGGGCACCTCGACGTTGGCTAGAGACGGACTCAAAATAGTCGGCGCTATTTGCCCAAGGAGTCAATTCTACGAGACGGCAGTTTTGGAAATCTCGGAGGTTGAAGAAACTGTCTCAAAACCCGCGATTCGACCCTATCGTCTGTAGGGGCGGTTCGTGAACCGACCGAAATCACGGCGCTTCTCGAAGCGCCCCTACACAAGAATTCCCGCATGGCAGAGTTTTGAGACAGTTTCTAAAACCTACGGCTATTGATGATCTGCCCTTTCCGGGCAGGGATCTTGCGCGCCCTGCAGGCGGGTTTGAAACCCGCCCTCTGCAATATTTCGACCTATCGATTGGAAAGCGGAAAAGTGACTGACCTGTTTCGTCATGAATCCTAAATAGATGCCCGTCTTTGCTTAAAAGTGCTTAACTGCCCGATTGTCCCCAATCGTGCTCTATCGCGTAGTCTGTAAGCACACCGACGAGATCTTCCGTGATGGCAGGAACGGGGAGGTCCGGTAATGCTCCGTCGATATTGGTGCGGTCGAAGATGGGGTTGTTGGAAACGTGAAAGAGAATTGTCTGCATCTGGCGCCACACCATGCGTTCAATGCGGTTGCGCGGCTGGGTAAAAGGTGCCCCGGCTCCAGCGAATCGCAGCCCTCCGATATGAAATCGCTTGCAGATAAGGTCCAGGGTCCATTGATGGGTCGGCGGGCTCGGGTGAGTAAGGTGGAATATCCCGTTGTGATTGGCCGGATTCTCAATGATCTTCACAGCGGCCTTCGAGACGTAATCTACCGGAATGATGTTGGAAGTTGCGTCGGGATAGGCCGGAATATTGATGTCGAGATTGAGGCGTTGCGATTCCGGGAGGTCTCTCATCAACCGGTCGAGCAGATGCGCCGCCTGTATCAGGATGTACCAGCCGCCGAAGGACGTGCACCGTCCCGTTTCCGAATGGCCCACAATGATGCCGGGGCGCAGCAGGGTGGCCTGGCCCGTCCATAGTTGCTCGGCTTCCCATTTGCTCTCTTCGTACACGTTGACGAAGTCCCCTCGTGGATGATTTATTTCCATCATCCTTTGGCCCTGGATAAACCCGCAGACATAGGCCGTGCTGATCAGGTGCACCTTCATGGGGTGTCGCCGGACAAGTCTCAGGAGGTTCTCAGAGCCTCCGAGATTTGTTTTGAGCGGTTCTCCGCACTCATCCATGTGAAGCCTTGTGGATGCGGCACTGTGCAGGACAGTGTCAACCTCCTCGAGCCCCGGGTTATTCTTGCACCACATTTCCCACTGTTCGTCCGCATCGAGGATCTCACCTTTGAACCAGTGGAGGCTTTCGGTGCTCCTCGGGAGCCCCATGCCGCCAAGAAAGCGGATGCTGTCCAGTTTGCGCGATTCGCTGCGATAGAGAGCCCAGACGGTGTGCCCCCGTTCCAGCAGGTCCGCGATGAGGTATTCTCCCAGAAAACCGGTACCTCCGGTCAGGAGCACTTTCATAGGATGTGCCATTACTCCTCCGCTCGGCGCACCATGGTGCACTCGTCCTCCGGACTGAGGCTTGCAGTGGCCGAATTGGTTAATATATAACAGCTTGATGGGCCCTTGCAACGGGAAACGGTGTTTGTTACGTTAAATCGGTTGGTTATTCCGATGAAGGCACTTTCGGGATAGCTTGTGGCCCAAGATGTGCTATACTGAAGGTTTAATTCATATCGATTCGCAGAGGTATGATATGTCGAGCGACCTAAAACCCGTGTTGGCATTTGTCTGGCGCCAAAGGCAGATCGTCTCCTCCGTGGTGGACGCGGCGAGGCGGACAAAGACCCGGGCAATTTTTGATATCTCGTCTGCAGAGCCGATCTCCGCAGGCATGGCTCTGTTGCAGGCCGACGCCGCCCTCGATGCGGTTGACCTCAAAGTGACATCCGAGCTCCTGATGGACGCCGGGCTGGAAGAGCTCCTGAAAGAGACCGGATTACGAACCGTTTGGGTTGAGCTGCACCCGTTGCTCCTCGACGGCACCGCCGATTCCTTTCTGCAACGCATAGTACGGTTGTCGTCCCGCTTTTCCGTGATCCCCATCGTGGCGGATGTGGACCTTCTTACGAAAATTCTCAAGGACTATCCGGAAATTGACAAAATAGCCCTCAAAGGGAACGAAGCCGCCGGCTTCGTGGGCAGCGAGACCGTTTTCACGCTCTATGGAGCTGTCCGAGAGCTTGTGAAGGCTCGCAGCCAAAGTCCCCACCTTTTCGTGTGGGGAGGCGTGGCCGCACCTGAGGCAGCGGCTGCCTTGATTTCCACCGGATCGGCGGGAATCGTGTTTGAAAGCCTGCATTGGCTGACCGATCTGGCAGATTTGGGTTCTGAGCTTCACGACCGTGTGGCCAATCTGCGACCCGATCACATGGATCTGGTCGGGTCCAATCTTGGCGTCCCGTGCCGTCTCTTCAATAAGGGCAATTCAAAGGCCGTCAAGGAATTGAAAAGCTTCGCCGGGTCGTTGTGCGGCTCTGAGATCCGGGAGGAACAAAAGCGCTTTTTTGTGAACCGCATCAGAGGCGAAGCCGTGGAGCCCCTTGACGCTCAATTCGGTAGAGACGAGCTTATTCCGCTGGGGGTGGAGGCCGCCTTTGCAGGGTCGTTCGTGAGGCGATTCGGCGAGAGGACCGAGGACGCTCTGGAGAGGTTCGCCGAGGCCGTGGAAAGCTGTTGTGAGAAGTCGGCGGCAAAACTGACGGCTTTTTCCGGTAGCTCGGTTGCCGAGGCCATGGGGACGCAATATCCGTTCGTTCAGGGCGCCATGTCCTGGATTACGGATGAACCGGAATTCGCGCGAGCAGTGGCCGACGCTGGGGGCTTGCCCACCATCGCTCTCGGCCTCATGGATAAGCAGGTGCTCGACGAGAGGCTGGGGCGTCTTTCCGAGATCCTGGGCCTAAGGCCGTACGCGGTCAACGTGATCACTCTGGCGGAGAATCCCCACCGAGAAATACAACTTGCCTGGATCAAAGAGAAGAAACCTCGTTTTGCCGTTATCGCCGCGGGTGAGCCGTCCCACGGGGCACAGTTGATCGCAGAGGGGATCGACGTCATTTACATTGCTCCCAATGAGGAGTTGTTGAGGATGGCCTTCGATTCCGGCATCCGCTACGTGATATGCGAGGGGAACGAAGGCGGCGGTCACGTGGGGCAGCATAGTACGTTCACGCTGGCGCAGATGGTTCTGGAACTGCGAGATCGTGATCCCGGGTTGTTCGAGGGGCGCGCGGTGATCCTTGCGGGCGGTGTCTTCAACAGAGAGACCGCTTTCATGGCTGCGATGCTCGGTGCCGATGCCGTCCAAATGGGCACGGCGTACCTGGCGACCGCCGAAATAGTACAAACCGGTGCGTTGAGCGCTCTCTATCAGAAGATGATTGTGAACGCGGCAGTGGGCACCACCACCATCACCGGTGAGGGCACCGGTCTTCGCGTACGGTCGCTCAAGACCCCCATGATCGAGGCCGTTTGCGATCTGGAACGAGATTTCGCGGCCGGAAGTGAGGACGAGGCATCTTTCCGCCACCACATAGAGGCGGTCAGTGCCGGGAGCCTCTTCGTTGCCGCCCGGTGTCTGGATAGACCCGGCGGGGAGCCCCTTGACGAGGAGCAATGTGTAGCGAAGGGACAGTTCATGAGCGGAGCCTGTGCGGGAGCCATCGCTCGGGTTCGAAGCGTGGCGGAGCTCCATCGGCGGCTTGCCGAGGGGAGCCTGGCACCGGGACTGCCCGTGACAGGTCCGATCAGGGAGAGACCCAAGCCGCGTCCCAAGGCGGTCTCAAAGGATGAGGCCGTCCCCTCGTTTGCACGAAAGACATCGACCGTTACGGAAGAGGGCGTCGTCCGGCCGGAGCGAATCGCGATCACGGGAATGAGTCAGGTGAATTCCCTGGGCAACAGTCCCGAAGAGGTCTGGGTGGCGACTCTGGCTATGAGGAGCGGAATCGTGGAGGTTCCTCCATCAAAATGGGATCACTCCATCTTCTACCACCCGAGACCCCGGATGTCGGAGAAGACCTACTGCAGGGTGGCCGCGTTCCAGGACATCGCCATCGATCGGAAAGAGCTGGGGATACCGCCCCAGGACTTCCGAACCATGACTTCGGCGACGAAGCTTACCATGTGGCTGGCCAACCGGGCCATCGAGGAATCGGGCATCCTGAATTCCGACATCCCGCGGGAACGGATTGCCGTACTCATCTCGCAGAATTCCGGTGAAGCGGCCGCCACCCTCCAGGACGTCATTATCAGAGGCTCCACGAGCAGTATCATTTCCGCTGTGAAGTCGGTGGTCGCCATGACTCCCGAGACGGAGCATGCCGTCGATGAAGCGTTGAAGGACGGCAGGATCATTATTGACGACACCACGCTCCTCGGACGGTTGAACTGCTCCGCGGGCGGCTTCATTTGCAACAAATACGGGTTCCAGGGCCCCAGTTTCTCGGTGTCCGCGGCTTGTGCCACGGCGCTGGTTGCCCTGTACAGCGCGGTGCAGATGATTCGCAACGGGATCATCGACGCAGCGGTGGTAGGAGGAGCCGAAGAATACCTCACGCCCATGCACTTTCTCGAATTCTCGGCACTTGGGGCCCTTGCCGGACTGTCGGGAATTGAGAGACCCCCCGGGGAAACAAGCCGTCCTTTTGACGCCGCCCGCGACGGTATGGTGCTCGGTGAGGGCGGTGGGATGATCGTCATAGAAAGAGAATCCGTCGCTCGAAAGAGGGGGGCCCGGGCCCACGCGTACATCACCACCATGGGGGCAAGCAACAACAACCTCGGCATGGTGGAGTCGTCACAAATCACGCAAGAACTGGCAATTCGGGCTTCGTTCAAGGATATCCCCTACGGCCCGGACGGCGTTGACCTCATCGAATGCCATGCAACCAGCACGCGACAGGGCGACGGAGAAGAAGTCAAGGCGCTGAAAACCTTCTTCAATGGTGACAAACGGACCGTGCTCACGTCCTTCAAATCGCAAATCGGACATACTCTGGGCGCTTCGGGGGTCAACAGCCTCATAAGGGGCGTTATGGGAATGAAATCGGGGATCTTTCCGCCCACTCTCAATTATGTGGACCCCGATCCTGAAATCGGCTTGGAAGAGTCAGGATTTGTCGTTCATCCGGAGCCTGCGGACTGGCTCTCCATCAACGGCCGCCCCCGACGATTGCAGGTCAATGCGTTCGGCTTCGGCGGCTCCAATTACGTGGTGCAAATTGAACAGGCGTTGGAAGCGGAGGAGACAATAATGGTCGATTTCCCCGGTAAGGACCCTTCGGTGGAGAAGTCTGGGGAGCAGGCTTTGTTGCCCGAGGGGGTGTTCTTCTTTACCACCGATCTCAACGGTACATCCTACCGGGTCGGCGTGGTGGCCGATTCGGAGAAAGATGCCCGGGCCGCTATCGAGAGTCAGGAGCCCATCGGCAACGGAGGTGCGTTCAATGCCAAGCGTCTGAAGACGCTTGCCAGGCAGGGAATCCATCTCGGGGCCCGGGACTCGGTGCCGCCTCCGGTAGCCCTTGTCTTTCCCGGCCAGGGCTCCCACTATGCGGGAATGGGCCAGGAGCTCTACGATAATTTCCCCATCATTCGGGAATGGATGGATCGAGCCGCCGAGGCGGCGGATTTCGATCTGCTGCACCTTCTCTTTCACGATCGAGAGGAAGATCTTCAGAAGACCAGGTGGCAGCAGCCGGCGCTCTTTACCATCGAGTACGCGATGGTGCAGTTCCTCCTTTCCCTGGGGATTCGACCCGCCGCTTTGGCGGGCCACAGCCTCGGCGAGCTGACGGCCCTGTGCCTGTCGGGAGTCTATTCCTTCGAAGACGGTTTTCGCATCGTCAACAGGCGGGCCGTGTGCATGGACAAGGCCTGCGAAATGAACCTCGACCCCGGGGTCATGATGGCCTGTGACGCTCCCATGGAAGTCATTGAAGAGATGATGCCCCGTTGGGAGAACGTCTACGTGACCAACATCAATTCCCCGCGACAGATAGTCATGGGAGGAGGCGCCGAAGCAATCAAAGCTTTCGGTGTGGAGCTCAAAAAGCAGGGATACAGAAACACCCTGCTCAGGGTGAGCATGGCGTTTCACTCCCCTATCATGGAGTGCATTCACGACGAGCTTGAGGAGTTCATCGCGGGGATCGAGTTCCATCCTCCTCAGATCCCCGTGATTTCAAATACCACCATGAAACCGTTCCCCGAGGACACCCGGGAGATCAAGCGCATCGTCATGGCTCACCTGGAATCCCCGGTGCACTGGAAACAGAATGTGCGGACACTGTGGGACGACTATGGGGTGAGGCTCTTCGTCGAGGTCGGCCCTCGGGAAATATTGAGCAATCTGATTCTTGATACTATTGAGGAAGCCGAATGCGTGCAGACGTGCCTTCCATCCGCGGAAGAAACGATGTGCAAGACCGCTGTGGCCCGCCTCTTGGCCGCGGGTTGCTTGCGCGTCGGGAATAGCCCCAAGTTTGCGGCTTTTCCGGGCGGGGTCAAATCCGTCGCGGTTCCGGAGCAATTCGCCGCTCGGCCGGTCTCCGTCAACACTCAGCGTGGAGGATCCGCTCTGGAGCAAACAGTTGAGCGTGAAATCAATGCCTTCGTCCTGGACAGCTTCGGACGCTTCCTCAAGCCGGCTATCCTGGCAGCAATTCGGCGGGACCACGATCCGAGTTTTACCGAAGCAGGTTTGGAGAGCCTGTTGGGCAACATGTATCCCGCCGTGGGGTCGCCGACGCCCGTCGTGTATCAGCCCGCCGGCCGGCCGATCGGGGAGCCGACGGGAGTGCAGGCAACACCGACGCAACTCACGGTTGCCCCTGCTCCTGTCGTTGAAGCGGCCCCACAAGCGAAAGGTGGGGACGTGACCGAGTCGGTTATAGGGATCATCATGGATGCTACGGGGTACGAACGAAATGAAATCGAGCCCGAAATGGATCTGAGAGAGGATCTCTCCATTCGCTCGAGTCGTCTTCCGGTGATCATGGACGCGCTGGAGGCCCATTTCGGCATCAAAATCGACCTCGAAGATTTTATGGATGTCCGAACGATCAAAGACATCTCAGATCGAATCTCATTGGTGATGGAGCGCAGCAGCCCGGGGGGGAAGACCGCCACGGTGACCCCTCCGACGAAAGGACCGGAGCCGGTCCCAAAAACTGAAGCCTCCGGCGCACAGGAAGAACTGAAACGAGTCGTCTTTCATGAGATTCCGCTGGATTTTGGAGCACCCCAACCGGTGGAGCTCAGCCCATTCGATCGGGTGGCCATCTTCTCCGCCGGGTCGGGAACGGGTTTGAGAAGAGAGATCGGGACGGTCTTCAGGCGAGATTACGGAGCGGAAATCGTTCCCGGAACCTTTCTGGAAGAACCCGTCGATGACGGCGAGATCGGGTTCGACGCACGCACGGGAGACGTGTCCGGGATGACGGAGCAAATCGCCGAGCGCCTCCAATCGCCCGCGGGGCTCGTCTTTGTCGTGGACGACATGCTGGAAGAGAGACTGACGAATATGGAGGGAGTGGCGAGCCTCCTCAGCGGTTTCTTCTCCCTACTCAAGATGTTCGTCGATTCCCCGGCGAAGAAGTTCGTCTTGCTTGTACGGAAGACCACGGATGAAAACGGACTTGGTCGTATTCTCGCCGAAGGGACGCTGGGTATGTTCTTGAGTGCGGGTCTTGAGTTCGGCTCAGTCCAGTTTCGCACCGCGGTGCTGGACGCCGAGACCGATTTGAGGGTGGCTCTGCGGGGAGCCCTCGACCGAACCCGCAAACCCGTGGAGACGATCTATCGAGAGGGAAAGGTCTTTACGGGTGAAGGCAAGGTTGTTCCCGCGGTTTTCCGGGATTCTTCCGCTCTGGAACTGACGGCCGACGACGTGGTGGTCTTTTCGGGAGGAGGATACGGGATAACCTCTTTCCTGGCCCGGAGTCTGGTGCCGTACGGGTGTAGGATGGTCCTGCTGGGAAGAACCGTACTCGATCCTGACATCGATTTTCAGAGTCTGCTTTCGGCCGAGTCCGATCTCGAAGAGACCGTCGAGAAGATGGTGTCCGTCGGCAAGCCGGAGCTTTCTCCATCTGCGCAGTCGAAGGAAATAGCACGTATTATCAGCGCCTTGGAAGTTGTCCGCACTATAGAGAAACTCCGCGCTGCCGGCATCGAGGTCTCTTACTTCCCGTGCGATGTCACCGATGGGAAGGCAACCTCACGTGTAGCCGGAGAGATAGTCAAGAAATATGGAAAGATAACGGGAATAGTCCACGGTGCGGGAATCTTACGGGACAACTTCATCAAGCAGATGGAGGCCGAGGATTTTGCCGCTGTGGTGGACGTCAAATTTCTCGGGGTGTGGAATCTCTTTCAGGCTGCCCGGAATGCGGGCCTTCGGTTCGCCGCCTGTCTGTCGTCGGCCGCGGCCATCCAGGGTAATCCCGGCCAGGCCAACTATGCCGCCGGCAACAGAATGATGTCCGCGCTCCTCTCCCATTTGAGTCAGGGGAACGAATCGGTGCGGTTCAAGTCCATGATGCTTCCTCCCATCGAAGGAGCCGGCATGGCGGAGGACCCCGAGATTAGGGCGTTGATGGCACGCCTGAAGGCGGGTTACGTTCATTTGGACGAGCTCGGATCGCTTTTCTGTGCAGAGCTTTTCCTCGCTCCCCGGGAGGACGTGTGGGTTCTCTTCATGCGGTCGCTTCCGGATCTGGAAACGGTCCGGTTGGATACGTCCGAAACCGCTCCTTCAAAGGATGAGGTTGGAGTCAAGGCTCTCTCTTTCCGCCGAGACGATTTTCCCATGATCGACGCGGTGGAGCGTCTCGACATCCCGCAGGGCACTCTCCAGGCCACAAAGAACTTTTCCCGGGAGAGAGATCTATGGATTGCCGATCATAAGCCCTTCAAATTCCTAAAGCATCCCATTGTCTCCGGCATCATGGCACTGGAAACCTTTATGGAGGCGTCCCGGATCATGTTTCCCCATCTCAGGGTGAGAGGTATTCAGGATGCTCGATTCATTGACATTATCGAATGTCCTTCGGGCACGGACCGGTCTGCGGACATATCATGCCAAAGGGTAGAGGGGGGCGGCCGAGAGGTTATCTGCCAACTGTCCCTGGCTACGCAAGAAATTTCTCCCTCAGGCCGCGTCCTCGACCGGATGCAGGACAACTACAGGGCTCGTGTGATCCTCGGGGGCATGGAAGAAGTTTCCCTGCCGGAGCTGCAGGGCTTTCCGGTCGGCACTGATGAACTGGAGACTCGGCCCATGGACAACGAAGAAGTGATCGGGCAATACGCGGAGGAATCGGAAATGCAGGGGCGCTACCGGGTCATGGACCGCCTTGACGGTACCGGGCAGGGGGCGGTACGAGGGCATATCGTCTATAGAGAATCAGATGATTTCAGCGATCTTTCCCGGTCCAGCTACCAGTATTCCCCCTATCTGTTGGAAGCCCTCCTCCAGGTCGTGAATTTCTACGCGGTCATGAGAAACCCCACGGCAAAGCGCTCGATGATTCCCACCGGGATCGGGGAGATGCTCTTCACGAGGAAATGCCGGGACGGAGAACATATGATTGTCGAAGGCCGAATCAGGGAAGAGGACAACGTGTGCGTGACCTGGGACGCGCGCGCTGTAGACGACGACGGCAACGTGGTCATGGCGGCAAGGGACATCGTGTTCCGCGGCTTTGAGTAACCGTCCCTCATGATCCGTCGGGGGAGCAGGCTTCGCTTATTCGCCCGATGGAACGAATGAGTGTCCACCTTCATCGAGGTCGGGGATGACGAGCTCGATCACCATGGAATGCGATGCTTTTGACGGTCCCCGGGGACCATCTCCCGGACGATTCCGCGTTCGACCGCCAGGGGGCGAGCCGGATGCACGCGTTCCGGCATTGACGGCCGTGTTCGAGCTCACTCTTGGACGCAGTCAAGCCGTGTGCGGCTGCCTCCCGGTGAGAGAAGGTGCTCTGTCTCGGGTCGAGCGCAGGGCCGTCAAGCTGACACTCCTGGAGAACCTGATCGGTGTCTCGTCCATCGCTTCGGTACCCGATGCGCTGAGATCGCGTCCCTTGACGATGGAAATCGGGGCCGGTTCGTTGGGCAAACCGGTTATTCGGATTGGCGACGCCCCGGGGCCGTCGGTCTCTTTTTCTCTGGGTACGGGCATGATGTGGGCGGCGGTCTGCAGGGAGGGAGCGTGCGGGATCGATTCTGCGCGTCCGGAAGAGTTTTGTGGAGGCTATCCGTTGCATAGGGCGTTTCGGGATGAAGAGTTTCCGGCTATACTGGAATTGACCGAAGGGAATCGAGAGGACGCCGCCGCAATACTCTGGTCGGCCAAGGAAGCTGCGGTAAAAGCTCTGGGATGCGGATTCCATCTTCTCGATCCCCTGGAAGTGGGGGTATTCCCTGTCCGGACGGGAGGCGTCGAATTGATGAGCAAAGCGGTTATCAGCGGGCGCTTTCATTGGAAGCAAGGCCTGAGAGAAGAGATGCGTATCCCCGTCTTGACCTTTCAATTCAAGGATTCGTGGGTCTCGGCGGCTTGTTCAATCGAAGAGCACTCATCTGAGAATCCTACGACCGCCGGGCGTGAGAGTCTGAAGGAGGAGTGAGGAGTAGGTATTTGAAAGTCTTATTGATCAACAGCAACCGAAAGGTGGACCTGCTGGCGGCTCCCCCTCTCGGACTCTGTTATGTTGCCGGGGCTGCCGAATCGGCGGGGCATACCGTGAGAGTCCTGGATCTCTGTTTCGCCGGTCGTCAGACGCACTCCGAGCTGAGAAAGGCGATAGAATCCTTCGGGCCCCAAGTGATCGGTTTGTCCGTCCGAAACATCGACAATGTCAATATGTTGCATCCTGTTTCCTTCCTCCCGGACATTGTGGAGATCCGGAACGAAATAAAGAGCATCACCGATGTGCCGTTGGTGCTGGGCGGCTCGGGCGCCAGTCTCATGCCGGAGCGGGTCCTGAAGCTGTTGGGAGCCGATTTCATCGTGGTGTCCGATGGCGAGGAGAGTTTCGTACAGCTTCTGTCCTGCCTCGAAACAGGGCGGACACCCGACTGCGTTCCCGGGGTCGGCATGATGAAAGAGGGGAGCTTCCATCTCACCCCGCCTGAATGGAAAGACTTTGGAGACGGTACCCCCGACCTCGGAAGATGGGTAGACACGATCCCTTACCAGAGAATCGGAAGCAGCTACAATATTCAGACCAAGCGAGGCTGCCGGCAGAATTGCATTTACTGTACCTACAACCAATCTCTGGAAGGCAACAGGCTGCGCCTTCGGCCGCCCGTTGAGGTTGTGGACGAGGTGGAAGAGGCACTTTTCAAGTACCATCCCCAGACCTTCGAGTTTGTGGATTCGGTGTTCAACGATCCGCTCGACCACTCCAAGGCTATTCTGGAAGAGATCGTTCGCAGACCCTGGAAGGCTGATTTCACCGCGATGGGCATGCACCCCCGTAACCTTGACCGAGGCTACCTCGATCTCATGTGGCGGGCAGGATTTCGGTCGTTCATGATAACGCCGGAATCGGCTTCCGACACCATGCTCAAGAGTTACAGGAAGAGCTTCAACAGCGATCAGGTTGCCAAAGCTGCCGAGGCGATCAACACGACGTCGTTTGCCGCTTGGTGGTTCTTCATGATCGGGGGTCCCGGAGAGACCAATGAGACCTTGCAGGAGTCTCTCGACTTTGCACTCAAGTACTTGCAAAAGAACGGTCGTCGGGCAACCCATGTGGCCCATTTTTTTCTCGGCGTCAGAATTTATCCCGGAACTCAGCTCTGGGAGAGGGCGCTCAGAGAAGGATTCGTTCGGGGTGCCAACGATCCGCTGGAAAATCTCTGGTACCTCTCCGAGGACCTTGATCTTGACCTGGCAGTGAGGCAAATGACAAAGGCGGCGTCGGCCTGCCCGGAGATCTATCTCGGATTCGACGAACGGATACTGGTCTTTTCCCGTGCGGCTGCGGTTTTCTTTAAGCTGTTCAGATTCCCTCGTCCCTATTGGCGCTATTTTCGTGCGGCGAATCGTTTTGGGCTGAGCACGGGCATCCGATTCATGTACAAACCTCCGGACATCGGCGGCATGCTTCGCGATGCTCTCAGACGCCAAGGCTACACGGGGCGTCTCATACAGGAAAGGGCAACTTGAGCAGGTCGTGAAGAGATTCGACAGGTTACGGGGCGCACGTCGAGCTCGACCAAACCTCAATCGACTGGAGAGAGAATCGAGCGCGGTTCGGCACGCGAAGCGTTGCGGAAGAGGGTCAAAGGATCGCGGAGAAGCATGTTCGGCAGTCTGTCCGATACCGACGGGGAAGGGGTGTGGAGCACCGGCTTCGACTTCCTCTTTCATCCTTTCGGACGGGAACACCGAGAAATTTCTTGCCTTTTGACTCATCGGTTGTTATAAACGGGTACACGCAATTTTCTTTGTTCTTTTTTGGTTTGGGAGGGATTAGATGACTCTTACGAAGGCTGATATCGCAAAGAAGATCGCCGATGACTGCGGCTTCATGAAGGGCGAAGCGACGGAAATTGTCGAAAAACTGCTTGAGATCATCAAGAACAGACTCATCGCAGGTGAGGATGTGATGATCTCGGGATTCGGAAAATGGACGGTCAAAGCAAAGCATTCCCGAAGAGGGCGTAACCCGCAGACCGGGGAAGAGTTGATTTTGGACGCCAGAAGGGTCGTCACCTGGAAATATTCACCGGTATTGAAGAAGCTGGTAAATTCCCAGGGCTCCAAATGACCTCAGGAACGCGCTGGACGAACGGTCGGCAGGGTTAGGGAATGTTGCTTGAAGGAAAACGGTCGAGAGTGAGGCGACAGGAGGTTCTTTCGGCATCGAAGGGAGGACTTCCCAAAGTCGCCTGGATGCGAGGGGACCCGGCCTCATCGCCGAATATGGTGCGATTCCGGGCCAAATCTCCGTATGTCGGCCTGGAGCTACATGGTTGAGGGCGGAAAAGAGCCCGTCATGGCTGATCAGACCCAACAACAGGGCAAAGTACCTCTCCAAAGATTCCTTAAAGATTTCCGATCCCCACTATCGGACGGCGAACTGAGGACCAAGTACGGTTTGTCGGCGCGCGGCTTCGTTAGCCTCATCAAGGCGCTGCTGGCACGGGGAACGATCAATCAGGAAGACTTGATTAGACGCAAGGAGAATGCCGTCCGGAGAGACTTGGCGAAAGAGCATGAATTCCTCGCCCAACTCTACATATGTCCGCACTGCGGTCATCCCCATCCCACCCCGTACGACAGGTGCCCCGCCTGTGGCGCCGACACGTCTGATGCCTTCGGAACGGCTGATGCGCTGCTGGATCCGCTGACCTCCTCGGGAAGACATTTTTATGTGGAAGAATCTGAAGTCGAGAGAGACGCGGAAGAAGAACCTCCTGAGGGAGGGGCGGCGTCGGCCGTGCAAGGCGGAACCGTGGCAACCGGGCAAGGCACGGCCTCTCCTTTGAAGACGGTACGCTCACTGATTTCCAAGTTCACAAAGAAATGAGGTAATGGGAGACCCCAAGCCCACACACCTCATCCCCGAAGATCGTGGACAGGATCTTGCGTCCGCCGGAGGATCGACCCGCGCCCGGTTCGAGCCGGGAGGCTTTCGCGAAGTCCTTCGCGTGGCTTTGCCGCTTATCCTTTCAACCGCTTCTCTCACTCTTACACTGTTCGTGGACCGTATGTTCCTCTCCTGGTACGGCAGGAGCGCCGTGGCCGCGGCAACTCCCGGGGGCATCACCTACTTCACCATCTGTTCGTTGTTCATGGGAACCGCACAATACGTCAATACCATCGTTGCGCAACACCACGGAGCAGGCGATAAACCGGCTTGTGCGAGAGGTGTCTGGCAGGGAGTCTTCCTGGCCGTCCTTTCAGCTCCCTTGATCTTGGCGGCTATACCCCTGGGTTCCGCAGTCCTCGCACATAGCGGTCACGACCCTTCCGTGGTGAAGCTTGAAATCGAGTATTTTTCCATTCTCATGCTCGGTGGAGCGGCTCTTCCGCTCAATGGAGCCCTCTCCTCGTTCTTCTCGGGCCGGGGAAAGACTTCGGTGGTGATGTGGGGAAATATTCTGGGGAATGCGGCAAACGCGATTCTGGCTTACGTGCTTGTTTTCGGAAAGTTCGGGTTCCCCGAAATGGGGATACGCGGGGCAGGCACCGCCACAGCAGTGACCGTGGTCATTCCGTCGTTGTTTTGGCTCATTCTCTTCCTTGGCCCACGGTACCAAAAGACTTACCGTACGAGAAAGGAGTTTCGACCGGACAAGAAACTGTTCGCCATGCTCCTGCGGTACGGCCTCCCGTCGGGAATTCAGTTCTTTCTCGACATCGCCTCGTTCACCATGTTCGTTCTGCTGGTGGGGCGATTTGGGGAGACTCGTCTTGCCGCCACCAACATCGTCCTGACCATTGAGATGCTTTCCTTTCTCCCCATGGTGGGCATGTCCATCGCGACGGCAACTCTGGTCGGGGAGTACATCGGAAGAGGCAAACCTCAAATAGCGGAGAAGAGCGTCTACTCAGCCCTCAAGTTGGCATTGTGCTATTCCGGATCGTTGGCCGTACTCTACGTGTTGGTCCCGCACACGTTCATCGAGCTTTTCAGGTCAAAGGCGGACGGCGGACCGGGGTTCGACGCCATCGTGAGTATGGGGACGATTCTCCTCCGTGTCGTGGCCGTCTACACCGTGTTCGACACCGCCTTTATCATCTTCTCCGGGGCCCTCAAAGGAGCGGGGGACACCCGATTCGCGATGTGGGTGAGCGTTTGCGCCGCGTGGATATTCTTCGTTCCCCCGGTCTACGTGATGATCACGTACTTCCATGTGGGACTTACCACAGCTTGGTGTTGGGCGCTGATCTACATCGTGAGCCTCGGCCTGATTTTCTGGATTCGGTTCCGGGGAGGGTACTGGAAGCGCATCCGGATGCTGGAAGCAAAGGGATAGCTTTCAGCAACTTCTTGCTTGACCTCGTCCCGGCATCTCTGGTAAAACTACCTGTTTAACTGAACCGCTCAAACCAGGCTCGAAAGGAGGACTCCTCATGGGGGGTCGAAGTTACCTATTTTCTTCCGAATCCGTCACCGAAGGCCACCCGGATAAGATCGCCGACAAGATCTCTGACTCCATTCTCGACGCGATGCTCACTCAGGACCCGAAATCCAGGGTAGCCTGCGAAACGTTGGTTACCACGGGGCTCGCTCTTGTGGCCGGAGAAGTAACCACCAAGGCTATTGTAGACATTCCCCATGTGGTCAGACAGACGGTCCAAGGGATCGGGTACACCGACGCATCTATGGGCTTTGACAGCGAAACGTGTGCGGTCATGGTCACGCTGGACAAGCAGTCCCCCGATATATCCATGGGCGTCAGCGAAGGTGAGGGATTGTTTGACGAACAGGGAGCGGGCGATCAAGGCCTGATGTTCGGCTACGCGTGTACCGAAACACAGGAACTGATGCCCATGGCCATACAGTACGCGCACAGGCTCACCGAACGGCTTACCCGTGTCCGCAAGGAGGGAGTCCTACACTTCCTTCGACCTGACGGCAAATCCCAGGTGACGGTACGGTACGAGAACGGCCAACCCCAGATGGTGGACACGGTCGTCATCGCCGCCCAGCATACCCCTGACGTGACCTACGAACGGATACGCGAGGGAATCATCGAAGAGGTGATAAAGAAAGTCATCCCCGCGGAGCTGCTCAACGGATCGACACGATACCTCATCAACACCACGGGTCGTTTTGTGGTCGGAGGTCCTTTGGGCGATTGCGGTTTGACCGGCCGCAAGATCATCGTCGACACCTATGGTGGTTACGGTGCCCATGGCGGCGGGGCCTTCTCGGGAAAAGACCCCTCGAAGGTCGATCGGTCGGCTTCGTACATGGCGCGACATGTGGCCAAGAACATCGTGGCCGCGGGATTGGCGGACAAGTGCCTCGTGCAGGTCGCGTACGCCATCGGATTTCCTGAGCCCGTTTCCCTCATGGTCAATACATACGGAACCGGCAAGGTCGATGACGAGAAGATCGTCGAAGTCGTCACCAAGGTTTTCAGCTTCAAACCTGCGGCCATTATCGACTACTTGAAGCTCTTGCGACCCATTTACCACAAGACCGCGGCCAACGGCCATTTCGGGCGGGAAGATCCCGACTTCACCTGGGAGAGCACGGCGCGGGCTGCGGAGCTCAAGGAATTGGCGGGGCTTTGATTTCGCCCTATATTGACGGCGTTCTTCGCTGATCTCTTTTCACGACACACACTCAAGGAGATTACATGGATTATCACGTGAAAGACCTGGCTTTGGCAGAAGCAGGCAAGAACAGAATCGAGTGGGCTGAGCGAAGCATGCCGGTTCTGCGCATGATAAGAGAACGGTTTCAAAAGGAAAAACCGCTTGCAGGGACGGTACTGGCGGCATGCCTCCACGTTACCACGGAGACTGCCTCCCTGGTACACACGCTGGCAGCCGGAGGCGCTGAAGTGTTTCTCTGCGCATCGAATCCTCTGTCCACTCAGGACGATGTGGCCGCAGCCCTGGTGTCGGACGGTTATCACGTCTTCTCCATCAAGGGGGAGGACACGGAGACCTACTACCGGCACATCAACGCCTGCCTGGACCCCAAGCCGCACATCACCATGGATGACGGAGCGGACCTGGTCAGTACCATTCATGCCAAGAGACAGGATCTGGTACTGAATCTCTTGGGAGGTACCGAAGAGACCACCACAGGGGTGATCAGGCTCAAAAGCATGGCTGCCAAAGGCGTGTTATTGTTTCCCGTCATCGCTGTGAACGATTCCAATACCAAACACTTCTTCGACAATCGCTACGGCACCGGTCAAAGCACCATGGACGGCATTCTGCGGGCCACCAACAGGCTTATTGCGGGAAGCTGGTTCGTGGTAGGCGGCTACGGGTGGTGCGGCCGCGGAGTTGCCATGCGTGCTGCAGGCATGGGAGCCAGGGTAGTGGTTACCGAAGTGGATCCCCTTCGCGCCCTGGAAGCAGCCATGGACGGATATGTGGTGATGCCCATGGAAGAGGCCGCCGCCATGGGTGATTTCTTCTGCTCGGTCACCGGCGACATCAACGTGATCCGGAAAGAGCACTTCGCCCGTATGAAGGACGGGGCCATCGTGTGTAACTCGGGCCACTTCAACGTGGAGATCCAGATCACGGCCCTCGAGGAGCAAGCCACAGCGAGGCGTATCATTCGAGACTTCGTTGAGGAATTTACCATGCCCGACGGGCGTCGTATCGTTCTCCTCGGCGAAGGGCGTTTGATCAATCTTGCGGCGGCGGAAGGCCATCCTTCGTCGGTCATGGACATGAGCTTCGCCAACCAGGCTCTTGCCGCCGAGCACCTTGTCAATGTCGGGAAAGGGTTGTCAAAGCAGGTTCACAGGCTGCCTCTGGAGGTTGACAACGAGATCGCCAGGCTCAAGCTGGCAGCCATGGGGATCAATATCGATACGCTCACCGAAGAGCAGGCGGAATACCTCGCTTCTTGGGAAATGGGAACCTGATCGCTTCGCACCTGCCACGCGCCGGGAAATGGTAGACCCGGCGCGGCGGCAGAGGCGAGGAAAGAACACTAACAGCCGTTAGGGCGACGTCGTAGACGCCCCTAATCGCGCCCGGCGCTCTTGACGACCTCTGAGATCCCCTAAGTCGGTTACCGCCCGCTGTACGGGTTTTAAATTTTACTTAATTTATCAGTTGTGGGTGATAGTGACGGGGGGATATACTACAAGCTCGGCGGAGTACGCCGCGGGATGCCCCAAGGCAGACGCGGGAAGCACGGGAGACGATAGCCCGGGAAAGACGTGCAATGTCGCCATCTTCTTCCGACGATATCCGAGGGCGACCTGAAATCCTCGTCGTTGACGACGATCCCATGGTCCGGGACGTCGTGTTGGAATCCGTGGAGGCGGCGGGATTCAAGGCTGAGGTATGCGGAGACGGTGTCGAGGCGCTCCGCCTGAATGCCGAGCGGCCTTACGATTTGATCATTACCGACATGAGACTGCCGGGAATGGACGGGCTTTCCCTGATCAGGGAGCTTAAGACGGTAAAGGCCGAGACCGATGTCATCGTGATGACGGGGTACGGCTCCATAGAGAATGCTGTGGAATGTATGAAAGCCGGAGCCCTGGAATACCTCATCAAGCCGTTTACGGTGGATCAAATCCAACTGGCGGTAAGAAAGGCCGTAGAGCACCGGGAGCTGCGCAGAAGGGCCCGGGAGAGAGAATTCTATCGGGAGCTCTCCTACGTGGACTCGTTGACGCATATTCACAATCGACGGTTCTTTGACGAAGCCCTCCAGACTGAAATCGAGAAAGCAACCCTCCATGGGACCTCCCTGATCCTGCTCATGATAGATATAGACGACTTTAAGACCTACAACGATCGTAACGGACATCAGAAGGGGGACGAAGCCCTCACCAAGATAGGGCGCATATTCAAGTCCGCGTGCAGGGGATACGATATTGTCACGCGATATGGCGGAGAGGAATTCGCCATCGTTTTTCCCGACGCTGACGGGACCAACGCTCACGAGCTTTCCGGGCGCATCCTCAAAGGCATGCGGGAGGCCCGGTTCTACGGTGCCGAGGTACTCCCCTCGGGGGCGCTGACGGTCTCCATCGGGGTGTCCTGCTTTCCGGAGCACGCGAAGACGGCTGCGGAACTTATTCGCAGGGCTGATGAAGCATTGTATGTCGCAAAGAAGTCAGGGAAGAATACAGTTAAGATTTACGGGCAGGACGACGATGGGAGAACCGAGGATTGAGTCTCCCTCTGTTCCTTAATCAGGTTTTTGCCCCATAACCACCTGTCTGTGCTAGAAGTATCCGCTGCCGTTGGGTCTTGTGGGCCAATTTCATGGCCGGGCTCTTACACTCACCTTTCACCGCACACCTATAGTTGATAGCGATGCGCGTCCCAACATGCAAGATACGTGACATGCCTTCCAAAAGGCGGAGGGCAGGCGGGGGTGCACCTGAATCCGCAACGGCGACCGGTTTGCGTCGTGGAGAGAAGAAAGTTCCGATTTCATTTGAACTTGTGGGTCTCCTCGGCGTATCCTGGTTTGGTGAGAGGACCGCGAACCGGTGCACATACCAGTCACGACCAGTTGAGCTTGGAGGTTGCGTATGCCGGACGATCGGGCCGATAGGCACTCGCCGGTAGGTAAAGAGTCGCGATTCGACGGGAATCCAAGGGTCCGATTTGCACAGATCGAACAAATATTCGCCCGGACGCGTACAGGAATGTACGCCGCCCTTCCGGGTGCGGCCATACTGACGGGGATACTGTGGGGGCAGGTCCCTCGAGCCGCTCTTCTGCTGTGGCTGTTTGCTTTTCTTGTTGTGCAGTTTTTCAGACACCTCCTTGTCTCCGGGTTTCACAAAGAACGACCGGTTGGGCCGGATACGCTTTCCTGGGGGCGATGGTTCGTCTTCGGCTCTGTTTGTACAGCGCTCCTCTGGGGGGCTGCCGCTTTACTGCTTTTTCCCTCTCACAGCTTTTCCCAGCAATGTGTCCTCGCGTTGATCCTCGGCGGCGTGGCCGCTTCAACAGCCGTGGCACATGCGCCCCTGCGGGAATGCTACGTCTCTTCCGTTCTCCTCGTGTTGATACCTCTTTGTGCTCGGTTTGTTTACGTTGGAGACCCTGTGGGCCTATCCCTCGGGCTCTTGGGGACGGTCTTTGCGGGAGCCCTGATCGGTACGGGCTCATCGGTTCATGGGACCGTCACGCGCGGCATAAAGTTGGCTTTGGAGAAAGACGAGCTTCTGGAAGACCTGAAAAGGGCGAGTGCCGAACTGGAATCGCGTGTTGCGGAGCGCACGGCCCAATTGGTCGTGATGAATGAGCAACAGGAGCGGGAAATAGCCGTCCGTCTGCAAACGGAACAGGAGCTGCGCTCCGGCCAAGAGCGATTTCGAGAGCTCTCGGAGCTGTTGCCGGGATTTGTCTATGAAGTGGACGAACGCGGGATCGTGACCTTTGTCAACGTTCAAGGATATGGAATGATGGGGTATGAAGCCTCTGACCTTCGAGAAGACATCAGGGCGGTCGATCTGATAGTCCCCTCCGATCGTGACCAGGCAGCGAAGAACATAGAAAGACTAATGGGCGGAGAAACCGTCGGACTGAATTCATACACGGCACTGAGGAAGGATGGTACCACGTTTCCGGCGGTGTTTCGATCGGCTCCTATAGTCCGCGACGGGAGGATCGTGGGAATACGGGGTATTATGCTCGATGTCAGCGAGCAAAGAAGAGCGGAAGCGGCCTTTGAGGAGAGTGAGCGTCTTCTGTCGGATGTCTTCGAGAGCATACAGGACGGCATCAGCGTCCTGTCACCCGATCTGACCGTACTGCGCGCCAATAGTGTAATGAGGAAATGGTACGCTCCCGATCGTATCATCGAAGGACGGAAGTGCTACCGCTGTTACCGAGAGAGCGACCACCCCTGCTCTCCCTGCCCCACACTCCGCTGTCTGGAGACAGGTCGAACCGAACGTGACGTTGTCCGGAATCCCGAAGGATCCGCCGTCGAGTGGGCGGAGCTCTTGGCTTTTCCCCTGAAGAGTTTCGAATCGGGCGAAGTAACGGGGGTAGTTGAGCTCACTCGGGATATCACGGATCACAAACGATCGGAAAGGGCCCTGAGAGAAAGCGAAGAGCGATACAGAACGCTTTTTGAGTACTCTCGCGACGCAATCGACATCGTGGACTCCGACGGCCGGTTCGTCGATGCCAACAAGGCCTTCTCCGAGTTGTTCGGCTACACAATGGACGAGCTGAAGAGCATGAGCGGCGTCGATCTGTGGGCCGACTCTTCCAAGAGGGCTCAGTGGCTCCAGACTTTGGAGAGAGAAGGTTCCGTCAGGGATTACGAATGGAAGGCTCGCCGGAAGGACGGAGAGGTACGAGACTGCCTTGCCACGTCTACCGTTCGGAAGCTGGCGGAAGGGCGAAACGAGTATCAGACGGTCTGCAGGGACGTCACCGAGCACAAGCGCGCTTTGGAGGCACTGCAAGTGAGCGAGAAGAGGTACAGAGACCTCTATGAGAACTCCACCGACGCCCTGTACGCCCACGATCTCGAAGGGAGCTATCTTTCGGCGAATTCTGCGGTGGAGCCCGTATTGGGCTACCCGCGGGATCTATTCCTTACGCTCAATTTTCGCGACATCGTTCATCCGGAAGATCTGGCCAAGACAGTGGAGAATTTCCGGAAGAAGATAGAGAACGGGATCGAAAAGACCGGTCCGTACGAAGTCCGTGTGAGAACCCGGGACGGTTCCATCCAATGGGTGGAAGTGACCAGCCGGATAGTAAAAGAGGCGGGCTTGCCTGTGGCTGTGGAAGGGTCGGCGCGAGACATCACCGAACGTAAGAAACTTGAAGAGCGTCTCCGTCAGACTGCCAAAATGGAGGCCATAGGACTGCTGGCAGGAGGAATCGCTCACGATTTCAACAACCTCCTCACTGCCATGATGGGGTATGCCGAGCTGCTCCGGCAGCAGCTTCCCGAAGGAACGCCCCATTGGAGCAAGGTGTGCCAGATTCAGAGGGCTGCCGAGCGCGCGGCAGATCTCACGAGGCAGCTCCTGGCCTTTGGCCGAAAGCAGGTGCTGGATACCAAACCCCTTATTCTCAACGATGTCATCGCCGACTTCGAAAGGATGCTCGGAAGAGTCATCGGAGAGGACGTGACCATCATCACCGAGCCGGTCCCCGATCTCGGAACCGTCCAAGCGGACGCCGGCCAGATAGAGCAAATCCTCATGAATTTGGCCGTGAACGCACGGGACGCCATGCCGCAGGGAGGCACCCTGAGGATAGAAACGCAGAATGTCGTTCTCGACGAGGATTACGTGCGAGGCCACCCCGACGCGGCCGGTGGCGACTATGTGATGATTGCGATAAGCGACACGGGGCGGGGAATGGATGCAGAAACCCTGGCCCGGATTTTCGATCCATTTTTTACGACAAAGGAAAAGGGGGTCGGGACCGGGTTGGGCCTGTCGACGGTCTATGGGATCGTCAAACAGCATCAGGGTCATCTGGCCGTTTACAGCGAGAAGGGAATCGGCACCACGTTCAAGATCTATCTCCCTCGCGTGCATGAAAGACCCGAGCCGCAGCTCGAAGCCGGTTTGTCGCCTCCTCGACCGGACGGCGACGAGACCATTTTGGTCGTGGAAGATGAGGAGATCGTAAGGGTTTTGGCTTGCGATGCACTTGAGTTGCTCGGCTATCGGGTGCTCTCCGCCTCCGATCCGGCAGAGGCCAGGGCGGTCTCCAACGGGCATGACGGACCGATACATCTGCTCCTGACCGATGTCGTGCTTCCGGAAATGGATGGGAGAAGCCTGTTCAAAAAACTCTTGTCTTCACGTCCGGAGCTCAGCGTACTCTACGTCTCGGGCTACACGGAGAACTTCATCGTTCATCACGGGGTGTTGGACCGGGGAGTTGATTTTCTCCAGAAGCCGTTCAGTGTGGAAGGACTCGGCCACAAGATCCGCTCCGTGCTCGATAGGAGCAAATAATAGGGTATTATGTTCGAGCGTTGTACTATGCTGCCCCAATGCGTTTCCCTCAATTTTCAAAGCGCTCAACCATACCGACCGAAAGGATGCTCGTCCATGGCAAAACGCGGGGAGAAGAACGGCCTGACCGACGTTGCCGGCATAGAAGTAGGCCACTACACCTCCTTGGATGAGGCCTGCGGTACCACCGTCATACTCTGCGGCGAGGGAGCCGTGGCCGGCGTGGATGTGAGGGGATCGGCTCCCGGGACGAGGGAGACCGATCTGCTCGCGCCGCTCAATCTGGTGGAAAAAGCGCAGGCCGTCGTATTAACGGGCGGCTCCGTCTATGGCCTCTCGACCGCAGACGGCGTGGTGCGATGGCTGGCAGCAAAGGGGAGAGGCTTTCCTCTCCAGCGGGGATACGTTGCACCGATCGTCCCGGCTGCGGCCCTCTTCGACCTCGGTCGAGGCAAAGACTATGTGCCGGATATCGGCCCTGAATGGGGAAGGCTTGCTTGTGAGGCGGCCCACGGAGGGATCGTGCCGGTCGGAAGCGTCGGCGCGGGCACCGGCGCGTCGGCCGGCGGAATAAAGGGAGGCCTCGGCACCGCAAGCGAGCTTCTGGAGTCGGGAATTACCGTTGCCGCCCTGGTAGCGGTGAATTCGCTGGGGTCCGTGATCAACCCCACAACCGGCATGCTTTGGGAAATGCAGTTGGAGATGGAAGGCGAGCTGGGACCGGCTGCACGGAGAAAAGTGAGACTGCCCTCTGACACGGAACCGATCTCGACGTCGAACACCACCATAGGAGTGATCGCGACCGATGCCGAGCTCACCAAGGCACAGGCCCAAAAAATAGCTCAGTCAGCCCACGATGGGCTTGCCCGGGCAATTCGGCCGGCGCACACAATGTTTGACGGTGACACGATTTTCTGTCTGGCAACGGGAGCGAGGGCGCTGCCGGAAGTGCCGGGTTTCTTCGCTGCGCCCAAGGCTCAATCCCTGAACGAGCTGGGCCGCGCCGCGGCCGACTGCATGAGTCGGGCCATCATGCGCGCTGTGGTTGAGGCACAAAGCGTGAACCGTATGATCGCCTTTCGCGACTTGGAAGAAGCATAACGCGGATTTGTCCGCCGGGTTCGGTCTCTACCCGCGTTGAGAAAGGATGGATCGGGATGGGAACACACGTCTGTCCCTGGTGGATGGGCTATTTGTTGGTCAGTCCGATACGGACATGGCTGCAAAACCCTGAAGAGATCCTTGCTCCGCTCCTGAAGAGAGGAATGACCGTCCTCGACATCGGGCCGGGAATGGGGTTCTTCACGATACCGGCGGCTCGGCTGGTGGGACCCGAAGGTCGTGTCATAGCCGTAGACGTCCAGGAGAAGATGTTGAGGTCTTTGATCGAGCGCGCCCGAAAAGCAGGGGTGGCGGATCGCATCGTCGCGCGGGTGTGCGAGCCGGAGACGCTCGGTGTCATCGATCCCGTCGATCTGTGTCTCTTGATCAACGTGGCACACGAGGTCCCGGACGTTGCAGGCCTCTTCGCTCAGGTCAGGGCCGTCCTGAAACCCGCCGGGAGAGTCCTCTTGGCGGAGCCGTCATGGCATGTGTCGGAAACCGAATTCGCGGAAACGATCTCCCTTGCCTTGGCTTCGGGCTTGACGAAGGTTTCGGAGGTGAAGATCCGTCGCAGTCGTTCCGTGCTGCTTGCCGCTGCTTGAAACGGGATCTTTGACCGCAACGTAGTGCAACACCCGTTACGGCTCGCTTCATGGCGCACAGGGTGGGCCGGGAGAGTACATTCGGAAGATGTCACTTCTCTCTCCAAGCTCCCCTGAGCGCTCAACTTAGTGCTTTGTGTGCAACTATGATTGCGCATTCATGTGCCGGCATTGCCGTCGCAGGCCCCTTTGTTGGTAGCGACCGGCCTCCGTGCCGGTCGTTGAGCGGACCGGCAGGGACGCCGGTTCCTACCGATCGGGGGTAGGGCTTTGACTCCGGTAGCTGCAACGCACTTACGAAATGCCTTGCTTAGCCGCGCACACGCCGTATCTCGATTGACTACCCCGTGATCTCCTCTTTGGCCGGTGCAAAGGTGCTGAAGCCTCCGCTCAGGTTCTTGGATTTGAACCCGTTTTGCACGAGAACCCGGTGGGCCAGGTAGCCTCGCATGCCCACGGCACAAAAGGCAATGTAATCCTTTGCCGGATCCAGGGTTCCCAAAGTCGCGCGCAAATCGTCAACAGGTACGTGCACTGCTCCCGGTATTGTCCCCAGCTTGTCGATCTCCCTCTTGGTCCGGAGATCCAGAAGCACCGTGTTATTGCCATTGTGCTCCGAGAGAGAATTCCAGTGTACCACCTCAAGGTCGCCCTTCAAGACGTTCGCGGCTACAAATCCCGCCATGTTGATCGGGTCTTTGGCCGAAGAGTACGGAGGCGCGTAGGCCAGCTCCAGCTCTTCCAGGTCGAAGACGGTCATGCCGCCATGGATGGCCGTGGCCAGGACGTCGATCCTTTTGTCCACCCCGTCTTCGCCGACGATTTGGCCGCCGAAAAGTTTTCCCTCATCCGGAGAAAAGATGAGCTTGATCGCCATCTGCTTGGCTCCGGGATAATACGAGGCATGGGACCCTGAATGGGTATAGCTGACCATGTACGGGATCTCGCACTCTTTCATATGCTTTTCATTGGCTCCCGTGCCCGCCACGGTCAGGTCGAACAGGCGCACGATGGACGTCCCTAACGCCCCCTTGTACGCCGAATTTCGACCCATGGCATTGTCGGCAGCAATTCGAGCTTGTTTGTTGGCGGGGCCGGCGAGGGCAAACATGCCCGGGCGTCCCGTCACGTACTCTGTGAGCTCGACGGCATCTCCCACGGCAAAAATGTCGGGGTTGGAGGTGCGCATCCCGGAGTCGGTTACTATTCCTCCCCGGTCCCCCAGTTTCAGTCCGGCCTCTTTGGCCAATCGGTTTTCCGGCCTCACCCCTATGGAGAGAATCACCATGTCGCAATGGATCTCGCTTCCCCGTGAGGTCGCGACCTTCAGGCCGTCCGGGTCTCTCACGAAAGACTCCACTCTGCATCTCAATTCCAGCCGAACGCCTCGTTCCTTGAGGTGTGCCTGAGCGATGGCCGCCATTTCCGGGTCGAGGGGTGCCATGATCTGATCGGCCATCTCCACCACGGTGGTTTGCACTCCACGGTGGATGAGGTTTTCCACCATTTCCAGTCCTATGTAACCCCCTCCGACCACCACGGCGGACCGAGGCATCACGGTGTCGATCATGGCCTTGATGCGATCCGAGTCCGGGATACTGCGGAGCCTGAAAACTCCCTCCAGGTCTATCCCTTCAAGGGGCGGTTTCACGGGCTCCGCTCCCGGAGAGATGATCAGCTTGTCGTACGGCTCGCTGTACGTCTCACCCGATGCGAGATCCCGGACCTCGACCTCTTTCGAGTCCCGGTGGATGGCTACCACTTCGCAATTGATTCTCACATCCACATTGTATCGCTTCATGAACGCTTCTCGCGTGGTGACCAGGAGATTCTTTCTCTTCTCGATGATGCCGCCTATGTAGTAGGGTAATCCGCAGTTAGCGAACGAGATGTGCTCTCCTCTCTCGAACAGAACGATTTCTGCACGCTCGTTTAACCGTCGGGCTCTGGCCGCGGCCGTTGCGCCTCCGGCTACCCCACCGACAATAACCAGCTTGATATCCACAATGAGCTCCTCCTCGCTTACTTGCACAATTTTATGACAGTTTCACGGTGGACTCGATGCACCGTGGACTGGGTCCGCTTATTATACCCGCTCTGTCGGCCGGGAAGCTACAGCGTATGACAGGGGCTCGCCTGGTTTAGTTCCAGGGCCCCGTTGCGGAACGGTCCTGAGGCCGCACATGGAACCAAGGACAGAAAGCGTGTCTCGCGATGATGTCGAAAATCTCATCCACAGAGGGCGAACGTGTGATCGGGGAGCCGGCCTGCTCCAGCCACGACGCTTCGGCCTTTCACCCGTTCATGCTTTCAACCGACCCGGGCTCTGATGTACTGTCTCAGCGTCAGGCTTGAACCATAGGGATGCTTCTGGTTTGACAAAGAAACGGGATACGGTGTACCAAGCGTTGAAGCACGTCACCCGGTCTCGGCTCCACCTTCGTATGAGAAAGCGAGGCAGTCATGAACCAATTGAGAGAGTTGCCCGTTCCGCCTCATTTTATCCCCGAAGAGGTCGACCAGGTGCGGCGGGTGCCTTATCAGGAAAGAGCGAAAGATGCTCAGCGCTGGGCGGACCGCTTCTCGCTGCCGCCGGCGGCTCAGGACGCTCCAAGAGTGTGCCTTCTCCTCGTTGATTGTCAGAACACCTTTTGCACCCCGGGCTTTGAGTTGTTCGTCGGCGGTCGCTCCGGTCGAGGAGCCGTCGAGGACAATGTCCGGCTGTGCAACTTCATCTACCGAAACTTGGCGAACATCACCCAGATCAGTGCGACTATGGACACCCATCAGGCGGTTCAGATCTTTCATCCGGTGTTCTGGATTGACGAGAAAGGGGAATGCCCCGAACCGATGACTCCAATATCCGTACGGGATCTGGAGACAGGCACATGGGAGGTGAACCGTTCCATAGCCGAGACGGTCTGGGACGGAGGATACGAAGGGCTGCGGGCCTACGCACGCCATTACGTGGGAGAGTTGGGGCGCAAGGGGAAATACGATCTGATGGTGTGGCCTTATCACGCCATGGTGGGAGGGATCGGCCACGCGCTGGTCTCGGCGGTTGAGGAGGCTCTCTTCTTTCACGAAATCGCCCGGAAGAGCCGTTGCACGTTTGAGATCAAGGGGTTCCACAGGTTTACCGAACACTATTCGGTATTGAGTCCCGAGGTAACCCTGGATCAGCAAGGCAACCGGATCGGCGAAAAGGATAGCGAGCTCCTCGATGAATTGCTCAGTTTTGACGCGGTAGTGATCGCAGGGCAAGCCAAGAGCCATTGCGTGGCATGGACCGTTGAAGACCTACTGCTGGAGATTCGGGAACGTCTGCCGGAGAGGGCCGAGAGGATCTATCTGCTTGAGGATTGCACATCGGCCGTGGTGGTTCCCGGGGTGGTGGATTTCACCGACCAGGCTGACGCAACGTTCCGGAGGTTCGCCGACGAAGGGATGCATCTCGTGAGGTCTTCCTATCCCATGGCAGAGTGGCCGGGGTTTTGCCGATGGCTTTGAGGGGTATGGTCTGAAAAGGTGGCAAGCATGTCCCGGTTCACGCAGCGGAATCGGACCGAGGAACAAGTAAAGGGGTAGGGGTACCCCAGTGCCCGGGTCCCCGGCGTGTCCGGGTCCGACGGAGTAATGGCGGTCGTGGGATGTGTAAATAGATGCCCGAGCTCTCCACCTTTGTCAAGGCCGTTCCTTCGCCGGCGCGGCAACCGGCGCGAGGTTCCGGAAGGGCGTTGCCCTTGACTTTTTCGGGAGGAAAGGATAAAAACCCGGTCTGATCTTGGGAATAACTCAGGAGATTCCGAGAATTGTCGCAAAACGTCCCAACAGCTAAAAAATCCCAGGCTTCCCCCCTAACCGAAGTGAGAATCCGCAAAGTCAAGGAATTGACGGACCTCGGTGTGCCTGCCTATGCAGTCGGTTTTGTACCGGATCTGGACTCGGCTGCCTTCAAGGAGCGGTACTCGTCCCGGACGGATTTTGAAGACTCGGACGAGAGCCATCAGATGGCCGGACGGATCATGGCCCTCCGCAATCTTGGAAAGGCTGCGTTCCTCCAGCTTCGCGACACCGCGGGCGACTTCCAGGTGTACGTGGCCAGGGACACCCTCGGGCAGGAAGCGTATAAGCTTGCAAAGAAATTGGATGTGGGTGACATCATAGGGGTTCAAGGACGCCCGTTCAAAACGAGAACCGGTGAGCTGAGCATCCATGCCGCACGTGTCATCCTCCTCACCAAATCCCTTCGTCCGCTCCCGGAAAAATGGCACGGCCTCTCCGATGTGGAAACCCGTTATCGTCAACGATATTTGGATCTTGTGGTTAACGAGGAGTCCAGGAAGATTGTGGTCACCAGAAGCCGCATCATCTCTTACCTGCGTAACTTCTTGACCTGCCGGGACTTTCTGGAAGTGGAAACGCCGATGATGCAACCCATCCCCGGGGGAGCCACCGCAAGACCCTTCGAGACCTTCCATCACGCACTGAACCGCCAACTGTACCTGAGAATTGCTCCGGAGCTCTATCTAAAGCGGCTCCTGGTCGGGGGGTTTAGCAGAGTTTTCGAGATCAACCGGAACTTTCGGAACGAGGGAGTGTCAACCCAACACAACCCCGAATTTACCATGCTGGAATTTTATCAGGCGTACAGCACGTACGACGACTTGATGTCCATCACCGAGGAGATGCTGTCGGGGCTCGCCTTGGAGATTACCGGTGGACACAAGATGCCGTACGGGGATTCCGAACTGGACCTGACCCCTCCGTGGAAGAGGATGACGGTAAGAGAGGCTCTGCTGACACACTCAGGGTTGAACGAGGAGCAAATCGACGATCGTAACGCCGTCTTCATCAAGGCCGTACAGACCGGCCTGGAGGTGAGCAAGGACGACTCTCTGGGGAAGTTGTGGATGGCTCTGTTCGACGAGCTCGTGGAAGAGCGGTTGTGGGGACCCATTTTTATCCACAAGTATCCCGTGGCGGTGTCTCCTCTTGCTCGGCGCAACGACGAAGATCCGACGGTGACCGACAGGTTCGAGCTCTACATGTGCGGCCGGGAAATGGCCAATGCGTTCACTGAGCTCACGGATCCCATGGATCAGAGGAGCAGGTTTGAGGAACAGGTTCAGGCGAGGGCTTCCGGAGATGAAGAGGCGCACTTTCTTGATGAGGATTTCCTGCGAGCCCTCGAATACGGTATGCCGCCGGCTGCCGGAGAAGGCATCGGAATTGACCGTTTGGTGATGCTGCTGACCAACTCCCAGTCGATTAGGGAAGTGATCCTGTTCCCTCACATGAGGCCGGAAAAAGGGATTGGATGAGGCTCCCCTTTGAGATAAGCGTGGGTCTGCGGTACATGAAGGCCAAACGCAAGCAGGCCCTCATATCTGTTATCAGCACGTTCAGCGTGCTCGGTGTGATGCTCGGCGTCATGACCCTCATCATCGTTCTGGGCGTCATGAACGGGTTCGAGAAGGACCTGAAAGAGAAGATTCTGGGGACCGTTTCCCACCTGGTGGTGATGAGTCATACCAGCAGGTCTATCGCTGAATGGCCCAGAATCATGAAACGAATCGGCGTGCTTGACGGGGTAGTGGCAACGACGCCCTACATATACGGGCAGGCCATGCTTTCCTGTCAAGGGCGGGTACGGGGTATCATCGTGAGGGGCATCGACCCCCGTACCGCAGGCAAGGTAATTGCCCTGCCGAACTATCTGGAGCGTGGGTCGCTCAACGCCCTGGGGTTCGGCGCGGATGGATTGGGCGGCATCATCGTGGGGAAGGAGCTTGCTATGGCGAGCTCCCTGCGTGTGGGAGACGTGGTTCAGTTGATCTCCCCGCAGGGAAAGCGTACTCCCATAGGTGCGATTCCCCGGGTCCAAAGTTTTCGAGTGGTGGGCGTCTTCAAGTCCGGAATGTACGAGTTCGACGCCAACTTGGTCTACATGGATCTCAGACAAGCCCAAGAGTTTTTCGAGATGGGCACGGGAGTAACGGGAATCGAGGTTAAGCTCCTTGACATATACAGTGCGCCGAAGTTGGGCAGCCGCATCGAAATGATTCTCGGAACCCCTTTCGGGACCAGAACGTGGCAGGACATGTATCGGAATCTCTTCAGCGCCCTGAAGCTTGAAAAGATCGCCATGTTCGTGATCCTCACATTCATCGTTCTCGTGGCGGCCTTCAATATCATTATCTCCCTGATCATGCTGGTGATGGAGAAGAGCCGGGATATAGCCATCTTGAAAGCCCTCGGAGCCACGTCCGACAGAATCATGCGCATCTTCATCGCCCAGGGCATGGCGGTCGGATTCGTCGGGACCTTCTTGGGGATGGTGGGAGGATTGGCCGGATCGGCCCTTTTGGCGCGTTATCCCATCGTGGAGCTTCCGGTGGACATCTACACGATCTCCACGTTGCCGGTGGCCATCCAGCCCCTCGACGTGCTCATCATATGCGGGGTGGCGCTGACCATCTGTTTTCTGGCCACACTGTACCCCTCGCTTCGTGCGGCTCGACTGGAGCCGGTGGAGGGCCTGAGGTATGAGTGAGCCCGCCCTGTACGAAGTCATCGATCTGTGGAAGAGCTATTCCAACGGAGTCCGTCAGATTGAGGTCCTTCGGGGGGTGAGCTTCGTGGTCCGTCATGGAGAGAACGTGGCGGTCACAGGTCCTTCCGGAGTGGGGAAGACCACTCTCCTGCACATTCTGGGCCTCTTGGATCGTCCGGACCGAGGCCGACTTGTTCTCGACGGGGCCGGAGTGGAAGATCTGAGCGAAACCGCTCGCGCGCGTCTCCGGAACAAGCGAATCGGCTTCGTCTTTCAATTTTTTCAACTCCTCCCGGAATTCACGGCACTGGAGAATGTCCTCATGCCCTGCCTGATCGCAGGCGACTCTTCCAACGGCGTTGAAAAACGTGCCGGCGAGCTGCTCGAAGCAGTGGGACTGGCCGACCGGATCAGTCACCGGCCCGGGGAGCTTTCAGGAGGCGAGCAACAACGTGTTGCCATAGCCAGGGCTTTGATCATGGAGCCGGACCTGCTCTTGGCGGATGAGCCCACGGGAAATCTGGACCCGGAGACCGGCAGCGAAATCGAAGAGTTACTGAAGGATCTCAACCAAATTCGCAGGACAACGCTGGTGGTGGTCACCCACAAAGAGTCGCTGGCACGGGCGGCAGACCGGAGAGTAGCCCTGGTGGGCGGCCGGCTTGAGGAGCTTCAATGAGGAGGCTTCTCGGTATCATAGTCTTGTCTGCGCTCCTTCCTGCATTGTCTTGGGCCGACACCCCTAAGAAGGTGTTGATTATTCCGCTCAAACAGGAATGGAAAAGTCAGGATAAGGCTTTCAGCCATGAACTGTCCCAGACGCTTGCCAACGAGCTGATGAAAGAGGGTGAAGTAACACCCCTCTCCGGAGCACCTTTCGCAACGGTGGTGGACCAGAAGAAAGTCGACGTAGCTCGCATCGCCCGGATAGCACAGCGAACCCAGGCCGACGTCGTGATTTGGGGAAAGGTCTCCAAGTTGGACAGCGGATACTCGTTGGACCTCTCCGTGCTCGACAGCGGGTCCCGAAAGCCTCCCAGGGTCTTTTCGGCCACAGGCAAGGATGTCGAGGAGCTTCTCAGCCGGATGAGAGATTTGGCGGCCAACATAGGAACGACTGCTCTCGGCAGACCTGTGATCGGGGAGATAAAAATCGAGGGTAACCGCCGAATTGAGCCGCCGGCCATTCTGAACAAGATGGAAATGAAACCCGGAACCCCTTTCCGCCGATCCGCTCTCGGCAGGGAGATCCGGGAAATCTATTCGATGGGCTATTTTGACGACGTTCAGATCAACGCGGAAGAAACCCCCGACGGGAAGATCGATCTGCACGTCATTCTCAAGGAGCGACCTTCCGTCAGAAAGCTCGAAGTCACGGGCACAAGCGTTTTCACAAAGGATGAGATACTCGACGCTCTGACCACGAAGTCTTTCTCCGTGGCCAATCAGGACAAGATCCGCCACGACATGGAAAAGCTGAAGCGCAAGTATGAAGGCAAGGGCTACTACGAACCCAAGATAGACTACGAAATCAAAGAGGTCTCCCCCAGTGAAGCGGACCTTACGTTCAAGATCGACGAGGGGAGCAAGAGCTACTTGACGGAGATCGTCCTGGACGGAGCAAAGAAGCTCTCACCGGACGACATCAAGAAGGACCTCAAGGACACCGTAGGCCTCAAAGAGAAGAGCTGGTTCTGGTTTCTCGACGAATCCGGCGCGTTCACTCGTGAAAAGCTGGACCAGACAAGAATGAGGCTCATGCAGTACTATCTCGATCATGGCTTCATCAACATACAGGTCGGCTTTCCGGAGCTTGACATCCATGATGGGGCGGTCAAAGTTACCTTTCCCATCCGCGAGGGGGCCCGCTATCAGGTCAGGAAGGTCAATGTAGACGGCGATCTGCGCATGCCGCGTGAGCAACTGATTGAAAAGCTCGACACGAAGCCCAAGACCTGGTTCAGCAGATCCAACATGGCCGCCGACATCAAGAAATTGACGAAGATTTACAACAACCTTGGGTACGCCTACGTGGATGTGGAGCCCAAAACCCAAGTGAACGACAAGTATGACTTCGTGGACATCGACTTCAAGATCAACGAAGGCAAGAAGGTTTCTATCGAGCGTGTGGAGATTGCGGGGAACGAGCGGACCCGAGGCAAAGTCATCAGAAGGGGCCTGGAGGTTGCAGAGGGCGATCTGTACAATGCGGACAAGTTCGATGCCACAAAGAAGAATCTCGAAGGCATGGATTTCTTCGAAGCAGTAAGGCTCAAGACTTCCCCTGGCTCCCGGCCCGATCTTATGAACGTCACCGTTGAGGTGATGGAGAAGAAGACGGGGTCCCTGACCGCCGGTCTCGGCTATTCCTCCCAGGACGGGGCCATGGGAAATGTCGATCTCAAGGAGCGCAATTTGCTGGGCTTGGGCGTCCTGGCCAACGCCAAGGCGAGCATTTCCGGACGCCGAAACAGTTACGAGGGGTCGTTAACCTACCCGTGGATGTTTGATTACCCTCTGACGGGAAGCGTGCGGGTCTATCACGCTCAGCAGCGGGAGAGTAACTACTTGCGGGACGGAGAGGGGTTCAGCGTCAATCTGGGCTATCCGCTGTACGGGTTGTGGCAGATGACCACGGGTTTTTCCCGGGACTCGACGAAGTTGACGAGATTCGAGAAAGGGTTTGGTCGCTCGGTGATGGAATACTATCAACGCTACGGAACCAATCCCGTGCGGTACACCAATTTCGCACAAAATACCATGAGTGTCTCTTTTGCGAGAGACACGCGGATCGGCGCTATGATCCCCACGGGGGGAAGCAGAATCACGTTCGGCACCCGGTTGGCGGGCTTCGGTGGCGATGTGGCCTATTCCAGCTATTTCAGCGAGGCGGTCTACTATAAGTCTCTGGTTTGGAAGGCCATATTGAAGGTGCGAGCCAGCGGCTCGATGCTGCAGGAAGCGGGGAACGATCCCATCCCCTTTGATCAACGGATCGTGCTGGGCGGAATTCAGAGTATCAGAGGATACCGTTCCGGTGAAATAGGGCCGAAGGACAGGAACGGCTACATTCTGGGCGGAGATCGTTCCTTGTACACAAATGTGGAATGCCTCGTCCCCCTGATCGAGCAGCTCAAAATTAACGCCGTGGCGTTTATTGACGCCGGCAATGCATGGAACGTCTCGGACAGTCCGATATTGACGGAGATCAAATCGGGCGTAGGATTGGGGATACGATGGATGTCGCCCATGGGGCCCATCCGTCTGGAATACGGTTGGAAGATCAACCCGAAGAAAGGTGAGGAAGCAGGGGTTTTTGCTTTTGGAATGGGGCAGTTGTTCTGACCGGGGTCTGAAACGACAGACACATTGACACCTCACGGAAAGCAGAGTCCTTTTGGGGGACCGGTAGCCGGATTAGGCACTTGTTACAAGTACTTCACGGCACCGGGAACGTGATCTCAATCTCGGAGAAATTGAACGCGAAGGCCTTGCAGCCTGGACGGCTGCATCCGGCGGCAGTCGCGTATTAAACAGAGGAGTGATGCGATGAGAAGACATTTGGTGAAGGCATTGTGTGCCGCTGTGGCGCTCTCTTTCCTGGGCTATGGTGTGTGCAGCGCCCAAGGGATTACAATCGGTTACGTAGACCTGCAGAAGTTCCTGGCTAAATCCACCAAAGCCCAGGCTGCCCAGAAGAAGCTGATCGAGCTTTCCAACAAGAAGAGGACAGAGCTGGAGAAAAAACAGAAGGAGCTTCTCGAGCTCAATGACCAGCTCAAGAAACAGGGGCCCATGCTCAAAGAGGAGACCCGGAACCAGAAGATCAGGGAATTGCAGATCAAGGAGATGGATCTGAAACTGGCCCAGAAGGAAGCCGAGGCTTTGCTCCAGAACGAGCAGCGCGACCTGGACGAAACTGCCCGGAGAGACCTGAGCAAGATTTTTGACCGGGTTCGGACACAAAAGAAGCTCACCTTGCTCCTCAACGGGGCAACCCTCTTGTCGGCAGACCCGAAGTTGGATTTGACCGAAGAGGTTGTGAAGATCTACGACGCTGAGGCATCCAGTGCGACACCTGCTGCGGCGCCGACGAGGGCCAAACCTGCTCCGGCCAAGCCCAAACCTCGATGAGGGACGGGAGAAGTCGGCAAGCACATGACCACCTTCACCCTTGAAGAGCTTGCCCGTTTGCTCGGCGGGCGGGCTTCGGAATCGCCGGGCCCTGAAATCACGGGCGTACGACCGCTGGAGTACGCCCGTGACAGCGACATCACGTACGTGGCTTCCGAGAGATATCTTCCCATGCTGGAAGGGAGCTTGGCGAGAGCTGCGATTGTTCCCCCAGGCCTCGATCCTTCCGGGGTACCTTATATTGTACTCGGAAATCCCGAAGCGGCTTTTGCTCGTCTCACCGCGGTGTACTATCCGTACCCGCTGCCGATGACGGGAATATCCCCCAAGGCGGACATCGGTCCTGATGTGGTCCTCGGTCGGGATATATCGGTGGGGCCGTTTGCAGTCATCGGCAGAGGCTCCGTGCTCGGAGACGGCTGTGTCATCGGAGCCCACGTCGTCGTGGGAGAAGAGGTTGAGATAGGAGCGGAGACGAGGATTTTCCCCAACGTGACGGTTTATCCCCGAGTGAAGATAGGGCGAAGAGTCATCATTCATGCGGGCAGCGTCATCGGATCGGACGGATTCGGCTATGCGCAGGACGTCGACGAGGACGGTACTCCTCTTGCTGCCAAGAAGTACCATAGCGGAACCGTCGAAATAGAGGACGATGTGGAAATCGGAGCCCTTTCCGCCATCGACAGGGCCTTGGCCGGGGTGACGCGACTGTGTAAGGGCGTCAAAGTGGACAACCTTGTGCAAATCGCACACAATGTTGAAATAGGCCAAAGCACGGTTATAGCCTCGCAGGCGGGGATAGCGGGCAGCTCTTCCGTCGGTGCCTTCGGCATGATCGGAGGGCAGGTGGGAGTCAAAGACCACGTGAAGGTCGGGAACGGTGTAGTTCTTGCGACACGAGTAGGGATTTACCGAAACGTTCCTGACGGGTCCGTGATGGCCGGCTCTGTTCCGGCAATGCCCCACAGGGTGTTTCTCAGAGCTCAGTCACTGTTCAAGCGGCTTCCGGAGATCCTCGATCGGATCAGAAAGCTGGAACGCCTGGCTCAAGATAATCGCAAGGAAGATTCATGATCCATCCCACTGCAATCATTCATCCGGACGCCCGTTTGGGAGAGAATGTCTCGATAGGTCCCTATTCCATTGTTGAAGAAAATGTCGTCATCGGGGACGGATGTCGCATCGGACCTCACGTTGCCGTCATGGGCCACACCACCATCGGCAAAGATGTCACGATTTCCCAGTTTGCCTCAATAGGTGGGCCTCCCCAGGACATGTCGTACAAGGGTGAGCCGACCCGCGTGGAGGTGGGCTCGGGTGTAATGGTGCGAGAATATGTCACGATCCACCGGGGAACCGTGAGAGGCAGAGGTGTAACCAGCATCGGTGACGGCAGCTTTCTCATGGCCTACTGTCACGTCGCCCACGACTGTATTCTGGGAAAAGGGGTGATCATGGCCAATTCGGCCCACCTCGGAGGCCATATCGAGGTGGGGGACAACGCCATCCTCGGCGGTATCGTCGCAGTGCATCAATTCGTGCGGGTCGGCGAATACGCCCTGGTCGGAGGAGTATCCGGCGTGGCTAAAGACGTGCCGCCCTATACCCTGGCATCCGGAGCGCGGATATACGTCTACGGCCTCAACGAGGTGGGGCTGAGGCGCCATCGCTTCCCCAGAGAAACGATTCGATTACTGAAGCGAGCCTTTAAGATCGCTTTCCGTTCCTCCCTGCACGTTTCCCAGGCTGTCGACAAGATCAGAGCCGAGATGCCGGACTGCCCGCAGGCGCTGAAATTCGCAGACTTTCTCGCCGGCTCCAAGAGGGGCACGGCCCGTGTCTCGTTGAGCAGGCATAGCTTCAAGGCGGTCTGAACGTGAAAAGAGTCGGCATAATTGCCGGTACCGGTGAACTGCCGCTGTATGTGGCCAAAGAGGCTGCAGGCCGCGGTTATCGGGTGGTGGCCATAGCGTTCCCGGGGTTCACCGACCGCGCATTGCAGGATCTCGTTCCCGAGACCTTCTGGCTCAAGCTCGGCCAGCTCGACAAAGCTATTGAAGTCCTTCGTTCTCACGGAGTCGATCGCGTTGTCATGGCCGGCAAGATCGACAAGAGCAACCTCATGCGAATGTGGAATCTCCGGCCGGATCGCCGAGCCCTCCGGGTTTTGCGAGGACTGGCGGACTGGCGGGACGATACGCTTCTTGCCGCCATCGCCGAGGAGCTTCTCAAGGACGGTATCGTGGTCGACGAGATAACACCCTGGGCCGCTCAACTGATGGCGCCCCTGGGTGTGCTGACCAAACGGAATCCGACGGAAGACCAGTGGAAAGATATCGCTTTCGGCAGGAGAATGGCCCAGGGCATAGGAGCCTTGGATATCGGTCAGACGGTGGTGGTGAAGAACGCGGCAGTGGTGGTCGTCGAGGCGATTGAGGGGACGGACAAGGCGATTCGAAGAGCCGGCTGGCTCGGCATACCCGGCGGGGTAGTGGTAAAGATGGCCAAACCTTCCCAGGACATGCGTTTCGATGTCCCGGGAGTGGGGCCTTCCACCCTGGACAGCATGGCGGAAGCGAAAGCCGGAGTGCTGGCCGTGGAGGCCGGTAAGACCCTTATTGCCGACCACCGGGAGACCGTTCGCAGGGCGGAGAAAGCCGGGATCTCGATAGTGGGAATTCCCGCGGAAGGCGATCTGGCCGATGCGGATCGCCCGGCCTCCCTCCAGCAATAGACGATTCCCGACGTGCGAGCACCCGGAGACCTTTCGGAAGCACGGCAAACGTCCCGACCGAACCCGGTGGCGACCCTAAGTATGGGATTTCATGAATTCGGTCGCTCATTTCACCCCTGGCGGCGGTACCAAGGTGTTTGTTCAGGATCGAACCCTCTCTCAGCCAGTCCTGCGGAGGCAGGAATCCAGGCTCTTCCGAACGCTCTGGACCCCGGCTTTCGCTCGGGGTGACGACTTGGGACCATTCGGAGTCATCCTGAAATCGGTTGCCTTCCGGCACCGTATTTAGGAAATGAAGTGCTAAGGCTCAGGGGCGTCGGAGGCTCGTCTTCAACGCCGATCCCGGTTATTTTCTAACAAATTAATTCAACCGATTTGCCGGTGGAGACATAAATTTGGACGTTTACAAGAGAATGCTCGCATATCTAAGGCCGTACAAATGGAGACTGGTCATTGCAGGGATCTGCATGGTCGGGGTGGCCGGCCTCACAGCATTCCTTGCGTGGTTGGTCAAACCGGCTATGGATCAGATCTTTTTCGAAAGAAATTCCCAGTCATTGATGCTCATTCCTCTGTTCGTCGCTGCGACCTTTCTGTTCAAAGGGGTCTGCGATTTCGGACAGTACTATCTCATGGCCTACGTAGGGCAGAGCGCAATGAGGGATCTCCGCCAGGAGATGTTTCAAAGGCTTGAAAATATGTCCGTCGGTTTTTTCGTGCGTCATTCCACAGGGGAATTGCTCTCCAGAATGAATAATGACGTGACTATGGTCCAGGGAGCAATGACCACGGCTTTCACCGGCGCGATTAAAGAGGCGCTCACGGTTGTGGCTCTGGTGTTCGTGGTGTTTTTTCGGGACACCACCCTCGCTCTCATCGGTATGGTGGTCTTTCCGTTGGCGATTTACCCGCTTCTCAACTTCGGCAAGCGCCTCAAACGATATGCCAGACGGGTGCTCGTCTCTCTGGAAGACATCACCGAAAGGCTCGACGAGACGATCTCGGGCATTCGCATCGTTAAAGCCTTTGCCATGGAACAGTACGAATGCCAACGGTTCACGGAGGTCAACCAGACGCTGTTTAACGCGTTCATGCGCAGGTTCAAGGTTCGGGCTCTTTCAAATCCCGTTATGGAGACTCTGGGCGGCTTCGGCGTGTGCGCGGTTCTCTCTTATGGAGGCTACCAGGTAATTCAGGGGCATTCCACACCGGGGACGTTCTTTTCGTTTCTGACCGCCCTGGCGATGCTCTACGAGCCGATCAAGAGGATAAACGAAGTGAACATGACCATCCAGGAGGGGGTCAGCGCGGGCGAAAGGATTTTTGCCTTGCTCGACACACCGGTGGATGTGGCGGATCGGCCCGGCGCCAAGGTGCTCGATACGGTGAAAGAGGGGATACTCTTTGAGAATGTGACTTTTTCCTATGACGGATGTGAGCCGGTGCTCAAGGACGTGACGCTACACGTGAAGGCAGGTGAGGCCATAGCCGTCGTAGGAGAGAGCGGGGTTGGAAAGAGCACTCTCCTGGACCTGTTGCCGCGCTTTTACGACGTGACCGGAGGAAGGATACTCGTCGACGGCACCGACGTGCGGGACATCACCCAGAAATCCTTGCGAGAGAACATCGGCATCGTCACCCAGCAGACGATCCTCTTCGACGATACCGTCCGGAACAACATCGCGTACGGTCGGCCCGACCTTCCCCTGGAGCGGGTAATCGAGGCAGCCAAGGCCGCTCATGCCCACGATTTCATCATGGCCACTCCTCAAGGTTACGACACCCTCATAGGGGAAAACGGCATCAAGCTCTCCGGTGGTGAACGGCAGAGGATAGCCATCGCAAGAGCCATCCTCAAAGATCCGCCGGTTCTCATTCTCGATGAAGCGACCTCCAATCTTGACTCGGATTCCGAGAAGGCCGTGCAGCAGGCTCTTGAGGGCCTTATGAAGGGCCGCACAACGTTGGTGGTAGCCCACAGGCTTTCCACGGTAAGGAACGCCGACCGCATTTACGTGATGGTTCGCGGCAGGGTGGCGGAGGAGGGGCGTCACGAAGACCTCCTGGCCGCCAAAGGCGAGTTCGCACGGCTCTATAACCTGCAATTCGCGACCCAGGAGTCTTCAAGGGGAGCCCCCCCAGTCACATCTTAGAAATGCGTCCATCCAATCCCATTGCAAGAGCCGTCTTCCTCCTCCCTACCGCCGGGTACCACGCTGTCCAAAAGCTCAGAGAAACTGCCTACAAGTGGGGCCTGCTCGTCGGCAGTCAGCCCCCGGTGCCTGTCGTTTCCGTGGGGAATATTCTCCTCGGAGGGAGCGGGAAGACGCCGTTCGTGATCTATCTTGCCGAGCTCCTGCGCAACAAAGGTATGAAGCCGGCCGTGGTCAGCCGCGGGTATCGGGGAACTTACCGGGACGACTATCTCGTCGTGGGCCGGGGTGATTCCTCTCCGCCTGTTGCCGGTCCCACGGAGGCCGGAGACGAGCCCTTCCTCATTGCTTCGCGCCTTCCGGATATCCCCGTTATTGTGGGAAGAAAGCGCATACACCCGGTGAGGGCAGCTCAGAAGCTCTTCGGAAGCGACCTGGTGATCCTGGACGACGGATTCCAGCACCTGGAGCTGAAGAGAACCGTGGACATGGTGCTTCTCAAAGGCACGGAAGACGAGATGTTCCCTTTGGGTGGGCTCCGGGAACCCCTTTCAGCCCTGGAAAGGGCCCATATGGTGATTCTTACCGGACAGGACGCGTCGGTTCCCCGGGGAGCGGAGCGGTACATCAGGAGAAAACCTTTGTTCAGGTGCCGCTTACGGCCTGTGAGCCTCTACGGGGAAGGGGGGCAGGCCCCTCTATCCCCCGATTCCTTGAGAGACCGTGATGTATTCCTCCTCTCGGCGATTGCACACCCGGAACGGTTTGCCCGGACGGCACGGGATCTCGGATGGAGAGTCGCGGAGCACCTGTCATTCCGGGATCACCATGCCTTCACCGAGGGTGAGCTCAAGGGGGCGTTGCAGCTCGGCCGGGGCGCTCCTTGGGTGGTGACGGAAAAGGACTGGGTGAAGTTGCCGGAATGGTTTAGAAGAACCCAAGACGTTTTCGCCTTGAGGATTGCGGTGGCGCTCGACGAAGAGGTAACTTTCTTGAGTACGCTTCTCAAAATGATCGGACGCACATGAATCTCGCGGGAAAAAGAATTTTGATCGTCAAACCAAGCTCCCTGGGAGATGTGGTTCACACGCTCCCCTTCGTGCATGCGATCAAGCGCAAGTATCCTTCCTGTCATATTGGATGGATTGTGCAACGTGGATTCAAAGGCGTGATCGAGTACGATCCGGCTGTGGACGAAATAATTCCCATCTTCATCCCTTCAACCAGCGATCCCCTGGCCAAAAGTGGCGCTTTCTTTAGGGCGGCCAAGGCCACTGTCGTCACGTTGCGAGAACTGCGGCGTCGTTTTGAGGAGTGCCCGTACGATCTCGTGCTCGATCTCCATGCCTCGTTCAGGAGCGGGCTGCTCGGCCGGACAAACCCGGGAGGCTTCAGAGTAGGCTTTGCCGAAGCCAAAGAGCTGAACACCTCCTTTCAACATGTCACCATATCCGAAGGACCTCCGCTGAGCCATGCAGTGGACAAAAACCTCGCCTTTGCGCAGTACCTCGATTGTCCCGTCGCTCCCGAGGACTTTCGGATAGTGACCGGCGCAGAGCCGCGAGCCGGGACCCGGGCTTTCCTGGAACAGGCAGGAATTGGTTCGGAGGATCGGTTTGTCTATGCAAACCCGGCTGCCCGATGGGCGACGAAGCTCTGGACGGTTGAGGCATGGGCAGAGCTGGCGGACATGTTTATCGGGGAGTCGGGCGTTCAGGTCGTTTTCGCCGGAAGTCCGGACGACGCTCCTTACATCCGTTCAATAGCCCATCGGATGAAAGCGAGCCCAATCGTGGCTGCAGGAGCGCTCGGGCTTGCCGAGGCTGTTGCGCTGCTGGAGGCGGCACCGGTGTACGTGGGTGTGGATTCGGGTCCCATGCACATTGCCGCATTCACCGGCACGAGAGTCGTGGCGCTGTTCGGTCCCACCGATCCCGCCAAAGTGGGACCCTACGGTAAGGGGCATCGGGTGATCAGGCGGGAAGAGCTCCACTGCCTGGGGTGCAGAAAGAGATCCTGTTCGAACCGAGTATGCCTCGAAGACCTTGCCCCTCGAACTGTTTATCGCGAAACCGTGGACCTTATGGGCTGGTAACGCTGCAGTAGGGAACCGGTGGCTCAGCAACCTGATAACAATTATCCCCTTGCACACTAAGTACCGGGTGGCTTAAATTCGGTGACGTTTAGGGCCCTCGGGATTGCTTCGTCGCTCCGCTCCTCGCAATGACACCCGGATACGGTCATTGCGAGCGAAGCGAAGCAATCTCAGCGGCCGAAAATACGCAACCATATTTGCGCCACAGAGTACTAAGGTCTGATGGAAATGGAAAAGTCCCGAGGGAAAGACCGATGGCGGTTCATCACTTCTCAATGTGGGGCTGATAGCTGCTTCTGGGTAGTGGTTCTTGTTCTGTTGGGACTCATAGTCGCGAATCCTTACCGAATCAATGAAGACTGCGCACTGAGAATTCAGCTTGCTCAATGGGTTCTCGCCGGCAAGTTACCCTATGTTGATTTCGTAGACGTTACTCCTCCTGCCACGACGTACTTGAGCGTCATTCCAGTCCTGCTGTCAAAACTGCTTTCGGTCAATGTCATATTCGCTTTTTCCATAACCGTCTTGGCCTTGGTCGCATGGTCCCCTTGGATGATCCGTCGGATTGTACGAAGGTCCGGAACCGTCTTTGACTCCACCCAACTGGGTGCCATGCTCTTCGTGTGGACCCTCTTCTCTCTCTTGATGTATAGGCGCGACTATTTCGGGGAACGAGAGCATATCTTTGTCCTGCTGTTTCTTCCATTCCTTGTGGTGCGATGGCTCAGAGTGCAGGATGGTAGGATTGCGCCTTTGACTGCACTCATTGTGGGGCTTGGAGCGGGAATCGGTACCTGTATCAAACCCTATTTTGTCCTTGTGGCTCTCATGCCCGAGCTATACTGGCAACTCCAGCGTCGCAAACCGGGCCTCTTGAGACCCGAGATCGCGACATACGTCTGTGCGGGGGCCCTCTTCTTGCTTCATTTCTTCTTGCTTCCCGACTCGGTGGTCAGGAATGTGTTCGGCAGATGGCTGCCGTTCATCCTTGAGCGATATGGCGTGTACAATTGCGATCTCATTCATTTGGTGGTGAGAAGGGATTTCTTGTTTGCAGCGGTGGCCGTCATAGGTCCGTTTCTCATCAGACTCAATCGAACGGAAGGTCTCGGAGGATTTGCCCGCCCCGTCTCAATGAGCGTTCTCGGTGCGGCCATGGCATTCATGGCTCAACATAAGGGATTCAGTTATCAACTCTTTCCCGCGGTGGGCTTGGCGGCTGTCGGGCTTACGGTCGCCGCCTATGAAGTGATGGCCGCAAAGACGATCGATTATCGGAACTTTGACCGATACAAAATAATTGCCACAAAATTTATATGTACTCTCATGTTTTCAGCAGTGCTCTTCTTCCTCATATTGATGATGATGCGCGCTGTCATCAAAATACCTCAATATCGCCCATCCACTCCCATGGGGCAGGCTATTACGGAGCTTTCAAAAAAAGATGATGCCGTCCTGGTCATTTCACCCGCGGTCGGGGCCTCTTACCCGGTGCTTCTTCAACTCGCTCGGAAACCGGCCACGCGGTTTGCAAATATCTTTTGGATCGGCATGCTCTACCCCGACGCGAAGGCGGCCCCAAACGGTGAATTCCCATACCGATCCGAGGTGCAGGCCACTCTCGAAGAGGCCCGCCTGCTCGGTGAACTGGCCGAGGACCTTCGTACCTTCCGCCCAGCGTTGGTTGTGATACCCAACGAGTCTTACTGCCACGGTTGCCCGACAGATTTTAACATTCTGCAATATCTGGACAAAATCGGGTTTATGGCAAAACTGCTCAAGGACTATGCGCCGGTACGTACTCAGCCCAAGTTCAACATTTACAAAAGGCTCAACGAGGGCTAACGTGTGATTTCCGCGGTCGGCTCACACCACGTAGATGCCGAACATCGACCGGAATTCTTGTCACTTTTGAGACAAAGCGAACCAGCACCGAAGCATCTCCCGAGCAAGACGATTCAGGCCGCCCTGCCGGCGAGAATACCGGGTTGTGGGCAGTCCGAGCCTATACGAATCGCAGCACAGGCAGCTCTGAAGAGCCAAAATATTTCGCGGAAAACTGACCGCGATATTCGCGTATTATGAACAGATGTCTGGTGCCATAGAATTATTTTTGCGCGCTCGCGTAGCTTTATAGGAAATTTAGCCGCGGTGGATTATGACCT
>JBGSJS010000140.1:0-168456 GCA_041741735.1 Desulfomonilaceae bacterium | reverse complement strand
CCATAAAACCTATCTTGTCAAGCATTATTTACTATAGCGTGGCACCATGTTTTCGGCTTCGGGAAAACTCACTCCTCGTTATTTCAACTACATAAACCCTTTCATACCCCCAAAAACCCCGACAACTGTAGAAGATGGGTCTTGTTGATCGATCCCGCAAAGGATGGCCGTTGACTTTAGCGCTATGAAAGCTCCACGATACAACCGCTTCACGCCCTCTTCCGCATCTGCTTCGTACGTCAAGCGTCGTAACAAATCGAAGAATTCCGTTGCAGAGCTATCGCTGCGCAGAGCTCTCTGGAGCCGGGGGCTGCGATACCGGCTCCATGTGACCAATCTGCCTGGAAAACCAGACATTGTATTCAAGCGAGACCGGGTAGCCGTTTTCATTGACGGAGATTTCTGGCATGGTCGGAATTGGGCACAGCTCGAAAAGAAGCTACTCTCCCGAGCCAATCCAGAATATTGGATTCCCAAGATTCGGTACAACAGGAATCGGGACAACGAGCAGACTCTTGCCTTAGAGGAAGCCGGCTGGATAGTGGTACGGCTCTGGGAGACAGACATTCTCCGAAATGTGGAGGATCCTCTTGAGATAATAGTTGAAGCTCTCAGAAAGAAAGCCGAATAGTGAAGGATAATCCGGGGTCAACAGCTATGTTAGCTTGATTGCAGATATATTGGTGACTCCATTTGTTCCAACGAATACCCGATTTCTGCCTGCGTTCTGCAATTGATTTGTCAAAGAGAGAAGTCAGAAGGGGTCAAGTTCGCTCTTTGCCCAAACAGCGCATCGTGATAGCGCCGTTACATGTCACGACAGTTCGAGCCGCCAATTGCGCCGGCGTGGGCGGCGCTGTTAGTCGCCTGAAGCCCAGGATAGCGAACGAAGGGCGTTCGAGCATCTTGAATACTGCCGGGCCTTTCCGTCTCCCCGGTCCCGGACTACCTTCTTGGGGCCTCACTCTGGTCCAGGAGCTCGCCGTAGACGATCAGTACAGCCGCATTGACCAGGCACGATGCCTCTTCCCTGGTGATTCTCGGTATCTTAATGTAATAGTGCGGCTCACCGTCCGGAAACAGGGACTGGACCAATACTCCTTCGGCCTTCTTATCCCTTAGCTTCACCGTGTACGATATTTTATCATCTATGGGAATGCGGCAAGAAGATTCTATTGCATTCTGAGAGAACGCGGGAGGCAATCCTCTGTCTTTTGCCCATCGCATTCTCCTGAGGATTTCGTTGAATAGGTCATTGAGCATTTTCTTTCCTCGATTTCGATAAGTCTCTCATGTATGAAATAGCTGAATCTTGTTGATTTGAGTTTTTTCTCCCGGCATTACGGCGATTCTATTGCCACCCTCCGTGCCTTCAGAATAGCGGAAACAATTTCTCCTACCCCTCTGCCGTCCTTGATGCAGGCAAAGAGGGTTTGGCCGTCGCCCCGCACTTTCCGGGAATCCCGTCTCATGACATCCAAGTCCGCTCCCACCATGTCTGCCAGGTCTATCTTGTTGATGACGAGAAGGTCCGATTGCGTGATTCCCGGTCCACCTTTACGGGGAATCTTGTCGCCGCCCGCCACATCGATGACGTACACCGCATAATCCACCAGCTCCTTGCTGAAATGCGCCGCAAGGTTGTCGCCGCCGCTTTCCACAAAGAGGATATCCACCTTGCCGTGGAGCCTCGTCATGAGGTCCTCCAGAGAGGCAAGGTTCATGCTGATATCGTCCCTGATGGCGGCATGGGGACAGCCTCCCGTCTCCACCGAAACGATCCGCTCTTCCTCCAGGGCCTTGTTCCTGATGAGGAACTCGGCATCCTCACGGGTAAAGATGTCGTTTGTCACAATTCCGATGCCGTAATCCTCGCGAAGGGCCTTGCACAGGGCATGAAGAAGCGCGGTTTTGCCACTCCCCACCGGTCCGCCGATGCCCACGGTGAAAGCCCGTTCGTCGTAACGGCGTTCGGGGAGGGCGAGCTCCCGCAAGGCATAATGCCCCGGTCCCTCCGCCCGGGGGTGAGAGTGGAGCGCATGCTCGCCGTCAACGCCGTGCGGATGTGCATGTATGTGAGAGTGACTGTGATGGTCGCGCCGATTCATTGTTTTTGCCTCGCGGGCTCGTGACTGGGCTAGCTTTGAAAGAGCCTTGTGTAGAGATGCTCGTGATGTGCTTGCGCGATCTCCAGCGTCGAGCAGGACTTGTAGGCCTGACGATACGTCAACTCCTGGGCGGACGATACTACCCGGCCGCATTCATCCACCTGTTCTCCCAGCATTCGCTGAGCTTCGTTCGGCCCTAGCATTCCAAGACGCACAGCAGCATAAATCTGATCCCTCATGGACATGTAGCAGTATCCCGTCGCCGCATGCTCGTGAGACAAATCGAGCACTGCCGCTACTACCCCGAACGTGGGAGCGAAATGCAGCAAGAGCTTACTCTCCTGAAGCCGGGCATGGACTTTCCCAAACGGATACGTTGGATATGCGGATCGCATAATCTTCATGAGGCTTCTTCCCTGGGTCAGGCTTGCCTTGCGCACCGTCGGCACCGACAGGAATGCGTCGAAGAATCCGAACACCTCCCGGTAAGTGTTGTCTCCGGCCTGAAAACTCCTGAACGCGCTGTTTACAAAAGGTACCTCCGCGGACATGATGTGGGTCAGCACATTGCCGAGGTACCGTCGCAAAGCCGGTAAGTCTCCGATGAGCCCCGACTTGGCCATGCTCTCCAGGCCCGCAGAAAAGGCGTACCCTGCCAGGGGAAAAGACGAATCGGTGATTTGTAACAATTTCAGGTACTGCATTCTCGAGCCGATCCTTGATCCGATCCCGGGTAGCAAGTCTTTGTTCTAAAAGAGACGGTACATCTGAGTGAGCGGCAACGTCTCCGCGGGCTCACAGGTCAGGTGAACCCCGTCCACACGCACCTGGTACGTTTCCGGATCGACGGTTATATTGGGGCATACATCATTGAGCACAAGATCGGCCTTTGTGAGTTTTCGGCAATTGCCCACCGGGAGCACGCGCCTGACGAGACCGTACGTGCCGCACACAAGGTCAACCGATGCACCGGAGACAAAGGCAATCGCGTTCATATGCGGGGTTGAGCCGAAAGCCCCAAACATGGGCCGGGAAAATACGGGTTGAGGTGTCGGTATGGAGGCATTGGCGTCGCCCATGCGAGCTTGGGCTATGATCCCGCCCTTGATGACCATTTCCGGCTTCACGCCGAAAAACTCCGGTTTCCAGAGCACGAGATCGGCAAGCTTTCCTCTCTCCACGGACCCGACGTGATCGGCTATACCGGCGGCTATGGCAGGATTAATCGTGTACTTGGCGATATAGCGTTTGACCCTGAAATTGTCGTGATCTCTCCCGTCTTCCGCCAAAGGGCCGCGTTGCACCTTCATTTTGTGCGCTGTTTGCCAGGTTCGGGGGATCACTTCACCCACCCTGCCCATGGCCTGGGAATCCGACGACATCATGGAGATCGCGCCCATGTCGTGAAGAATGTCTTCGGCAGCGATGGTTTCGCCCCGTATGCGACTCTCAGCGAAGGCCACATCTTCCGGGATGCTTCTGTCCAGGTGATGGCATACCATGAGCATGTCCAGATGTTCGTCGATGGTATTGACCGTGAAGGGTCGTGTGGGGTTCGTGGAACTGGGCAGAACATAAGGCTCTCCGCAGAGGCGAATGATGTCGGGAGCATGCCCGCCACCTGCCCCTTCGGTATGGAACGTGTGGATCGTCCGTCCCTTGAAGGCGGCTCTCGTCTGCTCCACGAATCCGCTCTCGTTGAGCGTGTCCGTGTGGATCGACACCTGAACGTCGTATTCGTCCGCGACGCTCAGGCATGTGTCGATGGCTGCTGGAGTAGTGCCCCAGTCCTCATGGAGCTTCAGGCCCATTGCGCCGGCCAGGACCTGTTCCACAAGACCTTCCTTGGCGGATGTATTTCCTTTTCCCAGGAAACCGAAATTCATGGGAAACGGGTCGCAGGCGCGCAGCATCATCTCTATGTTGAACGAGCCCGGCGTGCATGTGGTGGCATTGGTTCCCGCGGCCGGCCCGGTTCCTCCCCCGATCATGGTGGTGATGCCGGAAGCGATGGCCTCATGGATCTGCTGCGGGCAAATGAAATGAATGTGCGCGTCGATTCCGCCTGCGGTGAGAATAAGTCCTTCGCCCGCGATGGCTTCGGTGGTAACCCCCACAATGAGCCCGGGATCGACCCCGGCCATGATATGCGGGTTGCCCGCCTTCCCGATACCGGCTATGATACCGCCCTTTATTCCCACATCGGCCTTATATATGCCGGTAGCATCTATCACGAGTGCGTTGGTTATGACCGTATCCAAAGCGTCCGTGTCAGGGACTCCGCATGCCTGGCCCATTCCGTCTCGAAGGACCTTGCCGCCGCCGAATTTGCACTCGTCGCCGTACACGGTGAAGTCACGCTCTACCTCGACGATCAGCTCCGTATCGGCAAGCCGCAATCTATCCCCCACGGTGGGTCCGTAGATCTCCGCGTATGCCGTACGATCCAATTTCCTCGTCATGTGAGACTCCTGTATTACAGTGGCAGTTGCCCGAGCTTATAGTGGAGCGACGAAGCAATCCAAAAGGCCCAAAACGACGTCGAATTTACGCCGGCCAGTACTTGGTTTCCCGCAGCTTTCAAAGCGCTCCAGAATAGGACTCTAGGCGCCTTTGAATCCCTTTTCCTTGGCCCGGGCCAGCGCGGCGGTTTTGTTTTCCGCGGTGATCGGCCCTGAAATAAGCCCGTGAGCGCCGAACACTCGGCGTTCCCCGGATATTTCCACCAACTCCACCTGCTTGGATTCTCCGGGCTCGAACCGAACAGCAGCGCCCGACGGGATGTTCAACCTGAAGCCGAAGGTCTTCGCCCGGTCGAAATCCAGAGCGGGATTTGCCTCGAAGAAAGGATAATGGGACCCCACCTGAATCGGGCGATCTCCCAGATTGATAACCTGGATGGAGATGGTTTCTCGTCCCTCGTTGAGGACGATGTCGCCTTCAGAGCAAAACATTTCTCCGGGCCTGTTCGTTATCGCCGAGGAGATCGGCATGCCGGGAACGCTCCGGGTGAGCCCGCTACCGTGAAGCGCCAGAGATTCGTCACCGAATTCGCTGCAGATGGGGTCGTGAACGGTGACGAGCTTGCTGCCGTCGGGAAAGGTCCCCTCGACCTGCACCTCGTCGATGAGGCCGGCGACGTTCGGCATGACGTCGTTGGTACCGAGAATTCGTTTGCCGAGGTCCATCAGGTCGTTCACGCGGCGACCTTCTCTGATGAGCTCCAGCAACTGTGATGCAATGAGCGCTACCGCCTCCACGTAGTTCAGCTTCAACCCGCGGGCATATCTCTTTTGGGCAAGGAAACCCGCATTGTGAAGTATCAGTTTGTCAAGTTCCATAGGTGAAAGTCTCATGGTCCTCACTCGAACATTAGTATTTTCTCTCGCGGGGATTGAACCCCAGGAATGTTTTGTCCTTCAGCAGGACGTGTATCAGGTCCATTATGCCGTCCAACTCGCCCATGGTGTTTGATACAGCCCGCATCACGTATCCGAAACGGTCCAGGGGATACAACGAACCCAGTACTGTGGCCCCCGGAAGAGATCGGAGCCGGATCGATTCGTCCGTCAACAGATCCGCAAGGTGCCGCCACATCGTCCCGATCAAATAGACCGAAAGCATGTAAAATCGCCCTGCAAACGTTGCAGGATCTCGGTAATCATTGAACTCGGGGACAAATCTGAACGAATCCCGAAACACCGGCTTTTCGTCTACGAGCACCAGGAATTGTCCCGAATACTCCTGAAACAAGAACCGTTCGCCGTTTTCGATACGGCCGCCCGTCATGAGCTCCGCAACCACGAGCCCGGCATGGGAATGCACGTGCCATTCCTGCGAATGCCCGTAAATGCTGCCCGCATGGAGGACCACCGGGTCCTGAGCCATAACCGCCAGCGCTCCTTCAGCTACCTCTCCGACGATCCTTTGAGAGCTGCCAATGACGTTACTTCTGTACACCTGGAGGTTGCCCACGGAGCTCATCATCAGCTTCGAGCCTTTCCGACAGGTCACCTTCAGCGCGACGCGGTCACCATCAACCATTCCGCCGCCATAGTGAGAGACACGAACGTGGCTCGCAGGTCCCGAAACCCTCGAGCTCACCAGGCGAAGGGGAGCCACACTCCTGCAAACAGTCGGCCGCGACTCGGTTCCGCACCGGCTCACCTCCAACGTGCTCCAAGGATCGATCTCGGAGAGGGCGGCCCTTGCCTCTACGAGGTTGTCCGGTCCGTCCGGGAAACAGAATGCCATCGATTCTCTCATGTCGGCCCTTTGCCCGATTACACGTTGAGATAGCCGGCGATGAGGCTGTCGGTGAGCTGAGAGGTTTCCCCCTCCGCGACCACCGAGCCCCGATTCATGATGTAAAAGCTGTGTCCGAACTCACGCACGAAGTCCAAGTACTGCTCCACCATGATCACGGCCATCTTCTTTTCCTGCACCAGGGCCCGCAGCACGATGCCGATCCGTTCGATGATATTGGGCTGAATGCCCTCGGTAGGCTCGTCAAGGAGCAATACCTTCGGATCGCCCACCATTGCACGGGCTATGGCCAATTGCTGTTGCTGGCCGCCGGACAGGTCGCCGCCCTTGCGCTTGGACATGGTCTTCACTACGGGAAAGAGGTCGTACACCTCCTCGGGAATGGTTCGTCTTCTGTCGGAACGGGCTTCCAGGGCCACCTTGAGGTTTTCCTCCACGGTCAATTTCGGAAAGATGTGCCTGCCCTGCGGCACCAGGGCGATACCGGCTTTGGCCCGTTGATGAGCCTGAAGGCGGCTCATGTCCCGGTCTTCGAGTTGGAGCGTGCCGGAATCGGAGCGCAGTATTCCCATGATATTTTTCATGAGGGTTGTTTTTCCGACCCCGTTGCGCCCCATGACGCAGGTGATTCTCCCGGGGTGTGCGGTAAGGCTCACGTTGTTCAGAGTGCGCACCATCCCGTAGCAAAAAGAGAGTTTATCGGCTTTCAGCATGGCTCTTTATCTTCCCAAATATGCTTGGACCACTTCCGGGTTTTCCCGGAGCTCCTCAATCCGGCCTTGGGCCAGAATTTTCCCCTCGTTCATGACGGTTACCAGGGAATCGAGCATTCGAACAAATTCCATGTCGTGCTCGATGACAATCACGGTCCGACGGCCCTTCAACCGGAGGAGCAGCTCAGCGGTCAATCCGGTCTCTTTGTCGGTAAGGCCTGCCGCGGGCTCGTCCACCAGCAGCAGTTTCGGCTCGGCCAGGATGAGCATCCCCAAGGCGAGCCATTGGCGTTCGCCGTGGCTGAGAAACTTGGCCGGCGTATCGACCTGATGTGAAAGTCCCACGTCTTTGAGAACGGAGAGAATGCTCTCTGTTTCCTCAGCCGCCTGACGGTGCCAAAGATTCGGGAGCACGGATTTTCCCCGCGGCAAAGCCAGATCCATGTTCTCGAGAACCGTCAAGCTGTCGAACATGGTAGGCGTCTGGAATTTTCGACCCACTCCCATGGTGGCCACTGCCACATCTCCCGCGTGGGCGATGTCGGTGTGATCTACGTATACGGTGCCTGCCGTGAGAGGGGTTCTACCGCTGATCACATCGCACAGAGTGGTCTTTCCCGCGCCGTTCGGCCCGATGATAACCCGGAGCTCGTTATAGAAGACCCCGAACTCGTCTATGTCCAGCGCTCTGAATCCGTCGAACTCAACCCGTGCGTTCTCCAGATAGACATGGTACGAGCCCACCTTGTCGAAAGGCACAATGCGGTCTACGTCAAGTCGCGGGCTCATTGTGTCACCCTCCTCATGGTGCCGGTTCGTTCCAGGAGGGCCAAAATCCCGGCCGCGCCCAGCACGAAAAGCAGCAGGTGGTACTTGATGGGAACCCCCATCCACGCCGCCTGAATCGCCCCCGGTACCAGCCCGAGAGCTTCCGTCACAAAGAAGAGAGCTATGCCCGCGACAGCCAAACCCGCGGCCAATGCTTGAAATCGAGTTGTGGACTCAAGGTGCGTCTCCAACTCATCCCACAAGCCCATCAGTCCGGAAGGAAACAGCATGACCACCGCCAGGAACATGCCTCCCTGAACAAACGGCCAGGCCCTGGGTATGTCGGAGGTGAGCACCGAATACCCGTAATTGACGATCAATGCTCCGAAGACCGCTCCCCACAACCGTCCTCGGCCTCCCAGGGCCACCCAGATAATCATCCATATGGAATCTTCCACCCTCATCACATTGGGGGTAATAATTCCGTTTTGCGGAACGTACAGCATCCCTCCTACGGCAGCGAAGACCGCGGCCGTAACGAAGGCAAACAGCTTGATGAATTCGGATCGGTATCCGAGACTGTTGAGAAGCATTTCCTTGTCTCTGACGGCCACCAGCAATCTTCCCAGCCTACTCCCGGTCATCTGCCGTGCCGCTACAAAGAGCGCCGTCAATACCGCGGCCGTGAGCACGTAGAGAAACAGAATCGAGCCCGGGCTGCGGTTCAGCACAGGGTTGAAATTGGTCAACCCGTTTGTTCCGCCGAGAAGCATCTCGTTCCTGCAGAACAGCAGGAAAGCACCCCAGGCCACGGCCTGTGTAACTATCGAGAAATAGACACCCTTTACCTTGCTGCGAAAGAGGGTGAAACCAAGTACTGTCGCCAGGATGGCGGGAATCGCAATGGCCGCGCCCAGCGTGAACGGCAGGGAATTAAAGGGAGCCCACCAATGAGGCAGTGTCTCGACATTGTTGAAGAAGAAGAATTGGGGAATGTTATGGTACTCGGGTCGTACGTCTCCGCCTCCGCCCGGGAGGCTGAGGTGCATTGCCATAGCATACCCCCCAAGACAGAAGAAGAACGCATGACACAGACACAACAGTCCCGTATAACCCCACAGGAGATCGATGCCGAGCGCGACTATAGCGAAGCACAGGTATCGACCCAGCTTGTTGAGATGAGTACTGTCCACCACACCCAGCACGTTGAGCAGGGGCACAATCCCGAACAAAAAGGCAAGGAGAGCAAGCTCTGCCATTCTGCTGAATTTCGGCACCGATTTCTCGGTTGTTGTAGCGTTGTGTCGCATATCGTACCTGCAAACCCGTGACCCGGCCTTGTCACGATCGCCTGACCGGCAAGTCTCTCCCAGAATGGAATCCCCATCAGGGGAGCGTGGGAGCTCACCACAAGGACACGAAGTAATCCTTTTCGGAAATCCCGTTCCGTGTTGTGTGGCGCCCTCTCCGGTCACGTGCGTCGGATGCCCCATGGGTGACCTCCCGGAGCGGACGCAGCAACCGCGCCCTGAAGGGGCGCACTCCGAATAGCCGTAGATTTCAACCTACGGGGCGCAAAGCCCTATAATCACTGACTAACGAAAACGACCCTATCTTTCTTCCTGAACGATCGCTGGAGGACCCCTTCAGGGTCCAAACTTCTTGATTTATGCTCGATTCCGTAGGTTGAAACCTACGGCTACTGTTGGTTTGCCCCTTCAGGGCATGAGTTTCTCTCGCCCGGAGACCGTTTTGCCGACGAACGATTGCGGATACCGCCCAGCACATTACGTGCCGCAGCCACATGTGAGCGGTCGAAATGGATTCCGCGACAAAATCTATGAAATCGAATACTGAGATTTCGCCTCCTTGCTCCTGACAGGACTAACCCCACAGTGTCCGCAGATGCATTCGGCAATACGGGTCTATTCATCAGCCAGACGACCTCCCGACGGAAACAGCCCCGCAGGTCGCCACTGGAGAAACACCACGATCATCGCGAGAACCAAGGTCTTGCCATACACTGCCTGCAGATAAGGTTCGACGAACTTGGTGAGAAACCCCAAACCAAGGCCTCCCACAATGACCCCGGCCAGCTTTCCCAGGCCTCCCAGTACGACCACCATGAAGCTGTCCACCACGTAGCCCTGTCCCATGCCCGGGTTGATCTTGTCATAAAGGGGTATGACACATCCCGCCAACCCCGCGAGCCCGGTCCCCAGACCGAAGGTCAAGCTGTCTACTCGTCGAGTCGCCACACCCAGACTACCCGCGGTATCCCGGTCCTGAACCGTGGCACGAAGGAGCAGCCCGAGCTTTGTCTTTCGCTCGATCAGATAGAACAGCAGGGTGCACATGCCGCAGAATGCTATGATGAAGAGGCGGTTCAGAGGAAATACGATGTCTTCGGCCACTTGCCAGCTACCGGTGAGCTGATCCGGCGGCGTCAGAGAAAGGGTGTCTCCGAACAGTACCCGAATTGCCTGAATAAGGACCAGACTCAAACCCCACGTCGCGAGCAGAGTCTCAAGGGGCCTACCGTAGAGATGGCGAATGAAGGCCCATTCACACACCATGCCCGTGAGAGCCGTCACAGCGAAGGCCGCGGGAACGGCGCACACGAAATAGTAGTTGAATCCTGCGGCAGGCACATGGTGCTTGAAGAATTCACAGACCACGTAGGTCGTGAATGCCCCCAACATCATGAACTCGCCCTGGGCCATGTTAATCACTCCCATCAAACCGAAAATCACGGCAAGTCCCAATGCCATCAGGATGAGGATCGACCCCAATGACAGGCCGGAAAAGAGATTCTGGATGAATCCGGCAATCCGCTGGTGGCGCTCGATTTTTTGCAGGGCTTTGGAAACGGCGGTCTTCACCTCGGGAGGATTACCCTCGTCGGCCATGGCCTTATGCAGGGAGTGCACGCAGCGGGAAGCGCCCGTGCCGCCCAAGAGCTCGGCAGCCTCGATTTTCTCCTCTTTGTTCCCGTGTGCCAGTTGGATGTGAGCGATGGACTCCTTCAGGGCCTTACCAATGTTTGGGGCCGGTCCCGCCTGGAGTTGTTCCTTCAGTGCAGGCAAAAGCCCCGCATCGGCTCTTTTCCCGGCTGAGACGATCGCGGCAATCCGCCTGTACGGGTCCGAATGTTGAAGCGACAGTATCTTGACGAGTGCCGAAATAGTCTTCCGGTCCCGGCGATTGGCCCGCATCATGACAGTGCCGAGGGTTTCGGCAAACTGTTCTTTGCCGTCCGAGTCCACGAGGGGCTTACCGGACAAGGCATCCAACAGGGGGTACAGCTTCCGGCCGTCAGGGCCCTGGACCCTGGGACCATAGATAATCAGCCGACCGTCCCGATTCTCCAACATCCCTTTCTTGTACGCCTCGAGAATGGGGACGAGGCTCGCGTCTCCCTCCTTCCTGAAAAGCTCGTACGCAGCCTGTTTCTTCTGCGTGTCCGCACCCCGGAGACCCAATAATGCGCTCATCACGGGCTCGGTCATGGCCTCGGCTGCCGTGACGCAAAGACCCACAAGGATCAGTAAGGTAACTGCTGTTGTTCGAAATCTTTTCGATAACATGATCATCGACCTGTCGGGAAAAGGTGCGCCTTGTCTCCGCCGGAAAAAATAGTGAGATTCAGACGGAGCAAGGCGTTTCCCTGCCGCCCCGGATTCGCTCACTTCTTCAGATAGCTGCTGAAAGCCTCGGGTTTGACCAATCCCTTGGTTCTCCAGATGATGTCGAATTGCCCGTCCGCTTTTATTTCCCCGATGAGCACGGGCTTGTACGTATGGTGATTCACCGGGTCCATCTTCTTGGGGCCGCCGGGTGCGTCAAACTCCGTCCCGAGAACCGCTGCCGTAACCTTGGGGACATCGAATGATTTTGCTTTCTCAACAGCCTTCTTCCAGACGTAGACCCCGAAGTATGCCGCCTCTATGGGGTCGTCCGTGACTCGTTTGTCTCCGCCGGGGAGGTTATTCTTCTTGCAGTATGCCTTGAAGTCCTTCACGAATGCCTTGTTCTCGGGGGTGTCGATGCTCTGGTAGTAGTTCCAGGCGGCGAGATGTCCGACGAGAAACTCGGTCTCCATGGACCGCAGCTCGTCCTCCGCCACGGAAAATGCCATGATCGGGCATTTGTCCGCGGTGAGCTTCTGGTTTGCGAACTCCTTGTAAAAGGGGACGTTGGAATCGCCGTTAATGGTAGAGAGCACACACGCGTCTCCATCTTCAGAGAATTTCTTGATTTTTGCCACAATGGTTTGGTAGTCGGCATGCCCGAAGGGGGTGTACTCTTCCACGATGTTCTTTTCAGGAACGCCCTTGGCCAGGAGAAAGGCTTTCAGGATCTTGTTGGCCGTGCGGGGGAACACGTAGTCCGTCCCGAGAAGATAGAACTTCTTCTTGGAGCCGCCGTCCGCGCTCATCAAATACTCGGCGGCCGGGATCAACTGTTGATTGGGTGTTGCTCCGGTGTAGAATATGTTGGGGCTCTGTTCTTCTCCCTCATACTGTACCGGGTAGAAGAGCAATCCCTTGTTGGATTCAAAGACGGGCAATACGGATTTTCGACTGACGGATGTCCAACAGCCGAATACCACCGCCACCTTGTCCTTGAGGAGAAGCTCCTTTGCTTTCTCGGCGAAGAGGTCCCAGTTGGAGGCCGGGTCCACTACCACCGGGACAACCTTCTTGCCGAGCACTCCGCCTTTGGCGTTGATCTCCCCGATTGCCATAAGCACCACGTCCTTGAGGGACGTTTCCGAAATGGCCATGGTGCCGGTCAACGAGTGGAGCACCCCGACTTTGACCACATCTTCAGCCGCGGCCGGCGAAAAGCCGCCCAGAAACAAGACGGCTAGAGAGACTGCAACCAGAGCAGCCAGACCCCGAGCTTTCCTTAGTCCATTCCGCTTCATAAAGACCTCCTAAACTGCAAGGTCGGCAACAGCCGGCCGACGTCATGGTTCCCATAGCGGCCGCGACACGTGGCCCTGAAAATCCTTTGACGCTGACTTCGTCGAGTGGAGAAGTCATTGTACGCAGCAATGATTACGGTCGGCACGCTTTCCGGCCCGACACAATGGGTGATTCGCGGGTGAGACCGCGATCTATCGGTTCGGCTGATGCAGGTCTTGTGCCAAATCCGGATGGGGACAATCGAGCAATGTCGCCGAGGGCTTGTGCTCGCATTTTTGTACTATGCCGGGTGGTCGTGCGGCAGGCTCGGAATGACGAGGATAAGACACAAAGGTAGGAAGCTTGGCTCAAAGCTACACAAATGTAGGGTTTCGTGCGCCCCTGTTTGATACCATTTCGCTGTTCAACAGGTAATTCGGACGGCATGTCTCTTCCGCCGCGAACGGCAAGCCTGTCTTTGCTTCAGAGGCATGCCGTCCGTGTCGTGAAGTCACACCCTTGACCGTGAAGCGGTATCACGGAGCTGCAAAAGCCGTATTCATTCGGTGGTGGCGAGAATGACCCCTCCTAAAATGAGGACTCCGCTCACGACGTGGACAAAGCTCACCGGTTCAGTCAAAAAGAAGAGACCTTCCACGCCGCTGAACAGAGGGAGGCAGTAATAGACAAATGCGGCTCTGCTAGGACCTATGATCGCGACTGATTTGTTCCAGCAAAGGTACGCCAGCAGAGACGGGCCCACGCCGAGGTAAAGAATCGCCCCCATCATTGTCGGTGAGAGCTCGACTACCATGCTTCCGCACTGTTCCCAGTCGAGCCAGGGAAGCACGAAGATCATGCCCAGGACGAACAGCGAAAAGAGAACCGTCATAGGGCTCAATTCCTGAGGCTTCTTCCGAACCAGGATGCTGTACAACGCGAAAGACAGAGCTTGCCCCAACATCCAAAAGTCGCCCTCCGTGAAGGTCAAATCGGTTAGTCGGTGAATCTGACCCTTTGTGACAAGGAAAACAACCCCGGCCGTGGCGGGCACAAGGCCTGCGATTCTCCGAAGGGTGAGCGGATCGTAAAGAAACAGACGAGCGAGCACCACCGTGAATGCAGGCGAAAAGATGGCGATCAACGAGAGGTTCAACGCGTTTGAGGTGACGGCCGCAACGTACAACAACGTGTTGCACATCGTGACCCCGAGAAAGGCCGTCAAGGCCAGGTAGCCGATGTGTTTTCGGATTGCCTCGATCTCTCGGCCCAGGGTTCGTGCGACAAAAGGGAGCAGGATGAGGGCTGCTATCACCGAGCGCAGAACAACCAGAGTTACCGGTGGCACCGAGTCTGCAAGTATCCTGGCTACAATGAAGTTCCCGGACCAAATTGCCGTTGCAGCCAAAACGAACAAATAGCCTTTGATGGAACCGTGATCCGGTGAAGCCGCTATATCAGTAATCTCAACCTCGCGGGGCCCGTCTCGGAAAGCCGTACTCTCTCATATTTTTGAAGCCATTGTACACCACAAGGCATCCTCGGGGAAGGCCTCTCGTCCCTCCAAGAATTATCGTCAGCATTCAATGGAGCCGCCCTATCTTTCTTTCAGCATTTCCTTAGAAGCGGTTAGCATACTCACCGCGACGGATATTTCATCGAGAAATCGTTCCCCCTTGGCAAAGTGAGCAGGTGGGTCCACATGGGTGCCTCACTGCCGGGAATAGTTTATTGCTGCACGAAGAATCCATGCCCCTGTGACCTTATTCCTTCGTCGAATAGTACGTGGTCACCCTCACCTCGTTGTCAAAGCCCGGCCGGTGCCACAATCCACGGTCTCCGTCGGCGTTGGCGTTCTGCGGACCCTTCGGCCTCACAGGAAGGTTTGCGACCTGAGCATGACCTCATACCTTTTCGCAATCAAGAATGTGACTTCACGAAACGGACGGCAGGCCTCTCAAGCAAAATCAGGCTTCTCGTTCGCATCGGAAGGGACATACCGTCCGAATTACCTGCTGAATCGCGAAATGGTATGAGACATCGGCTTGTATTCGCTCAGAGAAAAGGATATCTTCATAGAGAGAACCAACTATTAGTCTTAGGTGCGGGATTCCAAGGAGGCGGCATTTCTCATCGAAGTCTCAACCCGGGGGAGCGGAAATGACACGAACAGAGATTTTCGTCCGTATCGAAGCATTGAAACGCCGGCTTGTGGCCGAGTATGGTCCCGAAAGAATCATCTTGTTCGGTTCCGCCGCACGTGAAGAGGGAGAAGTAAACGATGTGGACCTGTTCATTATCAAGGACGACGTGCCTTGTCTTGGAGCCGACCGGATCCGGGAGTTATATAGGCTGATGGATGCCGACCTGCCTGTCGATTACATTGTGTATCGTCCGGCAGAAGTTGCCGAGAGGCTATCCCTGGGCGATCCCTTCGTGGTCGGTGTACTGAAAGAGGGGAAAGTACTCTATGGCTGATCCCGTAGTCGTTAGGGAATGGCTGGAAAAGGCAGATGAGGACTTCCGCTTTGCCGAGACGAATCTCAGAGGCGGAACCGAGTTTTATGCTCAGATATGCTTTCATTTCCAACAGGCGGCGGAGAAGTATCTGAAAGCCTTCATAATCGACAAGGTTCATGACCTTGTCCATCTCCTCAAGACCTGCGGAGGCTTTGAAGAGGCATTCACCGCGCTTAAAGAGGATTGCATCACCCTTAATTCGGCATACATCGAGACCCGTTACCCCGTGCATTGGCCGACCGGCTACACACAAGAAACGACGGAACAGGCCCGTACAGCGGCCCTCAACATTGCTCGCATGGTCCGTGACCGGCTCGAAATGTAACGGGAATCCGGCCAAGAAAAACGGTTGCGGTAAGGGGGGACAGGCGCGAGATTGTCCCGATACTTCTCATGTCGGCACGCGGAGCCATACCGTGGCCGAGAAACTTCGCCGCCAGGGCGCGGATGCGGAGGACTGACCCATGACGGTCGGCGCAGACATGACGCGAGACATTGTCGAGTTACTGAGGACCTCAGATGGACCGTTGACCGCCAAGCAGGTCGCAGGAAAACTGTGTGATTCTCTATCCTCCAAGAACGTTGAGAAGATCGAGGCGGCTCTACACGAGCTGATAGCTAAGGGAACGGCTTTTGAATACCCGCCTGAAAGAAAGGGCTCCGGAGGGAGGTTCGGACATCTCTCCCCCGAGCATTGGGTAGGCGGAAGAATTGTGGCGAACCTGAAAGAAGCGGGTGGCCGCCTGACTATCGGACAAACACGAAATAGCTTGCGAAAGTGGGAGATACGGTATTTCGACGAGGTCCTGGGAAAGCTGGTAAGCGAGAAAAAGCTGTTCTATCTCACCGTTCGGCTCAAGTACGTGCTCTCGTCTCCCCCCGATCCTTACGATCACCTGCTCCCGAGACAAATCACCGCACTGCGGGAAATCGTGGAGCGAATCAACCGGCATCGTAAGAACAATCTGAGCATGGAAGACTTACGGGAATTTCTCAACGGAGCCGGACCGGCAGCGATTCCGGCATCGAAGACCTCCGGAATACCTACGGAAGATCTGATCCGCGAATGGTACAATAAAGACTTACCTGCACAGGGCGGTCTTCCCTCAATTCCCATACCCTCCACCTGGAGTCATTATGACGCTTGGTGCCTGCTCAACAGCTTAACTCCAAATCTAGATGAATTTAAGAATCTTCTGTGGAGACTGTATAGAGCCGGCAAGGTTGAGTTTGTCCCGCATAGTTTTACACAGAGATTACAAGAGCGGGAATTGGAAGTCTCGCTGAGAGGTCCCCATGGAGAGGTCTGGTACTATTGGAAGTGGCGATGAGAGGGTCACCATGAACCAACCCAGCGAGAAATACAGGAGACTCAACCCGTTCGTCGACAACTCAGTCGGGGAGAACATTATCTGGGCATCGGCTGAGAACGATTTTTGCGACGTAGAATCCATTAATGGAGGCGCCTTCAAGACGCTGCTCGCCGGCATTCAGTCGGTGGACGATGACGGGAAGACCCGGGCGCTGTTTCTCGTGGGACCGGCAGGAGCGGGCAAGTCGCACTTGTTTGCCGGATTGAGGCGCAAATTACCCAGGGGTCAGTTCACCTTTGTGTCCAATCCGCCTACTTCGATTCCCCATATCAAGCGGTTCATATTGAAGAAAGTCGTCGAAGGCTTGACCAAACCCGCCATGGGGCCCGATGGGCCTTTGCCGTATTCTCAATTGCGGCGATTGGTGTACTCGCTCTTGCAACGGTTCTTACGGGAGCGGGGCTGGAGCATCAATAAGATTCATGATCGCTGGGAGAAACTAAGCCTCTCAAGCTGCTCCCAGAAAATGAAGCGCTTGGAAACAAATCTGAATAAAACACCGGAACTTGTGGCTCCATCTCACTTGGCCAGCGTACTCGTGAAAGTGCTCGACAAAGAAAAATACCACATTGCGTGCTCGTGGCTTGCCGGCAATCAGAATCTCGGAGAAGCCGATCTCCAATCCCTCGGAATTCGGGGGCCTCTCGACGACAACGAAATCCCGGAGATTATGAAACAGTTGGGGCATTTGTCTGCCGGTGCAGGGCCCATCATTCTCATTTTCGACCAACTGGACACCCTCGTGCAACCCGATCAGATACACGAGATAGAATCTCTCATGATCGATCTTAATGACGCCAGCCGAAACTGGTACGTCGTCCTGAGCCTTGTCGATGACAATTTCCGGATCTGGCATTCCACGTTTTCCGAGCCGTTCAAACAAAGATTCGGTACGGTGATTCCCGGTTCCGTGAGCTTGGCTCCTGCGGTGTTAGCCGGATTAACCGAAAGGCAGAGAAGCGAACTGATTACGGCACGTCTCAGGACGCCCGCGCTGATATCCCGGCGAAAACAAGACAATATTGACGACCCGCTTTATCCAATCTCACCCCAGGCATTTCAGGAGTTGACGGCCACCGACACATCAAACCCTCGGATGTTGATTCAGAAGGCTTCACAAGCTTATCTCGACGCTGTCACCGGGAAGCCTCCGGGAGTGGTCAAGTTGTACGACTTCGTCGAGCAGAGTTTTGCCGACTTAAGGGCCGAGTTGGAGGTAGAAGACCTAGCCGTGGACACAGCATCTCTTGCGGACCGCACAAAAGAGCTCTTCGAGGTTCTGTGGTTCGTCAAGAGCAGCTCGGAGCTCACGATTACCGACGGCCCACTCAACAGACAAATCGCCAATTTCGAGGGAGTAGATTGGCTGTTGACCTGCGGCGAGAGTCAAGTTCGACTGGTCTGTTACGATGTCCAACGAACAAGTAAGTTTCCGCGCGTGCTGAACAAAATAATGGATTCCCAGCCCGCCACGATTCTTGTCCGGGACGGTCGGGCCGGTATCTCGGGCAAAGCCACGAAGCAAAAACTGGACCTGTTTCAGAAGGACAAGAAATTCTTTCACTTGAGCCTCGATGAAATCAAGACGCTGCATGCGTTAGGCCGCTTTTTGGCAAAAATGAGGGAGGGTGAGTTCGAGAACCAGGATACGGAGCCCAAACCGACCGAGAGTGCTATTTATGAGTGTTTGGCTCGGCAACACGACTTGGCGGAAACCGCTCTCGCCGGGGCTTTCTTGGCAATGACCGGGCTCGCCGGTCCGGTGGATGAGAATCATGTTTCCGACACCGAGGAAGAGGTTTCGGATGGGTCCGATCACCTTGCATCCGACGATTCCGTGGCAGACGGCGTCGCAAGAGTTATGGAGCTGGAACGGTGGATGTCGTTTGAGCGTTTGTGCGCGCGGGTTAATACGACCGGCACGACTGCCGATCCTCCCAAGGTGAGCCACTGTCTCAGGACGCAGCCAGTGTGCGACAGAGTCCTCATCTACCCTCCGCAAGTGGACCTCCTGGAAGGTATCGGGATCGTCATTTGGAATACGGAGGAATGACATGCTTTCTCCTGAGCTCATGACCCTCGAAATCACATCGGAAGTACGGGGGGCCATTCAGGACAAGGTTTTTGAAGCCCTTTTCAGGGGCATCCGCGATCTGCCTCCGAGACAAACCGGGAGGAAAGGGGTCCCCAGCATCACCGTTACCGAGGCAAAAGAACGTCTGGCAATGGCGCTGCCCGAATACCGAGATGTGGTAGGACGAGCCCTTCCCGTAAGTTGGAACGACCTCGGAATCACGGTCATCCAAACGGGAACCGTGCTCCACGAATGGATCGAAGAGGCTTCCACCTTTTTTCGGCGAGAAGGAGGGGATTGCATACGGACAGGTCTTGGAGCCTCCACGGAAGGAGCGCTCTTTCAACATGTCTGGAATTGCCTGTTCAGCCGCAAAATCCTTGCCCTGGTCCAGTCCTCCGAATTGTTGAGAGATGAAAACGGTGTGCAGGAGTGTGACGTGGTGGTGGAATGCCTCAAGAGTTGGACACGCCACCTGTGCTCCCATCTTTGGGGAATGTCGCCCGACGCTTTCCGACCGTCGGCTTTCTTCCTCGATACCGAGACTCCCGTCGCCGCTGAGATCGGATACCGAGGGGAGACGATTCATCTCAGAGGCAAGCCGGATGCGGTGCTCTTCGACCAACGGAGATCTCAAATCCACGTATGGGAGTACAAATTCGGCCGACAGGGCCAAATAGAGCTTCAAATTGCCCAAGTCATTCTCTACATGGCCTTGATCGAGGCTGCAAAGGGCTGCAATTGCTCGAGCGGCCGACTCGCATTCTTCCGGGTGGTCGAAGACGCGGCCATAGACACTCCGACGGCACAATTCTTCGACAAACGCCGGCCGAGGGAACCATTTGATCCGCGTGTTGAGAAGGCTTTTGAGGGCTACATAGGAAACGACCATGCCGTATACCAACTTAAGGTAAGGCTGACTTTGGCGTTAAGGCCGGACGCACCGAAGGCCGGCGTGAATTTCATGTTTTGCGGTCCGGGCGGAACAGGCAAGACGGAGCTCGCACGACGGATGGCGGAAGCTCTCGGGACCCCGTTGGTCAGTGTTCCGGCTACCGCATTCAAGAACCTGGACGAGTTGGTGAGCAAGATAGATGCTGCAGTCGAGACGAGCGGCAAGAAACCGGAAGAGGTAGGAACGGATTCGGGAATGCCTAAATTGCGGTACCCCCCGGTGACCGTGTTTATCGACGAGGTCCATGCAATGGCAAAGAAGGCCGATGCGTACCTCAACATGCTCGAACCCAAGGAGCGACGTGCAGTATGCCATGACCGCGTGTACGATTTCCGGGATGTGGTTTTCCTCGCGGCCACTACTGACAAAGGAAGACTGTCGGCCCCTTTCTTGTCACGTTTTCGGATCATAGATCTCAGGCCCTACACCCTGGAAGAGATGTCCGAGATTGTGAGGCTCAAGTTCCTGCAGGAAGAAAAGACGGTTGCTCCGGACGTCTGTGCAATGCTGGCGAGAGTGGGACGATTCGTCCCCCGCGTCGCCTTGGAACGTGCCGGCCAGTTTCTGGAATTGCATCAATTCTCGCCGCAGGCATATCCGATATCTGAGGGCGGGATTCGAGAAATCATGAGCAAATTCTGGGACGTCGACTCCAGCGGACTGACTCCGAACGACCGAGCGTACCTCGAAGCGCTTCAGACCGGGCCGAAGGGATTCAGCGCCTTGTCAACCATGCTTTCGTGCGGAAAGGAAGAGATCGAACGGGTGATTGAGCCGTACCTTGCCCAACTGGGAGCGATCCGACTCACAGGAAAGGGCCGGGAGATCACAGAGATCGGGCGAGGGATGCTGCTGACGGGATAGAGCTCGGAAATCGCTCAAATGAACGAGCCGGCCGGGAATTGTTTGATGTTCATGTGCTTCTTAGGGAAAAGGGCCTTGATTCCCAGCCGCGGCGCGTGGCTTCTGTCAGCAGGGGGTGGATCGATTCATGGAAAACTCGATAATCACAGTACATGCGAAAGACCAGGTGACCCGAAGAGGGATCACGGAGTCGCAAGTTCGTGAAGTGTTGCGACGTAAGGAAGAGAATAATAGCCGTTCGTGCCGGAAGAGTTGTCGTACAAGCTGTGGTTCATGTTGGAGACCCTCCTGTCGATTATCTCCTGAGGGTCTTCGTGGATACCGACCCGATTCCTTCTGAAGTGGTGACGGTCTATCGAACAAGCTGGATTGCCGGATACAGGAGCCGATCATGAACGTGGCCTACGATCCCAAGACCGACACCTTCACCGTGGTGTTGAAGCCGGGTTCGGTCGCCGAGAGCGACGAGGAGAAACCAGGCGTCATCCTCGATTACGATGAGAAAGGCAACCTGATCAGCCTGGGAATCCTCGATGCATCCAAGAGCATTCCGGACCTGACCGGGATGGAGTTTAGGGTGGCCATATAGCCGGAAGACGGGATGACTTTCGTGTCGGAACGGAGAAATCTTCACTGATGGAGGGTGCAGCGGCAAACTCAGGCCCTAGCGGAAGGCCCATTCTTCACGATCTGCACGCACGGACGTCGATGGCCGTGGGAAGAGATTATCCGGGGCGAAATGATGTTGAGCGAGGCAGACCTCATCGTGCACGCGGTTCTGTAGGCGGTTCCACAAGGACGCCTCGTACTTGCCGAATCGTTAATCCACCCGCATTTCCATCCGGTCAGCCGGCCATACAACGGGCCGCACCACCGGTCGATCCGCCAAAGACGGCGAAAGCAACTGCTTGATCACGTGAGAGAATGCCGCCACATCACTACTGGTGTAGAAAATATGGTCCGCCTCATGCCGACAACGGGGCTTCGAGTCGGTCGAAGAAGCCATAGCCGTCCTTGTCCCCTGCTGAGTCAGCACATTCGCCACCTGACGGGCAACGGACGGAGCGGGGTCGATCACTGTCGTCCCCGGGCCCATTAAACGCTCGATGACCGGTCGGAGGAACGGATAATGCGTGCAACCAAGCACGAGTTGATCTATGTCGGCCTCAATCATCGGGGATAGGTAGCTCTTCAACAAGGACTCGGTTTCAGTACAGTCCAGCGCGCCGGCCTCGACGACCTCCACCAGTCCGGGGCAAGCTTGAGAGTGCAGCCGGACATCGCCATTGCATCGTTTTACCAGATTGGTAAAGAGCTCCCCTTGAAAGGTGGCCGGAGTGGCAATCACTCCCACAGCACCGGTCCCGGTTCGCTCAACTGCAGGCTTGAGCGCCGGTTCCATCCCTACAAAGGGCACGCGAGGAAATGTCTTCCGTAGATGATAGAGAGCCGCTGCCGAAGCCGTATTGCTCGCGACAACGATGATTGCGGCCCCCTGGTCCAGCAGAAAGCGCGTGATTCCTTCTGCAAATGCCCTCACCTCGTCCAAAGAACGGCACCCGTAGGGCACGTGGGCTTGATCGGCCACATAGACGGTACGCTCGTGGGGAAGTTGCCGAACGATCTCGCTCCATACGCTGAGCCCGCCCACCCCGGAATCAAAGACACCGATGAATCCGCCTTCCTCCATACCAGACTCCAAACGGAACAGACATCCACGTCCGTCCGATAATGCGATCGTGGGCCGCACCCCGACACCGTTCAGGCACGGGATCTTTAGGGATCAACGTCACATCCACCGGGAGCAATCATCGACGAGGCTCCATTGCTTGAACGATGTCGTCGATCAGATCGCTCTCGTTCTCGATTCCGACGGATAGCCTGAGCAAGCTATCCGAAATGCCCAGCCGTTTTCTTACTTCGTTCGATACTTTCTGATGAGACGTTGTCGCCGGGTCGCATATGGTTGATTCCACGGCGCCGAGGCTGAGAGTGGCCTTGATGAGCTTGAGCCGTTGCATGAAGGCTTGAGCGCTCGTGTCTTTAAGCTCAAAAGAAAGCATGGCCCCGTACCCGGACATTTGACCGGCAGCGATCCCGTGCATCGGATGGCTCTCCAGGCCGGGGTAATACACCTTTGAAACGCTCGGATGATCTTCCAGGTACTTGGCTATACCGAGAGCGTTCCGTGTCTGGCGCTCGATACGAAGGGCCAGAGTTTTCAGGCTTCTTTCCAGCAGATAACAGCTCTGGGCGTTGAGGCTGCCCCCCAACTGCGTTGCAGTCTTCCTGATCGGTCCGGCAAGATCTCTTCGGGTCAGCGCCGCGCCGCAATACAAGTCGCTGTGTCCTCCGAGGTACTTCGTACCGCTGTGCACAACGATGTCAATTCCGAGCCGGTATGGATTCTGATTGATCGGCGTTGCGAAGGTGTTGTCGATGACCGTGATGACCTTCTTGCGCTTGCCGATCTCGGCTATCTCTCGAATATCGATCACGCTGAGCAGGGGATTGGTGGGACTCTCAAAGAATATGACGCGCGTATTTTCCCTACAAGCGTCTTCAATTGCGGTTGCGTCGGTGGGAGCGAAGGTGCAGGATATTCCAAAGCGGTCGAACTGCTCCTCAATGAAGGCGTGACTCCCGCCGTACACTTCGTCCTGGACCACGGCGTCATCGCCCCGGCTGAGAAACGTGAGGAGTACCGTGCTGATGGCAGCCATGCCCGATGAGAAGACGATGCCTTCTTCGGCCCCTTCCAGGTCGCTGATCTTGTTTGCCGCGGCCTCTTGATTCGGCGTGTTAAAGTATCGTTGATACAATCGCTCGTCAGTTCCCAGATATTCATATGCCGACGAGGTGAAAATGGGGGTATTGACCCCCTTCTTCTGAGAATCGGGAAAGCCGCCTGCATGAACGCATTTCGTGTCAGGGTGCATCGCTTCTCCTTGTAGTCGAAACGGGACCGGCCTTGCCGAAGCCGGCATCATGAGAAGAACCCGGATGTGTCTTCATTCGCGTACTCCACCACAGCCATTCCGGTCAAGCAAAATCCCCGGGAGCAATCAGACAGTTGGGGGGTTATTTTCACCGTACAGTTGCTGGAGGATTTGGGCGGTCTTGTCCGGACCGATGAGCTCGATAATTGTCCGGACTCGGCCTTTATGGACTCCGAGCCGCTCCCTCTGGGGAGTCTCAAGGACCCGATGGATGTTTACTCGATGAAAGAGAGAAGAGACGAAGGCTATCAGGTTACCGGATAAGGTTTTTATACCAACTCCCGTAGCTGAGAAGCTACAACGAAAGATAAAAATCTTGGAGATTGCCGCCCGTTGCTGCGCCTCGGGTGAACCGGAGGCCCTCATAAGATAAGTTGTTCTTTCTTCATTATGGAGGAGGAGACTCTTCTCCCCCTCCAAACCTCCCCCATACGTTGGCTCACCCGGTGGAGAGCTCTTATTCGAGATTTTTGTACGATTTCGCAATTAACAATGTGACTTTGCGACACGGACGGCTGCTTCCCGTACGGGACCAAAACCGGGAATGCAACGGCACCCCGGTCTCGCAGAATATCATCATAATTTCAGTATGTAATCTTGACGGTGGGGTCGTCCTGGGAGGTTAGGCCCAACTCGGAGAGTTTGACAATAATAAGCTCTTTGGCCTGTTGCGTAAGCGTCAGGACGGCTATCCCCCCACACTTGTCGCACTTTTTTCCGCGGGGGGTGCCTTCCTCGTACAGAAGCTTCCGAATACGTTTATAGTTCGTTTTGATCAGGGTCTTGCCGCAGAAGGGGCACTCCATAAGGATGTGCTCCTCGGAAAAGACCGTGATGGCAGGCTTGACCTTGTTAGGCATGGCTTCCCAAACTCGGCTTCCGTAAAAATCTATAATCCCTCAGAAGCCGATCGTCCTCAATCGTTGGCTGCGGTATGGCCGGGATCGGGACCGAGGATGTTGAGCGGAGATTTCCCTTCGCCGGGAAAGCCCGTGACATAATCGAACTGATCTTTGACTATTTCCGCTACCTTCTTGTAGAGGGTCCTTAGCGGAATGTCCGCGGGGCACACCTCTGTGCAGAGATTGCAGTCAATACACCGTCCCGCCATGTGCACCGCTCTTGTGAGATGAAACATGGGGTTTTCCGGAGGCAGATCTCCCGTTCGGATCAGACTGTTCTCCTCCAGGGTGCATATATTGCAGAAGCATACCGGGCAGACGTCGCGACAACCGTAGCACTTGATGCAGCGGTCGAATATCTCTTTCCAATAGGTCAGGCGTTCCGCAAGCCCCATGGCCATGACTTCTTCAACCGTTGCGTTGGCGACCGGCTCGGCCTTTTCGCCGGCGACTATCTCATCGGGAAACGGTTTTCGACATTCGTGCTTTTGGGCGAGCTCCGCGGGGCAGGCGAACCCAACCTTCACGATCCGCTCTTCCGCCTTTAGCTGATTCCATCGAAGCAGCTCGTTGAGGGCCCTCTCGTCGCACCCTCTCACCAGAATCCCGAATGCCTTGTCGGGCTCCCTGGTGACAACGGTCATGAGTATCTTCGCCAGCGGATACCGCGAATCTCCCGGTCCTTCGAGATCCCCGATGCAGAAGCCGTCGGCCAGGTCGTCGGATGTTTGATACAGATGCGGGTAGACATTCCCCTCGAGGTCTTTGAGGCCTACGAAGCCGGCTATCTTCCCTTCATCCAGGAGTGCTTTAACATGTTCTCGTATTTGATCGATCATCTCATTTACCGGTAATCTGGGAATTGGACTCTCTCGTCCGGTCGCACAATCGCGAATCAGCCCACGGCAGCCTTGGCGCCGGACGCACTCCCGAGCGGAGATGGACCCAGCTTCCGAATCTTCTCGACGAAATCGGTGACCACTTTGGCGAATCGGGGACCCTCTGCAGACGACACCCACTTGAGCTCAAGCCTCTCCGGGTCCACCCCCGAGAAAGAGAGGATCTCCTTCATGAATGCCATTCTCTTTACCGTCATGTAATTACCGTACAGGTAATGGCAGTCTCCGATGTGTCAGCCGCCCACAAAGACGCCGTCAGCCCCCTTTTGGAAGGCCTTCAGGATCTGGTGAGGGCCCACCGTCGCGGAGCAGAGCGTCCGGATGGTGCGGAGGTTTGCCGGGTACTGCAACCGGCTGACTCCCGCAAGGTCCGCTCCCGCGTACGCACACCAGTTACACAAGAACCCTATTATTGTCGGTTCGAACAGTTCGTTGGACATATCGTTCCCCTGAACGTCTCTTTGTCATGCCGGCATTGAGCACCGGCCCAGGCTGTTCATGGGCGGCTCATCGAAGACGATCGTGCGTTTGGCTCTCTCTCGTGAGGAGCCAGGCTTCCGCTTCCCGCCTTGTCTCGGCTACCCTGCCAATGCCTGTTCAATCTGCGCGTAGATCTGCTGATTTGAGAAACCGTCGAGCCTCGCACTGCTCGAAGGACATGTTGCCGCGCATCCTCCACATCCTTTGCAGAGGACCTTGTTCACCTGACAGACCCCGCGGTCTTCAAAATAGTTGATGGCCCCATACGGGCAAACCTGGACGCATCCCAGGCAGCCGCAACAGGTGTCCGCATTGATGTCGGCGACGATACCGCTTGTGAAGAGAGCCTCTTTGGACAAAACCCCCGCAGCCCTCGATGCCGCGCCCAACCCTTGGGCAATCGCCTCGCGAATCGTGGAGGGGAAGCGAGCGTTACCGCAAAGATACACCCCGTCTGTTGCAAAATCCAGAGGCTTGAGCTTCACGTGTCCTTCAAGGAACCAACCGTTCTCATTGACCGGAACCTTGAGCATGGTGGATATCTCTCCCACATCCTCCTGTGCTATCAGCGGAGTGGACAGCACCACCAAGTCCGCGGGAACTGTAATCTCCTTGCCCATTCTGGCGTGGTGGACCTTCACGTGGTCGGCTTCCACCACAGGCGGCTTCTCCGGATCGAAGGTGACGTACCGAACCCCCAGCTCTTTGGAGCGACGGAACATATCCTCGTTTTCCACGCCGTACATCTGCATGTCCCGATAGAAGATCGTAACCTTGGTCTCAGGATTAGCTTCCTTGAGGAGGATGGCATTCTTGACCGCGGTCATACAACAGATGCGTGAGCAATAGGTGCGTTCCGCGCAACGGGAGCCTACGCACTGGATTATGGCCACGTACTTGGCTTCCGTGGCCCCTTGTCGCATCATGGCTTCCAACTCGAAGTGGGTTACCACGTGCTTGCCGTCGTACCCGAAGAGGCCTTCGGGCTTGAGAACCCGAGCCCCCACGGCAACCACGATGACGCCCGTCTTGACCTTGACCTCCGTGCCGTCTTCCGAGATGGTCACCACATAGTTTCCGACGTACCCCTCGGCCTTCTTGACGACCGCCTTGGTATGGATAGCCACCTTGGGGTTCTCTTCGAGGCGCCCGACAAGGTCGTTGACCAGCCTGGACGGGGGCTCGTTGGCGGGAAGAATCGTGTTCAAATCGTTCAAGAGCCCGCCGAGACGGTCCTGTTTCTCCACCAGATCCACTTCGTATCCCATGTTGCCCAGGGCCATTGCCGCGGACATGCCTGAAACTCCTCCGCCGATGACCACAGCGCGGTGGCTCAGTCCCAACTGAATGCGGCTGAGCGCTTTTAACTGCGCAGCTTTGGCCACAGCCATGCCTATTTGGGCTTTGGCACGTTCGGTTCCCTTCTCGCGGTCCCTCATGTGGACCCAGGAGCATTGGTCCCGGATGTTGGCCATCTCAAAGAGGTACGGGTTGAGGCCCGCCTCTTCACATGCGCTCTGAAACAGCGGCTCATGGGTCCGCGGGGTGCAGGAGGCCACCACCACTCTGTTGAGATTCTCACGCGGGATGGCAACCTTGATCTCGTTGATGCCGCCCTCGGAGCAGGTATAGAGATTCTCCTGAACAAACGCCACGTGGGGAAGCGTCTTGGAGTACTCCACCAACTCTTTCATGTCGAGGTACCCTGCGATATTCGAGCCGCAGTCGCAAACGAAAACGCCTATGCGAATGTCCGACGGTTCTTGTTCTTTCAATTCGGTATCTCCCTCAAACAGCCAGGGCTCGGCCGCCGGTCATGACTACTTCAGCCGCGCGGGCCGCGGCACTGCTCGCCTGGGCCACCGACTCGGGAATGTCCAATGGGCCCTGAGCGCAGCCGCAGGTGAAAATCCCGGGAACGTTGGTATCCAGCGGCCTGTTCGGATGGGTCTTGACGAACTTGTTCTCTTCCAGTTCCAAGCCGAGGAGCTCGCTCAGCTTGACAATTCCCAGCGACGGAGAGCACGCGTTGGCCAGAATCACCATGTCCAGCGTCATGCTCACCACCCTGCGCTGCTCGGTATCCTCGTACGAAACCACCGGATTGAGGTCCGCATCCTGGGTGACCTCGGCCACCCTCCCCCGGATGTATTTGAGGCCGGAAACGTTTGCGCCCCTGACCTTATACTCTTCGAATCCCTTCCCGACGGTTCTCAGATCCATGTAAAAGATGTACGACTGGGTCTCCTGCTCATGCTCACGCGCTATGATTGCCTCTTTGATCGAGTGCATGCAGCAGTAGCTCGAGCAGTACTTGTGGAACCGGAAATCTCGTGAGCCCACGCATTGAATGAACCCGAGCTTTTTCGCCGTATGGCACTTGTGGATGTGCTCTTCGAGCCATTGCTGCTCTTTCTGGAGCTTTTCCACCTGCGTCTGATCTTCGGCCTTTTGTGCCTTCTTGACGAGTTTCTCCAGTTCCTTCAACCGGACTTCCCCTCGGATCGCCGAAGGCCTGCTCAAGTGACCCTTGGTCGGACCGCCCGCGCTGAGAAGCCGCTCCATCTCCAACGACGATATCACGTTGGGAATCCTGCCGTAGCCGTATTCGGGAATCTGGGTCGCGTCGAAGAGCTCGTACCCCGTGGAGACGATCACCGCGGCCACGTTAAGCTCGACGTCCGAATCCTTCTGCTCGTAGTCCACGGCCTTCGCCTGGCAAACCTTTGCGCAGACTCCGCATTTGCCTCCTTGCAGGACTTTGCATGTATTGGGATCGATGGTGTACACCGACGGAATCCCCTGCGCGTAATCCTTGTAGATGGCCTTGCGCTCGTCCAGACCGAAATTGAACTCGTTGGGCACCTTGGTCGGACACTTTTCCGCACACGCCCCGCACGCAGTACACCTGGAGGCATCCACGTAACGGGCCTTTCTATGGACCTTCGCCCGGAAGTTTCCGACCTCTCCGGAGAATTCCGTCACCTCGCTGTAAGCCAGCACGTCAATGTTTGGATGTCGACCGACATCCAAGAGCTTAGGCGAGAGAATTCATATCGTGCAGTCGTTGGTGGGAAAAGTCTTGTCCAACTGGGCCATCTTGCCCCCGATGCTGGGGTTCTTTTCTACCAGATGGACTTTGATGCCCATCTCGCCCAGATCGAGCGCGGCCTGCATCCCGGCTATCCCACCGCCGATGATAAGAACTTCCTTTGAAGCCATGTCAATACCGTCCTTGGGTCGGATCGTTCACGTCGGAGCGACGCCGTACGACGTGCTTCGCCGCAAAGGGTTTTATGCTTTCAGGGCTTGCGCCAACAGATCGTTGATGTCCGATATCTTCATATCGGTTTCCATGTCCCTCAGCGCGCAGCTCAGGTGCACACGACACTTGGGGCAAGCGGTTACGAGTGTTTGGGCACCCGCAGCAAGGGCTTCCCTAATGCGGGTCTTCTGGATCTCCTTGGAACATGCGGAGCAGTTCATCCACGCGCTGGTGCCGCAGCAGATTCCACTCTCACGGTTGTGCTCCATCTCAGTGAAGGTGATCCCGGGAATTCCTTGGATCAACTCCCGCGGGGCGTCCATGATCCCCGCCTGTCTGCCGAGGCGGCACGGGTCGTGATACGTGACCACGCCTTCCTGAGGATCGAAGCCGAAAGACCCGGCTTTGAGCTCGGCCGCCAGGAGCTCGTAAAAGTGGACCGTTTCGAATCCCAAGTCACCCACGACCTGCGGATAGAATTTCTTGAAGGTGAGATACCCCTCCGGACAGTGGAAGACCACTCGCTTGCAGCCCAAGCTCCTAATCAGCTCAACGTTGCGCCGCGCGAGTTTTTCAAAGTTCTCCCGGTCGCCGTTCCAGAGGAGATCGTGGCCGCAGCAGCGCTCATCGTCGTGGATCACCGGCTCGATTCCCACCTTGTTGAGCAGCTTGAGGACCCCTCTGGGGCCTTCCATCACGTCCACGCCCCAATCGTCATGAAACTCCACATCCAGAAACGCCGAGCACCCCACAAAGAAGTATGTGTCCCCGGATTCGGAGATTTTACCGGCCTCTCTGGCCCAATCGGTCTTATTCTGCTTAACGTCGAGGGTCTGAAGCCGCATAATCGTCTGGAACAGGCCGCGGTGGGCCAATACCCCGCCTTTGCCCTGCCGTACCGCTTCCTCGCGGACCATCCGGACAAATTCGGGATAATCGATGTTGGAGGGGCACCGCTCACTGCACTGGCCGCATGAAAGGCACGACCAGATATTGATGTCCTCCAGCGGGTTCTCTTCCTGATCGATGAGAACCTTCTCCACCATGAGCCTCGGGGAGAACTCGGGGGTCACCCTGGAGACGGGGCAGCTTCCCGTGCATATTCCGCAGTCCAGACAGTAGTAAGCTTGTGTGCGATCGACTATCTCGGGTAGATTCATGCCGCGGTCTCCCTCTTGACAAGGGGATTCCTTCCCAGCTTGCGAATATCGTCGGTGAACTCTCGAATCGTCTCGGCAAACCTCGACCCCTCCGATGCGGAAATCCATTGCCTCCGGAGACGAGTGTCTTCTATTCCCAGGAGTTTCATGAGCTTCCGGGTTTTCTCGATGACCTTTAACGCTTTTTCATTACCTTCCAGGTAATGGCATTCACCGATGTGTCAACCGGTGACCAAGACGCCGTCGGCACCCTTTTCGAAGGCTTTGAGGATGTACGATGGAACGAGCATCCCCGAGCACATCAATCGGATGAGACGGATACTGGGCGGATACTGCATCCGCCCCACGCCGGCCAGATCGGCTCCGGCGTAGGAGCACCAGTTGCAAGCAAACGCTATGATTTTCGGATCGAACTCTTGAGTCATGTCAACTCCGTGTTGAGGAGAGTTGGTACATTGCCATTCGCGGTTCCCGCCCAAGCCGGATGACCCGGTCTAAGCCATGGCCGCGTCGATCATTTCCCCTATTTGCTGGTCTTTGAAGTGGCGGATGGCCGCCGCACCGGTCGGACAGGCCACGGCGCACGCACCGCATCCTTTGCAGAGAGCCGGGTTTACTTCCGATTTGAAAACGCCGGGAGTCACTTCCACGAGCTCCGGTGCATGGAAGGGGCACACATCAACGCATCGTCCGCACCCTCTGCAGTAGAACTGGTCGATGACCGACACCATACCGGGCGCTTCCACGTACCCTCGTGCCAGGACCGCCGCAGCGTGTGAGCCCGCGGCATCCGCCTGGGCCACCGTTTCGTCCAGCGGCTTGGGATAGTGGGCCAAACCGGCCAGAAAAACACCGTCTGTGGCGAAGTCCACCGGCCTGAGCTTCATGTGGGCTTCGAGGAAATACCCGTCTTCGTTGGTGGACACCTTGAAGAGCCGGGAGAGCTCCTTGTTATAATCGCTGGGAATGATGGCCGCTGCCAGCACCAAGCTGTCGGCCTTGAGGGTCATGGTGCCGCCGAGCACGAGGTCCTTGGCACGAACGACAATCTTGTCCCCTACTTCCACCGAAGGCGGGCTCTCAGGCTCGTACCGGGCAAATACCACCCCTATTCTCCGGGCCTTCTCGTAATAGGGCTCGTTGAGACCGAAGGTCCGAACGTCGCGATAGAGGACAAAGATATTGGCGTTAGGATTGGCTTCCTTAAGGGCGATGGCATCCATGACGGTGTGATTGCAGCATACCTTGCTGCACCAGGGCCGCTCGTCGCATCGGGAGCCCACGCATTGGATAAACACGGTGGTATCCGCGTTCATCACCGCAGGATCTTTGGCCTTCATAGCCGCGGTCATGTCCAGGTGCGTCCTGATTCGCGGATCGGTACCGTACCCGTACACATCGGGCTTCCACTCGCTCGCGCCGATAGCGATGACCGCAACCCCGTGCTCGACTTCAACCGGCTCTCCGCCATTGCCGGAGATCTTCGTTTTGAAGTTCCCGACAAAGCCCTGCACGTCTTCAATCTTGGCGTTGAAATGGACGGTGACCTTGTCGTGATCGGTGACCTGTTTGACAAGCTTTTCCACAAAGGGCTGAACGTCTTCGCCTTTGAGGGTATGGGTGAGCTTCAGGGCATTGCCGCCCAGCTTATCGCCGGATTCGAGGAGGTGCACGGGGAACCCCTGGTCCACGAGGTTCATTGCCGCGGTCATGCCCGCTACCCCGCCACCGATCACCAGACCGGCCTGAATCATGGGAAGTTGTTGATCCTGCACCTGCTCCAGTTGCGCGGTCCTCGCAATGGCCATGCGGATGAGGTCAACGGCCTTTGCGGTGGCCTTCTCCTTCTCCTGCATGTGAACCCAGGAGCAATGCTCCCGAATGTTCGCCATCTCGACGAGGTACTTGTTGAGCCCCGCTTCACGGGCCGTCTCCTGAAAGAGCGGGAGATGGGTGCGCGGAGTGCACGACGCAACGATCACACGGTTGAGATTGTTGTCTTCAATGACCTTCTTGATCTGAACTTGGGCATCCTGGGAGCATGTAAAGAGATTCTCTCCCGCGTAGGCCACGCCGGGCAGCTCCTGGATCTGCTCGACCACTCCCGGAACATTCACCGTGGACGCGATATTGATGCCGCATCGGCAGACGAAGACGCCGATTCGCGGTTCCTGTCCGGTGAAATCCTTCTCGGCCGGGAGCTCCTTCTTCCTGGTCAGCGTGTTCCGTTGATCCGCCAGGAGCCTTGTGGCCACACCCGCGGCAGCGGACGCTTCCACAACGGTCTGGGGAATATCCTTGGGGGCCTGGAAAGCTCCTGCCACGAATATGCCGGGGCGAGAAGTCTGGACAGGCTCGAACGTGCCGGTGTCGCAAAAGTTGTTCTCGTCCAGTCGGACGTCGAGGAGCTTCGCGGCGTTTACGGTAGACGCCGACGGCTTGATTCCCACTGCCAGGACTACCAAATCGAACGTCTCGGTGATCAACCGTTGGTCGTCATCCACGTAGACGATCTGGAGGTCATGCGTGATCGGGTCTTCGACCACCCGACTCACCATGGAGCGAAGGAAGCGGACCCCTCCTCCGTTCTTCGCTTTCTCGTAGTATTTGTCGAAATCCTTGCCGTACGCACGGATGTCCATAAAGAATATTGTCGGCTCGATGGATGCGTCGTGCTCCCGTGCGATGACGGCTTCCTTTATGGAAGCCATGCAGCAAACCGAGCTGCAATGGGGCATGCCCTTCCTGCGGTCCCGCGAGGCCACGCATTGTATCCAGGCTATTTTGCGTGGATGAGCTCCGTCGGAGGGTCTCTTCACCTCGCCGCCGAACGGGCCCGATGCACTGAGAATGCGCTCCATCTCCAGGTTGGTGACGACGTTGGGCATACGGCCGTGTCCGAATTCGGAAATTCCCGCGGTGTTGAACAGCTCGTATCCGGGAGCGAGGATCACGGCACCGACCTCCAGCTCCTCGATCTTGTCTTCCTGTTCGTAATCCACCGCACCGGCCGGGCAGACCTTCGCGCAGACTCCGCACTTCTTTCCCTGAAAGACCCGGCAATGGTCCGTATCTATCGTGTAGACCGACGGGATGCCCTGTGCATAGTCTTTGTAGATTGCCTTGCGTTTGTCGTGGCCGAAATTGTACTCGTTGGGGACCTTGGTGGGACACTTTTCCGCGCACGACCCGCACGAGGTACATTTCTCCGGGTCCACGTACCTGGCCTTGCGTCGGACCTTGACCCGAAAATTCCCGGCCTCGCCTTCAATCCCCTCGATGCTGCTGTAGGCAATTATCTCGATATTGGGATTCTGAGCCAGTGTCTGCAACTTGGGGGAGAAGATGCAGGCCGAGCAGTCGTTGGTCGGAAACGTCTTGTCCAGTTGGGCCATAACCCCGCCGATACAAGGCTTTTCGTCGACCAGATAGACTTTAAAGCCCGAGTCGGCCAGATCCAGCGAAGCCTGAACCCCGCCGATTCCTCCACCCACGGTCAATACTGCGCCGATCTTCTGTGCACTCACAATTCCGCTCCATTGACGGGGCCCCGGGAAATCATCCCGCGAACCCCGGCGTTAAAGAAAGAACCATCTTCGGAAGCCGACGCTCAAACGAATCGACGAAAGGGCTGTCCAAGGCTTCCGATGCCGATGGGAGAACGATCCCTCAGCCGATGAGACCGATCGGACGCGACCCGACTTTCCCGGCGCAGCCAAGCGATCCGGTTGGGTAACATCGGGCCGACGGCCGGTTCAGCGCGCCCAAGAAAAGCATGCGGCTAGAGGAGACCCTTTCCGGAAAGCATCCCTTCCGGGGAAACCATGTGCTTGGAAAACCACGTCTTCAACTTGGGGCTCTGCAGGGCGACCCCCATCAGCTCGGTGAGGTAGAGGACCGGCACGTGATAGACCTTTCCGGTTTCTCTGGAAATGTCCGCTTGACGGGTGTCCAGATTGGCTTGGCACATGGGACAGAAGGTGACCAGGGCGTCGGCCTCGAGGTACATGGCCATATCCAGCAGCTTCCGTGAGAGCTTGAGAACGAGATCCGTTCGAGTCAACGCGAGGGACCCGCCGCAGCAGTCGGTCTTGTACGGCCAATTCAGGACTTCGGCTCCAAGGGCTTCGAGAACGTGGTCCATCTGCTTGGGATTCTCCGGATCTTCGGGCTGCACCACCTCGGTGGGCCTCACCGCGAGACATCCGTAGTAGGGTACGACGCGCAGTCCTTCGAGAGGTTTCGACACGCGCTCCTTGATTCGTGCAAGGACATCGTCAACACCGAACATGTCCATGCCGGCCATGATCTTGATCTCGCCCTTGAACGGGAATCTCTTCTGTAACTCCTTGTCCTCCAGGATTTTCATGGACGCCGCCTTCATGCGCACGTGACAGCCCGCGCAGGGGGCCACCACGTCCTTGCCCATTCTCTCGGCGGTCATGAGATCCCTGGCCGGCAAAGCAGTCTCAAGGTATGCGTCCACCATGTGGGCTGAAGAAGCCCCACAGCATGTCCAGTCAGGAATTTCCCTGAGGGTAATGCCCAGCTTGTCGGAAACGGTCCTGAACGAGTCATCCAACTCTTGAGCAGAACCTGTCAGGCTGCATCCGGGGTAATACGTAAATTCCATTGTCGATCCTCATGGGCCGTCCGCCGTGAAGGCCGGGACGACCGTTTGAAATACAGAAGGCAACGTGCTAGTCGAGGCGGAGCTTCGACTCGATTGACCGGCGACCTCCGGGGGCCGCTATCCGCAGTTTATCTAAATGAAGACTCTTGGAAGACTTCTCTGACTTCGTTGAGACGAGCCGACTTCCGCGGCAGAAGATGCATTTTCCCCTTGCGGAACATCTTCCAGCCCAGTTCCATGTCGTCGAAATAGGTCCCGGTCTTGATCTTGTACATCCCTATGAGTGAGAGCTCGTGAACTCTTCCGAACTGCCGGACCGTTTTCATGAAGGTCTCGTGGAACAACGGGACTCGGCTTTCTCTCGCTTCCAGCTTCTTGCTCATAACCTGATGACGAATGGGGTCCAGTAAAGCGGGCACGTCTATGCCGTTGGGACATCTGGCGCCGCACGTATGGCATGTGAGGCATATCCAGATACTTCTCGATGAGACGATCCGGTCCACTTCACCCAACACTGCCAGACGCACCAGTTGATGGGGGAGTAAATCCATTTCCGGGGCTACCGGGCATCCGGCCGAGCACTTGCAGCACTGAAAACACTGGTGGATGACCGAGGCCAAGTCGCCGGTAGGCGGCGCAATTTTTTCTCTGGAGAGATGGCTTTGAACCTGCGTCATGAGTCCTTACCGTGCGGGATAGATCCCTCAGGATTCATTCTTGAGCTGAAGCCGCTCGCTGCGTTCAGTGACCTGGTACGTCATGTGAGCCGAACCCTCTTCCCCAAGCGGCTCCGTCTGCCGCTCGTATTGGGTGAGTACCGGCAAACGTCCTGACCAACGAGGCCGTACGCCCGCACACTGATAGAGAGCGTTTGTCGAGCGCGATGGGCATTTCCCGCAAAGAGCCGGAAACGATTGCTCGACGTTCATCTTAAACGTGGGAGCCACCCATGTCAAGCGAAGATTCCCCCTGTTGGAACAGCCTCTTGTGACGGCTGCGGTCAGGGTCTCGGAGACGTCGGACCTGTTATTCCCCGGGATTCGGCAGATCCCAACACGAGTCAAACAAAGTCCTTGACAGACGAAGGCGAGAGATCTAGAAGCAGAGCAATCAGGATCTCGATTCTGATGCCATAGAGGATGCCGCGGGTGCCCCGGCGGGCCATCGTTGCCGGCGGCCCCCATCGTCGCACCCAATCTCAGCCTGAGGCTTCGAGGAGATATAATTCATGGCTTCCATAGCCGATCTAAGCTGGACCACCGCGGAAGATCTCTTCCGGGATGTCGATCTGGACGATCTCTACATGCGACAAGCAGATACAATCGCCGGTCCTTGTCACGCAGGGCACCCCTATCTGGTGCTGGTCCATACCGGCAAGATTACCATTGCCATTCACCTGGGGAGGTGTCCCGATCGTTTCCAGGGACGGACAGGCAATTTGTGGGAAGATCGGCATTCGCCGGGAACCGGTCTTTTTTCAATCACTCCACTGAAGGAGCCTCCCGAATGAAGGCTTTCGACGTTGCAAAGCTCTCAGCGGATCAAGGTGGCGAATACGTATTGGGGATGAAGGATCTTCACACCCATGCGTGCTATCTCGTGTACGGAATTTTGGGGCCGCAGGAAGGTAAACGCGTCGTCCGCCCGGGACAGGGGCACGAAGAAATTCTCTGTGCGGTGGACGGAGATTTGTCCGTTCAGACCGGAACCGGCGAGGTACGGCTGGAGCGAGGGCATGCAGTCCATGTGAAAGAGGACGAATCCTTCTTCATCTCCAATCCGTCCGAGAAGCCCGTGGTGTACGTGCTTGCGGGCGGACACTCCGGATCGCATCACTAACCCCCTCTCAGAAAGACCTGTTGGAATGGGAAGCTCCGATTGGCCAGGCTTCCCATAGTTTCCCATGTTCGTGAGCTTTGCCGCTACCGTGGACAATTCCCTTTGTCGCCGTTTTTTTTCCGCTATAAATGTTGAAACTCTCTTTCGGACTTGGTAGTGTCAATTCGGCCTACACACCGGAGGATTGCATTGCCTGAGTGGTGGAATGGGTAGACACAAGGGACTTAAAATCCCTTGGGGCTTGTCCCCGTGACGGTTCGAGTCCGTCCTCAGGCACCATGAAAAATCCTCAGACTCCCGCAGCTATCGAAGACCAACCGGCGGACTAGTTTTTGCGCGAAGAGATCGATGTCCGTCACGTCCACTTCCCGACAGCTTGACCGTCGCAAGCAGAGACGCGTTCTTTCCGTAGCAAGCGCCGAGCTCGCCAATGAAGGTATGTTGGGGCTTCAATCTACTTCGACTTGCGACCGGTCGGTCCGTGATTCTTCCGGTGGACAGGCTTGACAACCATTTTTTTCGACGTCGAGATCCGGATTCATGACGAGACGTGCCCAACACGACAATCTGTGGACTCGGCTTCGTGGAGCACCGGGTCCGACTATATCCGGACGACCCAGGGAGCCGTTTACGGAGATCTGTTTCGTCAGGTCGGCATGCAAACCCCCAGTGCCCGGAGAAGTGCCGGCTTCAAGACTGCATACTATTGGAGCTTGAGGACGCATTCGTATCACCCATTGCGTTTGTGCGATCGGATTCGACTTCCAAACGCGCTGTTGTCCCGAGAGGCTTGTCATATGCAGGCAACAGCCCTACGTCCGATACGTGCCCCAGACGGCCGCAAGTAGGCCTCCCCTGACCCGTAGGTTCGATTTCTCGGTTCTCGTTCATTTCGGAGCGCACCGCCGAGGCTTCATTACCACGGATTGAACAACCGGACTTTGAAGAGCGCGCTTGTTCAGTCGACCTACCGGGTGGATACACAGACAACAAGATGACACTAAGCTCAATTCGGAACCGGTTTTCTTGCTTTACAACGATTTGAGAGACGGTCCTGCAATTCCCGATATAGTTTGCTCGGCAAGGCGGCGAAGCGGCTCTCGGCTGAAAAGATTGACCAATTTGACAAATTGTTTTGCATTTGTTGTTGAAGCATGTTATGGGTGCCACAGTAAGTTTCAATCACATAGCTGACTGGGTTGGCGATGTTTGAGGCGGATTAGCGTCGAGGAACTACTTTGGAAAATCGGGAGGAGCAGCGAATGAAAAAGGAAGCGCGCATTCAGGGCGAAAAGATGTATCTCAAGGCCAGAGGAAAGATTACCAATCGTGAAATTGCAGATGCGGTAAAAGTCAATGCCTTGACCGTGGGTCGGTGGAAACGTGACGACAAATGGGACGAGAAGCTCAAAGAACTGGAAAAGGCCAGCAGCAAGTCCGCACCGGCCACCGGAGTGGTGAGAAAGAAAGCTGCTCGTGACAAAGCCGTGAAGTTGTACATGGAGGCCGGAGGGAACATTACCAATAAAGAATTGGCCATGCGCGTGGGAGTCAGCCCTGCCACAATCAGCAAGTGGAAGGAAGTTGACGGCTGGATCCAAGAGATCGAAGCTCAACCGGTGGAAGAAGAAGTCGCCTCCGAAGTGGTGGAAGCCGCCGAGCTGGACATGGATCAACTGGCCGCTCCCGAGCAAATCATTCTGATCAACCGCAAGATAGATACACTCCTTGCAAGAGAGCACCTCACAGCAGCAGAAATAGCCGATTTGGCGGATGCCAAATGCGACCTGCTCGAGGCGGTGGAAGCCTACTTGGCCATCGTACGCGAGGTAGGAGCTATGAAAGACGAAAATTAATCGGCTTGTGCGGGATAGAACCTTTGGTAGTTGCCTCAACCTATCTGAGCCAACGGGAATATTCGAGTAGCCGAGTCGGCACGGTACGAAAGGACTTACGGCGGTCGCCTAAACCCCAACACGAGAGCTTTCGCCCGTTCCTTGGCCCCTTACCCTCGAGGATTCGAACATGATCCCCCCGGAAACTCTCCTTTACATTTATGAGATCCGGGGGGATTGGCAGGATAACCTGCCTGCGCCTCCTTCTTCGTTCATAGGATTGTGGAATGAAGAAGAGTTCGCATATTTGTTCTTCTCTCGTCCCGAAGACCGGTTTGTAAACGGCTGGGCGGGTCAGGCCGGGCTTGAGGTCGGCCCGCGCCATGAGATGAAGTACGAAGACTGGCAAACGGGGCTTCCTTCTCAGGGCATTCGACTGGGAGGCACGTGGTTTGTAAGCCCCGGCCATTCCGCTCCACCTCAGGGAGCAGTCGTATTGGACCCCTCAGTGGTTTTCGGAGACGGTAACCACCCCACCACCATCGCCTGTCTCACCTTCATGGAAGAGATAATCGGCTCGGGCTCAATTCAGTCGGCGCTGGATCTCGGCACGGGAACCGGCATCCTCGCGTTGGCCGCAGCGGCCAAGGGGGTCGGCAAGATCGTGGCGGTGGACAAGAATCATCTTGCGGTAAGCACCGCCCGAGAAAATGTGGAGACGAACGCGTTCTCCGAGCTCGTCACGGTCCATGAAGGGGAGGCTCGATGCTTCATTGACGAGCCTTTCGATTTGGTGACGGCCAATCTACCGTTTCAAGTGTTGCGCGAACTGGTCCCTTTGCGAGGGGCCGCTCTGCACACGTACTGGATAGTTTCCGGCATCAACCGTGAACAGGCGAACGTTATCAAGGAGCTTCTCGAAGACCAGGGGTACGCCGTTACCGGAGAGACTTTCGATCCTCCCTGGGTAACATTCGTTGCGAATCATCGATCTTTGACCCCTCCCCGCTGACGGAGCCCTCCGCCGACGGTCCCAATGTAAACACTCCCATCGTCCCGACCGCGGCGAGCGCCTGTACCGGTTGCAAAACACCGGCATGCGGGTATAAGGAGAAGTTCTTGAAGTTAACCGGGAGGACGTCCGTTGCCGGCAGCCGGATATGCGGACGGCCTCAAACACCCATTCGGAGGCAATTAATATGAACAGTTCTTTTCATGAACTTCCGGCCGGAGGGGCATGGATCACACCCGTGGACTCAGGAAAATTTAACATTCCCGATAATCCTATCGTCGGATTCATTGAAGGGGACGGAGTCGGACCTGACATCTGGGCCGCCTCTCGACCGGTCTTTGACGCTGCAGTCAAGAAGGCGTGGGGCGGCTCTCGCGTCTTGCGATGGTGGGAAATCCCCGCGGGGGAAAAGTCATATCACCACTACGGAGAATACCTCCCGGAATCCTCGTTTGAAGCAATTGAACGCGCGGTGGTGGTGATCAAAGGACCGCTGACAACTCCTGTGGGCGGAGGCTTCCGGAGCCTCAACGTTACCCTGCGGCAGAGGTTGGATCTCTACGCCTGTGTAAGGCCGGTGAAGTATCTTCGAGGAGCTCCCTCTCCCGTGTTAAGACCCGAGGACGTGGACATGGTGATTTTCCGGGAGAACACCGAGGACGTGTATGCAGGGATTGAATGGAAGTCCGGCAGCGATCGAGCCGTCAGGATCATAGATTTTCTGAAGAATGAAATGGGTGTGGAAGTCGATCCCGCGTCCGGAGTAGGCATCAAGCCCATGAGCCCGCGAGCCACCAAGCGATTGGTACGGCGTGCGATCTTGTTTGCATTGGAGAACAACAGAAAAAGAGTTACCCTGGTGCATAAGGGAAACATCATGAAGTTCACCGAGGGGGCCTTCCGAGACTGGGGCTACGAAGTGGCCCGGGAAGAATTCGGCGACAAGCTGATTATGGAGGATGAGCTTGCCGGGAAATACCGCGGAGTGATTCCCCCGGGGAAAATCCTCATAAACGATCGAATTGCCGACGCGATGTTCCAGCAGGTGCTCCTCCGTCCCAAGGAGTACGAAGTCCTTGCGATGCCCAACCTCAACGGAGACTATCTCTCCGACGCCCTTGCCGCGCAGGTTGGAGGGCTTGGGATGGCTCCAGGAGCTAACATCGGCGACGGCTGCGCCCTCTTTGAAGCCACCCACGGCAGTGCGCCGAAGTATGCGGGCCTGGACAAGATCAATCCCGGTTCCATGCTTCTTTCAGGCGCGATGATGCTTGAGCACATGGGGTGGACTGAGGCGGCGGACCTGATCGTTGAAGGGGTGGGAAAAGCCATCAGGTCTCGGACGGTGACGTACGATTTGGCCAGATTGATGCCGGACGCGCGGGAGGTCTCGTGCTCGGGATTCGGTCAGGCCGTCATAGGACATATTGAGTCTCGGCGATGACCGAGCAACGTTGACGATTAGGGAAGCACTTTTCATTGATTCGATAAAGCATTCTTTGAATGAGTCATGAAAACTGCTTCGCGTATGGCCGGCAAGTGGTAAACTGGAGGTTGTCCGGAGGACCCCGGACTGCGTATCCGAGACGGCCGGTGGGAAGGTCTTTGACCGCGGAGGTACCGTCGCTCGGTGCGGTGGAGATTGCCCACGGCTTCCGGTTCAGGGCGCACGCCATAAACAGGAATCCTTTCCGACGACCGGGACGAGAATTTTCCGACCGCGGCCTGAGGGCTTTATGAAGAAGCTGCGCACCATGTTCCTTCTATACATTCTGCTGCCGGTCATTCTCATCTTCACCATCACCGGTCTCATTTCCTTTGGAGTGGCCCGGAAGATAGTCATCGAACAGTTGACCGATTTGGGCGCTCTAAGTCTCAAACAGGCGTCGGATGAAATCGACTCGTCATTCGGCACGGGAATCGACACCCTGAGGGTGCTCACTTCGTCGGCAGCGCTGGCCGGCTACAGTGACGATCGGCTCAGAAAGGTGTTCAAAGAAATCAAAGGACGATTTCCGGTTCAGTCCATTTTCATGGCATTCAGCGACGGTAAATTTGTCAGCAGCCTCGATTTGGGAAGTTGCCTGCCTCAAAAGGATTTCCGATTTGAGCCCTGGTACATCGAAGCTCTCGATAGTGACGGCGTTGTGGTCACTCCTCCTCAGAAGTCGCTCTTGCCGGGGGACGCCGCCGTTACGGTCGCCTGCAAGGTATTGGAGGCAAACGGTCGGTTAGTCGGAGTGCTCGGGTACAATGTCGCTCTCGCTACATTTAGACGCCGCTTGCCGAAAATCAGAGCCATCACCAAGTACGAGGGGACTGTTTTCTCCATTTTCCTGAGAGATGGCTCGTATGTAATGCGCAGCAACAAGGCAACAATCGGAACAACACTCGGGAGATCACATGACGACCTCTGTATTCGCATGCGCCGAGCCCTGGGAGAGGACAAAAAGAATTGGCGCTCCATCGGTCGGATTGATGGCGATTACTGGTGGGGAGGTTTCCAGAAGAGTCGGTACACCGATCTCTTCGTGGCCTTGGAAATACCGCTGACTGCTGCTGTACGGCCGGTGCTTGTGCTTGGCGGTGCATTTCTGCTGCTCGGGTTGGCAGCGGTTGCGGTGCTCTCTCTTGTGCTTAGCACCATGGCCCACAAAATCGCCAGGCCGGTCAATATGCTTGCCGAAGCGGCCGTGAAAATGAGCCGGGGGGATTATAACCAGACGCTTCCCGTAGTATCCACGGATGAACTGGGGACGCTTATCCAGGCGTTCAACACCATGGTCGAAGGCCTGAAGCAGAGGGATTTCATCCGCAACACTTTCGGGAGATACGTGACGCAGGAGGTGGCGGATCAGCTCCTGGAATCCGAGGACGGCCTCACCATGGGCGGCGAGAGCCGTGAGATCTCTATGCTCATATCCGACCTAAGGGGCTTCACCGCTCAAACGGCCTCCATGGACCCGGAAAAGGTGCTCCATCTCCTGAATCGTTACCTGGGAAAGATGGTCGAAATACTTCTCGACTACCGGGCCATCGTGGACGAAATAGAAGGTGACGGAATACTTGCCTTCTTCGGGGCACCGGTGCCCATGGACGATCATCCTCTTCGAGCAGTGGCATGCGCCGTGGCAATGCAGACGGCCATGGATGAAATAAACGACCTCAACGAAAGAGAAAATCTGCCGCGCCTGGAGATGGGAATCGGTGTCAACACCGGGACAGTGGTGGTCGGCAACATAGGATCCGAGAGACGGACCAAGTACGGAGCGGTGGGCTCGGAGGTCAATTTCACCGGACGCATAGAATCGTATACCGTCGGCGGACAGGTTCTCATCAGTGAGCCGACGTTCACGAGAGTCAGAGAATTGGTGACGGTGGGCGATGTGGTGCATGTGGAGCTGAAAGGGATTCAAAGAATGGTGCGGCTCTACGACATCCGAGGCGTAGCCGGACCGTACAACCTGACCTTACCGGACACTGCGGAAGTTCCGCTGATGATCGAACGGAAGATACCGGTGCGAGTTCAACTTATCCACAAGAAAGTAGTAGACCAGTCCGATGCAACTGCGTGGATAACCCATCTTTCGGAAAGGTCGGCGCGCATCGTCTCGAAGACTGAGACACAGGCTCATGAAGAAATCAGGCTGGATGTGTTGGACGGCAGACTGGACAAAATTCCCGGCGAAGTCTTCGCCAAGGTCCTCACCGCTCATATGGAAGGGGAACAGTGGGAAGCGGAAATCAGGTTCACCTTCATCTCTCCGCGCATCCGCCGGATGTTCAGGAACACCTTCATGACGGCCCACGGCCCGGGGGTTGCCTGACAGCGACCGCCACACGAATAGGCATTGCACCCGGGGGATTGACGGTCCGTCCGGCCACGGAATGTCGTTCAGACTTTTTGTCGCCGGGGATAGGGGGAGTTGTCGCGGCTACTTGCCTGCGTGCACGGATTTCTCCATATGGTCCACACTTTCTCTGAATTCTTTCGTAAACATGTGCTCGGGACCCAAGAAATCCGAAAAGAAATCCGCGGCCTTCTTCTTCCAGAAATAAAATGCGTCCGCATCGTATTCAGTGTCAACAACGTGCCATCCCGCTTCTATCAAGTCCTCCAGTCGCTTGTCCACATACATGGTTGCCCCTCCGGTCAGACCAAGACGTTGGTTAAGCGGTCACATTAATTAATGTCTTTAGGATGAATTGCCGCTTGAATACGCAAAGTGGCTCCGTTGTCTCTCTGTACCGAAGGCGAAACCGCCACGTTGGCTTCGCGCGCTTCCTATTCTGATCCCCTTGGACATCTTAAGGTGAAGAATGTTCCACGATCGAAATGAAAAATATTTCTACGCAGAGCGGCCGTCAGAGCGCCAATAGGTAGCAGGAGCACCCCCGAAGCAGCTCTCCGTGCTCGCACCGTTCCGGAGGCCCCGACCTTGTCTGATGGGCATTTCGGCCGTGCAGAGAAATCACTTTCTCAATGCCTGAAAGCCGCGCGGCGTCCCGTCGAGTTTGTGGCAACGTAGAAGACCCGACGGAAAATAGAGAATCGAGAAAGTCCTGCACATGAGAGTAGCGCATGGTATACTGGCACTGTATGGGATTCCGCCCGTGTCCGGAACCCGGAGCTCACTCGGAGGGGGTAGCCATGGCAGTCAAAGTGCTGATCACGAGGAAGTTCAAGGAAGACAAATTCGATCGGGCACACAAACTCCTGATGCAACTTCGATCGCTGGCCACGCTTCAAAACGGCTACATGTCGGGGCAAACCCTTATTTCCGCCGACGAGCCCCGCAAACTGGTAGTTGTAAGTACGTGGGTGAGCCGTAAGCGCTGGGAAGAGTGGCACGCAAACGAGAAGAGACAGGAGTTTACCAGGGAGCTGGAAAAAGCCCTTGAGGGCCCTGAAACCACGGAGGTCTTTCTGGTAGGGGAGAGGGCGCCCGAGTGGGTTGACATGGCGTGAGCCTCTTGCAGCGTCCTGAATGGTCTGGGAAGCCAAGTGTGGCGTTTCCCAAATAAGGTCGCGTGCGCCAGCCTCGTCGGTCAGGTGCATCGGTTGCTCTCGGGTTGGCCTTCCGGACCGGACGCAGCAACCGCGCCCTGGAGGAGTGCACTTTGAATAGCCGCAGGTTTCAACCTACGGGACACAAGCCTTCATATTCACTAACGAAAACGACTCTCGAGGGGTCGTCCAAGATGCTTTTTGCCGAACCACGGTTGGGTGGACCCTTTCAGGGTCCGAATTGGTTGGCCGAGCTTCGTTTCCGTCGGTTGAAACCGACGGCTATTGTTGGTCCGCCCTTTCAGGGCATGAATGCTCCCCGCCCCCAGCCGGCATTGACGACCCCAATAACAGCGGATTTGTCTCCCATCAGTTGCCGACTTCACTTGTCGCCGGTCAAAAAGAAATCCGCTACCGTGTTTCCGCAAAAGAATTAAGTACTGATGCTGGTCAAATACGGACGCGTATTCCCGTCCGTTCAGATGTCGTCTGAAATGTAAATCACTTTGCTTCCCTGCGGCTCAAAGGAGAAAGGGAGCTCCTGGAGGTCACGGAGGGCCGAGCGTACGCGCGCGTGGTTCTGAGGCTCCACGTAAAAGAGCAGGAATCCGCCCCCACCCGCGCCTAAGAGTTTGCCCCCGATGGCTCCGGCCGTGCGCGCTCTTTCATAATGCTCGTTAATGATGTCATTGCTTATGGTATCGACAACGGTACGCTTCTTGAGCCAACCTTCGTGGAGGATCTCCCCGAAGCGATTGAGCGATCGTCCGTCTTTGAGCACTTCCAGGATCTGTGCGCACAGCTCTTTCATAGCCGTCAGGACTTCCATCTTCTTCTCAGTTGACGCCCTCTGAACCTGCAGAATATCTCCGGCACGCCGCGTCATGCCCGTAAAGAACATGAGCAGATTACTTTGGAGTGCTTTCTTGGTGGCATACGGGCAGATAACGGGGTCCACGAAAACCGACTCGTCGGGATTGAACCTGATGTGACAGACTCCCCCGTAACCGGCAATGTACTGATCCTGTTTTCCGATGGGATCTCCGAGAAGGTCGATCTCAATGCGACATGCCTCTTCGGCCAGCCTCGCAGCGGAAACGTACTGCCCTTTGAAGGTGTAAAGGGCGTGGAGGAGCCCGACAGCGTACGTGCTCGACGAGCCCAGGCCCGTCCCTGCGGGAATGTCGGCCATGGAGGTGATCTCCACCCTATCGACAACTCCGGTCATTTTCATGGCCTCCCGAATGATGGGATGACGGATCTCATCAACGGAGTTCACCAGTTCGGACTGGGAATACTTCACCAGAATACGATGGTCGAAGTAGCTGCTCAAGCGGTTGACCGTGATGTAGACGTACTTATCTATCGACGTACTCACGACAGCGCCTTGTCGACGGCGGTAATAGGCCGGGAGGTCGGTGCCCCCGCCACAGAAGCTCACACGAAGCGGCGTACGGGTAATGATCATGGATACCTGCCAGGAAGAAATTATCGAGCATCGATCAGACGTCTCCGATCATACCAGCTTCCGTAGCAGTGACGCTACATTGAAAGATAGGAATTGGTAATCATTCGATTAAGTGTTTGAAAGGATGAGCGAGGGATATTGAGCGGAGCAGCGTTACACATGGAAATTGGAGAGCCCCCAACATGGGCGGCTCTCGGATTCTCAGGTTTCAATTACAATCGTTGTGTGTCGCCAAGGACCTCGTCATAAGAGAATCGCTGAATGCGACACATATGCCGGATAATTGTCAGAACATTCCTCTGCGGCCTCCACGCCCCATGCGGCCGAAACGCTCCTTGCCGAACTTTTCCAATTGGAGGTCCGCCGCACGCTCTACTTGCTCGGGGGTCAAGAGTGAGAGTATTTCCCTGCGCGTTTTCAGCCGCTCGCGCATGAGCTCGCTTCCCAGTTTGACTATTTTGTCGTCGATTTGGCTCAGCTTGGCCTGATCGATCTTTCCCGACATGAGCATGGTCTTCTTTTCGTCAATGGAAGACATCAACTCTGTACGAGACTTTCGGGTTCGCTCCTTGGCTGCCACGATAAGACCGCGGATCTGCTTCTTCTGATCGTCCGTAACGCCAAGTTTCTTGAGTATGGCTCCAAAGCCGTGCCTGCCCCGCATCATGTGCCCGGGGAAATGGCCCGGCCGATCGAAAGAAGCCGGGTTCATCGAGGATCCCCCCCGGGCCCCGGGACCGTCTTGTGCCGCGTAAACGCATGCCCCCAGCCCCGTGGTGAAGAGAACCGCCACGATCAGTGTCGTCAAAGCAATCTTCCTCATGGAAAAAGCCTCCTTGGTTTTCGTTTCTGTCTCATTGGACGCAGCAAAGTGCAAACCGTCAAAAAGAAAGAGACAGAATCAAAGAGGTCGGCACTCAATTACTTGATTTATCCGGTTTTACGGCTGAACCGCCGGCCACAAGATGCGAAACCACGGGAGGCTCTTCGCCCCTATGGAACGAGACCGCCCGATCGCGGACTTTTCGATCCTCCACCGTGATCCGCTCGTGAAATCTTAAGTGTTCAACCCACGATTCCGAGATGAAGAGCTCCACATACCGGTTGGGGTCGCTCATGTCTGCGAAGAAGCCCCACTGAAGGGCACCGTCCCTCCGGCGAACCCGGCCGAGCAGTCTCATGACTCGCGAGAACTCGTCGGCGTCCGCGGGGTCCACACGGTACTCCACCGTGGTCAGAATCGGTCCATGGTCAAACTCCGGCTCGACCACCACGTTGGACGCGGGAGTATGGCGCGATGGTGCAAGATCGAATCCTTCGCCCGATCGCAACCGATAGCGCGTCATTCCGAACAGTCCGGCAACAAAACCGACGGCCGCACAGCCCAAGGCTGCAGGCATCCCCCATCGGGAGGCGATCCCCCCCCAGACCAGACTTCCCAAGGCCATGCTCCCGAAAATAACCAGGAGGTACGTGGACAGGGCCCGTGCCCTCACCCACCAGGGAACCATCGTCTGAACCGCCACGTTGAAGGTAGCGAGAGCGGTCAACCACGCCGCTCCTGCCATGAACATGGCGAAGCATATGATGGCGAAACGCTCCAGGCCCGCCAACGCGGTAAGGGAGAGTCCAAACACAACGGAGGCCAGTGCAACCATCCTGTCTACCGCCATGCCGGCGCGCAAGCGAGGCAAGACGCCTGCAGCGGCCACAGCCCCAAACCCCATGAATCCCAAGAGCATTCCGTATCCCGTGGGCCCTACAAGCAGGCGTTCGCGCGCCAACAGGGGGATGAGGGCCCACAAGGCACTGGCACAGAAAACAAAGAGTCCCGCACGGACGAGAACGGCCTGCAACGCCGGGGCGTGCCTCAAATACCGCACGCCGACCCGAAGCGCACCCAGGAAGCGCTCTGCCGGCAACATGCTCTCGGATGGCGGCCTCTTCCACCAATAGAGGACCAGCACAACGCCCACGAACGAAACCGCGTTGGTGAGAAACGCGAGACCGGGGCCTCCCGCGGCAATCAACACCCCTCCCAGCGCGGGTCCGACGGCTCGCGCAGCGTTAATGGCCACACCGTTAAGGGACACCGCCGCAGGAATTTCCTGCTTGGTCACCACTTCCGGCACGATGGCCTGCCATGCGGGACCCGTGAGCGCTGCCCCGATACCGAGCATGAAGGTGAGTATGAGGAGTGCTAAGGGGGTCGCAGCGTCCATAAGGGTGACCGTCGCCAGTACGGCCGCGGCGCCCATCATCCAGGACTGGGCCACGAGAAGGAGTTTGCGGCGATCCACAACGTCCGCGAGCGCGCCGGCAGGGAGGGCCAGGAGGAATATGGGCATGCTCGTAGCAGCCTGCACGAGGGCCACCATGATCGGCGACGGTGCAAGGCCGGTCATGAGCCAAGCCGCCCCGACATCCTGCATCCACGTGCCGATCATCGACGCGAGGGTAGCAATCCAGAGGGCTCGATAAACGGGTCGTCGAAGCGGTTCCCACGGGGAGGCGGTCAGTATGTATTTCGGGTTCTCCGCTCCGGAATGTCGGTCCATCGCATACAATCCTTATGGTCGCCGCCCATGGGGCCGGCCGTTATCCGTTGAACGTTTCACGGGACAATTCCTCGGTCCGCGAGGGTGCCGCCATTCTCACCGCCCGAGGGCGCCGACGTCATTGTATCGAATACCCAACGGGAAAATCAGCGCGGCAATGCTGCCGACAACAGCAATCGTTTTATTGACACATCGTTCGCAGGACGGTTCCTCCTATAGCGTTCTTAACAAAAAACGTCGGACGCTCTCCCAGGAGTCACGGTCGGGGTGGTCCGACAAATCGTATGAGAACCGACGAAATGATACAAAACACTCCGAGATAGCCAAAAACGAGCGTGAAATTGCCCTTGGTGAGATCCAGCACGTAACCGCTCATGGACGGACCCAGCGGAGCGGCGAGAAATCCGTATGCCGTAAAGATCAGTCCGAAAATCGCACCGAAATGACGGATACCGAAACAGTCCACTACCAAGGGTGCCGACACGGCAAAGAGAGTTCCGAAGGCGAAACCAATGACCGCGGCAAGAGCGACCAACTGCCATAGATCTGCGGCATGGGGCAAGGCGAAGTACGCAAGACCCGCGGAAAAGAAAGTGACGCTCATAATGAAGGTCCTGCCCGCCCTATCGGAGATGTAACCTGAAAGCAGACGACTAAACCCACTGGTTGAATTGAAACCCGTGAGGACGACCACCGCGGATTCCATGGGGTACCCTCTCGACAAGCCGTAGGCGATGGAGAGCATCACCATTGCTATCCCGGCAGCACCCTGCAAAGCCCATGTGAGCCAGAGAAAACGCAAACTTCGAGTTCGGATACTCTCAGCCACGGTGAGGGAATTGTCCAGATCCGGCCGCACCCCCTTTGCGGGCTCAGGTTGAGAGCGGCCGAGAGACTTCGGTTCGGGAGGTGCCGCGGTAAACTGCGCGGCCACGATTCCGACCGCTCCGGAGACGATTCCCAGTGTTATCACCATGGCGGAGTACCCGAGAGCCTCGTGCATCAACCGAAACACAGGACCCATGATCGCTGCTGAAATTGCGAACATGAAATTGACTATCCCCGTGACCAGGCCCCTCTTTGTGGGAAACCATTTCTGGACCGTGGTCAGCCCCGGCGTGTACACGAAACATGAGGCCGCGCCCATGAAGAAGGCCCAAAGATAGAGTGAGAACGGACCTGACGTTAATCCGAGGAAGACCATGTCCAGACCGCATATTATGGCACCGATGGAGATCATGGCCCGAATCCCCACTCGCTCCTGCCATCGCCCCACAAGGAACATGACGATGCCTACCGCGGCCAGGACGAAGAAGAGGATGTTGCCGATGTCCCCCTGCCCCATCCGGAACGTCTCTTTCCAATAGGGTCCCATCACACCGGGGAAACCGAAAATTAAGGCGCCGGGCCAAAAGATCGCGGCAGAGCACCCCACGATGGCTGCTATTCCTCTACTTGGGTTGTGCATGAACATTCCTTGATTCGAGCGTTTCAACCAAATCTCATTCCCTTGCCTTCAATGCGCACCGTATGCTTTTTCAGGGTGGTGCGGACACCCAGGATCTTTTCCACGAGCCATAGATTAGCCTCCACATGGTCGGTGACCCGTGGAACGACATATTCCGTGGCTCCTTCGGCCAGAGCCGCAAAAAGGATCAACTGATCCGCGGTGTGACGGTCGGTCGAGGCCCCGCTATCCAGGTCTTCCAGCAGACTCGTGGCCGTAAAATCCGCGATGGCTTCCGACCTGCGCCCCTGTTTGCCCGCGCGGTCGGCACCGATGCGGCACCCCCGGTCCGTTTCGGCCCAGACTGTGAGACCGGCGCCCCGCTGAACGGCCGTGGAATCGTCCACGATGTCTACGATCGCCCGGTAACCCCTCTTTCTTAGTCGATCGCGGCATCGATCCGCCATCCTCGACCCGACCTGTTGCTCCCGTAAATGGGAAGAGAGCGCGATTCCCCTGACCGATACCACGTTGCCGCGCTCCGCCAGCCGTAAGGGTACCAGCTCCGGTACCGGCTTGACCTCGAGGACGAGCATTCCCTGTCCGTCGGGAGCGTATCCGGGTCTGACCATACGGACATTGACGTCCGCGCCCATCATCCGGACCATCGGCACGAGGACGTTCTGCATGTGAAAAAAGGTCGGGGCGAAATCCTGAAAGAGTCCGCCCGTTATGGTGACCCGAGACGGCCCGTCCGCGGCCAGAGCCGGCGGAATCAACGTAAACGCGGCCATGACCGCGGATCCGGCCGTACCGATGTCGAAACGGTAATCACCACCGCTGATGGTACGACCGGGACGATAGAGGATCTCCTGTGAGCCTACTTCGTCCCCTTCCACTTCGGCAGCCGAGAGCCGCGCGCATGCCCGGACCGCGGCCAGATGCTGTGCCCTGAGTCCCGGCTTCGGGCGCTTGGCCCGTATGCGGGACAGGTGAAGAGCTTCTCCGCTCATGGTGGCGAGGGCCACGGAATATCTGAGGATGGTTCCGCTTCCGGATTGAGATGAGCCGTCAATTTCGATCATGAGGCACGACAAGGTGAGTGGGATCAGGATGGGTACAAGAGGAAACGTGAGCGCACTTTGCAGAACCGATCCAGCTCCTCCTGCCACTCCCGTTCCATGTCAAAAACCGATCGACCGGCCTCCAGGTCCTCGCGAACCCTGCAGTCGCCCAGGATGACATCCGCCGGGAGCTTATCCGTGACGTACTCGTAGGGAGGATCGGACCAACGGAAGCTGTCTCCGTAGAGTCGGATCACTGCGGCGAGGATCGCCAGGGTTGCCCTGTACGGCCGGAGCTCATCCCGATCCGTCACATGGATCTGGAATCCGTTGCACACCCGATCGGCCCATTTGTGAAAGGTGGGCCTGAATTGCACTTCCCTCAGCAGGGCCCCCCGCAGCGCCTCCCCTTCTATGGCTGCCATCAGGGCATCCGGCCCCAAATAGGGCGCGCCGAAGAGCTCGAAGGGTCTCGTGGTTCCGCGACCTTCGGAAAGATTCGTCCCCTCCAGAATCACCTGGCCCGGATAGATCACCGCTGTTTCCACCAGAGGCATATTGGGGGAAGGGAGCACCCATGGGAGCCCGGTCGCTTCGTAATATGAGTCCCTGCTCCACCCGGCAGCGTGAACGATCCGAAGACGGCAGCCGATGCCGTGGACCTCGTTGTACAGAGACATGAGCTCCCCAAGGGTGAGCCCGTGTCGCATGGGAATGGGCAGAGGACCGACAAAGGATGCGTACTCGGGATTCAGAACGTTCCCCTCCACATCCCGGCCGTTGATCGGATTGGGCCTGTCGAGAATCACCACCGTCTTTCCGGCTTCCGCGCTTGTCTCCATGAGATGCAGCACCGTTGTGGCGAACGTGTAAACCCGCGTCCCCACATCCTGGATGTCCACGAGGACCGTGTCCACGTCCAGCAACATTTCGGAAGACGGCTTTCTCGACTTCTCATAGAGACTGAATATCGGCAGACCGAGCCTCGGATGCTTCGCGTGGCCGGTCTCGATCATGTTGTCCTGCTCCGTGCACGCCACGCCGTGCTGCGGGCCGAAGAGAGCGGCCAGCCTTCCCGGAAGGACCTCGTTTATGCGATCCGGGGCAGGTCGAAAGGCTGCGTCCACCGAGGCCTGATTGTACAACAGGCCCAGACGACCGGCTCCCGCAAGGAGATCCGGTTCTCTCAGCACTCGTTCCAAGCCGGTAATCACCATGGGATATCTCGTTCAAACAATTGCATCGGTCACATGCTCGTCTGCACTCTGGTTCGATGCCCAAAGAAGTTCGAAAGTCATAGCGGTAATCGAATCGACACACCAATCTCGGGGAGAGCCACGACCAATGCTATGATCCGCTCAGGCACCACAACTGAGAGCGATCTCTTCGAGCTTGAAAAGTACCGCCTCGGCCGCGGACCGCCTCGCCTTCACCTTGTCGGGACATCCCTGGAGAAGCCCCTGGAACCTCTTCGCCGGATCTTTCTCCAGCATGCCGGCGATCAACGGCCTCAAGCGCGGATCGATGGAGGAGAAGTCGAACCTGGAAAGTAATATGGAATGTACCATGTCCGCGAGGTTGCGCGGCTCGCCGAAGGGGCTTCTGCCTCCCATCAGGAACTGGTAGAACGTAAGGCCCAGGGCCCACACGTCATCCATTTGAGTTCTCTTCAGCCTCATGGTCACCGGTTCCTGAGACCGGAGTCCTTTTTCCACAAAAGCCTCGTAACCGCCACGAAGCGTCTTGAGCACTTGCAGTATCTGCTCCGGGGGGATAAAGAGCCAGCTTCCCACTGTCCCGAGCCCCTTGGTGTCTTTGTCGGCGATGTCCACGGAATTGTCCAGGTGATCGACCATGATGAATTCCGTCGTAAGACTTCGGCATCCCGGGTGTCTCTCGTATTTCTTCGGGTAGTGGAAAAATGAATACTTGGGCAAGCGTGAGCTTTCTTTCACCGCCTGCCTGATAAACGCTTCCGGGCGGATATTGAGATGTAACCGGGCCTCCTCAACGTGAAGCTGACACAGCGCTACGCAGCAATCCACGGCCCACGATACCACGTCGATGAACTCCGCTCCCAGCTCCTCCGGATCGATCTTGCTGATGGGATCGACGTCCAGCAGATCCATCAGGACGTACATGAAATCCTTGTCCACTCCCACGTCGTGGATTTTGACCATTCGTTTGCAGCGACCGTAAATCTCCTTGGGCTTCTTCGAGAAAACCCGCTTGCCCAAATCGCTCAGCACTGTCGGCTTGTCGAGATTCTCCACGTCGTGGAGTATGCCTCCAAGGCCGAAATTCCCGTGGGTCTGGATCATTCCCCTGACCCTGGCGGCGGAATAGAGCTTCAGTGCATAGGGTTTGCCTCCCGCGGTCACCGCGTACACCGGTCCCGTGTTCCCGAAACCCAGAAACTTGGTGACATCGCAGCTCGTGGTCGCTCGCACGGAGCCCGATTCCGATCCGGCCAGAGAATCGAACCGAATCTTGCCATCATCTTCCACGCGGCGGACAAAATCTCCGAAAACCTCGCTCACGACCTGGCGTTCGCGTTGGCTGATGTCGCCCGTTTCCTCAGGGGTGGCGGTGAGCAGCTCCAGCTTGTCCCAGGTATACTCGTCGTAGACCTTCAACCCTTTGAGCGACTTGATGAGCTTGTATATCGATTGCTTTTCGGACACGGGGGTCCCTCCGAACGGGCCTCAACAAGGTTCCACGAGAAGGTTAGTTACCCCGGGCTCCGTCCGCGACCGGTTTCCGACTCGGGCCCGGGTTTGGGCCTTTCCGGTTTCCTGAGAATTTGTTACCTTTGAGATTATGGGAAATCCCCGGCGGGAAACGGAAGACGTGGCCCAAAGCAAAGGTAGAGTAGTCCACACTACGGAAAAGATAAAGGAAAAAAGAGTTATAGCGGAGCGCTTTAAGAATTGCGGGAAATAGAGAGGTCCTTGGGGTTATCCGGAAGTCTACGGATTACCTCCTGCGCTCCGCTATCGGATCTGCCATAAGTCTCACGGAGGCGACGCTCATCTTGGAAAAACAGCGCCGATCTCCGCCGACAATGTTGTTGAAGGCTCATTGGCTTTTAACTCGAAGGATGCCGCGAATTTATATGAGGCACTACGTCTCTCACGTTCACAGACCATCCGCCGCTTCACGCGGCCGCAGGGCCTCACGCTCGGGGTGCCGACCGCCATCCGGGTTTCAGGCATGCCGCAGACAACTCTGAACTGCCTTTTCAGGGCAGCGAGGAGAGACGACCATGAAGCTCATCGTCTTCACCGACCTCGACGCAACGCTTCTCGACGCTCGCACGTACTCCTGGCGGCCGGCCGCTCCGGCCCTTGCAGCCCTCAAAGAGAGGGGCGCAGCGGTGGTTTTGGTTTCGAGCAAAACGCTCGCCGAAATGGAGCCCCTTCACGAAGAGCTGGCTCTCGTCGATCCGTTCGTCGTTGAGAATGGCGGCGGCATTGTGACAAGCGGAACTGATGCGATCTCCGACATTTTGAGGGCCCAAGTCCCTTCAGCGGAGTGGAGAAAATATGGAGATAGGCACGTTATCTCTCTCGGGATGGAATACAGGTACCTCGTGGAGAATCTCGCCGAGATTTCCGCTCGCTTAGGCATCAAGCTCGTCGGATTTGCAGACATGAATGCCGAAGAGGTTTCCGAGCTGACCGGACTCACCCCCCCTGAGGCCGAGAAAGCTCGCATGCGGCTTTTTGACGAACCATTTGTCGTTTCTCCGGCAGATTCGCACCGCGAGCCTGAAATCGTCCGGGCCGCAGAAGCCCGGGGGCTTACCGCGGTCCAAGGGGGACGATTCCTCCATCTCATCGGTCATGGCGGCAAAGGTAACGCCGTATCCCTACTCATTGAAGCCTTTCGTCATGTGTACGGGGAGGTGCATACCATAGGGTTGGGCGACAGCCCCAACGATTATCCGTTTCTCGAGTTGGTCGATACCGCGGTGCTCGTGGGAGGAGCGGATTCGATGTCCAACCTCCCCGGGACACTCTCCGCGACAATCCGCACGAAAGCGGCAGGCCCGGAAGGGTGGAATGAGTCAATTTTGGGCATTTGGGAAGGCCTTGGACTGTGAAAATCAAACGAGGAGCGAGAGCTCCGTGCGGGAAACAGGCGCGGGCTCCTGCATCTTGATAGTTTGAAATGCAAATGTTATTGGTAGAAATGTAGGCGCACAGCCAAATTTCCAAAAGGGGGTCGTACATGAGCGATTTTCAGCAAACAGGGCCCATTAGTACGCTTCATCTTCTGGGTGACTGCGACGTATCGACTACCGAGCAGGATCTGGAGGAAGCCGCCAAGGTAAGACCCATAGCTCTGGTCCTCCCATGTCTCATCTCTGAAATGGAGGGGCCGGCATTGCAATTGATCGTGGACACACTCAAGTCGGTCCACTATCTCCACGAAATTATCGTAACTCTCGGACCTGCCGATGCCGCGGATTTCGACCGTGCGAAGAAATATTTCGTTCCCCTGCGCAAAGAAGGGCGAAGAGTCAGGCTCATTTGGAACGACGGGGATCGTATGAACTCCCTCTACGAGGAGATCAGCGACGCAGGGTTGTCCGCAGGACCCCACGGTAAGGGGAGAAGCGCATGGATGGCCTACGGGTACGTGATCTCCCGCAAGGAGTCATATGTTATCGCACTGCACGATTGCGACATCGTGTCGTACACCAAGAATCTTCTTACCCGTCTGGTCTATCCCACGGTCATGCCCAACCTCGATTACGAATTCTGCAAGGGCTACTATAGTCGTGTGACGGATCGGATGCACGGTCGGGCGACCCGTCTGCTCGTTACTCCCTTGCTTCTTTCGTTGATCAAAATATTGGGTCCGCTGCCGATCCTTGAGTACTACAAGTCATTTCGCTATCCACTCTCGGGGGAATTTTCCATGGTTGCCGACCTTGCCCGTGTGAATCGTATCCCTGCTGACTGGGGCCTGGAGGTCGGGGTTCTGGCGGAGGTTTTCAGGAACTGCTCGCTGAACAGGGTTTGCCAGGTGGAGCTCTGCGGAAATTACGAGCACAAGCACCAGGCGTTGTCGCCCGACGACCGGGAGAGGGGCCTCAATAAAATGGCCAATGACATCTGCAAAACCATTTTCCGGGTCCTCTATTCCAGCGGAGAGGTTCTGACCTACGGCTTCTTCAATACATTGAGGGCGACCTTTCTCAAAGAAGCCCAGGATCTCATGGCCATGTACCACGATGACGCGCGGATCAACGGCCTGCAGTACGATCGCCATGCAGAGGCGCAGGCAGTGGAGATGTTCACCGAGGCCATCGGCCATTCAGGTCAGATCATCCAGGACAACCCGTTGGGGCCTCCCCAGATCTCCAATTGGAATCGCGTTTTTTCAGCCATCCCTCATTTTGCCGAGAAATTGGGTGGTTATGTCGATCAGGACAATGAAGGAGATTTTGACTGACACGGAGACTCTTGACAACGATCTCCTGACGATCTATTCGAGGCGGCGTCTGCCACGGCAGAATCGACAGGAACCGCCAGCCCGGATCGAGTTCATGACTGTATTACTCGACCGAGTGAAACGCAACGGTGCGGCGTTTGCCGCACGAAACAGCCGGCCGAAAAGCGAAGGAGCTTGGTTTTGAAGTATAGCAGCAGTTTGAGACCGTATCTCGTCAAGAGACTCGAAGAGATCGAGAAGGCGGACATCGTCGTAGGGATCCCCTGTTTCAATAATGAGCTCACCGTCACCCACGTCATCAGGATGGTTTCTCACGGGCTCAAGGATTACTACCCTGATTTTCGTCCCGTCATCATCGTTTCCGACGGAGGCTCCACGGACGACACGAGGGACGTGGCCAAAGAATTTCAGTTGAAGCCGTGGCAGGAAAAGATTGTGTCCATCTACAGAGGCATGCCCGGGAAAGGCACCGCCCTGAGGATGATTTTCGAGGCCGCGCGGACTCTCCAGGCAAAGGCCTGCATGGTGGTGGACTCCGATCTCCGCAGTATTACCAACCGTTGGGTGAAGAAGTTGTTGGACCCGGTCATGGAGGGCAATTGTGATTTTGTTGCCCCGATTTATACGAGGTACAAGTACGACGGGACCATCACCAACAACATCGTGTACAATTTGTGCCAGGCGATTTTCGGGAAAAACATACGGCAGCCCATTGGTGGAGATTTTGCCTTCAGCAAACGGCTGGTCCGTTTCTACACGGAACAGGATGTGTGGCAAACTGATGTGGCACGATTCGGCATCGACATTTGGCTCACCACTCAGGCTATCATGAATGGGTTCCACCTTTGTCAAGCGCACCTGGGAAGAAAGATTCACGACGCGAAAGACCCCTCCGAACACCTGGGGCCCATGTTTCGGCAGGTGGTTTCAACCCTTTTTTCCCTGATGGAGGAGACGGAGAACCACTGGAAGGGCATCACGGGTGCCGAGGAAGTCCCGGTCTTTGGAGAGATCAGCCGCGAAGAGCCCGAGCCGATCGAGGTCAATTACCATAAGCTTGTCAATTCTTTCAAGATGGGACTCCGGCACTTCGGCCCCTTGTGGCAGGAAGTCTTCTGCCCGGACTGCTTTGAGGCGATAAACGTGGCAGCCGCCATGCCGGAGGATCGTTTCAGGCTTCCGTCGGACACCTGGGTCCGGATTCTGTACGAAATCGCCGCGACCTACCACCACTGGCCTTCCAACAGGAGGCGGCTCGTGGATCTCATGACTCCGCTCTATTACGGCAGAGTGGCCTCTTTCATCAATGAAACGTGGAAGATGGATTCATTCGAGGCCGAACGGGTGGTGGAGGATCAGGCAGCCCTCTTTGTCGATGCAAAAGACTATCTTCTCACCATGTGGGACCGGCCCCGTCAGGAGAGCGAGGAATTCGATCGTCACGCCGAGGACCTTTGACCCGTTCGGGGGAGAAACCGGCAGAGCCAACGAGCGTTCGGCGGTCCGGCAACTGAAAATCGGTATTGGTGCTGTTTCGGGTACGCTTCTCACACCCTGGAGGGCATTGCCATAATGTGCTTCGGAGACTTGCCCGAAACGGCGGTTCCCGTTGTGCCGATAAAATCCCGGTCAGTTCCCGCTATCACGAGTCATTCTTGACCGCCGTCTCCATCTTGATACCGTACTTGTCGATTTTGGCCAGGAGAGTGGGCCTCGACAAACCGAGCAATTTGGCGGCCTGGGAGCGGTTTCCCCCCGTTATGTTCAGTGCCTCGGATATGAGGAGCTCGGAGAATCGGTCTATCATATCGACAAAAACCTTGTCGCCGCCACCCGGAGCCAATGCCCTGCTCACCCATTGTCGGACGGACTCGTCCTCACGATAGAGCGCTGCTTGATCCGCCGCCGACTCACCACGGATTGCGCTGGAGAACTCCTCACCGCTGATCGGAGCCCCTCGACTGAAGATCAAGGACTTCTGAACGGTGTTTGCCAATTCACGGACGTTTCCCGGCCAGAAATAGGAGTTCATGACCGTGAGAGCCTCATCGGTGAATCCCGGACAGTCCACGCTCATCTGGTGGGAAAAGCGCTTGAGGAAGTAATCGGCCAACACCGGAATGTCGCCCGTTCTCTTGCGAAGCGGAGGGAGCGAAAGGGTGACCACCTTGAGACGATAGTAGAGATCCTCCCTGAACCGCCCGTCGGTCAAGGCGGCCTCCAGGTCTCTGTTGGTCGCTGCGATGACCCGGACGTCCACCGGGATGGGCGATCGGCCCCCCAGACGTTCTATGCTCCTCTCCTGGAGAAGCCTCAGCATCTTGGCTTGGATGCCGAAGGGCATATCCCCGATCTCATCGAGAAAGGCCGTGCCTCCGTCGGCCTGTTCTATTTTGCCGATTTTGCGAGAGACGGCTCCAGTGAACGCGCCTTTCTCGTAACCGAACAACTCGCTCTCGAGAAGGGTTTCCGGAATGGCAACGCAGTTGATAACCACAAAAACCTTGTTGGCCCTCAAGCTGTGCTGGTAGATGGCCCGGGCCACCAACTCCTTTCCCGTGCCCGACTCGCCTCGGATCAGCACGGTGGCATCGGTGGAAGCCACACGGCCGATGGCCTTGTACACGTCCTGCATTGCCTTGCTCTTGCCGAGCATCGCAACTGCGGTATCGTCCTCGGGTAATGCGTCCATGTCCACCCGGGAGCGCATGAACCGCCCGGCTTCGAGAGCCTGGTCGATCAGCGCGAGCATCTCCGGAATGTCAAAGGGTTTGAGAACGTAATCGAATGCTCCCATTTTGGTGGCCTGGATGGCAGTATCCGTCGTGCCGTAGGCGGTCATGATGATCACGGGCAGCTTGGGCTGCATTTCGTGAATGACTTGGAAAGTCATGAGGCCGTCCATCCCGGGCAGTCGCACGTCCATGATCACCAGCTCCGGCAAGGCGGCTTTGACCTGTTCGATGCCGACTTCGCCCGTGGCCGCGGTCCGTACGATGTGGCCCTCCTCCTTCAGGAGCTTTTCAAAACTGGTCCTCAGTTGCCCGTCATCGTCTACGATGAGGATTGTGCCCAAGTTGTCGCCTCCGCTACCGGAAGAGTGATGGAGAACGTCGCGCCCTCTCCCTCCCTTGATTTGAGATCGAACCAGCCGCCGTGCTCTTCCACGATCCGTGTGGCAATGCTGAGCCCGAGACCTGTCCCTTCTTCTTTGGTGCTGAAGAAGGGCTGAAACATCTTACCTTGAATCGCTTCAGGAATTCCAGGCCCGCTGTCGCTCAACCGGACCACCACAACCGGCAGATTGTTGTCTGAAACTCCCATTTCCTCTTGAATGGTGATAACTCCACCGTCGACCATCGCCTCGCAGGCATTGACCATGAGGTTGACGAGAACTTCCTTGAGCTGGTCCGGATCGAGCTCGATTTCCGGCAATCGCTCCGTTCGGTGCACTTCGACCTTGACGTTGTACGATTCCAGTCGATGGCGTAGCAGTTGTATGGCCAGGTCCACGGCATCCGAAGGGCTGGCTATTCGCATCTTGAGCTTGGGCGGCCGGGAAAACTCGAGAAAGTTGTTCACGATGGTGTCGATGTGGCGAATCTCCTCGGAGATGACTTCAAAGTCGTCTTTCTGACTGGGGCTGAGCTGCAAACTCCTCTCCAACGAGAACAACCGCATTTTCACCGAGGTAAGGGGATTCCGAACGCTATGTGCCACCCCCGCGGCCAACTTGCCGACGAGAGCCCATTTTTCGGCCTGCAACAGGTGCTCTTTGCTCCACTCCAGCTTGAGTCTCGTTTGATCCACATCCTTCATCAGGCTCTCGAATCTGTTCCCCAAGGCCTTGATTTCGTTGTCGGCATTGTCCTGGGTCGTAGAGGCCTCCGTCTCGAAGGCCAACTGACGGATGGGGCCCAACACCTGTCTGATCAACGTGTAGGCCAAAATCCCACCGAAGAGCAGAGCCAGTACCAGCGCCACCACGGCGGATTCCTTGACGGTCTGGGCCCTCTCCCGGTTCTCCCTTCGGACAGTTGCGGTCCTTTGCTCGTGGGTTGCTTGAAAGAGACGGCACAAATCCATGATATGAAAAAACTGCTGCCGAACCTTTTGGTGGATCTTGAAACCCTCCTCTTTATTCCCTTCCTTGTACAGATTAATGACGTTGTCTCTGGCCAGAGAGTAACGAATGTACTGGGATTCAACTTCGTTCAGAATACTTCTTTCTTTATCGTTGTCCGCCCACTTTCGGGCCTTCTTCAACCAAATCTCAAAGCGTCGGTCATGCTCTCCGAGCTGCTCCAGCCACTTGGGATTTGCGTCCTGAAAGTAATACGTGACGTATCCCTTTTGCATGATGAGGCTGTTTCTCAGTTCTTCCGCGGCTCTCAGGGCAGGCAGCTCATCCTCGAAAACAGAGTTGAAGAACCTGTCCATTTCGTAGGTGTACCAGATAGATGCGAGACCGCCCCCTATGGTTATGAGGACCAGACATCCCAGCATCAGGAGCAAGCGAGACCGCAAGCTTTTGGGCTTCCACATGGTGTATCGACTCCCCGCCGCGTGGTGCGGATGCGCTTTCAAAGAGTGGATGGCGTCCGGGGCGGCTGATCAGTCTCCCCGCGTCGGTCGTCATGCCGTATCCATTGGGAGAGAACGCCCGTATGGATCACTCGCTGAAAAGTGCAATGCCGTCGGATTCTTCATCGTCAAAGGAGCGTATCCCCGTTGCCCGGCTCAGTCAATCACGACTTTCCTGCGCGCTCTCCCTTGAGGTCACGGCTATCGGGATTTCAATGACTTGCACCGCTGCACGAGAGGAGCCCCTTTACAGACTGTAAAGAAAACAGACATGTGTTGACTGTGGGCGACGCGGCAAGTATGTGGTGTCCCGAGTGGAGATTCTGAGGCGATGCCCGCATCAATGAGGGCTCTCCCGGAGACTTGGGAAGAGAAGTCATCGAGAGGAGGAGCGGGAGATTGCATTGAGACGGGGAACGGGTTTGGCACGGCCGTTGCAACAATTGGGAACAGGGGCGTGCCGAATACCCGAAGGATTCCTTTCCGGTACGTCTGGAGTAGCCGTGAACGGTCTTCGCAAACCACCAACGGACTCGGAATTCAGAGGCTCCTTTCTCAATGAGGAGTCTCCCCGGGCTTCCGAAATGCTCGGGAAGCCGTACCCCAGAGAGTACGAAAGCACGCACTTCTTGGGGGATTCATCGGCCGTCCTGGTTCGTCCCATCAAGAGGGAGGATGCGCACCTTCTCGTGGAATTTTTCAAGTCCCTCTCCCCGAGGACGGTGTTCCTGCGCTTTCTTGCGAACCTGCAGGCCCTTCCCCCGGAATGGGTTAGACAGTTTACCGACATCGATTACGGCCGAGACGTGGCCATGGCGGCTCTGGAGGAGCAGGATTCCGAAGACGCAATCATCGGTGTTTGCCGCATCATGCGGAAGCCGGGTTCAGCCGGAGGCGAACTTGCCGTGGTCGTTGCAGATGCGTGGCAAGAGAGAGGAATAGGCACCCTTCTGATGGAGCGCTCCATCCGGATAGCGCGGGAACTGGGCATGCGGACCCTTTGGGCTCTGGTCGCTGCCGAGAATGACAGGGTTATCTCACTAGCCGAGAAATTCGGATTCAGATTGAAAGAAATCTCCGACTCCGGCCACTGTGAACTGGAGATGGAGTTGTAGTGGAGCACCTTTGAAAAGTGCGAACCAAAGAAACGGTACCCTCGGATTGTTCCGGCCTCTGTCGGCCGGCGAGAACGGCCGAGCTTTGGCGACCACGCAATCGAAGGATCATCGATCGTCAACTCGAACGGTGTCGCGGATTTGAAGAAGCGCCACTACGACCCTTGACCGTTGGTCCCCGAGCGGGAAAGGAGGAGCGAGATGCTGGTCAAATACTGGATGCGAAAGGCCGTGATTACCGTGAACGTCAACGATTCCATGCAAGAGGCCATCAGTCGCATGCGAGAATATTTTGTTCCTCTCCTGCCGGTAATCAAAGACGGCGTACTGGTCGGAGTGGTCACGGATCGCGACCTGAAGAGGGCCTCGGCCTCGGACGCCACGACGTTGGACATTCACGAGCTGGTCTATCTCATGTCCAACATCAAGGTGGGGGACATCATGACCAAGAACCCCGTCACCGTCCGGGGTGACTCGACGCTGGAAGAGACTGCGTACCTGCTCCTTAAGCACAAGATTTCCGGTGCTCCTGTCGTGGACGAGAAAGGGAGACTGGTGGGCACCGTAGGTCAGAGGGACCTGTTCCGGGCTTTGATTTCTCTCACGGGCTTTGAGAAAAGGGGCCTCCAATTTGCGTTCAAGGTTGACGATCGCCCCGGGTCGATCAAAGAGCTCACCGATGTCATCCGAGCCTACGGCGGCCGACTCGTGAGCATCTTGACGTCGTACGACAGGGCACCGGCGGGGTACCGTCATGTGTACATCAGGGCGTACAACGTCGATCGACCCAAAATCCAGGAGATGCTTGACGTCCTGAGACAAAAAACCACGGTGCTCTACATGGTGGACCACCGCGATAATAAGACTGAAGAATATGCGGAGTCGGCCTGAGTCGGCGGGCGTAATGGGACTTCGATACCAAGAGCGCCGATTGTGACCCCGGAAGGAGGCTGGACGGATGGCAGTCAATAGAATTCTCTTTTGCACCGATTTTTCCGAGAGCTCGCTGCCGGCCCGCTATCGTGCGGTGGAATACGCCAGGACACTCGGGGCTCACCTGCTGATTCTGAACGTGGCCATACTGCCCGTACCCGATTACCCAACCTGGACGGGAGGGCTTGCAATAAACATGGCCGAAGTGGAAAAGGCGGTTCGCCAGGCTTCCGAGGAGCGCGTTGAAATGGAAGCGAACGAATGCGAATCCCTGGTGAGCGAAATTTCAGCTGTTTGCCGCGTCGGCACGCGGGCGGCGGATGAGATTGTTGCTTTCGCCGATGAACGGGCGGTGGATCTCATCATCATGGGAACTCACGGGTGGACGGGATTCAAGCATCTCATGATGGGAAGCACGGCGGAGAACGTCGTCAGAATCGCAAACTGCCCGGTGTTAACTGTTAAGGGCCCGTCCAAGGGCTAGGATAAAGAGAAAGGAGGCGATGGCCATGGAAACCAATCAAGAAATACTGTTGGAAGCTGCCAAGACAGGGGAGCTTGCAGAGCTCCGGAAGCTCTTGACGGACGGCGCCGACCCGGGAACTAAGGATGCTATGGGATGGTCGCTTCTGATGTGGGCCTCGGCCATGGGCTATCCGGACGTGGCTCGACTGCTCCTGGAGCACGGCGCCGATATGGAAGTGAGAGATCAGTATGGAGCAACCGCGCTCATGAAGGCTTGTCGCCGCGGGTTTGGCGATGTGGCTGAAATGCTGATGGAGAGAGGAGCCGAAATCGATGCGGAAGACGAATTCGGCGTAACGGCTCTCATGAGGGCTGCTCGGGCAGGTTATCCTGAAGTGGTCAAACTTCTTTTGGATCGGAACGCGGACAAGGAGCGCACGGACCAGTATGGCTCCACGGCTCTGATTATGGCGGCTTATCGCGGCCATGTGGATGTGGTGAAGCTTCTCGTGCAGCGGGGGGCGGACGTCCATGCCCAAGACCGAAACGGATGGAATGCCCTGACATGGGCCCTTTCACGACGTCATAAGGAAGTAGTGGATTTTCTGAAGTCTTGCGAAAAAAAGTGACCCGATATCTCACGGCGCCCCCCCGACATTCGGGGCCACCGTCCCCGACGGGAGGCCCGGGATAGTTGGACGGGAGCCGGGCCGGCCATAAGGAAAATCCCCCCTGGTCTCTCCTCCGATGGAGGACAGGGGGGATTTCGACGTCATGAGCCGCTGAACAGCCGGTCGGCTCGCTCTATGGATGCGAGCTCATGTGCGCGGTAATCGAGGATCGAAAAGCTTGCGGACACAGACATCTTGGTAAGGGGAAGAAACATGTCGTACGTTTTATCGGCCTGAGTGCTTCATGATTCCAATTTCTTGGCCGTGCACAGGCAGGACGGGCCCTGAGGTCGGTCTGTCTCCTCGAAACCCTTTCTTTCGAATCAAGTGGAATAGATCTCTCTTCGATTTTCCCGGTGATCGACCATGTAGAGGATTTTGGCCTTCTCGCTGAGCTTCGCTTTCAGCTCCGGCATAATGAGGCGATCCAGGTTGAATGCCCGGACGTAGGCGAACCGGCGTCCGGGAGGCGCATCGTGGTAAGTGCTATTGATGCTCACCAGTCGTCCTCCCTGACCGCGAATGATGTCGGTAACTTCTCTGATGGAACCCGGCCTGTCTTCGATGAGAAAACCGAATTGCACACCTCTCTTCGGCAAGCCGTTCATGGATATCATCGCACCGAAGAGATCGTCTTTGGTTACGATTCCCATGATCTTGCCCTCCCGGTCCACAACCGGACAACCGGAAAATTTGTTGTTCAGGAGAACTTCGGCGGTTTCTTCTATCGTGTAATCATCCGGTACTGCAACGGGGGTTCGGCTCATAATCGCGCCGATTTCCACCCGGGAAAGATGATACTTAATTTGACGGGTGTCGAGCAGTGCCGTATCCGAGGGAGATGCCCTCTTGATGTCGCGGTCCGTCACGATACCGACCAGTAATCCGCCGTCCATCACCGGGAGCATTCTTATATCGTAATCCTGCATCAAATCGATGGCCCGTTGCATCGTGTCGTGAGTACCAACGGTGACAACGTCCTTGGTCATCCAGTCTCTAATCAACATTGACCTACCTCCGCAACACGACAGGATTATGCGTTGACCCACCGAGAGCTCATGGGGAAAACATCCCGGCTCGGTGAGAGATCCTGTGGCCGCGCGATTAAGACCGCCCGGAAGAAGCGGACCTCAGAACCGGTTGAATCTCCTCGGAGCGAGGTCCGCCTCTCCAAACAGGTAATGTACGGTACGGACTTGGCTCTCTTCACCCACCCCTCCTCAGGGTAATCTCCCTCATGCGTGCCTCAAGAATCTTCTCTTCATGGGCTGCCTTTTTGGCAGCGGCTTCAGCGACCTTGGCCATGAGCCGGTCCATATCGCACGGCTTCATAAGATAGTCGTACGCTCCCATCTTCATTCCCTCGATGGCCGATTCCACTGTGGCATGTCCCGTCAGCATGATCACTTCAACGAGGGGGTGGGCCTTCTTGATTTCCTTTAATGCCTGGATACCGTCCATTCCCGGCATCTTGACATCCAGGATGACGATATCCACGTCTCGATTCTCGGTAAGCTTGTCCAGCGCCTCGGCTCCGCTAAAGGCCTGAAGCACTGATAGGTCTCTCTTGGTCAGCCGTTTGGCCATTGTCTCCACGAAGGGGACTTCGTCATCTACAAGCATCACTTTCACCAGGGACATGTCAAACCTCCTTACGTTCTTGCCGTTCTCGTATCGGCGAAGCGACGACAAAGCCTGACGGCAAAAGCCGGTTAAGACTCGCTGTTGTCCTCTTTCGGTAACGGAATCCGTATGTGGAAAGTCGTTCCGAGTCCGACTGCGCTGTTCACGCTTATCTCGCCGCCCATCTTCTTAATGATTCCGTAGCAGATGGACAGTCCGAGTCCTGTCCCTTTGCCGACGGGTTTTGTGGTAAAGAAAGGATCGAAAACCCGTGCGAGGTTCGCCTGAGGAATTCCCGTCCCCTCATCAGCCACATCAACCACCACATAAGATTCGTCGAGTCTTGTCGTGACCGCCACGGTCCCACCCTTTCCGTCCATGGCGTCGAGACTGTTGTTGATGAGGTTGAGCAACACCTGCTGAACTTCCGAGGGGGAGACGGAGACGTCGGGGAGGTCCTCTTTCAATTCCGTGACTATCTTCACGTTGGCGTACTTGGCCCGCTGTTGGGATAGTGCCACAACCTCCTCGATGAGATCGTTCAACTGGATATGTTTCACTACGGGATCTGTCTTTCGGGCAAAGCTGAGGAGCTTGTGGGTGATCTCCTTGCAACGCTTTCCTTGAGTCCTTATCTGATTGAGCGCCCGCTTGAATTCATCGAGATTCGCCGATTCTTTGAGGTCTTCCTCCTCAAGTAAGTCTTCAATCCATCCCGCCTCCTCCATCATGATTGCCACGGGATTGTTTATTTCATGCGCTATACCCGCGGCCAACTCTCCGACGGAGGCCAGCTTGCCCGCCTCGATGACCTGCTCGTTCATCATCTCCTTCTGCAGATCGGCTTCTCTTATGCGACGGACCATTCTTCGCGCCAGATAGACCGTCACCAGAGCGATGCCTGAGAGACCGAGGAAGAAAATGGCGATCGTGACTCTTCTCGCGTGATGGAGCACCGAATAAGCGTCATCGGCATTCTGTTGGTAGGCGAGGAGCCAATCTCCGGTCTTGAGAAGAGACATGAGGTATATAGTCTTGGAGCCCTTGTCGTCGCCCTCTTCCACGGAGAAGACGTCATCGGAGGAAGCTTCCTTCGGGTTAGCCTGTCTGCGTCTGAGAAAATCCAAATAGATCTCTTTGCTGGGCATCACCTCGAACCGGGGCTTGGTTTGAAACTCTCCCTTATGATTCAATATGAAGGCGAATCCCGTGCTGCCGATCCGGATACTTTCCACCATGCCGTTGAACGCCTCAAAGTCCACCGTGGCCCTTAGAATCCATTTCTGACCCTGGTGCTCACCGCGAACTGCCACGATAAAGTGAGGCAAGCCGCGCAGACCGTGGAACACGTCACTGATATAAGAGTCCTTTTGCATTGCCTCCTTGAACCATTCCGCCTTTGAATAGTCGGCTTTTCGAAGCCGGAAGGGTCCTGCATAGGCAATCTGAATGCCCTGGTCGTTCACGACCCCAAGGTCCACGAAAGACCGGCCGTAGGTCTGTTGGAGAAGGGTCAAGCGCTCATTCAAGAATTTTTCATCCGCGAGCTGCCCAAAAGGATATGACTTGGCTAGTACTCGAATGTTTGCCAGCTTCTCTTCCAGGAAGGTGTCGACGTTCCTGCGATGTTTTCTGACCAGGACTTTGAGATGCTCCAAGGCCTTCTCGTGGTACGATGTCTCAAAATAGTAGAAAATAGTTCCGGAGATCAACACCAGGGGCGTCACCGACACGAGAATCATCACAATGACCATGTTTCTGGTCAGCGTGGCGTAGTAAGAGTTGTGTCGAGTACTTTCGCCGTTCATCACCGCCTCCTCTGAAGCGTTCCCGCGTTCCCCCGTATCCACCATCATCGGAATCTCCCTGAGGGAAAAGCGAGAGGGAGAGGCGACAGTGCCGCCTCTCGCCATGATTTTGAGTGCAAATTTGGTGCCATTCATCCCGTCGAATCGGGACGACACAGACCGGCCCCCTGCTAATCCTCAAATAGAGGGGTAAGCAGCCGGCTTCATTCAAACCAAGACAGTCGAAAGGCTGAAGAGCTTGTGGCACGGCTCTTGCTTGATCAGTTCCGCGAGGTGCCCTTGTCAGCGAGCGGGAATATACCCCATCTTGCGGAGCGCCTCAAGTGGCGGGCCGTGCATTGGAGAAGGGCGCATACGCGGCGAACGACCGCCCGGAAACGTTTTCCGGCACGGCGGCCCACAAAGGGAGCGAACAGAAGATAAGCGGTTTCCCATAGGGACTGGGATCGCCGGCCCCCTGATTCAGAAAGCGGCAAAACCACGTTGGAAGGAGATTGAACATGAAATGGGGCGAACGGATGTACCGGATGTTCGTGGCTGCCTCTATGGCCCATGCCAGATGGGACTATGAGACGTCCATGAGCATACTTCAGAACAAACGGAAGATGTATCTCCTGGGACTTATGCTTGTCCCGGCCGTGTTGACCTCGGTAGCCTTGGCAGCCGGCCTGCCCGACATATTGGGAGGCCACAAGGCGTACTCGCCCGCTTACTATTCCACGAACATCTTTCTCGTGTCCATAGTCATCGGATTGTGCGCGGGGTTGATCACCGGTTGCATAGGGGCGGGCGGCGGATTCATCATCACGCCCGCGCTCATGAGTGCCGGCGTCAAAGGAATCCTTGCGGTTGGAACCGACCTCTTCCACATTTTCGCCAAGGCGATCATGGGAACGGCGGTCCACAAGAAACTAGGCAACGTTTCCGTTGGCTTGGCCGTAGCATTCCTCGTGGGCTCCGGCGTGGGGGTGGTAGGAGGTGGAACGATCAACCGAGCCATCTACGAAGCAAATCCCGTGCTGAGCGACCTCTTTATCAGCGTTGTCTACGTGGTCCTGCTGGGGTTCCTGGGAATCTACTCAATGATTGATTTCCTCAGGTTGAGTAGGGCCGGTGGAGATGTGGGCGCCCATGGCGGCGACAGCCCTCACGGCGCTGAAGCGGCCTCCGGCAAGGTGGGCCTGCCTGCGAAGCTCCAAGCAGCCAAGATTCCTCCCCTCATTACCTTTGACGAAGACTTGATGCCGGGCGGCAAGAAAATCCCGGCTCTCTTCGTGGCCGTTTGCGGGGCCATCGTGGGCTTCGCCGCAGCAATCATGGGCGTGGGCGGCGGCTTTCTGACTTTTCCGATGTTTGTGTACATCCTGGGTGTCTCCTCGTTCACCACCGTGGGAACGGACATTCTCCAGATCATCTTCACCGCAGGATTTGCCTCCATAGCCCAGTATGCCATCTACGGGTTCATTTTCTACACCTTGGCAATGGGTATGCTCCTCGGATCGCTTATCGGCATCCAGATCGGCGCTTACACCACCAAGGTGGTCAAGGGCATCCAAATCCGCGGATTCTATGCGACTGCAATCCTTGCGGGATTTATCAACAGGCTCTTTGCACTGCCGGGAAAGCTGGCACAGATGGAATACATCGAACTGTCCGACTCGGTTGGAAAGATTCTCGAACAAACCGGCAACGTATTGTTCTTTATAGTAATAGGGATATTCGCAGTATGGGTTATCGGAAAATTTTTAGGGAATCTCAGCGTCTTGAGAGGGGAGGGGTGATACGATGCTCATCAAAGAAAAAGGCCAATTCATCAAAGGTATGCTTTTACTGGTCAGCTTTGCCGTGGTCCTGTTTCTCATGTTCACTCCACTGTTCGACGGAGAGAACGCCCTGAAGGCATCGGACCGCCTGTTTAACTCCATCTCAAAGGGCTCGACCAACTACATCCCCGGAATCATGAAACAGAACGCCGCCTATAAGGCGGAGGACATCAAGGTCAACCTCAAATTTAAGAGCGATGCTGAAGCCGGCAAGGCGGCCAAGATCCTCACCGCGGCCGGCGCCAAAGCCGCTGAGAGCGGACCACAGGTCACCGCTTCCGGTTCGCTCACCGGCATCCTCGGTGCTGCCCTGAAAGATTCCGATGCCCTTTTCAACAACAAGGATACCGATTTCGAGCACCGTTACGGAGCTCGCGGACGAGAGGCTCTCTTCATCTGGTGGAACACCCTCAAGGAGATGGGCAAAGACCTGACGCGACAGAAGCGGTTCAAGGACGCCAAGTTCGTATCACTGGTCGTCAAGAAAGCCGTTGAGCCGGCGTACAACTATTTCGGCATCTCCCCCCAAACGGCCGGTTCCCGGGCGGGCGTACTGACTTTCTCACTGGTCTTCTACGTCATCTACACCCTGTGGTGGGGCGTAGCCGTCCTCTTCCTCTTCGAGGGCTTCGGACTCCAGTTGAAGGCAGGAAAGAAGAAAGAGGTTTAAGGTGCGCGCCCTTCCCGGAGCATCACCATCGCACCAAATCCCGGAAACGACTCCGGGTGTAAAGAAATCTGACAATCTGTAAAAAGCGATCCAAACGGGCGCCCTCACCCCCGACCTCTCAGCAGGGGGACTTCGGCAACGAAGAATCAGGGCGCCCTTACAACTCCTTCCATATCAATTCCCCGCCCGATCGCTCACCTCTGCCCACGACATTCCGAGAAGAACGCGCCAAGCGATGGAGAGCTTCGTCAACGGGGCAACGCGCTGCCCATCCCCATGCGCAGCGCCTTACGTCAGCCTATGGTTGACAGATTTCTGCTCAGTGTGGTATTCATATAACCGAACTGAGGTACGTCCGCATCGCGAGGGATGTGGAAAACCTTCGCAGCCGCGGTCGTGTTGAAGGGCACGATCTCCGGGGGTGAAGAAAAGTATGACGGCCGATCGCCGGGATTTGTCCCCTGACGTCGGCGATGAGGGACGTTGCATTGTACCCCACTTTATGGGTACATGAGGAATTGAAAGGGGTTGTCGTATGAAACGCAGCGAAATACTCTTCGATGAGGCTTTCGAGCACAAAGGTCCGTCTGTGCGGGAAGTCATATTGCGAGAGCAGTTGCTCAAAGAAACCGTCTTCGCCTATGGCATCGCCGTAGCGGTGGCCGCAGGAGTTGCGGGCATACTTATTTACGTTAACTTGATCTGATTTCCCTACGCCTGATAATTCAAAGCGTGGTCCGGCTCCGTTCGCGGCCACGCTTTTTGTTTTTCCGACCTTTAGTACAGGAGACAATCCATGACTCGAGCACTAGAAGGGCTGAAGGTACTCGATTTGAGCATGAATCTGCCGGGTCCGTACATGACCTGGCTTCTCGCCCTTCTCGGGGCCGACGTGGTCAAAGTGGAGAACCCTCAGGGCGGCGATTACGCCCGTGCGCTTGGAGGCAAACAGAATTCTCCGTTTTTTGAGGCGGTTAATCGCAACAAGAAGAGCGTGGCGATTAACCTCAAGCATCCCGAAGGGAAGAGCCTGTTGCTCCGGCTTCTCGACGAGTACGACATTCTCGTGGAGGGGTTCAGACCGGGTACCATGGAGCGCCTTGGCTTGGGATTCGACGTAACATCTCAACACAATCCGGCCCTTATCCACGTTTCCATTACCGGGTACGGTCACGACGGCCCGTACCGCCTTCGCGCGGGACACGATCTCAATTATCTCTCCCTGGCCGGAATCATCGGAATGACCGGCACCAGAGACGGTGATCCGGCCATTCCCGGCGTCCAGGTAGCCGATCTGGCCGGAGGCAGCCTGATGGCTTTGGCCGGGCTCCTGGCAGCAGTGCACCAACGCGACCGGACGGGAAAGGGGCAGTTCGTGGACACCTCCATGTTCGACGGTGCCCTATCGTTGGCTACGATGGTGTTCGCCGGGGTGGATGCCGGCTTCGAGCGCCCCCTACCCGGGAAGATGTTTCTCAACGGACGTTTCCCCTGTTACGGCCTTTACCGCACATCCGACGGCGGGTACATGTCCCTGGGGGCCATCGAGCCTAAGTTCTGGCAAAATTTCTGCTCGGCGGTCCAGCGACCGGATCTTGCGGATGGGCAATTCGGCGGGCCGGAGGTGGTCCGAGAGGTGGAGCGACTCTTTGCCTCACGTTCCATCCTGGAATGGAAGGAGCTCATGGCAGGTGTGGACGCATGCTGCGAACCTGTGCTGTCCCTGGACGATGCGGTTTGTTCCCCGCTTGCCGAGGCCAGGGGGATGCTTTCAGCGAACGCTGCAGGAGAACGTTTTCTGGCATCTCCTCTGAAAATGTCGGGTTCCCCGGCGGTCGAGGATCTCCCGGCACCTCGTCTCGGCGCACACACGGTTGAGGTCCTCGGCCGACTGGGACTCACTGAAGGTGAGATCGCGTCTTTGTCCGAGGGTAGTGTCATCAGTTGTGCGGTCTCTTGAAAATCCGCAGAAGAGGGGTTGGCTCGATTCGTATTCCGAAATCGGCGGTAAAAGTCATCGGCTTGGGATCGAAAGACCGAGAATTAGGTTTTCATTTTCCGCAAAACCGGCAATAATAGGCTATGGACCGGTAAGTGCCGCGGAGTGACGTCTCTCCATCGGCTAGACCTTTCACCCAGCGCATCACCTGTCGAGAAAGGATGGTCACATGGAATATAAACACATTGACGGCAACCTATTCTTCCGTTACGCGTCGACGCCTCCGGTCATCAATACGGATTTGGCACTGACATGCGGTATTCAGGGGCCCTGCCCGATGCAACCGGGGCAATATGCCGGTTTCGAGATCGGAAGGAACGTCAAACTGCGCGTGACCATTGAAAACGGGACCAAGAAAATGACGTGCCACGGGAGACTCGACTGGGTGAAACAGGATTCGGACACCGGTCAGTGGTCGGTGGGATTCAGTCAGTTGTCATTCACTGAGGACGAGTTTCTCCTCCTTCAGCAGCACTTTGTGGAGAGATCGGACAAGGGATTGGAGTTCGGGTCCAGCGTCCGGGACAAGGGCAAGGGCGCCGTTTCCGTCACCACCACGGACAAGGCCCGGGAGATCATGCGGTTGAAGGCGGTGAACTTCCCGGTGAGCGTCATTGAGGCGATCGACGAGAATCGCGGTAACACGACTTTTTCGGAATTCGTTACCGCTGCGGTGAGGCAATACCTCAGACACAGGGAATAGAAGGCATCTGAAAAGACCTTTACGGGACAAAAAACGTCCCATTATCGTTGAACAAACCGAGGTTGAAGGTCGATCGGGGTCACCGCGGCACCCTGAGGGAATGAGTTGCGTGCCTGTGCGGTCATGATGGACCGCTTGGTGAGTCTTCGAGCTATTCTGATGGGAAAAGGGGAAGGAGTACGGTTGTGGGCTTTGGGGGTCTGATCGTCCTGAAATTGTCCGGCGACTCAAAGACCCGCTGAGAAGGCCGATATGAGGCATGACTCATCCGGGATACCGGATTGTCGAGCAGCGACTTGCAACACTTCCATGCGGAAAGAAAGGTCCCACAAGTCACGGACAGGGGTAACCGAGGAATTAGCTCGGCCGCCGGTCCGCCGACGGCGGTAGCTCAATTTAGTCACAGCACGAGATAACCCCGAGTGCACATCATTGCAGACCGACCGCCGACGCAAGGAAATCGTCGTTTGCTATGGGGCGGCAGTCGTGCCCGCTACTTCTCATGCCGAACGAGGCCGCTGCGGGAAACGTCGAACGGCTTGGTCCGGAAAACCTCAACGGCAGCGGCAGATTTTTCGCTGAAAGGGACCAAGACTCATCCAAGGTAGCGACCAGTCTGCGAGTGCTCTCATGAGTTACAGGAATTCGCAACCGGATCCACGTGATGCCCGGCTCGGGGGCCAGTACGCCATGCCTCTTTTTTTGGCTGCAGCGCTCCTTCCCCACATTTACAAACTAACGTTGCCCCCGGCGGAACTGGCCTGCAGCTTCATCAGCGACGACGCATTTTATTATTTCAAAACCGCTCTTAACATCAGCAAAGGACTGGGCAGTACATTTGATTCGTACAATTTTACGAACGGGTACCACCCCTTATGGATGCTCGTGTGTGTCCTCACGGCTTTCGTCACAAGGGATCTCTATGAGTACGTACGCCTTATCATGTGGGTCGATCTCCTCATCGTACTGTTGCTTTCCATTCAGATTTACAGAATGACTCGATCATGGCTGGGGCCGGTCTTCGCAGGTCTCTTGGTGTGTCTGGTCAATTGGCCGATAAGCGGGACGTTCAGGTTGTTTAACGGTTTGGAGACCGCCCTGTTTCTATCGTTGGTCCTCTTGACCGTCAAACTTGTTGTAGAGGGATCCTTCGAGTCGTCAAAAGACATGTTTCTCCTTGGCGTCACCCTCGGAGCGGCATTCTTGGCCCGGACCTCTTTCGTTCTTTTTACACCTATTCTTGCCGGATACGGAATCTTCCGGTATCGGCGAGGGGATTTCAGGATCAGCTATTCGAAGACGGCCTGCCTTCTGGTGCCCACCTGCGTGCTTGTGGCTCCCTATTTGGCATGGAACTACCTGGAGACAGGACATTTTGAGCAGATCAGCGGCCTCGTGAAAGACTATTGGGGCGCCGAGACGTCCCGTTCCTCGTTGGATTACGTCCATGCGGCCGTGCGGCTTGGAGGCATTTTGTTCTCCAATATTGGGGGATATGATCGCTCGATGGACAGATGGCTGCTCTACACTTTCAATACGGCCTTAGGCTTGTTCATCGCCGTTATGGGATACCGGCAACGTGTCTCGTTATCGGCCCTCTTCAAAGTTGAAAAGATGCTGTTACTGACAGGTATGGCCGCTTCAGAAGTATGCTATTACTACGTTTCCTATCTCGAAGGCGTTCGACACTGGCACTTAGCCCTGCCGGTCCTAGTCATCCAAATCGCTTTTGTATTTCTCCTCAAAAGTGTCTATGAAGCGGAGGCCGACAAGCCGGTGAAAAAGGGTGTCCTCGTTGTTGCGGCGATCGCACTTTGGGGTCTTCATGTTGCCTGGGTGCCCCTCGATCACTTTGGTAGAAGAAACATGAGCAAAGCACTATTTGACCAAGGATGCGGGAACATACGGACGGGCGACTGGCTGCGTACAAACGTGTCGGCACAAGCCAAGATTGGAGGAGCAAACGTCGGAAAGCTGGGATACTTTTCAGATCGCAACGTGATCAACCTGGACGGACTCGGCAACGGCGTCGAATTCTTGAATTACTTGGTCCGGGGAAAGGGTCTGCTGCAGTACATTGTTGACAAGAGAATCGAATACGTTATCCCGGACGTGCCCAATGTCGATGCTATACCCGCACGCTACGGATACCCTGTGGAACGCCTTCCGATCAATGCACAATTGTTCGTATATCGCATTCGTTACAGAGACCGAGATGAACATGCGGGAAGTCGAGAACGCTGATCTTGTACCGAGGCCCGTTGGGGACGGAGGGCTCGTAAAAGGGATGTGCTCTAAAATCGGCTGCTTCCTCCGAACAAGAAATGTGCGCTAACCCTTACGGCCGGTGAGCCCAAATGAGAATTACTCGAGGCGGTAAAATAGGGAGAGCCGAAAACCCTGTGTAGTCGTCCCGGACCACGTGACCACCGGCTATTCTTGATTCGAAAAGACTTGGCATGGGTCCGGTGAAACGGTGACGGCAGAAAAGTGTCGCTACCGGTGAAGCGCCTCCGGAGTCACCGCGTTGCCCTCGTCGGAGCCTGCCGAATCTCCGTTTACCGCATCATTCTGTTTCCTTGTCGCGAGCAGCCTCGACAGCGCGTACTTGAGCAAATGCGACTGCTTCACCAGCAACGGAAGTAAAACGAGGGCAAGGAGAGCCGGGATCATTTGCACCCGCTGTCTCAGCACAAGGCCTTGGTTCGGGTAGTAACTCAGCAGCGCACACATCCATGCCGCACCCAGTACAGCCACACCGAACCCGGGAATCCGCATGGCTTGAAAGGCAATTCGCCACGTGCTTCCGACCCAGGCCATCACGATCAGCAAGGTCATTCCCCAAACCTCCACGGCCCCAAGGAGGACGCGGACCGAATTTATGTCCCACGGAAAAGGTCTTACAAAAGCCGATACGAAACCTGATACGAAAAAGATCGGTTTGCCTCCCTCACCCTCAATGAGTGACCCCTGGTCTCCGATGGCCCCGAGATTCGCCGATTGCTGCTCCGCCACCTCTATGGCGGATTCCAACTGCAATCTAGACTTGATTTGACTTTGAAAGGCCGCGAACAGCATGGGCAAGCAAGCGATGGTGGCGATAGCCGCCATGCGGTGTCCTGAATTCAACACCCCCACAGCGCATGCTGCAAGCGCCCATCCCAGCGTGACCACGGGCCTCAAGATCGAGCCGACGAACAAGGCCAGAATTACCAGCGGTATCTTTCGAACAAAGGGTTGACCGGGATCCCGAAAGCAGGTCGAAAGGATCACGCAGCTCGTCCAAAACATCGGCGACTCTTTAAGCGGCATGGTGCCCCAGTAGACAACCGAGGGACAGAAAATCGTCAGGGCCAGGTAGAGCGGTTTGTTTGCGGGGAACGGCCCAATGGTGCAAAAACTCCGAACCAGAATGAGCCCTCCCCAGAATGCCAGAAACCCGCTAATCGCAGCCATGGAAATGAATGATGCCCCTGTCCACATGACAAGAGCACAGGCGCATTGGTAGGCTTTGTTCCCGGTAGCGTAGTGATCTCTCAGTACCGACCATCCATGGGTGTCGAAGCCCGCCACCAATCTCTGGCCCGTCACGGCATGAACCAGAGCATCCATCCACGGTGCCCCCAATAAACGGGAAAAAGGTTCCGCAACCACGGCGTATGATAACCACAGCAGGCCTCCCATAATGACCCACCGCTTGGCACTGGGAATGACGTAAGGGGGTTTCAAATAGACTTCAACAAGAAGGGGCACCAATAGTGCCAGAAGCCCAATGAAAACAAGGTCCATAGAAGTGATAGTTTCCAGCACGGGCTAATCTCCACGGGTCCGTTCCGGCTCTTCAGCCTCCGGTTGAGAATCAGAGCGCGGACAACGTTGTTAGCTTCCCTCGATCGGTACGACTGTTTTCTCCATATCAGAGACGTGCGTAACGCTTGCGGCAGTTGCCGACCAACGCCTTGTCGCTTACGCTCGTATCTCTTCCGCCCCGCGGGAAGACTCGTCCCCGGTCTCCATGCCTGTGCGCATGTCCGCTCAATTTCCCCTAGTCCACTCGTAGGACGGTCATGCTATCACGTAACGCAGCTCCGGTCACGCGCTAATTGGGAAACCAAGCTCTATAGCCTCTCTGGTTTGATGCGCTTGAATGCTGTGGAGTATGCATCTCGCGTTGCGGCCGCGGAGAGGGAATTGAAGGTTTGTTGGGGAAGATCTGCGGACAGGAAGGGGCCTGCGACCCTTCCAGACTGGGTGTATTGCGGCTTCGTTGCAGCAGCCCGGGGTAGATGTCCGTGAAACGTATTCCCAAGGGTCGCTGTTACGGAACAAGTCCCGACTACCTCAGGCCGAGCCCTTTCATGGCACAATACTCCACAAATTGTTTGATGTGCCTGGCTTTGGGATCGTCCCTATAATAGAGAAAGAGCGGGCGAATCAGGGGGTACGAGCGATCGGCCACTGTTTCTTCGGAAGCGACAACTGCGGCCGATTCTTTGTTCTTCTTTATGCCGACAATTTTGACCGGGTCCGTCTTTGCATATTTCCCTACGTAGCGCAGCGGAACAAAAGAAATCGCCCCTTCGTTACGTGCCGTTTCTTTGAGGAGGTTGGAGTAATACCTTCTCTGCAGACAAGAGGTTGCAAACGGGTTGCCCTTGAGCACGTAATCTTTAAAGAACTCCGAAGTTCCCGACCGGGGGTACTCTGCAATGAATGCCGACAGGGGAACGTTCGGGCCTCCTACCACACTCCAATTGGAGCACTTTCCTGTGAAGATGTCTTGTAGCTGCTGAAACGTTAAGGCAGGGACCGGATTCCCGGGATGCACAACAACGGCGACCCCGTCCCATCCGACCAGGCGATCCACCAACTTCAATCCTTTGGCCTCGGCGGCGGCTTTTTCTTCCGGTGTAACAGGACGAGAGGCCATCACCACTTCGGCCGTTCCGTCAAGCAAAGCGGCGAACCCGGCCCTGGTTCCGCCGGCGCTGACCACGGCGGAAATCCCCTTGTTGTCGGCCATGAACGATTTTGATATCCGATCGATAGTGCCGGCCAAGGTGCCGGCCCCCTTGACTCGAACCACCAAGGGTCTTTCCCCTTGCGCCGAGCACCACGGGACCGCCGCAATAGCCAGCCACAGCACCAAGAGGCCTAAGGTCGCTCCACGCAAGTTCCCCATAGTCGTTCTCCTCGTCCTCGATCTCGGCGTCGAAGCCGATCCGAACCGCCGGCGCTCATGCGGACTCATAGCCGGCACCCTCTACGTCAAGAGATCCCCCAGGAAAATAGGTCTATCCCGGCGGGAATAGACGCTCAGTCGGGCTGAGGGGGACTGAATTTCAGGTAGTACTTGTCCGACTCCGTCTTGGCAACGACTCCATCATTGATCATGAATTCCAAGGCCTTGCGGCGATAGTCTCTCATTCCGATCCGCAAGTAATCAGGTTTGGCATAGGGAAGATCGATGGCTGAGACAGGATCGAGGGCATCCCCGGCCTGCAAATCCCGGATGATCGAGCCCGAGGCCCGCTGGAGCTGCCGCGCGATGACGTATCGGCTCACGACGAACGCGAACAGCACAAAGACTAGGCCCAGCACAATCTGAAGACTTTCCGACATTGCTTACCGGCCGTCCTCCATTCCTACAATCCGAACGACAATTGGGTTACCTTCAGGTCGTTGGTTACTTTTGTCACCCCCGGGTAATCCCTCACCAGCTTCTCCACTCTGGTCTTCTGACTTGGTTCCGCGATGCGGCCCGATATGGTGATCACACCGCCGGGGTCGGCGGCAACGTGCACGTTCTGAGCAACGGCAGAGGTAAGCTTCTTCCGAACCAGCGCCTCGATCCTCTTGGCCAGGGCCAGGGAACCGAACCATTCCTTGAGATCTTCCCGCCCGCGTTCCCGCGTCATTTTCCCCGAGGCTTCCACGATGATGTCCGCCGCGGCTTCAACGGTGTAATTGGCAGTATTCAGGATGAGGTCGTAGAGGGACCAGTCATCCAGCTCAGCTTTGAAGACCGTGCGCATCAGGCTTTTCCGTTCCGCGTCGTATTTCCTGACGAACTCCTCGGCTTCTTCTCGGGAAGAGGCGGTTCTCTCCATGACCCGCTCGATCCGCTCCGGGACTGGGGCAACGAGTCTAGCCCTGAAGACTTCCGGGACGTCGCGCAGCACCACCTGCGCACCTCTTCCAACGATCAGGACGTTTCCCCGGGCGGCCTGTTCGTACGTCAGCGCTTCAAAAAGGCTCGTGTATGAGGGCCTGTCAAAAAAGAGCCGTTCGAAGAACCCGAGCCCGTGCTCCGTCTCGTATAACTCGCAGGCATCTTTGTACTCGGGATCGCAACTCTGGGCAAGCTCATGGAGACCCGTGCGTCCCACGAATTCGAGCCCCATCTTTTCGGCCGTCAATGCGGCTATCTCGTCACCGAGAGACCCCACTTGCCTCGATATGGTCACAATTCTCATTCTGGTCCTCGCTCTCCACCGTTATGAGGGTTCACATTCATCCTATTGGCCGAAGAAGCGCGTCGGCAACCACAGTATCACCTGAGGGAACACGATGCACGTAATTAGTCCAATCCACTGGAGACAGATGAAGGGCACGACTCCCTTGTAGATCATCCCCATGGTCATCTCGGGCGGTGCGATTCCTCTCAGGTAGAAAAGAGAATAGCCGAAGGGCGGTGTGAGGAACGCCATCTGAAGGTTCACGCAGATGAGAGTTCCGAACCAGAGGGGATCGAATCCCAATTCGACCACGACCGGGGCAAAAACCGGGACGATGATGAGCAGTATTCCAAGCCAGTCGATGAACATTCCGAGGAAGAAAACACATCCCATCATGATGAACAGGACGACGTACGGACTCACCTGCAGTCCCAGCAGAATATTCGCTATCGCATCACCGCCTCCGAGTCCCATGAAGATGGACTGGAAGGCATTACCTCCCAAGAAGAGTATCATAACCATACAGGTAATCTTCAGTGTGGCGGTAGCCGCATCCACTATGGTAATCCAGTTGAGCTTCCTGTAGGCCAGGGCCATAAACAAGGCGCCGGCAGCCCCCAGCCCCGCAGCCTCCGTGGTGGTTGCCACTCCGGCCAGGATGCTCCCCAACACCATCGCAATCAGCACGGCGGGCGGTACGAGCGAGGTGAGGACCATCTTCCCAATCTGCAGGGCCGAATAATTCCTCTCTTCCTTGGGCAGTGGCGGACCGAGCTTCGGGTTCAGGCCGCATCGGACGGCCACATAGACCACATAGAAAGAGGAAAGCATGAATCCGGGCACGAAGGCTGCTGCAAAGAGCTTCCCCACCGATATGTTGGTAAGCCCGCCGTACACGACGAGCATGATGCTGGGCGGGATGAGAATCCCCAGCGTGCCTCCGGCACAGATGCAGCCGGCCGTCAGAGGAATGTCGTAATTTCTCTTCATGAGATTCGGCACGGCAAGCAGGCCGATGGCAACCTCCGTGGCGCCCACCACCCCCGTAGAAGCGGCGAAGACCGTGCACACCATGATCACGGCTATACCGAGCCCGCCCCGCACGGGTCCCCACAGCACGTGCATCGTGTGGAACAGCTTCTCGGCAACTCCCGAGGCGTCGAGCATTTGTGCCATGAAGATGAACAGAGGTACCGCCACAAGGACGTATTCGTCCATCACTCCGTACGTCTTGTTGGCAAACATCGCTAAAACCGCGTCCGGCGAACCGCCCCAGCCTATCACGCCGAAGACCAGCGCCACAGCGCCCAGGGAGAATGCCAGAGGGTGTCCGAGGAAGAGAATGACAAAGAGGGTGCCGAACATTGCGGCAGCGACCATTTCAGGACTCATATCTCTTCCCCCTTCAAACTGTAGATGTCACGAATGAATTTGGCAAATCCCTGAATCAACAGCAAGATCATTGCCAGCGGCATGACGGTCTTGTACGGATAGAGCGGAGGCTTCCACGCACTCCAACTATGCTCCCATTCCATCCAGGAATGCGCTGCATATCCCACCGCCGCGTAGCTCAAACATCCGACAAATGGGAGAAAAATGAACAAAAAGGTCAGAATGGAGATCCACAGGCGGACCTTTTCCGGAAACCTCTGGGAAACGATGTCGATGCGGACGTGCCGATCGTGAAGGTGCGTATACGCGGCACCAAGCATGAAATGCGCACCGTACAGATACACGGTCATCTCGAAGGCCCAATTGGTCGGCGCCCTAAAAATCTTGCGCATGACCACTTCGTACACGACCACAAAGACGAGCGGCAGGATCAATAGGGCCACATATTTGCCGAAAAACTCGTTGAAGGCGTCGACTGCTCGAACGAACTTCTTCATAACGGTTGCCCCCTCGGACTCCGGATGTTTGGTTGGAGCTCCGGAGAGAAGCTCTCCGGAGCCGAGTAGCGGATGTCTGATCCCGCGATTACTACTGCAGGAGCTTTCCTTTGATCACTTCATCGATGGGCCAGGGTGCCACTCCCTTGCGAAGTTCTCGCCACTGAGCGAAGTCTTTCTTGAAGGCCTCCTGAGATTCCATGACCTTCTTCACATCGGGGTTTTTCGCAGAGAGCTCGTCAAGATACTTCTTCGTCGTTTTGGCAAATTCCGAGATGGTGGCGTCGTCCATCTTGACGTACCCGGACTTCTTGCCGATCTCCGCCACGGCAAAGATGTTCAGGTTCTCCTGCCACGCGTTGGTCCACAATTGGGTCTCTTTGGCGCAAATTTCGACGATAGCCTTGAGGTCGTCCGGAAGCTCGTCCCACTTCTTCTTGTTGATGAACACGTCGAACTGGCACGAGGGCTGATGCACGCCGGGCTCGATGATGTACTTGGTAATCTCTTGATATCCGGCGGGAAGGTTGACTGCAGGCGAGCTGAACTCGCATGCGTCGATGACTCCCCTCTCCAGGGCCAGATAGATTTCCGGGCCGGGCAGAGGGGTGACACTCGCACCGAGGCTGTTGAGAATGTCCTGATACCAACCGACGGTCCGGATCTTCATTCCTTTGAAGTCCTTCATACTGGTGGCCTTCTTGTTCGAATGGAGCCCGAGCTCCTGCCCCACATTGCCGCAGAAGAAAGGAACCAGTCCGTAGCGGCCGTACAGCTCGTCGAACATCTTCTTGCCGCCGCGCTCGTAATACCAGATGTTGTAGCCTTCGAAATCGAGACCGAAGGGAACAGAAGCGTACGCGACAAAGGCTTCGTTTTTACCCTTCCAGTACCCGGACCACGAATGGGCGCAGTCGAGGGTCCCTTTGGATACGGCATCGAAGATCTCCATGGCGGGTACAATGGCGCCGGTCGGGAAGACCTTGATGTCCAGACGGCCGCCGCTGGCCGCTCTGACACTGTCGGCGAAGTGAATGGCGATGTCGTGGAAGATCAATCCGCCCCAGGGGTCGCTCATGCGCCAGCGGAATTTCTTGTCGGACGTGGTCCACCTTTTGCCCTTCCACTCTTTTGCCCGCAGGTCCTCGCCGTATTTCTCGATCTTTTTCTTGGGCGACTTGGTGTCGGCTGCAAACGACTTGGTCGATGCCGTGAATCCAAATGCCAGGGCCACCGCAAGAGCGAGGCAGGCGATGCCGATTCTCTTCATTCTCTGTCCCTCCATAAGTTTTCGTTTCGTTTAGCGTACACGTCTGGAAGCCATGGAGCTCCGGGAATCCCAGCAGACGGGGCGGCGGTGTCGGCTGTTCCCATCACGCCTTCACGGAGTCTTCAAGGCATTCCCTCGGAATGCGATCACCGTTTCTGCGACACTGTGGATCCGCTCTTGTCACCTCCTTTCTTGTTGTCCTGCCGGATGTTGCATGGTTCGTGTCGTATAGCTCCGGAGCTCCTTCGAGATCGCCCGAGAGTGGAGCGTTTCTCCGGTCTCCCCGTGAATCGGGCTCTATGTGCCGGATCACTCAGACCAATTGGAAGCTCCCTTGAGGTACAAACCTTTCACCCCATCCGTGAGAATAATCCTTCTTGGGGTGCTCCACGGCGGACGTGGCGGAATCTGTCGGCTTGTCCCATGCGGGTTGCGGAATACGTGCCCGCTGCAGCCACACCTCTTGCTCAAAAAGTTTCTTAGTCTCCTTGCGAAAAGGACGAGGGCACTCGCGAGCGCCGTGCCGTCAGGTTTTTCGGTAGCGAATTCTCCGGACACCTTCTGCCGACCATTATGAATCGTGCTGCAACGCTTGCCGAAGTACCTGGGAAATGTGAGATACTTCCCATTCCAGACCCCACCGAGCTTTGCCGTACATGAGCTGTAACAGGCAGCCGGGATTCGATGTCACCACCCGGGCCGCGCCGGTCTTTGCTATTGCGGCGACCTTTGCCTCGAGGATCTTCATGGACCGATCTCTGTGGGTGACGTTGTAGATTCCGGCCGATCCGCAGCACTGGCCGTCGTCGGGAATATCGACGAACTTCAGATCGGGGATGCGTTTGAGTAAGTCCCTCGGTTGGCTCACAATCCCCTGGGCATGCCGCAGATGACAGGGATCGTGGAAGCATACCGATTCCGGGATCGGTCGGAAGATCGTCTCAGGCCCCAAAGCCGTCGCAAGAAATTCGGAGACATCCCTGATCTTCTGCGCAAACGCGGAGGCCCTTTCGGCCATACGCGGCTCACGATGAAAAACCTCGTGGTACGCCTTGAGCTCACTGCCGCACGCAGCGCAGTCGGTGACAACGACGTCCACATTCTTATCCTCGAACAATCCGATATTATTCTCAGCCATCTCACGGTACACCCGCCGCTCCCCCTCGGCGATATTGGGCGCCCCGCAGCACTGCTGCCCTTTGGGAACGACCACGGTATATCCGGCCCTGGTCAAGACCTCGATGGTGTCACGGCTCACCTCTGAGAACATGAGGTTCATGGCACATCCCAAAAAGAATCCCACCCTTCCCTTTTCCGGACCCCGAGCATGTACCGTTTCAGGGATTGACGCGGTAAGCGGACGGGCCGGTAAAGGAGGTAGAAGGGCCTCCATGAACTCCAAATCGGCAGAGATCAGTTTGAGGATGTCATACTTGCGAACGAGCGCCTGGAGCCCCAGGTACTCATAGAGTCTAACGGGAGCCAAACAGGCCGACAATTTCTTCTGGTCCCGTATTGCGTAATGAAGAAGGAATCTCTTGAGAGCATTCTGCGGTCTATTCTCTTCGATGCGATGACGTGCCTCAAGGACGAGCTCCCCCGCCTTCACCCCTGCAGGACATACGGATTGGCAGTTGCGGCAATCCAGACAATGGTACATGTGGTCGATAAAATCGGCCGATGGAGCCAAGTGCCCGTCGATCACCGCCTTGATCATTGCCACGCGGCCCCGGGGCGATTGCGTTTCCAGACCGTCGGTCCGGTATGTGGGGCAGGTAGGGAGGCAGAGACCGCACCGCATGCATTGAAGCACGTCTCCGTATTCGTATATGTCGAGGGTGGCAAATGACTTGGAGAGTTGTTCCGTGTAGACTGCACTCTTCATCGCTGTTACTCGGAAACCGATGGAAAGACTTTACCCGGATTCAGTCGCCCTTCCGGATCGAAGGCTGTTTTGATTCTTCTCATCATCTCGACGGCTTTCGGCCCCACCATGCGAGGCAGGTACTTGGATTTGGTCAGGCCGGTACCGTGTTCGCCCGATATGGTGCCGCCGAGGCTGATGGCCTTGTCGAAAATAATCTCGTAAGCCTCTTCCACCCGATGAATCTCCTCTTGGTCCCGTTCGTCGGTCAAACAGGTCGGATGGAGGTTCCCGTCACCGGCATGCCCGAAGGTGCCTATCTGCACCGAATATTTTGCCGCAGCCTCTTTGATGGCAGCCATCATCTCGGGTATGGCAGGCCTGGGAACCGTAACGTCTTCGAGAATCGTAGTGGGCTTGACCCGTGCAAGTGCGGAGAGCGCCATGCGCCGCGCGGTGGAGAGCTCCACGGCCTCAGCAAGGTCTTTGGCAACCCGCAACGTGCGGGCTCCATTGGCGGTGCACGCTTCTTCGATGCCCGCCGCTTCCTCCCGAACCACCTCGGGATGCCCGTCCGACTCGATAAGAAGAAGTGCCGCCACATCCCGTGGCAACCCAATCTTGGCGTAGTCCTCCACGCACCCGATGGTAACTTGGTCCATCAGCTCCAATGTCGAGGGAATGATCCTACGGGAGATGATAGCGGAGACGGTTCGTGCCGCGTCGAGAATATCGTCATAGAGAGCCAGGAATGTCTTCTTTGTCTGCGGCTTGGGTATGAGCTTGAGAGAGATCCGTGAGAAGACGCCGATGGTCCCCTCGGTTCCCACCATGAACTTGGTGAGATTATATCCTGCCACGTCCTTTACGCATTTGGTGCCGCAGTGAACTTTGGAGCCGTCAACGAGATATACGTCAACCGCCTGCACGTAATCTCCGGTAACCCCGTATTTCAGGCCCCTCAGACCTCCGGCATTTTCCGCCACGTTTCCGCCGATGGTGGATATCTTCATGCTCCCGGGATCGGGAGGATAAAAGAGACCCTCGGCCTCGACCGCAGCGTGCAGCTCTCCGGTAATGACTCCCGGCTCCACCGTAACCGAAAGATCGTCTCTGTCGATGGCCAAAATCCTGTTCATTGCCGTGGTCAGGAGAACGATCCCCCCATGGACCGCCACTGAGCCGCCACTCAGCCCGGTTCCGCTCCCGCGTGTGGTTACGGGAAGTCCTTCCTTGGCAGCGAATTCCAAGACCTTGCCGATATCCTCATCGCAGGTGACGCGCACGGCAACGTCCGGTCTGTGGGTTACAAGGGGAGTGGCATCGTAGGAGTAACAGAGCAGATCGGCATCGGCGGCGAGGACTTTGTGATCGCCGAAGAGCTCCCGTAATCGACTGACGAACGCCTTTGTCATGATCTTACCGGCCAGGAATGAGGAGTGGATAACTGGTCAGACCATACGACCGGATGAGAATGTTGTCAAGTTGTTTTTCAGAGGAGTTGTAAAAAACTTGACAGCCGAATTGGTTCCCGGCTATTCTCAGGCCATGAATGGGAATCAGGACCAATCCCCCGATGTCGTGTTCCGACCGATCCGAATGGAGCGAGTCTCTGAGAAGGTCGCGAACCAGCTTAAGAAGGTCATCAGCGACGGGATCTTCAAGGTGGGGGACCGCCTTCCTTCAGAGCGGGAGTTGGCCGAGCAGATGGGGATCAGCCGGCCGTCGGTGCGTGAAGCCATCCAGCAACTGGAGATGCTGGGCATGGTGGAGACCTCCCACGGAGGGCGCTCGGTTGTGAAGAACATCGCCGAGCAGGAGATCCGGTCGCCGATTGAAGCGTTTCTCGAAGAGGACAGGCAACGCGTACTCGAGCTCACCGAAGTTCGAGCCTTCATGGAATCCTGGGCAGCCAGGATGGCCGCGCAAAACTGCACGGAAGCAGAAGTTCAGGCCATCCGCCGCTATTTGGAGGAGATGGAGAGGGATTTCGAAAGGGGACAGATTCGCTTCGAGGTAGATTTCAAATTTCACACCGAGATCGCCGCGGCAACGCACAATACGATATTCGTGCACCTCATCGACAGCATTTACCAGCTCATCAACTACTCCGTGAAGATCCACAGAGAACAGGTCTTCGTCGCCCCTGAATCCCAGGAAAAGATCCTCGACCACCACAGAAAGATCTTCCGCTGCATCGAAGACAGAGATCCCGACGCCGCGGAAGCCGCCATGAAGGAGCACCTCTTTTTTGTGGTGAGCGAGTTCAAGAAATGGTCGTCGTCCTGACGGTCCGGTGGGAAGCCTTCGGGGCGTAACCCGTGTGCCGTTGCCGGCAATCACCGGGGATGCAGCGGGCTCCGAGGGAACGGATAAATCCTTCGACGGCACCTTGACATTTACCTTCCGGAAATAATTGTTTAAACTGTAACGTGACGGTTATCCGGAGGGGGGAACAGTGCTGCGGAAACAATTTACCCGTGAATCGGCTTGTACAAGTTTTTTGCCGCAGGGGTTGTCCGAGAATCAACGGCAATGCCGTGAGCGGGACGACCCGTTCGACGGATGCATTGGTAGGTACCGGCCCTCAGAAGCCCCGTGGAGGTAGGATGATGTCCGAGCGAAGAACAGTTACCGTGCTGATGGCCGTGCTTCTCCTCTTCGTCGTGGCGCAGAGCGGATGGGCGATGCCCGACGTCGGCTGGCCGAGATCTTTGAAGGTGGACGGACAGAGCGTCCTCGCGTACCAGCCGCAAGTAGACGATTGGAAAGACTATTCCAAAATCGAGGCGCGGATGGCGGTTGAGATAACTCCTGAAGGCGGCAAGGAGCCTATCGTCGGTGCGCTCTGGCTGCACGCCGACACGGTGGCCGATCTCGACGAGCGCCTGGTAAGCCTCCGTAACCTCAGGATCGCCAAGGCGAGCTTTCCCGGCCTCGACGAAAAGGCATCCAAGGAGATGACTCGCCTGCTGGAGGGTCGATTCCCGAAAGAGATATCGAATGTTTCTCTGGACAGGATCCTTGCAAACCTTAAACGAACCAAGGAGTCCGATCGAAAGTTCGCGGGGACGAACGAACCACCTACTATCTTCACTTCCCAAAAGCCCGCGATCCTCGTGCAATTCGACGAAAAACCCGCATTCTATCCCGTAGTGGAGAACGAGCTTTCCTTTGCGGTGAACACCAATTGGGATCTCTTTCTCTCGTCTCGGGATAAGCGCTACTACCTCCTCGACGAGGATGCCTGGCTCACCACGGACGACCTTCTGCAAGGGACGTGGAAGGTGGCCGAGAAACTTCCCGAGAGTTTCTCCAAAATCCCGAATGACGAAAACTGGCAATCCGTGAGGGAGCACCTTTCGCCGGCCAAGACGGAGGGATCGACAGCCCCCGTGGTATTTGTAAGCACCAAGCCTGCCGAGTTGATCGTCACCGAGGGGCCTCCGAAGTTGAATCCAATAGAAGGAACGCGGCTCTCTTCAGTGAGCAATGCAGACTGCCCCCTCTTTTTTTACGACGGCGACAAGAGCTATTACTATCCTATCTCGGGACGGTGGTTCAGGGCCAAGAGTCTCAAAGGCCCCTGGAAATGGGTAGGGAAAGACTTGCCCCCCGATTTTGCCCGCATTCCGTCCGAGGGTGACTTCAGCGACGTACTTGCTTCCGTGCCGGGAACCGCGGAGTCTGAGGAGTCTCTCATTCAGGCTTCAATACCTCGCAAGGCCCGGGTCAAACGGAATGAAGCCAAGCCGACCGTTTCGTACCAGGGAGAGCCCAAATTCGAGCCGATCAAAGGGACTTCGCTCCAATATGGGGTAAACACCCAGTCGGACGTCATTATGGTCAACGGGAAGTATTACGCTTGCCAAGACGGCGTCTGGTTCGTGTCGGACCGGCCTACCGGGCCTTGGCAGGTGGCGTCATCCGTGCCTCCGGAAATCTACTCGATTCCCCCGTCTTCCCCTATGTACCACACGACGTACGTCCAAGTGTACGAGTCCACGCCCGACGAGGTTGAGTTCGGCTACACCATGGGCTACCTGGGGTGCTACGAAGAAGATGGATCACTGGTGTACGGCACCGGATATTACTACCCGCCATATTTCCGGCCGGGCCGGCGCCCCGTATTCTTCCCCCGACCGTACTCGTACGGTTTCAGGGCGTACTACAACCCGTTCACGGGGAATTTTGTCCGAGGAGGCGCGGTTTACGGTCCTTATCGAGGCATAGGACGGGGAGCCGTGTACAATCCCGGCACCGGCGCATACGCCCGGGGAGCCGTCGCGTGGGGACCCCACGGTGCAGTAGCGGCCGGGATTGCGTACAGCCCCGCTACAGGGTTCCACGCAGGGGTGCGTCACATAAGTCCCTATTCGCGCTGGGGAAAATCTGCCGCGGCAGTCGGAGCAGTGGGAGCGCTCGGGGGAATTGGTGCGGCCATGGGCAAGGGACGCTTGCAGGGAATCAAGGAAGGCGGCAAGCTCCCGACCGGCAAGGACAGGCCGGCCGGCCGGCCCGGCAAAGGGGCCGGGGACTTGTTTGTGGGCAAGGACGGCAATGTCTACAAGAAGACCGGCCGAGACAACTGGTCCCAATATGGGGAGAACAAGGCATGGCAACCCATGGACCGCGCGCGCGCGGAAACGGGCGGCACGCGCCCCGGCGCGGACAGAGGGACTGCCGGGCAGGAAAAGCTGAACCAAATGAAGGCCCAGCAGGAACGGTTGAAGAAGGATAGAGCCCGTCAGGAGAATGCGGACCGGCAACAGCTCCGTCAGGGGCTGGATAGAGCGGACAAAATGCAGCGGGAACGGGCCGATCGGGAAAGACTTCAAAAAGAGAGGGCGAAACAGGATGTGACTCCGCGCCGAACACAGCCCCAGCAGCGGCAGGAAGTCCACAGACCGCAAAACCTGAATCGCGGCGGATCGAGTAATGTGGTGAGGTCGCTCAACCAGGAGGCGGCTTCCAGGAGCAGGGGAAACATGAGAGCCGAGCACTTCAATGCCTCACGAAGAAGTGGCGGTTCTCCGAGCTTCGGTGGTGGAAGGGTCCCCTCCGGTGGGGGTGGCGGACATCGAGGAGGCGGACGGAGGCGTTGACCGGGCACGGCATTGGTACGGCACCTCATCTTCGGATGACACCGCCGGCCGGCCCGAAGAGAGACGACGAAGAAAGGCGGTCTCGGACACGTTGAGTGCGGCTGCTCCCGAGGCCGCGTAGCCGCTTCGTCACGAGAACGTTCATCAAGGTCCGCGGCAAACCGGATCGGCTCAGTTTACCGGTTTCATTTTCCGCTTCGGCGTATTGAAGTTCCCCATTAGAAGAAAAATCAGTCGCCGTTTTCCTGCTAAAAGTGTGGTATGGTCACCGATATCGGAGCGGAATGCCGAGATTCGGGCCCCTGTAACCACAAGACATTTCAAAAGGATTAGCTCGGGAGAGCCTGGGGTATGGTCGCGAAGAAACCCGTGTCGGTAAGGGCTGTTCTGGAGGACGTCCGGGCGGGACGTTCCAAAGAAGAGATTATGTCCCGGCATGGGCTGTCAATGAGAGGTTTGAAGAGCCTGTTCATGAAAATGACCGCTGCCGGATACCTTGCCAAAGAAGATGTGGACCGGTACAGAAAGCGTTCGACCAGGAACGGCAAGAGGAGAGTTTCAGCCAATGAAGTACTTGGCGACATCAAGGCGGGGCTTACAGATGCCGCACTCATGAAGAAGTACCGTCTCTCGGTCAAAGGTCTTGACTCTCTTTTTTCCAGACTATTGAAAGAAAAGCTCGTAAGTGAGGGAGATCTGTTCACCCGAGGCTCCCAATTGCACGGTACCGTTGATATCATACCAAGCCGCCCGGATCGGAGCTCTTCCGCCAACCACAACCGTAACGGTCTGCATCGCCCTGTTTTTAAGTTCCGCTGTCCGCAGTGTCGGTCGAGAGAACTTCTCGACTACGACGTCTGCCCCCGCTGCGGCTTCCGGGTGGCCGAATTCAACGAGGAGCACGCGTCAGGCGGACAAAAAAACTCCAAAAAGAGAGAAGAGAAAGAACAAGGGCTCAAAGAGGACGCGTCCGGACGACCCGAGCGTCCGAATCCCGACGTTGACATGAACTCAAACGGAGACATGACCGTTTTGCGGAAAGCCTTTGAGGCGGGAGTCCTGAGTGCCTCCGAATTCGCCGGAAAGCGTGAGGAGTTGTTGCTTTGGGACCGAAACGGTCCGGCGCTCCATGCCTTGAAAAACCTCCTCAAAGCAGGTTTGGTGACCGAAGAGGAGTTTGAGGTCAAGCGCCGTGAACTGTCCGAGCGATCGGCCAAGTATGCCCGGCTGAAAGAGATCTTTGAAAAAGGAAGCATGAGCCGGACCGACTTCGCGCGAAGGCGGGCTGCGCTCATCGGAGTACAACCCCCGGCTCCCCATTCCGAGGAGTTACCGCAATCGACCGAGCTCCCGTCGGAAGTTCGTGAGAAGCCGTCCACAGAAGCCACCTCTGAAGGGGAGGCTCTCGATTTTGTACTCCGACCAGGCGAGAGACTTCTCAATTCAACGGAGCTGATCTTTTCCCCGTGGTTCTTGACGGTTTACGGACGCATGGCCGTCACCGACCAGCGGTTGCTTTTCTGGCCCCACGGATGGGCGGTCTGGCTTGCCGCAATTGAATCTGCAGGGATCGCGTGGCTTGCTCGCAAAGTGAGAAGAGAAACCCTGGAGTTGTCAATTCCTCGAATTCAGAGCGTGACGAAAACGAGCTTCCTGGGTGTGTTCAAAGGCCTGATTCTCCGTATGCGATCGGGCATCGAGCATCGGTTCCTCTTCTCCCGCAAAACCAATCAAAACGGGGAAGAGCTTCTGGCGGCCGTGGAGGGTATCCTCCGCAAGCGCTGACGGAACGTTCGCGGCGAGGTCGGCTTAGCGGCGGTTCCTTCACGTGAATTTTCCGGCTCTCCCCTCGTCCCTCGCTCGCGCGATGCAGGCCGTACTTGACACCTTGAAGACGCTTGGCTATGCTCGTTGGAGCCCATCGTTCGGCTCGCCTCTTTTTCCCGGAGGTACCAGTGATTGTAGCCAAGCAAAAGGATTTTGGAGAAGTACAGGAAATGGTTCGGGAATATTCCCGCGTTCTCGTAGCCGGATGCGGTACCTGCGTTGCAGTCTGTCTGGCCGGAGGAGAGAAAGAGGCTTCGATTTTGGCCACTCGACTCCAACTGGCGGGCAGGCGCAACAATGACCGGTTCGAAGCATTCGCCGCCACTGTTGAAAGGCAATGCGACAGAGAGTTTTTGCGCCTTTTCAGCGATTCCGTGGAGAAGGCGGACGCCGTGGTATCCCTTGCATGCGGGGCCGGCATCCAGTTCCTTGCCCAGATGTATCCGGACACACCGGTCTTTCCCGGTGTGGATACCAGTTTCATAGGGGTGAACGAGGACGCAGGCGTCTGGTCGGAACGCTGCCGATCCTGCAATCAATGCTACCTGGGGATCACCGGGGGCATCTGCCCCGTGACCATGTGCGCCAAGAGCCTCCTCAACGGTCCTTGCGGAGGGCCCCAAAACGGCAAATGCGAGACCAGCCCTGAAAGGGACTGTGCATGGGTCTCGATCATTGATAGGCTACGGCAGCAGTCGAGGCTGGACATCCTCACAACTGTGGTACCACCGAGGGACAACAGCAAGAGCACTCATCCGGGCAAGGTCGTGCGCACAGACTATCAGAAACGATTTCAGCGGGATTAAATAGGTCCGTAACGGGTAGGCTACGGCCCGACTGAGGAGATGGAAGGGTCTTCCCCGTATTTTGAGGAAGCCCGGTCGTCTTTTCGCCGCCTCGACAATCTTTGAGAGCGAATATGGAGAAACACGCGATCATTGTGGGCGCCGGCATAGCCGGGCTCTGGTGCGCCCGAGAGCTTTCGGGACTGGGACTGGAGTCCGTCCTGGTGGAACAGGGACCCTATCCCGGCGGCCATGTGGCGAAATTTTGCTGTAAGGCGACGGATCGGTGCCAGCGATGCGGGGCTTGCCTCCTTGAAGATGTTTTGGAAAAGGTAGGGACTCATACTCAGGTCACGAGCCTCCTCCGGACCACGGTACAAAGCGTGGAGCGATGCAACGGGACATTCCATGCGGAGCTTTTGCAGCGGCCGGTGCGGATAGTCCCCGATCTCTGCGATCTGTGCGGCGCGTGCGAAAAGGCCTGCCCCGAGCCCGGAGCACTTGTACGGTCCCCTCTGGGTGACAAGCTTGTGCTGGACGAGGCTCGTTGCCGTTTCTTCCGCGCCGGCTCCTGTCGAGCCTGCGTGGACGTGTGCCCCCACAACGCGTTCCGCATGGATGACACTCCTCAGACGATCGTTGTGGATGCGGGATCGGTCATTCTTGCCACGGGATTTCAGCCTTTCGATCCCTTGGAAAAGCCTCGTTTCGGCTATGGACGAGTTCCCGGAGTAATGACCGCCCTGGAGCTGGAAACCATGCTCAGGGCGGAGAATTGGACGACCGATACCGGAGCCGGCCAGATCCGGTCCGCCGCGTTCATCCAGTGTGTGGGAAGCAGGGACCCGTCCATCGGGAGAGACTATTGCTCCAGGGTATGCTGCGGTTACGGATTGCGGTCGGCGCGCCTGCTGAAAAGCCGGTTTCCGACTATAGACGTCTCCATGTTTTATATGGACATTCAGACGTACGATCGGGATTTCGAGCAACGCTTGTCACGGGCGGCAGAGGAAGTCAGGCTCATCCGATCGATCCCCGGTGAAATTCGATCCTCGCCGGACGGCCGCGCGGAGGTAATCTATCACGGACCCGACGAGCGGAGGGTTGCCGAGTCTTTTGATATTGTGGTCTTGAGCATCGGGATTTCTCCTCACCCTATCGGGGAATTCCTCGACGTGAAAAGCAACGTGGACGGTTTTGCCGGACTGGACGGGGAGTCGGTCGAAACAGGCGCTGACGGACTCTTTGTGGCGGGCACGGCTCAGGGACCGAGGTCCATCGAGGAGACGATTTCCCACGCTATCAGGGCTTCAGCGGCAGCGGCAGCGTACGTCCGAAGATCCTCAAGGGGAGACGATCGGTGAAGGAGCGGGTATTGCAGTCCGTTTTTTTGAGCAGACCACCCCGGCGGGAGAGCCGAGACGACAGGGTTATGGTTCTCGGAGGAGACGGAATCGGTCTTCGGCTGGCGGAGCGCCTCGGTAGGGATGGATTTGACGTGATGCTCGTGGAAGCGGGGCGACCGGAGTCTCCCAACCCGAACGTGTCGGTTCTCGGGGATGCCGAACTGGAAAAGATCTACGGATTCATTCACGGATTCGATGTGACGTTGAAGACTCCCGCGGGCAAAGTCTCGCAAGAAGTCGGGTTCATCGTTGCAGCTCAACCCGCGTTGTTGGTCTCCAAATACGAGGAGTACGGGGTCTCCGGTTCCAACGTTACGGTCTCCCTGTCGGATCTGGAGGAGAAGCTTGCTTCAGGGGAATCGATCGCTCCCCAACGCGGCGGGTGGCTCCACGTGGCTTTCCTCTGCGGTCTGAAAGGCGACTCCGATCCTTCGGTTTTTGCACGGGTGCTGAACTGTGTAGAGAAGATCAACGGGAGGGAACGGGTTCAGCCCTATGTCTTCACGAGACACGTGAAGGTGGCGGCCCAAGGGTTGGAACGGCGTTACCGTCTGGCCCGGGAAGGCGGAGCACTCTTCTTCAAATTCGACGGAAGCGGCCCGGTCTTCGAGGACACCCCCACCGGTCCTTTGATGGTCTTCACCGATCCGCTCCTGGGACAGGAAATGGAGCTTCTTCCGGATCTTCTCGTGGTAGACGAGCTGGTGCTGCCGCCACCCACCCTCGGCCCGCTGCTGGATGCCATACCGTCATCAGCGATCTCCGCACCGTTTCTTCAGCCCGAGTCGGTTCGATTTTCCGGCGTTGCAACGCAAAAGAAGGGCATCCTTGCGGTGGGGCCCTCGCGGGGCGTGTTCGATCCCGAGCTGATTGAAAGCGACATAGAGGCCGTTTCGGTTGCGTTGAGAGAGTCAACCGCAGAGGACGAGCTCCGCGGCCTTCCCGGTCCCCCTGAGGTCGATCCGGACAAGTGCATCTTGTGCCTGACATGCGTGCGCCTCTGCCCTCACGGCGCGATAACCTTCGGAAAGAAGGCCGAGCCCGACCCCCTGACCTGCGTCCGTTGCGGGATTTGCGCAGTGGAATGCCCCATGGAGGCCATCAAGCTTCCACCCGGACCGGGAAACGCGGACCTGGGAGGACGTATTAGGGCAGGATTGGCAGCAGCCGAGGGCCCCAGGAAGATCGTCGGGTTTCTCTGTGCCCGCTCTGCAGCTCAGACACTCACAACAATACGCGCCGAGCTGCTCCATGACCTTGTCCCCGTGGTGGTCCCCTGCGCGGGAACGGTGGATCGGGCTCACGTGCTCCTCGCATTACAAGCCGGTGCGGATGGAGTCATGGTTGCCGGTTGTTTCTCGGGAAATTGTGCGTCGATCTACGGGACGGTCCTGGCTGCCGAGCGATCTCTGCAGGCCTGTACGATGTTGAGAGAGGCAGGGCTTTCTCCGGACGTGGTCAAGTTCGTACCTCTCGCGGCGAATACGCCGGCGGTCCTGGTGACGGCTCTCAACGATCTGAGAAGGGTTGTGGACGGGGAAGGTGGAGAAGCTCCTCCATCCGAGTGATGATCGTTCGGCAAAGTACTTCGTTTCCTGGATACGGTGCCGGAAGCAATCGATTTCAGGATGACCCCGAATGCTCCCAAGTCGTCACCCCGAGCGAAAGCCGGGGCCCAGAGTATGCGGAAAAGCCTGGATTCCTGCCTTCGCAGGAATGACGGAGAGAGGGCTCGATCCTGAACAAATACCTTGGTAGGGTCGCCAGGGGTGAAATGCGTGACCGGACTTATGGAATCGAATTCTAAGAGCGTGCGGGCTCTTGTGCACGCAAGAGAAGTAGTTACAATTCTTTGAGAAGGCATCCCTCGGGAGCCTTCGACCCAGTTCGACTGCAGGAGCCCAAGATGAGCCGAATAAAGCTCAACGATCTGGATCCCTCGTTCAAGGAGCGGGTGGCCCGACAACCCGGAGGAGAAGGGATACAAGCCTGTTTCGGGTGCAAGGCATGTACAGCGGCTTGTCCCATCCAGCCGGTGGACCAGCGTTACGACCCGAGAAGAATCATACGCATGGTCCTCCTCGGGATGAAGAAAGAAGTCTTGGAGAGCGATTTCATCTGGCTCTGCTCGTCCTGTTACGGATGTCACGAAGTCTGTCCCCAGCACGTCAGTTTTACCGAAGTCATGTACGCCATCAAGAACCTGGCAGCGCAAGAGGCCTGCCTGCCCCCGGGTCTCACCGTGCAGAAGAGCCTTTTGAAGCAACACGGCAGGCTCTACGAGGTGAGCGACTTCGAGAACGAAAAACGTGAAAAGCTGGGCCTTCCGCCGATCGAGGAGCGTCCTGAGGATTACGATGCCCTCTTGTAATTTCAGCATGGCGGATCGTTCCGCTTCATGTTCCGGGTCCAACAGCCCGATCACCCCTGCGGGAAAGATGTGATGGAAGCGCTTTTGTATCTCGGCTGCACCGTCCCGGTCCGCAATCTCAACTACGAGGTCTCCGCGCGGCTCACGGCGGCAGCATTAGGCATAACCTTTCGAGATCTTAAATCATTCGGTTGTTGCGGTTTCCCTTTGAAATCGCTGGACGCGGCCCATACGCTCACCATCGCCGCGCGCAACCTGGCCCTGGCCGAACGTGAAGGCGGGGAGATCTGCGCCCTATGCAACGCGTGCGCGGGAACCCTCACCGAAGCGGCTCACGCCCTGGACCACAATCCCGATCTCAAGGACCAGGTGAACGAGCGGCTCAAGAAGGTGGGCCTTCACTACGAAGGACCGGTTCGGGTTCGGCATTATATGAGGCTTCTCTGGGAAGAAGTAGGCCCGGAGGCGATCAAGGCAGCCGTGACCCGTCCCCTTTCCGAGGTGATCCTCGCGCCGCATTACGGATGCCATTACCTCAAGCCTTCAGAGCTGACGAAAGGATTCGATTCCCCTGAAGTCCCCCACACGTTGTCCGAGCTCATTGCAGCCACAGGGGCACATGTCGCGGAGTACCCGTCGCTCAAGGACTGCTGCGGCGGAGGGGTTCTGGGATTCTCCGAAGAAACGGCCAACGCCTTGGCAGCCAAAAAGCTTGTCGACGTTGCGCAGACAGGGGCTCATGCCCTCGTCCTGGTCTGCCCGTTCTGTAACGTCATGTACGAAGGCCAACAGAAAAAGATTGTCAAATCAGCCGGTCTTGACCTGAAAGTTCCGGTGGTTTACTATCCGCAGATCCTGGGCCTGGCGCTCGGGATTTCCTCCCAAGAGTTGGGATTCAAACTGAACCGCGTCAAGCCGTCCGCGCTCCTCAAGGCGGTTGAAGGCTGAACGAGACAGTGGGGACGGGGCTATCCCGGTATCGCGCGGAGCAGATCCCATCTGCCGCCCGAACGGGAGAGTGAGACTGTGAGCAACAGACCCGGCAATTTTGTGTAACGACCGGTTTCCTCATGTTTAGGAGGTAGAGATGGAATTTGAAGGGTATGTCTTTCCGGATGATCTGAAATACGAAAAGAACCATTTTTGGGCAAGAATTGAGGGCGATCTGGTAATCACCGGAGCCACGGAATTTATTTCGAAGCAGGCCGGAGAGATTACTTTCGTCGATCTTCCTGAAGACGAGGATGAGGTGACCGTCGGCAAACCGTACGGGTCCATCGAATCCGGCAAGTGGGTGGGGCGGATTTACGCGGTGGTGTCGGGCGAGGTGGCGGAAGTCAATCCGGTTCTCGAAGACGAGCCTGAAAAGATGAACGAAGCACCGTACGGCGAAGGGTGGATCTGCAAGATCAAGCCGTCGAACCTCGAGGCGGATTGGGCTCTCTTGATGTCGGCGGACGACTCGTTCAAAGCCTTTATCACCGACGAGATTCGGAAGATCGAAGAGCAGAAGAAATAACCTGAGGAAGGCTCCGTGCGCTTTCCTGAACGCATCGGGTGCTGAAGAGCAGCGCCTCCACGGGGTCTTTTTTCTTTATTTCCGGCGTCTCGCCGGTTCGTACGAGGTATTCGATTTCATAGGTTCGGTCGTGCATTTCACCCAGGCTGGACTACCAGAGTATCCCTTCATGATCGAGCTCCTTCTCCGTCATTCCTGCGAAGGCAGGAATCCAGGCTCTTCCGAACGACCTGGACCCCGGCGTTCGGTCGGGGTGACGACGTGGGATCATTCGGGGTCATCCTGAAATCGATTGCCTTTCGGCACTGCATTTCCGAGAAAGAGTACCAAGGCCCGGTCCAGTACCGGGCTTCCTTTTTCCCGCCACGCCGGCCTGCCAATCCCTCCCGTGACTGAATGATCCCGCCTTCTCCCTCATTTGCATTGACGTCCGGCGCCATTCCTGATAGGGGTTGAGGCCCGAGGAAAGCGGCTTGGTGCGCCGTCGATCAGGGGAAGGAGTTTCTTCATGGAATCCATGAACTTGCTGGACATCACCATCAAGTACTTCAACGTCATCGTCTTTGTGATGTGCGTGATTTTCGGTATGACTTCCCTTTTTGCCTCCTGGATCGCCTGGCGCGAGATCCATCGAAAAAAGAACATCATTCGGAGCGTGCTTGCTGCGTACAATATCGCCGAAGACACGCTGGAGAAGGGCCGCACTCCCGAGGGAGACCTGGAGCTCGACCCCACCATAGTCCAGACCGTCTTCAACAGCCTTCAGGAGATCTTGAACGCAATCTACGGCGAAGTCACCGGCAAGCCTATTCCGCCTCTGGAAGAGCGATCCCACGGGTCTCGACTTCGATCGGGACTGGCGTCGGTCGCCAAAGTATGGAAGCGCAAAGAGCCCCACGCACAACCCGCAGAGGAGACCGCCGGCCGCCGGCCGCTGGTGGCGCAGGATCGGGATCACGCACACAGCGCCCACCCGTAAGCTGCCGGCCGGAGTTCCGTATTCGACAGGATGAGCGACCCGCAGCCTGACATTCCCTCTCGGTTGATATCGTTTGGAGCTGAAAGGGCGTGCCTGAAACGGCAACCTTTTGGATAGTCACGTTCCGGTGGCTTGGACAAGCCTCGGTATGAAGAGATCGGAGCGCACCTGCGAACTGAGTGTCCGCATTTGCGTTCTCACGTGCTATAATATTGGGTCGTCCTCCCCCACAAGAGGGGAGGGCGCTCATCGGAGAGTCAAGTCGGGAGAAATCGATGGAAACAGGGACCCAGACGGTAAAACGTGGTCACGCCCAGATGCTGAAGGGCGGGGTCATTATGGATGTGGTTACCGCGGAGCACGCCCGCATAGCGGAAAACGCAGGAGCTTGCGCGGTCATGGCTCTCGAGAGAGTGCCTGCAGATATTCGTGCCCATGGTGGAGTCGCCAGGATGAGCGACCCCGCGCTGATCCAGGAGATAATGAGCGCGGTGAGCATCCCGGTTATGGCCAAGTGCCGAATAGGCCATTTTGTGGAGGCACGGATACTTGAGGCCATGGGTGTGGATTATATAGACGAGAGCGAAGTGCTGACACCGGCCGACGAGCAGAATCATATCGACAAGTCGGATTTCAAGGTCCCGTTTGTGTGCGGATGCCGCAATCTGGGTGAGGCGCTGCGGCGAATCGGCGAAGGCGCTGCCATGATCCGAACCAAAGGCGAGGCAGGCACCGGAGACGTCGTGGAGGCGGTGCGTCACGCTCGCGCGGTGCTGGGCGAGATCAGACGTCTGACAACCATGCGACAGGATGAGATGATGGCATATGCCAAGGAGATCGGCGCCCCCTTCGAGCTGGTGAAGGAGACCGCGGAGCTCCGGACACTACCTGTGGTGAATTTCGCCGCGGGCGGCGTGGCCACTCCTGCGGATGCGGCCCTGATGATGCATCTTGGCGTGGACGGAGTTTTTGTGGGCTCGGGCATCTTCAAAAGCGGCAATCCTGCGGCAAGGGCCAAAGCCATCGTTGAAGCCGTCACCCACTACAATGATTTCAAAATACTGGCCGAGGTCAGCAAGGGCTTGGGAGAGCCCATGGTGGGCATCGGTGTCACGGAGCTTTCCGAAAGCCAGCGTCTCGCCTCCAGGGGATGGTAAGAGGCTATGAAAATAGGAGTTCTTGCCCTCCAGGGGGATTTCTATGAACACTGTGCGGTGTTGAGACGACTTGGGGTTGAACCTTGTGAGATTCGGCTCCCGGGAGAGCTCCAAGGATTGGACGGATTGATACTCCCCGGCGGCGAAAGCACGACCATAGGAAAGCTGGCCGTGCAATACGGACTTTTGGAGAAAATACGGGAGCTCTCGGCGACCGTGCCCATATGGGGGACGTGCGGCGGTTTGGTCTTCATGGCGAAAGACGTGGGCATGGATCAGCCCATACTCGGCATCATGGATGTGGTCGTTCAACGCAACGCGTTCGGCAGACAGGTCGATAGTTTCGAGGAAGATCTGACCGTTTGGGGCATCGAAGACGGCCCCTTTCGGGGGATTTTCATCCGCGCTCCCGTCATCGAGAAAGTCGGTCCCGATGCAGAGGTTCTGTGCCGATTGACGGACGGTCGGATCGTCGCCGTACGCCAGGGCCGCCTCCTGGCAACTTCATTCCATCCTGAGTTGACCGGAGACGATCGGCTGCACAGGTACTTTCTCGGTATGGTCGAGACCGCGTGAGGAGCCGGCCCTCGGGAACCTCCATCCGCCCGTTGGGAACATCAGGGATGTGCGTGGGTAGATGACCAAGTTCAAAGCGGTCGTGGAGTACGACGGCACTGCGTACCACGGCTGGCAATTGCAGAAGAGACTGCCGACCATACAGGGGGAAATGGAACGGGTCCTCAGTCGCCTGCTCGATGTTCCGATCCGCGTGCACGGCGCGGGTCGGACCGACGCAGGAGTGCATGCGAGAGGACAGGTCGCGCATTTCATCGGCGACTGGTCCGGTGGCGTCACGGCTCTGCACAAGGCTTGTAACGCTCTCCTCCCCCCAGACATAGCACTGAGCAGCCTGCAGACAGCGGCGGATGACTTCCACGCCAGACACTCGGCCCGTTCCAAGACCTATTGCTACCGATTCCTCAACCGGTCGCTACGATCGCCTTTCCATCGCCTCTATGCCTGGCACATCCCCCAAGCGTTGGACACCGAGTCCATGGCTCTGGCTGCAGGCCACCTTCTGGGAAGCCATGACTTCTCGGCATTCGGTTCTCCAACGGACGGCACCACTTCCACGGTTCGCGAGATCATCGACACACGCCTGACGAAAGATTCCACCGGTGAGGTTCTTCTCTTCAGCATCACGGGAACCGGGTTTCTGCGGTACATGGTACGTTCCCTGGTGGGCACCCTTGTGCTCGTGGGCAAGAAAAAGATCGTGCCGGCGGATTTCCTCGCTATACTGGAATCCTGCGACCGCTCCCGGTCGGGGCCGACGGCTCCGCCCCATGGGCTCTCATTGATGTCGGTCCATTACGGGGACGAGGTGGTCGAGATCAATCACGAAGATTGATCCTCGCGGCGACCCGGTAGGGCACACTTGATGACATTGCCTATCAAAAGCGTAGGTCGGACGGATGAGGCAAAATAGGTATTGCTTCAAAGGGTTGGCGGTGACGGGAAATTGAAGCCGAAGACATAAACGAGAAAACCAAGGGGGAGAATCGAATGCTCCGACCGGCTTATCTCAATGCTCTGAAGGACGGGAGTCTCGCCGCCCGCGTCTCTGAGGCACGAGAAATGCTCAGGGAATGCCGAGTCTGTCCTCGACAATGCATGCTGAACAGACTCGCCGGGGAGACGGGATTTTGCGGTCTCGGAGAGCAGGCCGTGGTATCTTCCGCAAATCCGCATTTCGGAGAGGAATCCCCTCTCGTGGGACGGGGCGGATCGGGGACGATCTTCTTTACGTCCTGCAACCTCAAGTGCTTATTCTGTCAGAACTTTGAGATCAGTCACCTCATGGAAGGCCAAGAGGTTGACGCCGCGGGCTTGGGACGTCTCATGCTCAATTTGCAGGAGATGGGCTGCCATAACATCAATTTCGTCACTCCATCCCACGTGGTGCCCCAGATCCTCGATGCCGTTCTCACGGCCGCTTTGAACGGATTGCGGGTTCCCCTGGTCTACAATACCGGAGCTTACGATTCGTTGGAGACCCTGAAGCTCCTTGACGGGATCGTGGACATCTACATGCCCGACCTCAAATTCATGGATTCCCGGATGAGCAAAGAGCTCATGGACGCGGAGGATTACCCCGCGGTAGCACGTGCGGCCATCATAGAGATGCACCGACAGGTGGGGGACCTTGAGATCGACGAGGACGGCATCGCGGTTCGCGGACTGCTGGTGCGTCATCTGGTCATGCCCGAAGGCCTTGCCGGAACCGGGGAGGCCATGACCTTCCTGGCCGATGAAGTTTCCCGTAACACGTACGTCAACATCATGAACCAGTACCGACCCTGCGGTCGAGCCTTTGAGAAACCGAGCATCAATCGCTCCACAACGCGCGGGGAATACGCTTTAGCCGTGGAAACAGCCCAAAAGGCCGGCATCACAAGGCTGGATCAACGAGTGAAGTTCCGCATCCGGTTCTTTTGATCGGTCGAAGATCCTCCCCCAAGACGGAAGCTCATTTAAGCCACCTTCTCCCTCAGCCCCCCGCCTGGACTATCGCCCGACACATCCCCAACAGCCCCTGTTGTGTGAGATACTCACACACAACGCTTTTCCGGCCAAAAAAATTGCACACATAACCAGACGAAACAAAAGAGGTTTGCCGTCAGGTAACGTTGACGTGTGTCATTTTTTTGGGGATGGGCCCATCTCCCGTGCGGGAATTTTACTCAATCCGCCGATGCAGCCGGAGCAGGCTTCGTCATATCAGTGCGTTAGCATGGAGACGCGCCGATTGTGGCTCTGGCACATCGTTTGCATTCTTATCTTTCTTAGTCTCATGACCTTCCTCAAGGTGCCGGAAACATGGATAGAACCGGGTATCATCCTTGCTTTCCCGTCAGCCGGCAGGCACGGACCGGAGAGAAGCGCGGCGGTTTTCCCGCGACAAACCTCATGTTATGGTTCCCCGAGAAAGCGCGCGTGGCCGACCGTCTTGAAGAACGGCGGCTTGCGGGGAGATCTTCAGCACGTTGAGGGCGGCATATCACAGAGAGCGGTTCTGATACCATTTCGCGATCACATCGACACACGGACGGCATGTCTCTCCCGCTGCGAATGGCACAACCTGACTGCACTTCAGGGACAAGCCGTTCTGACCGTGAAGTACTATCTTTGATTGCGAAACGGTATAAAGCCTGCTTTGCTCCGATTCCCGGCAAACGAGAGCGAGGCCTTTGGTGGTGAAACGGCAGATTAGAGTGAGAGAAGCCCTGGGAGATCTGCGGTCCGGAATGAATGATTCCGCGATGATGGCGAAGCATAGTCTTGACGTGCGAGGGCTTCAAAGTCTGTTCCGGAAGCTGACCGAGGCCGGGCTGGTAACCCGACAGGAGCTCGACGAACGGATGCCGGGGTTTATGCCGACCGCCTCCGTCTCCGCCGATTCCAATGCAGCGGACGTGGAAGAGTCGTGGAAGCTCAAAATAACCAAGCCCGCGGTCACCGAAGGGAGACCCGTCAAGGCATCAGAAGTACTGAGGGACATACGGGCCGGCGTTGACGACCATGGGCTTATGGACAAGTACCGGCTCTCCTCACGGGGAATTCAAGATTTGATGGACAAGCTGGTGAAAGCGGGACTTCTTACGCAAGCCGAAGTGGACGACCGAATGCCCGCATACGATTCCACGGTGGATCTGCGCGGGGTCATAGAAGAGCTGCAATTGGCGGATGTGGCCGGGCTCCAGCGAGTCTCCGCCGGGACCATGCGCACGTGCCCCGTCTGCGGCGCATCCCACGGCGACAAGGTGCGGAAGTGCCCGCAATGCGGCTTCGGCATGCTCCTCTCTCCGCGCGGCTCGAACGGGTCTCAGAAAAAAGACTCCGGAGAGTTCCGGGAGTCGGGCCGGTACCTGGTGGTTCCCGTTCCGGTCTACGAAGCGCGTAACCCTCGAGTTCTGGGGACAGTGAGTGATATTTCGGAGAAAGCGGTCGGAGTGACGGGAATTCCGGCCAGAATTGAAGAGACGAAAACCCTTGTGGTAGTCCCGGAGGAGTCGATGATGATCGAGCCTTTTCGATTTCGCTCAAGATGCCGGTGGACCGATGCGCGCAAATCAGAGCATTTCGCACGATTTGAAATCGTGGGAATTGCTGAAAAGGACAAAAAAATTCTTAGGGAGCTCATTGAAAACCTGACCTTCGGTCTCTAAAGTCAAGGGGGTTGCCTCACTGCCCGAGTAGGGGTCGCAACCGGAAAAGGATGGAGAGAAGAGGTGTCGGAGGAGAAACGTTTATGGCCGATAACGCAGGCGACGGGACGGAACGGAAGGGCATGGAGATCGATCAACAGCCGGCTCTTCGTGCAGCTCAACTCCGGAAAGTCAGTCAAAATCTGGCTCAAGAGATCGCTCTCCGCAAGAGGCTCCAAGAAGAGCTCCGTGAGAGTTGGTCCAATTACCGCAGCCTCAAAGAGAACTCCCCTCTGGGTCTTCTCTCGTTCGACCGGGAGGGGCGGGTAGTTGAGATCAACGCCCAGGCTCTCAGGATACTGGGCGCCCCTTCAGAAGAGGTGCTCAGGTCAAGGGATCTCTTCGAGTCTTCGCCGTTTGCAGATCCGACGTACGCCGTTTTGGCCCGGGATTGCCTGGACTTGGGAAAGCTATCCGTCAATGAGTTAACCTGCCGGAGCGCCTGGGGCAAGGAGATCTTTGTCCGCCTCCATGTGGCGCCCATCACGAACAGCGAGGGAGAAGTCTCAGGCGTTCAGACCCTTGTAGAGGATATCGCCGACTTCAAGCGAACCCAGGACTTGCTCCTCAAATCCGAACGCCTCAAAGCGGTGAGCAATCTGACCGGCGGGGTGGCCAATTCCTTCAACAATCTGCTCCAACTGGTCGCTCAGGGGGCTCGCCGGGCCCTCGACGCACTTGAGAAAGGGAATTTGGCCGAAATCAGGCCGTTGCTGCAAGACGTGGTGGACAGCACCCGCCAATCAGCTCAAACACTTCGACGGCTGCGGCAGTTTGCGAAGGTCCAATCGGACACGGCAACGTTCCGGTGGAAGGTTTTCGATCTGTGCGACGCGATCAGGCAGGGCATCGAAATGAGCAAGATCGCGGACCGTGTCGCTCCGGATGGGGCCGGTAAGGGCATAACGGTGAAGAAGAATTTCACCGGCGGTTGCTATGTCGAAGGGGAGCCCGGCGAGCTGAGTGAAGTTGTTGCAAACCTCCTCAAAAACGCAGAAGAAGCCATGCCCGAAGGCGGAGTCATAAGCGTGCGCACGGCTCGGGAAGAGAATCGTGTAATCCTTCGGGTGCAAGACGAAGGCACGGGCATCCCGAAACACCACCTCGAGCAGATGTTCGAACCGTTTTGGACCTCAAAGGACTCGCACGCGGGCCTGGGCCTGGCGGTGAACCTCGGGATAGTCCGGCGTCATGGGGGAAGGATGTTCGTCAAGACCAAGAAGGGAAAGGGCTCCACCTTTGTGGTCAGTCTGCCGCAGGCGGAGGTCGTTTCTCCGAAAGAAGAGCCGAGCGGACCCCGAAGGCTATTGGGGCTTAACTTCAGCATCCTCGTGGTGGATAACGACGAGACGTATCTCAAGAACATGGAAGACGGCCTTGAGTTGCTGGGACAGAGAGTCTTTGCATGCTTATCGGGCAAAGACGCTCTCGAGGTGTTTGAAGAGAACGAAATCGACGCGGTGGTCAGCGATCTCGTGATGGAGGGCATGAACGGGTGGGACGTATCCAAGGCGATTCAGGCGGTTTGCGTGGAAAAAGGAATTCCCAAGCCCCCCTTTATTCTGCTTACCGGATACGCCCGACAACTGAGCGAAAACGAAATATTCTCGTACCCCGGCGTAAACAGGATTCTCGAGAAGCCGGCGGCGTTTCCCAAGCTCCTCGAGGTGATCCGTGAGGAAATTCAGGAAGGAACCTTCATCGGTCACAAGCTGGACCTCAAGCTTCCCTGATACCAACTCCCATAGCTGAGAAGCTACAACGAAGGACAAAAATCTTGGAGAATGCCGCCCGTGTCGTGAAGTCACATTCTTAATTGCGAAGTAGTATTACGCCAGGTCCGGCGCTTCCCTTCGGTGATTCGGCGGCATTAGTGAATGCCGCGCCTTTCCATCTCTTTCAACTGGTCACGGAAAACGCCGATCGGCTGTGCTCCGACGATTCGCACACCTCCGATAAAGAAGGTGGGCACACCGGTTATGACGAGCTGTTGACCCTCTCTGAGGGCTTCATCGAGCCGGCCGGCATAACGACGGTCATTGAGGACTTCCCGCAGTACCTTCGGGTCCAGGCCGACTTCTTCCCCAAACGCAGCGAGCGTTTCCGGATCGCCGATATTGCGGCCTTCTTCGAAATAGCCTCGAAACACTCGGTGATGGAACGCTTCATAACGACCGCAATCCCTTGCAAATTCGCTTGCTTCCAGGGCCTTACGCGAATTGCAAAGCATGGGTCTGTCGTTGAACCTGATCCCGTAGGGACTGCCTGCCGAGGTCAAACGATCGAACATGCCCTTGAGGTCCATGCCCGGAAATCGCTTGGCCAGAGGTATCCCTTCCTCCGGGGTTTCGGGGTGAAGCTCGAAGCCCACCCATTGGTCTTCTATGGGAAATTCTTCTTTCAATGTATCGACAAGTCCCTTGCCGATGTAACAGAAAGGTCAAATGTAATCGGAAAAGATCCTTACAATCACTTCTGATTCCTCCGGGGAATTAATTCTCGCGATTCACCGAACACGGTTGCGGTGAAAGGACTCGTACAATGATAATTTACCTCTGAAGCTCCCTCGGTCAAGGGGAGTCCGAGACGGACAAGCTCAAGAATCTCGCCGCCGACAGGCCGCGTTCCGTTTTATCAATTACTCTTATTGGTCTTGTACTCCCTCTTCCCGGGAGACAGTCCGCGGACCGTTCGACATTGTCGGAATCTTAGCGGAAACGTACCTGTAGCTCACCATCCCGCCAGAAGTGCCGGAGGATTGACAGGTCTTTGCCACAACGTGCGCGCCATGGGACTCGCACTGCCGACCGAGTCGGCAGTGGCACCCATGGAGCACCAGTCTTTGTCGGAGCAGGCAATGATGACTCAACCCGTAGCGGCGCCCATGCTAGAAGACTACCCCTACCGCTGCGGTGAGACCGTCGAGGCTGGTCTTGTCCGCGTTTGAGGCATAGTCGCGATCCAACATGATCCATCTCCATCCGCATTCAAGGTAGGCGAAGCGGCCACAATCCATGTTCACCGCTACTCGACCGGCAGCGTATCCATCCAATCCGAGGTAGCTTTCCAGGAAGGAAATGGTCCACTTGCAGTTGAGGGACGCCGTGGCGGACCCCACATTCCGGATCACCTTTTCCATGCTCGCCCCGGCCTGCGCCAGACTGAGATTGGTGGATCGACTGCGGGATTGTATGGAGTTACTTATAGAGATCTTGTCATCGTAATAGCTGTACCCGAGAAATAGGCTTGAGACGGCGTACGGCCCCTGGAACCAGTCGTAGACAAGATCCCAACTATACCGGTATCGATCCCATTTGGTCAGAATCGGCAGACCCGCAGGGTAGAGCGCACTGCCGAAGTAGAAGGAATTCACGGGAACCGAATTGTCCCGGAAATTCAACGGCATGAATCCGAACCGAACACCCCAATTGCGGCGGATTTGGCAACGAATCTCATATTCGGGTATATAGTTGTGCTTGCTTATGCCGAGATCGCGGTTGAGGTCCAGTTCGGTCCCCTCCCCTCCGATCATGTTGGTACCCCAAACGATGGTGCTGGGATTCAGCTTGGCGTACCAGAGCTTGGCATTCAGTTGGACCTGCTTGCAGCCCTGCCTCGGCAGATAACCGCACGGGTAAGTTCCGAAGCTCATTCCCAACGGCGAAAACATGCCGAAGAGTGGAGGAATGAGGGAGCCACCGGCTCCCGGCCTTGACGGGGGACATCCCTGAGGCGGACAATACGCTTGGCCCGGGCCCGGAGCTCCACGATTCCAAACGGGTGGCGGTGCGCCGTAGGAACGAACGGGAGCATAGGTCCTTCCACTGGAATAGTTGCTTGGGACCGAGCCTCCGCTCGATTTGGAACGAGTTGATTGAGTGCTCCGAGGAGCGTATTTCTGAGCGGGTTGCAGTAGGGGATCTGCGGACAAAGCTTCGCCTTGAATACCGGGTTGGCCGGAGATATCCGGTCCCGTGTACCCCAACGCGAGCGTCACCAGGCAGAATGTTGAAGCGATCGCTAGACAAACCAATACCTTCAAGGGCTTTGTTGTCACCATACCCTTCCTCCTTGACTGAATGTCCTGGGATGATCTCATTATTCATCTGCCGTTATATGTCAAGTAATTTGTGAAAAACAATTACTCATCTTTTAGAAGACATGGATAATTACCCAAGATCAGACCTGATTATTGACAATGCGCATCACGGACGATGGGAGCCGACAAGGCTGTCGCCCCTCAATGGACAGTCGCCATCCCATTCGCGCGCGCGGCTCTTGAGACGATCCGTTCAAATTACTCACTGAATTACCTGGAGTCCGTGTCCAGGGTATCATGCCGTAATATCAGGAGTTTTATTCGACAAAGCGCGTTCTCCGGCCGAATGCGGATACGATCGAACCTCGTCCCCCCCCAGTTCCCCCGTCCCCCCCCTGAAGCGCAACCTTTGCTTCAGTTTCCAGTATCTTTATTTCCAACGGTATTTCGTTCTCGCTCCTTAGTGACGGGAGCCGTCGCTGGTGGGAGAGTCGGTGTGCCTTCGACGGCACCACTGCGTGGCGAACCCTGCGGGGAGGCCGGGTCCGCCTTGACCTTGCCGTTTCCCCGCATTATGATGCCGGGGCAAAGACGACGAAGGACAAACGGATTCATAGTCGCCGCTATCCCCGCCGGTAGCGGCGAGGTACCCTTCCCCGAATGAGGGCATTCCCGGCAGGTACCGCTCGGTCGCCTTCGACGGAAGTCAGTGAACATGAAAGGGACGCCCCCATATGCAGGGCGATTGCAGCGCATCCAAACCCGGAAGAGCCATCTTTCTGGACCGTGACGGGGTCATCAATCGAAAGCTTCCGGAAAATTGTTACGTGAGCGAGGTCTCGCAGTTCGAGCTTCTGCCGGACGTTCCGGAGGCTCTGGCAAAATTGAAGTCCCTCGGTTTCCTTCTCGTGCTGACCACCAACCAACGGGGGATTGCCAGGAATTTTATGACCTCCGAGCACCTTGCAGCGGTTCACGAATTCATGCAGCAGGAGCTTTCCGACGGCGGCGCGGCCTTGGACGCAGTCTACTATTGCCCCCACGAGCGAGACGAAGGTTGCGGCTGCAGAAAACCCGAGCCCGGGATGATACTCTGTGCCGCCAGAGACTTGAGCATAGATTTGCAGGCATCTTACATGGTGGGAGATTCGGCATCGGATGTGGCAGCGGGCCGGAGAGCGGGGACCCGTACCGTGAGGATCGGCCTTGAGCCGGACGAGGAGGCGGATCTCACCTTTCCGTCTCTTCTTGCGTTTGCCTTATACCTGGAGCGGCATGTGCGCTCGGTTGGATCTTCAACAAGACAAGAGGAGCTCAATTGATGGATGAACAACGTAGCGCCGGCGGTCCGGCGGTTGACATAGACAAGAGACTCTCCAAGGAGGATGAATTCTGTTTCGGCTGCGGGCCTCACGTACCATGTTTCACCGAATGCTGCGGGAAACTGGAATTGCTCCTGACCCCCTATGATGTGCTCAGGTTGAAAACGAGACTGAAGATCTCTTCAGGGGACTTTCTGGACACCTATGCCGTCATGAGGTGGAAGACCCCCCACGGATTTCCCGAGATCATGATGAAGATGGACGAAGCCGCCGGAAAACGGTGCCCGTTTGTCACTCCTCAAGGCTGCTCGCTCTATGAAGACCGCCCCGGTGCTTGTCGCATCTATCCTCTCGGTCGCGCATCGACCTCCCATCCCATGGACGGGTCCCGCAGCGAGTTCTATTTCACTGTGCGGGAGGACCATTGCCGGGGGTTTGAACAGTCCACAAAGTGGAAAGTTCGGGAGTGGCTGGCGGACCAGGGCATGGAGGAATACAATAGGCTTAATGACCTGCTTATGGAGCTGTACGTCCGCCGTAACCGCGGACGTCGAGTGACCCTGGGGCCCCAGCACGTGCAGATGTTCGTCATGGCCTGCTACAACACGGAGCGGTTTCGAGACTTCATATTTCAGAGCCGGTTTCTGGACAAGTTTCTTCTGGAGCCCGACATGGTGGAATCGATTCGTACCGACGACGTAAAACTCCTGGAATTTGCGTTTCGTTGGCTGGATTTCGCCCTCTTCGGCGAGCCGGTGCTTCAACCCCGAGAGGAAGGACGATGACCGAAAGGAGCCTCGCGGGCATTATGGCGGAAGTGTCGGAGATGGGTTGCCCCGGGTGGCTCCCGGACCAGGCAAGCGGTCATGGTTTCTCCCATGCTTCGATGAACGACTCGAGGTCCGGAGCAACCCGAACCCTGGCAAACGACTCAACCATACCTTCAGGCAGGTGAGATACAGTCTCCTCCCGAAGGACAATAAGCACGTCGCAATCAGCCTGGAAAAGTGCGAAGTTGCCAAGTCCCATGATCTGAAACAGACCTTCGGCAAGTCTATCGTCTCCGCAAGGTCGGCTCACCATCAGGGCAGTGGTATGCGAGCTCGTCGTGTGCAAGAAAATCGTGCTGGAATCCAAGTCCGTGAATTTAAGCTCGACAAAGGTATCCTGCCTCTCCGTTATGAAAGGACTGAAGCATTTCAGAATGTCCTCAGTGGGGATCTTCTGATCCCCTCCGTGAAGATGCGCCTGAATAAAGATGTCATGGCCCATTTTGTAGTCCTCTGCTAGGGGTCAGGTCTTCTCTTGACTCATGCAGCCCTTGATCGCCTCCATTTTCCTCCTCAAGTCCCGTCGTTCACAATCCTTTGTTTCATGGGACAAACCACGCTGCTCACGCTGCCGCAATGCTCCGGTCCAAAGCCGGCCCCCATGGTTGGCGCGGTCTGAATCAGGCAAAACGCGGCAATCCGGACATTCCGCTTGATGGAGGCCCCTTGTGAGAGGTCCAAAAATCGTCGGCAATTCTCCGGCCTGGAAAACATCGCTTCAGGGAATTCGTCTCTGTGCATGACATGGTACCCAGCATCCGGATATTGAATGTACAATGTTCGTGGTACGTCCAGCGCTATATCGCCATGCGCCGCTTGAGTCAAGAGAAGACTTGACCCCATGGCGGCGAAATTCTGATTGACGAAGCAACGCCGGCTGCGGTACGCTCAAAAATAGGAAAGAGAGCCTCTTGCTGTGAACATGACGACAGTACGGGTACTCCTGTGGCTATGGAGAAGGCGAATCGGCTCTTTAGGGTCCGAGGGCCCAGCCGGCGACCCATCGGCGCCCCCCACAACATCCGACCTGGTAATACCTTTGGATGACTCCGGAAAATCAGGCCTAACCATAGGCGCCAACCGCAGCAAGCATCGAATGACGAGAGCTCGGTTTCAGAATTAAGGAAAACGCACATGGTGAAATTGACGTGCAGCACCTGCCGTTGGATTTACGATCCTACGCTCGGCGATCCGGAAAATAACATCAGTCCCGGCACAGACTTCCGGAATCTGCCCGATGATTGGGTTTGCCCGATCTGTGGATCGGGAAAGGAGTTGTTCGAATCCCTGGGCTGGATGCAGGGAGCACATTTCGATCAAGACAGGATCGTTTTGGACGATCGCGCTCAACGCCTCCTGAGTCTTGGTCAGCACATCTACAAGCAGCGCTTTGAAAACCTCTTTCGAGTTGCCCAGAAGCTCACTTCGTCGTTGAACATAGGCGAAATCCTCGAGCTCATCCGGGACGAAGCCAGAGCGATCCTCCCTCAATTGCAGGAAGTCTGCATCCTCGTAATCGACCCGGACGCCCAGCATTACACCCGGCCTCTTCATTGCGCCGTGGAAAAACAACGGATCAATTGCCAGCTATGCAAGAGGGGCAGAGGAACGGTAAGCAGCGCCCTCAACCAGGCGTCATCGGCGGTTTGTTTCCTCCCGGGCCAAAGCGAAAGCCATGTGACGTTAAACGACCGAGAGGGAACGAGTTTTTCCGAAATCGTGTTTCCCATTTGTGAAGGTGATACTCCCTTGGCCGTCTTGGACGCCATAGCAAAGCCGGGAAGTAGAGGATTGGCCGAAAAAGACTTCGTGATGCTCAAAGATCTCGTTGATTTAGCGAGTAACGTCATCAAGAACGCCCGCAGCCACTGGAAAATGTCTCAAGAAAAGCTGACAGTTGACAAGATTCTACAGCACCTGAGGCCATTTGTTCCGTCCACTGTGCAAATGATAGTGGACAAGAACCCTAACGATCCCGACCTTGACAAAAAAGACATCGACGTGACCGTGCTCTTCTTGGATGTTGCCGGTTATACCCGCATCAGCGAGACCCAGAGCAGAGACAAAGTCACGTTCATTATTGAAAAGTATTTTTCCGGATTCCTGGACATCATCTGCGCCCACGGGGGAGATGTGAACGAGACGGCAGGTGACGGTCTCATGGTAATATTTCAGGGCCAACCGGAGAAGACTGCTCTGAGTGCCGTGAGAGCAGGGCTCGCGATACGTAATAAGACACTGGAGATCAACGAGGAGCTCCGCAATCGATTCCAGCCGGTCGAAGTCAACATGGGAATAAATTCTGGAATGGCCGCGGTCGGCATGAACCGATTCGAAGGGACATCAGGAATGCGGATGACGTTTACCGCTACCGGCCCCGTGACCAACCTTGCTGCTCGGATAGCATCCGCGGCAAAGCACGGAGACATTCTTGTCGGTCCGGAGACTGCGCAACGGGTTGACGGGCCAATGAACCTCTTTGACAGGGGCTTGATGAGCTTCAAGAATGTGGGAGAGCCGGTACACGTGTTCAGTCTGGTGAGGGACTCCCAACAAGAGAACGAGGAAGAAGACGGTCCTGGGTGACGGCCTCATGTGTAAAGAGAGAGAATTCCGGCCGCACTTACGCGATGAACCGACTTAATTCAGATTCAACGTTTCAAAATTGGAAAGAACGCACCAAAACTCAGGTTTCCGAGGCCGTCCGGAAGGAAATCGGGGTTGCGAAAGGAGAACGAGAGGGTGTCAGTAAAATTCAAACGGGTCTTGGGAAGAATAACCGACGCCGGTGTATGCATGCTGGCGGCAGCGGCGATAGTGGGAGTCGTGGCGACAGGGCCGCTCCGGGCCGAAGACATAACGCGGGGCTCGGTTACCGGCCAGACTAAGGCCAAGGGCTACGACCATCCGGGACAGTACCTCCATGTCCTGCCGACCAAGGTGGCGGAAAACATGGAACCGGCTATAGCCCACCCCAAACAGGACGCTCAGTCCAAGCAGAAGCTTTCCGCCCTGGAGAAGCGGTTCGGCAAAAAGCCCAACATCCTCATCTTTCTCTTGGATGATGTGGGCTGGATGGACCCGGGCTTCAACGGAGGAGGCGAAGCGGTCGGAAATCCGACACCTACCATGGATCGACTGGCCCACGCGGGCCTGATCCTGACGTCTTCCTATTCTACGCCAAGTTGCACTCCCACGAGAGCCACGATCCATTTGGGCCAGAATCCCCTCCATCACGGCCTGTTGCGGCCGCCCATGTACGGTGAGCCCGGCGGTCTTGACGGCGCCGTTACGGTGGCCTCGGTGCTTCAGAAGTTGGGCTACGTGACGCAGGGTGTGGGAAAATGGCATATGGGCGAAAATGAGGGATCGCTGCCTCAGAACGTCGGGTACGATGATTTCTACGGCTTCCTTGGGGTTTCCGACATGTACACGGAGTGGCGCGATATTTACTTCAATCCGGAAATCGCACTCAGCCCTTCTCGCTTTGCCATGATGAAGAAACTCCCTTTCAATCACAACAACGTACACTGTGTGAAAGGGAAGAAGAGCGTCGAGAACGTGTACGAGATCAACCTCACCACCATCGGGAATCTCGACCAGGATTGGGCCGACTATAGCGAGAAGTTTATCCGAAAGATGGCCAAGAGCGACAAACCGTGGTTCCTGTACCACGCAACGCGGGCCTGCCATTTCGACAACTACCCGAACAAAGAACATGCAGGCAAGTCACCGGCGCGGACCGTGTTTAGCGACGCCATGGTAGAGTCCGATGAGGTCCTGGGTCGTCTGGTCCGTGCGCTGGAGGAGACCGGCCAGTTGGAGAACACCCTGATCGTCTTCACCTCCGACAACGGACCGGAGGGAGAGGTCCCACCTCACGGCCGCTCGCCTTTCCGCGGCCACAAGGGATCGAGTTGGGAAGGAGGCGTACGAGTGCCGACGTTCGTCTACTGGAAGGGCGTGATCTCGCCACGGAAGTCCGACGGGCTCTTCGATCTGGCCGACCTGTTCAATACCTGCATTTCTGTTGCCGGTTCTCCCGGCGCGGAAGTCGCCAAATATGTCCCCGAGGACCGGTATGTGGACGGGATCGACCAGGCATCTTTCTTGCTAACCGACAATGGGCTTTCCAACAGGCGGAGCCGCATTTATACACTCAACGAGTACTTTTCCGGAGTACGAATAGACGAGTTCAAGCTCATGGGCACCGTGGAACTGGAGAAGGCTCTCTTTCCCAGAGGCTATCAGGCCGGATTCAGCGGTGCGATCGTCACGCAGACCGGAGGTGCAACGATGGTCAACCTTTACTCCGATCCCCAAGAAGATGTGAATATGGGTATTCGGCACATCCCCGCAACGGTAGTGCTCGGTGAGGAAATGAATCGCTATGCTAAAGTCTTGAAACGATTCCCGCCGCGCATCAGAATTGGCTTTGGTGCGGGAAACTAACCCTCGTTAATACCAAGCCGTCGCCCTCCCTCCACCTCGTGAGAGAGGGCGACAACCGGGGTCAGGTCTGCTCTTGACTCATGCGTCGCTTGGTCCCCTCCACATTCATCCTCAAAATCCCCTTGTTCGAGATGCTTTGCTTCATGCGACGAACCGCGCTGTTCATGCTGTTGCAACGATCGAATCCAAAGCCATCCGCTACGGTTGCCTGTGTCTGAATCAGGCAAAACGCGGCAATGCATACATTTCAGTCAGCGGAGGCTTCTTGCACAGCCACCAAGACCTGCAGGCAATCCTCCTGCCCGAGGAAGACCACTTCCCTTCATCTGCCCCGGTTCGTGACATGTACCGGCTCTATTACCATGCTCTGTTTAGGCAAAGGTAGAGGTGATCCCCATTCTCATCTCATACGCTGAGGTCCGGTAGATTCGCTTCAAGCAACTGCAGCACGGCTTGACGGTCTTCAAAGGGCACCGTTAGTCGCGTCGAGCCGCCTATCCATGATTTTGGCTCAAGCCTCAATTCAATACTCTCCTCGGTCTCGTGTTTCCAGGAGAAGCACTTGTAATCCTCCCACGCCTGCAAACTTCCATTCTGCCATACGCCGTTCCCCCATATCTCTGTTTTTTCAATCAGATCGAGAATAAGGTAGATAATCACAGAGGTCGTCACGAGTCCAGCAAACACCGTCATCCCAAAAGAACGTAAACTCCCGGTAACCAGCAAAAAAATACCGAGTGCGACTAACAGAATTAATGCAATATAGGCAATGCCGCTTCTTATGATTCTTACAGGAATACAAGGGGATATGACCCGCCTTCTCAATACGGGGCGAGCAATCAGATTGGTAATTAGGAAGGAAATAAGCGGGAAGCCCATAAGAACCCCAAGAACACTGGATGCGGTGTCATTTCTCCAACCAAAGAAGTACGCGGTACTCCATACTGCTCCTGACAAGACCAGAAAGGCCGCACAAATACTTCGCGTCTTCGCGATCCTGCCGAATAATAACAGCGCAAATGAAATTACGAGCAATGCCCCAATGACTAACATTTCCGTCCCTTTCGGTTATTCCTGTCATGAGCGGCTGCTGGTTTGTCGGGTAACGTTTAGACCTGGTACCCGTGCCGTCAGCCTAACTCTGTTCAAGCCGGTCAGTCAATCAGAATCTCACGCGTTTCCACATCCCTGGAGTTTCCCGGGTGACGGTGGTCAAGGAGAATCGCCGGACAAACCAATAAGAGACGAGGTCGCGTGCGCTCTTGACTCACGCTTCGTTCAATCGCCTCCGCTTTGCTTCTGTGGTTCAAGTGATTCCCAATCCTTCGTTTCATCGGACAAACTGCCCTGCTCGCTCTGCCGTAATGCTCCTGTCCAAAGCCGGCCCCCTATGGTCACCACGTCCCGATAGAGAATGCACAACAGCCGTAACATGTACCAACTCTGTCACCATGCCTTCTTTGGGTCAAGAGAAGACTTCCCCCTTTTCCTCTTTGAGCCGTCTTTGACCAATTCCTTCAGTCCGTCGCCGTATGGAAGTCCTTTGGCAGGGACGAGTCCTGGTATTGCTACTCCGGTTGAATTGAGGTATAAACCTAGCTGAGCCAGAGGCTTGACAACTATCCGCGCGGGCCGGCGAGTACAGTCGAGACGAGCAAGGGACACCATCCGATGAAGCTCTGCTGACGGATTGGAGAGAGGCTATGTATAAGAGATTTCAGGCCGTGAATTACCGCTGCTTTGGGAGCTTTGTCGTCGAGCCTCTAGAACGAGTGAATCTCGTTGCAGGAAAGAACAATGTCGGGAAGACAGCCTTATTGGAAGCCTTGTGGCTGCACCATGAATATCGCAATCCTGCACTAGCCTATTGGACAAACGTGGCTCGAGGCCTTGTGAGCGCTAAGCCGACAGCATTCTTGTGGGAGCTGTTTCGCAATTTCGACCCGAGGACAAAGATCAGACTCTCAGCAAGCTACTCGGGTGGCCCCGAGAAAACGGTCATCATCGAGTTACCGCCTCATAGACTCGGACATGAGTCCGCCGATGCAAGCACGTTCGTCCGGGTGGGAGATACCCAAAGGGTGGTCCAGCCGACAGAAGCCAAGATTCAGTTCACGCTCGAGGACGGTTCGGAGGGAAATGGATCAGTCTACTGTGCCACTCTGAACGAAAATGGCGAAGTGATTAACGCCCAACCGATGCTTGAGCCTACGGGTTATTTCTTGCCCGCCCATCAAGTGGAAACGATTGAGTGGCTGGCAGAAAGAATCAGCGATTTGGCCGCGAAAAGGGAAGAGGGCCAACTAGTCAGAATCTTACGGATTATACAGCCGAGACTCAAAGATTTGCGCGTCCTTCGACAAGCGGGTGCGACGATGATTTGGGGTGACATAGAACCTGATAATCGCCTTCCGTTGCCCTCGCTCGGCGATGGCATGAGACGATTGCTACGAATTTCGCTCGGTCTTCAATTTAGTAAGGGCGGTCTCCTGGCGGTTGATGAGATTGAAAATGGATTTCATTATTCCGTGATGAAGAATGTGTGGGAGGCTATAGCAGCGGCTGCAAGGGAGTTAGACGTTCAAGTCTTTGCCACCACGCACAGCGAAGAATGTATTCGCTCTGCACACGAAGCCTTTTCTCAGAGCGAAAATTACGATTTCCGACTTCACAGGCTGGAATACGATGATGGTGTCATCAAGTCCGTCACCTACGACCAGGAAGCCCTCGAGTTTGCCCTGACTTCCGGCTGGGAGGTCAGGGGATGACGAAAGAAAAGCCGATTTCAAAACCGAAAGTAATACTGGTCGAAGGAAGAGACGAAGAGCTTTTCTTCAGCTCTATGATTGAGAGTCTGGAGCTGGTACCGAGAATCGACGTGCGATCCATTGGTGGCAAGGACAAGCTCCCCGCTGCTCTGAAGGCCTTGAAAGCTGACATCTGTCGGGATAATACGCGACGCTGACCAAAGTGCCAATTCAGCCTTCAAGAGCGTGTGCAGCTCATTGCAAAATGCAGAGTGGCCTGTTCCGAGGCGTGCATTAGAAACAATTGGGGAGAAGCCGAAGGTCACGGTAATGATTTTACCTGTTGAGGAACAGACGGGAATGCTTGAAGACGTATTCCTGAAGTCAGTTGCCGATGATCCGGCAATGCAATGTGTTGATCAGTATTTTCAGTGTCTTAATCAATGTCTTCGCGAGTTGCCGAGCAATCCGTCAAAGGCTAGGGTCAGGGCTTTTCTGGTTTCACGAGAGGTCCTGGAGGAGTCGCATTTTGAATTTCTCCAAGATAGGCTGAAAGAATGGATACCGAGTATGCCTGTGGCTCCATCAGCAGAGAAAGTACACGCGTTCTTGGCCTCAAAGTTCAAGCCAACGCTCAATCTTGGAGTTTCGGCAGCATGACAGAGTGAGGGTGAAGCCTATTGGCCGTTCGACCACGCCGCATTCGACGCTATAAAGAAGTTTCTAGCGGGACTATAAGATAGTGATCCAGGGGTAAGGTCACGTCTGCTCTTCACTCATGCTCCGCTCGATCGCGTCCACTTTCCTCTTAATGGCCATACATCCCATTGCCGGAAGTCTCGATCTTCGTGAGCCAAGAATGTCCCAATTGGCGCATTGAGGAGTCAGAGGTTCGCAACAGGCTTCCTTGGGCGGCTCATCTGTGTTATGACCGAAGAGGGAGGACGATCGTCTCTCCCGTCAGGTCCTAATGGTTTTCGAGGGTAACGGGGAATGAGGGTGGCCGAGGGCATGGTTTGCGAGGAAGTCGTTACACGACGATCCGTATCAGCAGGCGGCAAGGGCGGAAGTTTCGCTTCGCTGTTGGGCTATTGCATTGCCATGGCCGCGCTGCTCGTCGCACTCTCCTGCTCTCTCGGCATCGCGGCAAATGCGGGTGACTTTGCCAAACGCTACGATCTCCCGCGCGATCCCCACCCACTCATGGAAGAAATCCTCTCCCGTCCGGAATTCAACGAGGACTTCACTGCTTCCCCGTGGGAGGTGCTCCAGGCCTACCTTCTCGAACAGCTCAGGAGGGCTGGTCGGTGGCTTGCCAAGCATTTCCCCAGTCTTCCCCGAGTTGATGTGGACCCCACTCCCGCCTGGTGGATCGTCGAATTCATTCTGATCGGAGCGCTCGTGGTCGCTGCCGTCGTCGCAGGCCGGTTCGCGGTGAAGTATTTTCTCTCTCAAAAGCGGAGGGGGCCCGTCGAGTCAATTCCCATTGAGTCCGAAGAGCCGGAATTTGTCGGGAGTGAAGACGCACTCGCCGCGGCTCGCGCCATGGCGGGCGAGGCCAGGTACAGGGAGGCACTCATTTATCTTTTCCGTTTCGTCTTGCTCAGGCTCGACGAGAGGGGCACCGTGACCGTACGGCAGGGAAAGACCAACAGGGAAATTCTCCAGAACGTACCGGACGACCAACCAATCAAGCAGCCGTTATCGCAAATGATTTTACTGTTCAACCGAGTGCGGTACGGCAATGAGGCGTGCAGTCGCACCGTGTTCGACCGTTTTGTCTCTTTGAGTCGACGAGTCACCGGTGGAGCCTGAGCTGCATGTCTACCAGAAACAAGCTCATTCTCATCCTTTCGTTTCTCATTGTCACAGTTCTCGGGGTCGTGATCGCCGGTTCGGACCGCGATCGCTCAGAGTTCTACAGGCCCACCACCTATTCTCCGGGACCGGGGGGCACCAAGGCTCTCTATCTCATGCTCGAGGAGCTGGGCCTTCCGGTAACGCAATTCCGTCTCCCCTTTGATAGGTTGGGTAAGCAACGGGGCACTCTTGTGACCATAGAGCCGGATGTGGTCGATTTCGGTAAAGAGGAAACGGCGCAGCTCAAGACATGGGTGAAAAAAGGTAATCGGCTGCTCATATTCGAGGGCGGCGAAAGGAAAAGGTTTAAAATTCCCTTCTACACTGCGCTCGACAAGCGGAAGCTTCTGCGCTCTCTCAATCCCCAGTCCTTGGCCGTAAAATTCGGCATCAAGAAGAAGAAAAAGGGCGACGCATCGCGTTCCGTCACCACAGTCACCGGTGATCACCTTCCCGGAGTCGGGACGCTCAGCGTATCGGACCGGAGCAGGTGGAAGGAGCCGCCGGAGGACTGGACAACCTGGGTCGCGGACAAACGGGGGCCCATAGTGGTTTCTCGAAAGATGGGCAAAGGGCAAGTGGTCGCGGTATCCGACGCGAGTATGCTCTCGAACGGCTTCATTCCACTGGAACAGAACGTCAGGCTCCTCCCTGCCATTCTCCTGGAGAAGAAACGACCGCAAAAGATCCTTTTCGACGAATACCACCACGGTCATTTTCTTCAGGAGAGCATCCGGACCTATTTCTCGTCTTCGATTTTCGGTCTCCTCTTGGTTCAGGCCCTGGTGGCATGTCTCCTCTTCTTCTATGGCAGGAGAGCCTGTAATGTCGGGAGGTACCGCTCTTTGAGCCGTCCAGCGGGTCGTTCTTCGCTTGAGTATGTCGATTCCATGGCCAACTTACTCGAGTCGGCCAAAGCGGATTCCGTAGCGCTGGAAGCCGTGTTGCGCCGATTTCTGGGGCGTTTGGCACGCCGGTGCGGCGTCCCCGCGGACCGTCTCGACGATAATTCCCTTCATAAGGTTGGAATACGCCTGCCCGAAGGAACGGACCCCGCAAATCTCATTCGAGAATGCCGCAAGGCGATTGAATTCCATGAGAGCTCCGAAAGGATGGCGTTACTGGCCGGAAAGGTAGCTGAAATGCAAAGCAAATTGTTTATCCGTCCGAGGAAGGAGGCCAAATGGAGGCGCTCGGAATAGCTCAGGAAAAAATGGAGATGGTGCGCTCCCGGATGGGGAGTGTCATCTTGGGGCAGGAATCGGTTTTGGAGCAGCTTCTCGCCTGCTTTCTTGCCGGTGGGCACGTCCTCCTGGAAGGGGTCCCCGGATTGGGGAAGACTCTTCTGGCCCGTACTCTGGCCCGGCTGGTGGACGCGGGATTCCGCCGCATCCAGTTCACTCCGGACCTCCTCCCCAGCGATATTCTGGGCACCAACATTTTCAACCTGCAGACTTCGACGTTCTCCCTGCACAAAGGTCCCATATTCACCGATGTGCTCCTGGCGGACGAGGTCAACCGAACCCCTCCCAAATCCCAGGCGGCACTCCTTGAAGCGATGGGAGAACGGCAGGTAACCATCGAAGGCACAACGATTCCCCTTCCCGAGCTCTTCTTCGTCATGGCCACCCAGAACCCGGTGGAGTATGAAGGCACGTACCCGCTGCCCGAAACCCAGTTGGATCGGTTCATGATGAAGATCGTCGTGGACTACCCTCCCCCGGAGGCCGAGCTCGCTGTGATTCGCAGCTACGCAAAGGGGATCGAGCTGCACAAACCGGAAACCCTCGTCCCTTCCCCGGTTGTGACCAAAGACGACATTCTGAGTTTCCGACAGGCTCTGTCCAGTGTGGTGGTGAAAGACGAGATCCTCAATTACATTCGTACGATAGCAGCAGAGACGAGGGACCCAGTATACGTGCAACTGGGAGCTTCCACCAGGGCGGCCGTAGCGCTCCTGCGAGCGGCGAGAGCGCTTTCCGCGTTGCGGGGTATGGAGTTCGTCACTCCCGACGAGGTCAAGGACGCTGCCGTTCCCGTGCTGCGTCATCGGGTCATCTTGCGGCCCGAGGCGCTCATTGACGGATTGACATCGGATTATTACGTCGGAAACATCCTCGGTCGGGTGCCGGTTCCTCGATGAAAGCCAAGTCCGCCGCCAAACAGGTGAAGAGAGAGACGATTCGTGCTCTCCCGTTCACCTTTTCGAGGAGGTTCTTCATACTCCTGGCCGTGATTTCCGCGGCCTTCGTCCCGATCTACTTCTATCTCGACAAAGGAGCCGGAATCCCTCTCGCGCTGGATACCATTCTTCTTCTTACAGCAATCCTCGACTTTGTTTCGGGGCCGTCTCCCAAACGGATCGAGATCCGGCGTCCCATCGCCTATCCTCTGGCCGTGGATCGGCCCAATGATATCCCTCTGGAAATCTCCAACCGTTCAGGGAGTCGCGTATCGCTGCTGATTGAAGACGATATTCCGCGACGGTGCACGGTCGAATCGTTACCGCTGAGGGCGACGGTCCCCAAAGGAAGCGGGACAACACAGGTTTACCGACTCACTCCCCGGGAGCGAGGAAACGGCGAATTCGGCAACATTCATTTCTGGGTGCTCGGGAGGCTCGGGCTGGTCTGGAAGCACGGGGAGGTGGAAGCGGGCCGCACGGTGAAATGCTACCCCGGCCTGGCTCTCATCGAACGGAGGAGGATTCAGGTCCGGCGGTCCATGGCCCTCGATCCGACCCGCGCCCTGAGGAAGGGAGGCGAAGGAAGCGAATTCGAGAGCCTCAGGGAATACGTGGTGGGTGACGATTCCCGGCTCGTTCACTGGGGCACCACAGCCCGCCGCGGCAAGCTCATCGTGAGAAGGAACCGTATGGAGAGGAGCCAAACGGTCTTTCTCGTCCTCGACGCGGGCCGCATGATGACCGCACGGGTGCTGGGAAAGACCAAGCTCGATCATTCGCTGAACGCTGCCCTTCTTCTCGCCTATGCCGCGCTGGAGCTGGGGGATAAAGTGGGCATCATGGTGGTGGGACAGGACGTCGAGGTGTTTCTGCCTCCTGCGAAGACCCCCGGCCAGTTTGCGCGCATTCTCGACGCGACGTACGCGTTGAGGGCCAAGATGGAGGAGCCGCGATTCTATAGAGCGCTCTCCGACGTCTCGACAAGAATGAAACGCCGGGCCCTTTTCATCATATTCACCGACCTCATAGACCGGAGAGCATCTGAAGGGCTGATTCGGTACAGCCTCGGACTGCTCCCCAGGCATCTCCCGGTAGTTGTGGCCATGTCCGACACGGAAGTTGTGGGGCTGGCCGACTCCATACCCGAAAACAAGCGGGACTTCTACCGGCAAGGCGTGGCCGCGGAAATGCTGGAGCGTCGCGAGCAGGTGCTTGCGCGCCTGACCTCGGTGGGAGTCGCGGTCTTGGATACCCCGCCCGATCGTATGTCCGCGTCCGTTCTGGAACGTTATTTCGACATCAAGTTGCGCAACCTCCTGTAGCGCGCGTACAGCCGCCAAGAGCCCCAACCGGGGCGGGTGACCTCCGGCGGCCCCTGCAGCGGCTCCTACGAAGCTCAAGAAAAAATCGTCACCATTGAAAAAATTCTTCGCGGGATTTCTTTACCGGGCCGGTAATAAACAACAGAGCACGGGGCTCGGCTCAGTGCCAGCCTGAATTGGTAATCAAACGCTGTCAAGACGCAATTGCCGGGCAGTGGGCACAGTCCGACGCGAAGTCGGATTCAGTCTGGAGCTGAGGATTGATCCCACAGCCCACCCGTTTGAGAGCGAAATGGTGCTGGAACGAAGGATCGTATAATTGTGAGAGCCGGAGGCGGAGTCTCCGGCGCGATCCTTCAGGACCGGGGCCGGCCTCGTGTGAGGATATAAAGCTAAGTACCGGGATTCGCAAATACGGTTTCGGATTCTTGGTGGGTATAGGCTGCCTCGATTGGATCGTCCATATCCGTCGTCTCAGCTGGACCCCCCTATTATCCCCCAGTCAACGGGGCGGGGTGGAGTCTTTTGATTCGTCACCGTACTTACGAAATGCAGTACTAAGTGCTCAGGTCATTGGCCGATTCGATACCTGACCGAGCAAATTTAAGGTAGTTCGGCAAAAGTTGACCGATTGACTTGACTTTTAAAAAAAAACAAGTAGATTTCTGCAATAGGAAATTTGGTCTCGAAAGACGGACAGCAATGTTGACTCATTCAGTAGCAATTATCGTGAGCCTGTGCATGGTGGGTATGACGGTGGTGCCGTCATCGCTCATTCCTTGCTGCTGTAAGAGTAACAGTTGTCCGACAGAGCACCGGACAGTGCAGAAGACCTGCTGCTCGACCGGGGCCGGGCACGGCTCGGAGCTCGCAGCAAATCAGATACGGTCGTGCTGTAACCCCGAGCCCGTACAGACGGCATCGTGCTGCACGACGAAAACCATCAAACCCGACTGTCCCCAATGCCGATGTCTCGAAAAGATGCAAGTGGTGGCCCTGTCCGGTTATTCGGTGTACGAAACGCACGGGAAGACTCAGCCGGCTGCTCGGACCGTCGTGGTTGCCGATCCCTTATCCGTCGTAGCACCCACCTTCCTTAGACTCATAGATGAGTCTCCTCCAGGTATTCACCCCCTCAGTGTTACGTGCTCTCTCCGCTGTTGATCCGAACCTTCGTCTTTCAATTGCCGACTTAATTACCGTAGTTTTTCTGTAACCAAGGGCTGCTGCACGCAATTCCTCATGGAGAATTGGCGCGGCCTCACCACCCGTCGGTTTAGACGAGCTCAAGTACCATTGAGGAGTAGAGGTATGTCTTCAGACAGACAGATGAAAAAGATAGACCTGAATACGCTGGAGAGCGCCGAGCGCAAAGTGTCGGTGAGCAAGATCCGCAGGGTCGCCACGGCTCTGGTGATCATTCTTCTGTTGAGCGGAGGAGGATACGCCGCATACCGGATGGTTTCCGGTGAAGTGGTGGGCTCCAGGTTTGTTGTCAACAAGATGAATTGTCCGGCATGCGTGGTCACGGTGACGGAAGTTACAGGGAAGATTCCCGGAGTAGTGGGTTCCGATGTGAGCCTGGCCGCACAGAACGTCATCGTGAAATTCCACGATAAACAGACCAATCCCGATCAGATCCGAGAGGCCATTGCCCGAGCGGGCTACCCCGTAAAGCTCGATGGTTTGTTCAAGCTTTCCGGAGAGGGGATCAACGATAAGGTGGTGGCCGAAGTCAACGGCAAGCCGTTGTTCCTCAAAGATGTCACGCTTCCCCTCCAGGTTGACCCGAAGGGTGCCAAGGACGCTGGTGATGCTGCGGAATTCTTCTCCACGGTCGGCAAGGAGATTCTCCTCCAGGCAGCGGACTCGAAAACCGTGGTGGTGCAGCCTGCCGAGGTTGAAGCCGAAGTGCAGAAGATATTCACCAAGGGAGGCGGAACCAGGGAGGAGTTTTCGGCCTGGGTGGAAAAGGCGTACGGATCTCCCGAGAAATACTATCAGATAGTTGGACAGCGGCTGGGAATCAGGAAGCTCCTCGATGACAACATTCTTGAGGGAATCACGAGTCCCGATGAGAAGAAAAGGAAGACCATGGAATGGATCGGACAGATCTTCAAGGATTCCGACGTGAAGATAATTGACCCCGGGTTCAAGGAGAAGGTTCACGCCGCTGCCGGTCAGGACGATTGGAAGACCTTTTGGCCGAGAATGGTGGCAGGTGACAGTGAGCTCAAGCGCCTGCTGCTGCAGTAACCGGATGACAGAGCCCTTGTGGTCCCTGGGGGCGGCCCTCCCTGAAAGGGCAAACAAAGATTGCAAAATACCGATGAAAGGAAATGTAAGGTCATGAAAAAGGAATATAGCGTCGGAAAGTCTCTCGTCCACGGTGCCCGGATTGCCTCATTGGCACTGGCCTGCTTGCTGCTTACTTCAGGACTCGGTTACGCCTGGAATTTCCAGGTTCCCTGCACGGAAGTGAAGCCTCAAAACGGTGCGTTCGTGTTTCCCGCCGCCGCTTTCAACGATGGGAAAGCCAAGTACTTCGAATACAAGCATTCTCCCCAGGAGTGGATACGGTTCTTCGTGGTCAAGAGCACCGACGGTGTCATTCGGGCCGCATTCGACGCCTGCGACGTCTGTTACCGCCACAAGAAGGGGTACGTTCAGCAGGGCAACAACATGATCTGCGTCAATTGCGGGCTCAAGTTCCGAACGGACAAGGTCAACGAGGTTACCGGGGGCTGCAATCCGTCTGCTCTGAAAAGAGTTATTCAGGGCGACAAGGTGGTCATCTCCCAGCCGGACGTGCTGGGGGGCGTGCGTTTTTTCAAATAAAGGAGGGAAACCATGAAACTGCATAATATAGCCATCAACAATCTCAGACGGCGCAAAGGGAAGGTTTTCTTCCTGATAACGGGCCTTCTCGTGGGTGTGGCAGCGGTGGTCGCCCTGGTCACCACAACCAACATTTTGGAAGAGGACATCGCTCACAAAATGGACGAATTCGGAGCCAACATCCTCATCACCCCGAGATCCGAGGGACTCTCTCTCACGTACGGCGGCTTGAATCTGGGCGGCCTCTCTTTCGACACCAAAGAGATCTCCCAGGCCGACCTGGACAAGATCAAGACCATCAAGAACGCAGCCAACGTGCGCATCGTCAGTCCCAAGGTCTTCGGAGTCTTTGAGAATCAGAATCAGAAGGCGTTGGTGGTGGGAGTCGATTTCCCGGCAGAGCTGTCATTGAAGAAATGGTGGAAGATCGAAGGCGCCCAACCGGCTTCAGAGGACGAGATCCTCGTAGGGAAAGACGCTGCGGATCGCTTCGGCTTCAAGTCCGGCGAGACAGCCGAGATAAAGGGTGAAACGTTTAAGGTGGCCGGCGTGCTGGAACCGACCGGCTCCCAGGACGACAACCTCATTTTCATGGCCCTGCCGAGAACCCAGAAGCTCTTCGGCAAAGAGGGAAAAGTCGGGATGGCCGAAGTTGCGGCTCTCTGCAAGAACTGCCCTATCTCTGAAATCGTCACCCAGATCTCCGAGGTCATTCCTGCCGGCAAGGTGACCGCGGTGCAACAGGTTGTTGCCGGACGCATGGACACCTTACACAATTTCCGAAAATTCTCCCTGGGGATTTCCGGTCTCGTGTTGCTCGTGGGCTCCATGGTCGTCTTCGTGACCATGATGGGAAGCGTTACCGAGCGCACGAGAGAAATCGGTATCTTCAGCGCCATCGGATTCCGCAGCTCGCACATCATGAGAATAATCCTTCTCGAAGCGTTCGTCGTGTCGTTGATTGCCGGGGCAATCGGGTACCTCTGCGGCATCGGGGTGACTCGGGTTCTCCTCTCTTTCCTGACCGAGCACATGCCTCATTTCTCGCTGGACCCGTTGGTGGCAGGCGGGGCGGTGCTCCTTTCGGTGGTCATAGGGCTTCTTGCTTCTCTCTATCCGGCCATGACCGCCGCCAAAATGGATCCCAGCGAAGCGCTGCGGACGTTATAAGGAGGTCTTCTCATGAGTTACATCAAAGCCGAGCAGGTGATGAAGGAATTCGGGAGCGGCGACGGAAAAGTGACGGCGGTCGGTGGTATCAACCTCTCCATCGAACAAGCCGAGTTCATTTCCATCATGGGTGAGTCCGGAGCCGGCAAGAGCACGCTTCTTTCCATGCTGGGAGGACTCTTGAGCCCGTCCGGCGGGAAGATCCTCATCGAAGGAATAGACATATATGGGCTCAGAAGAGACAAACTGGCGGATTTCAGGCGGGAGTTCATGGGGTTCATTTTCCAGTCCTTCCAACTGGTACCTTACCTGAACGTCGTGGAGAACGTGCAGCTTCCCTTAGCGGTGACCCATCATTCGGAATCGGCAAAGAAAACCTTGGCCATGTCCGCCCTGGAGCGGGTCGGCCTCAAAGACAAAGCCCATCGGCTGCCCAATCAGCTCTCAGGAGGTGAACAGGAACGGGTAGCCATAGCAAGGGCAGTGGTCAACGAGCCGCCGATACTCTTTGCGGACGAGCCCACCGGCAACCTGGATTCCCGGAACTCCGCAGACGTCATGAGCCTCTTGAAGCTACTGAACTCGGAAGGCCAGACCATCGTGATGGTTACCCACAGCAGGAAGAACGCGGAGTTTGCGGACCGCATCGTAGAAGTGGCGGACGGTGGAATTAAAGAGACGGAAGTGGCTGCCATGCGCGCTGCAAGTTGAGGCAGCAAACGGCTGTTCCGAAGCACTGACAATATTCAACCGGCTCGGCTTGACCGGCCCGAAAGATTTTCCGATCCAACGAGTTTTGACGAAAAAAGGAGGCATTTATGAAAACCCTAGTGTTGGCGACTGCGGTGATTTTCCTGATGGGCAGTGCCATGATTTCCATGAGCTTCGCCGCGGCAAGCTGTTGTGAACCAGGTAACGGAGCCGGCCCGGCTCAGGCGAATTCCTTTCTCCCTGCGCCTCGGGCGTACGCACCTCCTCAAGCCGCGCCGGCTACCGTACGGTATGCGGGTGCACCTTCCCGAAGTGCGGCACAATTCTCTCGACCCGTTCAGGCAAGAGGCCCGGTTGCCGGCCCGGTTCCGAGCTGCTGTGCCGTTCCCAACGGTTCGGCACCGGTGCAGGCTGGAGCGTACAACACTCCTGCGGGCCCTCCCGGCGGATGCGGCCGCGGGTGCTGCGGCGGTTCCTTCACAACCTATCGACCCACCGGAAATCCCGGTGGATACACGGCAACTCCCGTGCGCAACGTTGTGAATTCCATGCCGACTACACAGAGAGTGTATACGCAGGGAGTTACCCGTAGGTATTGGTAATCCTGTAACGGTTGACGAGAGTGGTCCTTGAATCCCGTACGGGCTCCCCGGTCGCCACGGCGCCGGGGCATTGACCGGGACCGCTACAAGGTGATCGATAGCTTGTCTCGGCAACCGTACGACCGGCAAATGAATCAGGGGGCAGATAATGGAAAAGGGAGGCCGCAACAGAGAGATTGAAATAGTGCATTCCGTTCCCCGGCCTCCCCACAGCCCCCAACCAACCGGTTCGCAGCCGACGTTCTTTGAACCGGAAAATGAATGACGGCATGCGACGAAGAGCGATCGTCGTCACCGTTCGATTCGACAGCGACATTGATACGCCCGCCGACTGGAACGGTTCCGATGCAGGAACAGGTCCCGGTCGGCGACCGCACTCCGGGGAACGGCCTCGCAGCGGACCCTGAAAGGCGATTGACCGCTCTCACACTTCAGCGGATGTTGCATGGTTCGGGTGTTGCCGATCTTCCGCCCAATAGAGTGGCAGAAGACAATAGTATGTGATCATTTCCTACTAATTGTATCAAGAACAGTTGACTCTGAAAAAAGAGAACCCACTGTCGATAAGTAGAGGCTATGATGAAAAGTGGAGCATGATTATTTCCGATGAGACATTCAAATGAGCCTGACCTCATAACCATCCGCGGCATGGAAGCGTGAACGGGTACCGATGGATCGTTCACATGGAGCACGTGCATTTTTCCGGAGGAAGCAATCATGAACGAGAACGAGCAGGAATCCAATGGGCGGCCAAAAGGGCTTTGGAATGTGCGGACACTCTATGTGGTGCTTATAGCGGTCGCGTTTGCTCTGGGGTACGTGCTGTCGGGCCATAAGGAGGCACCGGAGGGGAAGCCCGATGCGGCAACCCAATCAGAGGCCGGCCACGATCACGGAGGCGCCAAGCCCAAGGCCGAAGCGAAGAAGGACACTATTTGGACCTGCTCCATGCATCCTCAGATCAAGCTTCACAAACCGGGGAAATGCCCGATCTGCTTCATGGACCTTATTCCGTTGGAGTCGGACAAGGATGAGGGGTCGGCTCCCGATTCCCGTACGATCACCCTCTCGGAGACGGCAAAGAAACTGGCGGAGGTTCAAACCGCTGCGGTCAAGCGCGCCCAGGCCAAGATCATCGTCAGGATGTTCGGCATGGTCGCTGAGGACGAGACGAGAATAGCCTCTTTGACTTCTCGCGTGGACGGCCGACTTGACGAGATCTACGTCAACTTCACCGGGGAACGCGTGAAAAAAGGCGATCCCATGGTGAAGATATGGAGCCCGACACTGATCAAGAGCCAGGTCGAGCTCTTCGAGAGCATGAAGGTGGAAGAACCCGATCCCGAGGTCATCAAGGGCGCTGAAGAAAAACTCATGCAGCAGGGCCTCACCAAGGAGCAGATTGAAGAGGTCAGGGCCAAACAGAAACCCATTCTCTACGTGACCCTCAGAGCACCCATAAGCGGCATCGTCCTGAAGAAAATGGCGGTGCTGGGGCAGTTCGTGAAGGAAGGCACGGAGATGTACGCCATCAACGATCTGTCTCACGTTTGGATAAAAATGGATGCGTACGAAACGGACATCCCGTGGATCAGGTACGGCCAGGACGTGACGTTCACCACACCCGCGGTTCCCGGTAGAACGTTCAGGGGCAAGGTGCTGTTCATCGATCCCATGCTCGACGAAAAGACCCGATCGGTAAAGATTCGAGTGGAAGCGGATAATCCGGATTTCATGCTGAAACCGGGCATGTTCGTGAGTGCCGAGCTTCAGGCGGAGGTGGATACCAAGGGAAGGGTCATCAAATCCGAATGGGTCGGCAAGTACATATGCCCCATGCACCCCTCGGACAATCCGAGCTCGACTCCGGGGACGTGCCCCGAGAGCCACATGGCGTTGCGACCGGCCTCGTCCTACGGGTACGCGGATGTCGAGAAGCCCGAGCTTCCCCTGGTGATACCCGCGACAGCGCCTCTGATCACCGGCAAACGGGCCATTGTGTACGTGGAGGTCCCGAATACCGATCGCCCCACATACGAGTTGAGAGAAATAGTCCTCGGCCCCAGAGCGGGTAACCAATACGTTGTGTACGGCGGATTGAAGGAAGGCGAGAGGGTCGTCACCAGGGGCAACTTCAAGATCGACAGCGCCATGCAGATCATGGCTCGTCCCAGCATGATGGGACCGCCCCAGGAGAAGAAGACCAAAGCCGAGGCCCGGCCTCAGGAGGAAACCGAAGAGGAAGCCATCGAGAAGATCGCGGCGCCCAAGGAATTTCTCGAAGCCCTTACGCCGGTGATCGAGGAATACCTGGCTCTCAAGGACGCTCTCGTGGAGGAAGACGTAGCCGCTGCAAACAAAGACGCTGAAAAGCTCGGGGCGCTCGTCAAGGACGTCAAGACCGACCTTCTCGACGAGAAGGCACGGAGCACCTGGGAGGACCTCGCAAAGACCATCGGCGAACAGCTGGAGATCGTGGCCAAAGCCAAAGACATCGCCGAGCAACGCAAGGCCTTCGATCCTCTTTCCGAGGCCTTCGCCAAGCTCGTCATGGGATTCCGTCACGTCCTGGGAAAACCGGTGATCCTCTTCCGTTGTCCCATGGCCTTTGACGGACAGGGTGCCTACTGGCTCGAAGGGAGCGAGGAGCGACGCAACCCTTACTTCGGACGCAAGCCTTCCCAGGGGCAGGATATGCTCCAATGCGGCGAGCTCATAGAGAAGATTCCGCCGGAGACCAAGGCTGCGGAGGTCAAAAAGGAATCCGAGAAACCCGCTTCTGAAGAGAAAGAAAAGGGAAAGGACGCGGAGCCCAAGAAAAGCCCGGAGCCCGAATCTGCGTCCGGCGTGCACGAGAGGAATCACCCGTCCAAGGATAAAGGAGGGGAACAATGACATCCTCCGAGAACCACGACCGCCGCGAAATACTACGGGATGGGTCGATCTTCAAACGGCTCATGCACTTCTGGACGGAGCAGAAACTCCTGGCCGGAATGCTCCTGTTTGCCACCATTATGTTCGGCCTCATGGCGGCACCCTTTGATTGGGATATTCCCTGGTTGCCTCGCAATCCGGTGCCCGTGGATGCCATTCCCGACATCGGTGAAAACCAGCAAATCGTCTTTACCCCTTGGGAAGGGCGCTCCCCCAAAGACATAGAAGACCAGGTCACGTATCCTCTGACCGTCGCTTTGCTGGGAATTCCGGGAGTCAAGTCGGTCAGGAGCAACTCGTTCTTCGGTTTTTCCACCATCTACGTCATCTTTTCGGACAATGTGGAGTTCTATTGGTCGCGATCGAGGATATTGGAAAAGCTCAACTCTCTCCCCTCGGGAACATTGCCCGAAGGAGTGCAGCCGACTCTGGGCCCCGATGCCACGGCTCTGGGGCAGGTTTTTTGGTACACCGTAGAGGGAGAGGGCTTCGGGCTGGACGAATTGCGCACCATTCAGGACTACTACGTTCGATACGCTTTGCAGGCAGCGGGAGGGGTCAGTGAAGTAGCATCGGTAGGCGGGTACGTCCGGGAATACCAGATCGACATCAATCCCGACGCCATGAGAGCCCACGGAATAACGCTCCCCGAGATTTTTGACGCGGTCCGCATGTCCAATCTCGACGTTGGTGCAGGAACCATCGAGGTCAACCGCGTCGAGTACACCATTCGCGGCCTGGGGTTCATCCATTCCGTTTCGGATCTGGAAGACAGCGTGGTCAAGGTCAACGACAATGTCCCGCTCTTCATCAAGGACGTGGCGCATGTTTCCCTGGGACCTGCCATGAGGCGAGGAGCCCTCGACAAAGAAGGGGCAGAGGTTGTCGGGGGAGTGGTGGTCGTCCGTTTTGGCGAGAATCCCCTTCAGGTCATCAAGAACGTCAAACAGAAAATCAAAGAGCTTGGACCCGGCTTACCCAGTAAAACCCTTCCCGACGGGCGGATCTCGCATGTCAAAATAGTCCCGTTTTACGACCGAACGGAGCTGATACACCAGACCCTCGACACCTTGAGACATGCCCTGCAGGAAGAAATACTGGTGACCATGATCGTGGTCATCGTCATGGTGAACCACATCGTCGCCTCTGCCCTCATATCCGCGGTATTGCCCTTGGCCGTTCTCTTCACCTTCATCATCATGAAGCTCGTGGGGATCGATGCCAACATCATGGCCCTCTCCGGCATCGCGATCGCCATCGGCGTGATGGTGGACATGGGGATCATCCTCTGTGAAAACATCCTCAGACACATAGAGGAGGATGACGGTTCACGGAGCACGATGGAGTTGATCCGGGACTCCGCTGCCGAGGTCGGCGGTGCGGTCATGACATCATCGCTCACGACTATCATATCCTTTCTGCCGGTGTTCACCTTGACGGGACCCGAAGGGAAGCTGTTCAAACCGGTGGCCTTCACCAAGACCTTTGCCGTGGGGTCCGCGCTCGTGCTTGCGTTGGCACTCATCCCTCCCCTGGCCCATCTCGTCTTCACAAAGAGGAATTTTCGCCGGAAGACGCTCCTCGTTATCAACGGCGCCCTTATTATCATCGGTATTTGGGCGGGGCTGAGGGTTTCGTGGTGGATGGGTATTCCCGTGGCCTTTGTGGGCCTGGTGAAGATGATTTCCCTCTACGTGCCGGAGGGAATGAAGAAAAAAGCCCCCACGGTTCTCAACATCGCGGCCCTGTTGTTTGTGGTGTTTCTGCTCACCGAGCATTGGCTGCCCTTGGGACCCGAAGTGGGATTCCTCCGGAATCTGATATTTGCCTCGGGGATCATTTTTGGATTGCTCGGCATTAGAAAAGTCTTCACCTCATTCTATCGGCCCTTCCTGCGTTGGTGTCTGGATCACAAGGCAGCCTTCCTGGCCGTTCCGCTCTCTCTCATCCTGTTCGGCGCGACAATCTGGCTCGGCTTTGACAAGGTCTTCGGGTTCATTCCCTGGGCAGTTGGTGCGGTTGTGGGGCAGCGACCTCCCACGAAGACCGCCGAGAACATGAGCGATTCCCACACCAAGACGGACGTTTCATCCGATGACCGGGGAGCGGGAGATATCGTACGCCATTCCCGTATCTGGTCGAAGCTTTCCCATGCGTTTCCCGGCTTGGGCAAGGAATTCATGCCGGATCTGGATGAAGGCTCGTTTCTCTTCATGCCCACAACGATGCCCCACGCCTCCATCGGCGAGGCTTTGGACGTTATTCACACCCAGGATGCCGCAATAAAGTCCATACCCGAAGTCGAATCGGTAGTGGGCAAGATCGGAAGGGTGGAAAGCGCCCTCGACCCGGCGCCTCTCTCCATGGTGGAGACGGTGATCACCTACCTTCCCGAATACAAAGTGGATCCTGTCACCGGAAAGCGCGTCGTGGACCCAAAGACGGGCAAGCCGGTACGAAACTGGAGGCCCAACATCAGGACGCCCAACGATATTTGGAAGGAGATCCTGAAAGCCGCGAAGCTCCCCGGTACAACCTCGGCACCGAAGCTTCAGCCCATCGCAGCCAGGATCGTCATGCTCCAAAGCGGTATGCGGGCGGCCATGGGGGTGAAGATCCGGGGCAAGAATCTTGAGGAGGTCGAGCGTGTAGGTCTTGAGGTGGAGAAGCTCCTCAAAGAGGTCCCTTCGGTGGAGCCTTCCTCGGTAATCGCCGACCGTGTCGTAGGAAATCCTTACCTTGAGATCGACATCGATCGCAAGGCTATTGCCCGATACGGAATCAAGATCCAGGACGTGCAGAACGTCATAGAAATTGCCATCGGCGGCAAGCGTATCACCACGACAGTTGAAGGTCGGGAACGATATCCGGTGAGGGTGCGTTACGAGAGGGAGCTGCGCGATTCTTTGGAATCCTTGAAGAATATACTGGTGCCCGGCAACGGGGGCGTGCAGATTCCCATAGCTCTCCTGGCCAAGATTAACTACGTGCGCGGGCCCATGACCATAAAGAGTGAAGACACGTTTCTCGTCAGTTACGTGCTCTTCGACAAGAAACCGGGAACGGCCGAAGTGGATGTGGTCAAGGCCGCGGACAACTATTTGAAACACAAGATCGAGACCGGGGAATTGAAACTGCCGCCCGGCACATCTTTCACGTTTGCCGGGTCGTACGAGAATCAGGTTCGCTCGGAGCAGACCCTTCGGATCGTGATACCCGTGGCATTGCTGCTCATCTTCATGGTCCTCTACTTTCAGTTCAATTCCGTTCCGACGTCTCTCAACGTCTTTTCAGGAATCTTCGTGGCATGGTCCGGCGGGTTCATGATGCTCTGGCTTTACGCGCAACCCTGGTTTCTCGATTTCCATGTGTTCGGGGTCCATATGCGGGAGCTCTTCCAGGTGAGGCCGTACAATTTGAGTGTGGCGGTCTGGGTCGGATTCCTGGCACTCTTCGGGATAGCGACCAATGACGGGGTGATTTACTCAACCTATCTCGATCAGGTCTTCGCACAGCACTCGTTCAAATCCATTGATGAAATCCGAGAGGCTACGCTGGAAGCCGGAGTCAAAAGGGTTCGTCCTGCGCTGATGACCACGGCCTGCACCATATTGGCCCTTATCCCGGTTCTGACTTCCCACGGTAAAGGAGCCGACGTAATGGTTCCCATGGCATTGCCAAGCTTCGGCGGCATGTGCATAGACATAATAACGATTTTCGTCGTCCCCACCATCTACTGCATGATGAAGGAGACGCAGTTCAAAATGAAGGCTCGAGCGGCCACGTGATATCGGGTCGCGAGAGAACCTTTTTCCCACTGTATTGACCAAAGGCTGGTGGGCCTTGAAATTGATTGCTGCCGCAACCGATAACAAGCGGCGTAGAACAAGGAGACAGAAATGAAGCAAAAAGCGAACGGACTACTCTTGGCAATGGTTGTCCTCGTCATCATGATGGCGCTTCCCGCCGCAGCCGACACCGTCGGTCTTCCGGACGGTTCCAAATTGGATCTTTCCGTGCCGTGCCCGGTATGCAACATGAAGGTTGGGTCCAGCAAACTAGGACCTGCCGCAATTGTTTTCAAGGACGGGAAAGTTGTGGGACTCGACGGGTCGGGTGACTTCTTCCGTTACTTTCTCGATCCGAAGAAATACGGTTTCGATCCCGCAAACATTAAGAAAGTGTTTGTAACCCAGTATGGCACCAAGAATTTCATTGACGCCAAGGAGGCCCTCTTCGTTCTCGGGAGCGACGTCTTGGGGAACATGGGACCGGATGCCGTTGCTTTTACCAAAAAAGAGGACGCTCAGAAGTTCTCATCGGAGCACCACGGCAAGAAGGTAGCCGCGTTCGGCGAAGTAAAATTAGACGATCTGAAATCCGCCAAAAAGATGCTAAAGATGAAAATGAAGATGGAGCACGGACATTAAGAAGAATCGTACGGCTTTGCTTGCGGATGATTCCGCAAGAGGCCGACTTTGAGGAGCGCCCCTCCTCTTCCCGGCGCCCATAGGACCGACAGTCGTCGCAGCCGCAGGCGTCGTGAAGTTGCTCTGTTGAGAGGCGTTCCGTAACATCTCCTACTCTCTGCTTGGGCCTGGTTTCGGGCCTGGGAGACAACGGAGTCAACCCCATCGGGTCAGCACCCGAGCACAAGGAGGTACCATCATGATCCGAAGACAGATTTGGTCCGCGACCAAGGTGGTTGTCTCGGCAATCTTGCTGATGACGGCAACGGCCGTGGTTTGTACGGCCCAGGAGCCCAAAGAGCTGATGGCGCTTCCCGACGGCTTCAAGCTGAACCTTGCCGCAACGTGTCCCGTGTGCGGAATGCGCCTCGGCGGCTATTTGACCGGGGGTGCCACGTACTCCTATCGGGACGACAACCTCGTAGGCTTTGCCGGAGTCGCTGCCGCAGTCTTCAAGGACGGGCATGTGGTGGGATTTGAAGGAGCAAGGTGTCTCTTCATCTACAACACCGTCCCCAAGAGATTCGGCATCGACGTGGCGAACATTGTCAAGCGTTACGTCACGGACTTTGAGACGAAGAAGATGATAGACGTAGATCGGGCCTTCTTCGTGTTGGGGAGCTCCGTCAAGGGTCCCATGGGCTACGACCTGGTCGGTTTTTCCTCCAAAGATGAGGCGGAAAACTTCAAGACTCGGTACCACGGCAAGCGAGTCGTTCAACTGCATAGTGTCGGTCGAAAGGATGTGGAGCGAAAGGGGGGTCTGCTCAAAATCAAGCCTTGAACCTTGCCGGGATCCGACGAGGGAATGATTGTCAAGGGCGCTTTGGGCCCTGTGACGACCTACTCGGTTGATAATCGCAGCTTACTCGGATATGAAGAACAAGAGGTCCCTTACGACGGGAAATCCTATGGGTGAAGGCCGGATCCGCAAGATGCCGGAATCTTGGCGCCTTTACGGAGATGGCCTCCACGGGGATTGCTGAAATGATTTTTTCTCTGCAGAGACGCTTTTCTCTTTTGCTCTTGTTGCCCGTTGCTTTGGTGCTTCTCGTCACCGGCGGCGCGGGATTCTTCTACGCGAGCAGCTACCTCCTCGATCAATGGCGGGTTTCCACCATGCTCAAGCTGGAAAAGGCCGCGCATCAAATCAGTATGGATCTCAACGAGAAGCTGGACCTCATCAACCTCGTCGGCAAGGCGCAGAACACGCCCAACGGCATTATCACTCAAGCATTCCTCATTCAACAGCTCCTGGAAAAGAACGGCGTTCGATTCGTGGACGTGGATCAACCTGAGCTCCTCAACGATCCGAGCCACAAATCGGTGACCGATGAAGCGGGGTATTCCCTCGGGGCAACCGACGGTCTCTATACGATGGAATTGTGTGACGATTTCGGGGTGTGCGCTCCGGTCATGGACCCGAACGCCCTGGACAGGTCCCTCCGCATCGTGAAGATTCTCAGGGGAAACGACGAGATCCCAACCCGAAGACTGATTGTAAGGATCGGTTTTGACTCATTTCTGGCCCCCATCAAGCAGATGGCCCTGTGGCAGGGGAGTGCCGCGTGCCTGGTTACGAGCACGGGGCAATTTCTGGCGGCCAACAACAAGGGCTTCGCCGACAGGCGACGGCTGGGGGATAACGGCAGCGATATTGAAAAGCAAGTTCTCCGTGAAATGCGAACCAAGGGTTTCGGGAGCGTTTTCGGGACGGGGACCCCTCCCGACGTGGTCGTGGGTTTCTTCAAAGTGCCGTCAATTAATTGGTACATTGTGCTTTTCACCAAGGGGAAAGTAATCATGGAGCCGATGATTCGGTTCCGCGAGTACTACCAGTGGGCGACCCTCGGTACCATCTTGTTGATCTTGTTGCTCATCAGGTTGACCACACGATCGGTGGGAAGGTCCATAGCCGATATCTCAGCGGCTGCAGAGCGACTCCAGGATGGTGATTACTCGGTGAGGCTCCCCGAAGACCGCACCGATGAAATCGGGCTGCTCAACCGGAATTTCAACCGGATGATCCAGGGTTTGAAGCAACGGGATCTCGTCGAGCAGACGTTCGGCCGATACGTCGACAAGAAGGTTGCCGAGGAGCTGATGAGTCGGCCCGAATCGTTGCGATTGGGCGGCGAGAAGCGAACGGTCACCATCATGATGGCGGACCTGCGTAATTTCACGGTCGTATCGGAACAGCTCCAGCCCGAAGACGTCATTAAGATGCTCAACCGGCATTTTTCCCGCATGATAGCCGTAATAGAACGCTACAAGGGAATCATCGTGGATTTTTACGGCGACTCGATTCTGGTCTTTTTCAACGGTGTGGAAACCGATATTGCCGGCCGGGCTCTGGATGCCGTGAAGTGCGCTCTGGAAATGCAGAGGGAATTCGAGGAGTTCGTCCGGGAAAACAGGGCGGAAGAGCTCCCCGAGATCAGGATGGGAATAGGCGTCCACACCGGGGATGTCGTTGTGGGGAACATCGGCACCGAGACGCGAGCCAAGTACGGCATCGTGGGGTCCGACGTCAACTTGACCGATCGTATACAGTCCACCGCGACCGGGGGAAAGGTCGTGATTTCAGACCGGACGTACGAGACCATCTGGGAAAGCCTCAAGGTATCACGAGAGTTTAACGTCTGTCTCAAGGGAGTGCAGGACGACAAGAAGCTCTACGAGGTGGAGTCCGTGGAGCCGAGCCTCGCCGATGCCCTGCCCTTTCCGGGCGATTCCGGGGACAACGCTTCAGCCGCGGGATCGAGCACCGCGGGTCTCGGGACCGACCCCGGATCGAAGACGTGAGGCATGGGATGGACATCCTTCTGCCGACCTGCAGGGCACGCCCCGGTTTTCCTGCAAATACCGCTTCGGCAGCGAACAACTTTCGGAATGTCTACCGTGGACATCACGCTTCTGACCCCAAAAGAGCAAAAGTGAGGTACAGTACTTTTCCAAGCGCCTCGTGAGCCCTCCAGTCGATTCGTAAAGCCGTTACATCATTCCCGTGAGTCCGTTCCTTCGGTTTTGTTGCACGTGGCAACAACTTCGGTGAGGATTGCCGTTCTTCTTTACGGCGTTTCCGGAAAAGAGATTGAGTTTGACCGTGGGGTGAAGCCGGACGTATAGTGGATACCTGTCTCAATGGCGCGGCTGAAGCCTCGGGCTTGGGACAAGGTCCTTTCCCTGGAATCGTGGAGCCGCCGGCTCCGCGGGTTGTCGCGCCGTGCAGTGTGCTCGAATGCTTGATTCGAGCTTGTACGAATCGAAATGGGTGCCTTGGGACGGGAGAGGCAACGGCAGAGAGGTAATTGAGCGCATGGTGCTCGTTGCAGCTATTCTCGCACTGGTGTTGACCGTCCTCGCTGTCCGCACGGTGTGGGGCACCCGGGTCCCCGATGACCGGCCTTGGGGGTCGGGCTGGGTTGCCGTATTGGTTTCCGTGATGCTCCTCGCGTTGTACCTGACCCTGCTGTCCGTGGTCGTGCAGTCCCCGCAGGACGACTGGAATGCAACCCGGCTGGCGCCAAGCGTAAGCCTCACCTATGGGTATGAGCTTTATTACGGGCCTTCCAAGGGGCCTATAACCGTCATGATGTACGGTCCCGTAGATGCCCTGGTGTACTTGCCGTCCGTTTTCGCCGGCAGTCCCACCGGCGCCGTGGTTATTGCAGAGCTGATCACCATCCTTCTCGTTTTCTTTCCCATACTTCTGATTCACCTGCAGACGGCACCGAACGGCCCAAACGGTAAGACACGGGCCTTGGCCGGATTCTGCATGGCTTCGGGAGCACTCCTTGTCACCAAAGGTACGGTGTTGATGGCAACCGCGGTTCATGCGGACGCTCCTGCATTGGGGTTTGGATTGCTGTCGTGCGCGGTGTTGGCGGCATCGGACGAAGAACCGGGATGGTGGAGGCTGTTCCTCTCGGCAAGCCTGTCCGTACTATCCATCTGGGCAAAACAGGTGGAGGCACCGCTGATATTGGCGATCGGAACGTACCTGGCACTTGCGTACGGACTGAGGATTACACTGAGATACGCTTTGTGCACTTTGGTCATGGGATCGTTTTTTTCGACCTTGCTCATAACATGGTTTGGCTGGACGGACATGTACTTCAACATGTTTGCCGTTCCCGCGAGCCATCCATGGTTCGGGCCCGCAGGCTACGCTCTGGCAATGTCCGTCCTCGAGATGGCGCCTCCCTTTGTCCTTTTTGGGAGCATCGTTGCCGCGGGGATATTAATCACATTCGGCCGATGGAGCGAGCACCGGAGCTCACTCGGAGAGTGGCTGCGATGCCGAAAATGGACCCTCATCGTGCTGGTGGCCCTCTTCCTGGTCCCGACGTCTCTTCTGGGCCGGGTAAAATGGGGCGGATGGCTCAACGCTTACCATACGCTTTACTATCTCATTTGTGCCGCTTCCCTGGTACTCGTTGACCTCTCCTATCCCGAAGCGGCTAAACGGTACCATCGCGTCTTTTCATGGGCTCTTATCCTGTCTGCGATCCTGTTTATCGGCCTGACCTTGCCCTTTACCGGGCACTTGGAGAAGATCACCGGAATCAAAGACAATCCGCAAGAGCAGGCCTACCGGTTCGCCTTGAAGTACCCCGGTGAAGCCTTCTTCCCCTGGAACACCCTTTCGACGCTGATGGCCGAGGGAAACCTTTACCATCAGGAGCCGGGGATCGATCACCGCGAAGCTGCCGGACTGAAAACTCCGGAGAAGCTGCTTCTGGCCCACGTCCCTTCCCACATGAAGTACCTCGCGTATCAACGGAGCCGAGCCACCGAGTCCTTGCGCGACCGGTTTCCGGAATTCGATCGGAAAGTGACTCTTGATGAGCTTCCCGGATGGATTGTGTACGCAAGGAGCTCCCCGTAATCAAGGCGGCACGCAAACCGCAAACCTTGTCGGCTCTTCGCATAAGTCCCCTCAACCGTCTCACCGCTTCACCGCCCGAACCTGTCGCTCTCCCGGCTCCATTTGGAGTCAGTCTACCGGACTGCCAAGCTTTTTTTCCCGGACTCACGGAAAACTGACGCGGACGTAATTAATCGCTAACGGCTAGTGCCGTATTAGTGGCCAAGGACGCTCAACCTCAGACGAGGTCCGAGGAGCGTCGGCGTTTCCCGGGAAGAGCGGCAGGGCGTGCCGGACGGATGGACGGAAAATCGAGCAATGGGAATGGAACCCCTGGTAATGGGCGGATGTGCCGTGCTGAGAGCACGTGCAGGCCCGCCACCGGACGAAGTCGGTCTCCGAGATCGGGCCGGCCGGCGGAAAGACTCTCGACTCAGGCGCTCCGGGACAATGTACGGAGCAGATTGTTTGTCGGCGCTGCAAACCATTCATCCGTCCGCATCGAATGAGCACGAACGGTCTCATGATGAAAAGAGCCGCTATCACTTGCGCGCCGCATTCAAGGAGCGAGAAAGGAAAGGTCTTATGGACCGACCGATCATACAGGGGGAGGAGTCGTGGATGAATCAATTCAGTCTGAATCCGGTTTTGTTGAAAGACATCCTGGATCATGCAAAACCGATGGGGCACCACCAAAAGGTACGCAACCTCAATTTGGGTTTTGGTTTCATTTACTACGGCGTGGTTCGCGCTTTGCGACCGAAGCACACGCTGGTCATCGGTTCAGGGTACGGGTTCAGCGTTATCTGTCTCGCCTTGGCGCTGAAAGACAACGGAGTGGGGTCGCTGAGTTTTGTGGATCCCTCTTACTCTTTGCTGAAGGACGGTCCGGCTAAGACCGTGGGCGGCCGCAACACCTGGAAGGACCCCGACGACGTGAGTCGGCACTTCGGCAGGTTCGGAGTCGACCGGGTGGTGACTCATTTCAAAATGGCAAGTAACGAGTTCTTCACCGGTTATAAGGGACTCGGACTGCCAAAAGTGGATGTGGCGTTCATCGACGGCAATCACTCTTTCGAGAATGTCAGGGACGATTTCGTTAATGTGGTCAAACAATCCCGTAAGAACACGTACGTATTCCTGCACGACACCAATATCTACGTCCGCGAGATGCTTCGGCATGCAGGAGTCAAGAAATGGCTCAAGGTCCTCAGGCAAGACGATCAGGCGTTCGAGATGGTCGATTTTCCCTTTTCTTCAGGAGTCGCCCTAGTACGGATCGTGGAGCCCAAAGTATGGAAACAGTTCCCTTGACGCTGCTCGTCGCCTGCCTGGCACTAGCGGTGGTGGTTGGTGGATACCTCTATTGGCGTTATGTCTGGTTCTTCAGGAATCCATCGCGAGTTATTCCTCAGACCGAGTGCATCGTAAGCCCTGCAGACGGAACCGTCGTCTATGTGAAAGAGGTCAACTCCAATGATGACGTAATAGTGATAAAGCAAGGAGTCTCGGCGGCCGTAAAGGATATCGTGCGAGAAGATGTAGAAGCGCCCAAGCTCCTCATAGGTATCTTCATGAGCCCGTTCGACGTCCATCACAACCGCGCCCCCATGAGCGGAGATATCGAGAGGATAACGCACCACGAACCGCGGCCCGAAAACCTCAACATGGGTCCCATGCACGCCCGAACCCTGTTCAACCGGCCGCCTTTCTATCGAGACAGCCGACACATAATAGTGAATGAACGGAGAGTGACCAGAATCAAAGGCATGTTCAAGGGCGCCGAAACCCGCTGCTACGTAGTTCAGATAGCCGGGAAGACGGTGCACGGCATTGATAGTTATAAGCCTGAAGGCGCATCGGTTGAGAAGGGGGAAATCTTCGGAATGATCCGCATCGGCTCCCAGGTCGATGTGGTCTTACCCCTGCGCTCCGATATGCACGTCAAGGTTCAACCGGGCCAAAAAGTCCTCGCTGGGGAGTCGATTCTCGTAGAATAGTTGATCCGGGCTTCCATCCTTTGGTGATGTACGCCCATGTATCGATCGCGGCGCATTGTGCTCATCCCGGAGAACGGGTGCCTCACCGCATAACCGTTCGTACGGATTTCGCCTCGTTGCGAAGAAAGGCAATAAAACCATGAAAGCCGATCTGCATGTCCATTCAAGATTTTCGAAAAGACCTTCCGAATGGATATTGAAGAAATTGGATTGCCCTGAAAGTTTCACCGAGCCGACGGTCCTCTATAACATATGCAAGCAGAAGGGGATGACACACGTCACCATCACCGATCACAACGTAATCAACGGATGCCTGGAGATCGCACACAATCCCGACGTGTTCATCAGCGAAGAGGTAACGACCTATTTCCCCGACGACGGTTGCAAGTTGCATGTGCTTGCGTACAACATCGATGAAAAGAAACATGTAGATATACAAAAACTTCGGGAGAACGTCTTCGAGCTGGTGGCGTACCTCGGCGATAATGGTATCACCCATGCCCTTGCCCATCCTCTGTACTCCGTTAACCGTAAATTGAACGGCGACCACTTTGAAAAGTGCCTGTTGCTCTTCCGGAATTTCGAGCTCAACGGAGCACGCAGCGAAGAACAGAACCGCTGCCTTCAGCGCATGCTCTCCATGCTCACCGAGGAAACGATCGAAGAGCTCGTGGAAAAACACGGGATTTTTCCGCGTTTCAGCCTTCCTTGGAGGAAGAACCTGATCGCGGGCTCGGACGATCACAGTTCCCTCACCATCGCCATAAGCTACACCGAGGTGGGGAGAAACGGAAAAGTCGAAGATCTGCTGATGGCCATCGAAGAGAATCAGGCAACCGTACGGGGATGCGGCTCGATGCCGAAAGCTCTCGCACGGAATTTGTACAGCGTTGCCTATCAGTTTTACGATCACAAATTCGATCTTCGGGCATACGTGGCGAACGAGCCGGTTATGACCTTCCTGGACGGATTCCTGAGAGTCAACGAGCCAAACTCCGTCGGGTCGGCCGGCCCCGACCTCCATGGTTTCCTCGGCACCAGGAAAGCGGGGCAGCCGGATCTAGGAGTTTCATCGACAGTCTTGACCATGCTCCAAGACCATATCCGCCGATCGGTTTTGGATGATAGGGAACTGATCGAGATCCTCATAAACGGTAACGGAAAAGGCGGACAACTGGACGACAAGTGGTTCCACGTGGTCAATCGCGTCTCCGGTCAGGTCTTGAGGCACATGGCCGAACAGCTCAAAGACAGCTTCTTCGGAGCAAATTTCTTCACTATGTTCCAATCTCTCGGGTCTGTGGGAGCGCTGTACTGCATGCTGGCACCATACTTCATCTCCTACTCCATTTACGCGGAGGACCGGGATTTCAGCGGGAAAATGACCCGCAGGCTCCAACCGAAGGGAAGCAGGGACTCCATTCGAGGAGAGGGAGTCAAGGTCGCACATTTCACGGACACCTTTTATGAGATCAACGGCGTGGCCGGCACGCTGAGACGTCAGGTCGACGCCGCACGGCGCATGAACAAGGAGTACGCGGTGATCACCTGCGATGGGGGAGCCAATTCCGCCGAACGAGGTGTCCGGAATTTCAGACCTGTGGAGGTGTACGAGCTTTCCGTCTATCCCGAGCAGAAGCTTTTCCTCCCTCCCTTTCTGGAGATGCTCGACTATTGCTACACCGAGCGATTCACGCATATTCACGCGGCCACGCCGGGTCCCCTCGGCCTGGCAGCCCTGGCGATCGCCCGCATACTGAGGCTCCCCTGCGTGGCCACGTACCATACGGCCCTGCCCCAATACGCTCAGTATCTTACCGACGACGCTTCCATGGGGGAGATCATGTGGCGATACCTCGTCTGGTACTACGATCAGATGGAGATGGTGTACGTTTCATCCCAGGCGACTTTCTCCGAACTGACGGAGAGAGGGGTTTCTCGCAGGCGAATCCGTCTCGTTCCCCGCGGTGTCGATACGGCCCGGTTTCACCCGTCAAAACGCAACGGATTGCTCGACGAGCAATGCAGCGACCGCGAAGCCGTAAGACTCCTCTACGTGGGCAGGGTCTCCAAAGAGAAGAATCTGGAGCTCCTCGTCAGTGCATTTCGGTCTCTCATTGCAGACGGGACGCAGGCGTACCTGGTCGTGGTGGGGGACGGCCCCTATCGCGAAGCCATGGAGAAGGCTTTGGAAGGCACCCCGAGTATATTTCTGGGCTATCGGGAAGGAGAGGATCTCGCAGCGATTTATGCTTCATGCGATGCTTTTGTCTTCCCGAGCGTCACAGACACGTTTGGAAATGTGGTGCTTGAGGCTCAAGCGTCCGGCCTGCCGGTGGTGGTCACCGATCAAGGAGGCCCCAGAGAGAACATGGTGCACGGCAGAACCGGCATCATGGTGGAAGGTAACAGCATTGCAGGTCTCCGGGACGGGATCCTGCGTCTCATTACCGACCCGAGCATGCGCAGGTCAATGGGGTCGGAAGCACGGCGACTTGTTGTGGATCGCACGTTCGACAAGGCATTTGAAGAAGCATGGAATATGTACGAAGAAACCTACGATCGGTACCCCCGAAGCGCATGAAATGAGGGATTCTCTTCTGCCGGCCGAGGCCTGCAGAGCGCAGGCTCGGCCCCTTCGGGTTCGAATTGTGAAGCGTGCGTGCAGCACCTGAGGGGTGGATATGTGGCAAGAACTGATCTAAACTCGCCACGAGTGCTGCTGAATGTAATCTACGACACTACGTGTCCGATAGAAAACGAAGTTACCGGTATTCCGCCTCAAGCTCTCACCATCCTCTTTCCTGCTTCCCCGCCGTCTCAACGTCGCAAACCGCCCGTCGCCCCATTTTTCAGAGGGGCTGGTCGCCGAGACCATACGGCTCGATGGAAGCCCTCTCTGTTGACATTTCCTTCCGAACCGAGCAAAACCTACAAGCTGCGGCAGATCGCTTCACAGCTCCATGCCGGAAGGCTCAGGTATTCAGGAAGCGTGAAACTGCGGGTAGCACAATGTGGGAAAGAGAAAGTCGGGGAAGGCTCCCGGCTTTGATCGAGACCCCCGACCCGGCGCATCATCGGCTCCGGAGCGAGGGTGCATGAGTGGCGGAGGAAAAAAACTTTGAATACATTGCTGGGCCTTATCGCCTCTCCGAGAAGGATGGGCAATTCCGAGCTGATGGTGAAGGAGATCTATAGGCAGCTTCCCCCAGGGTGGGCGCTTAATCTCCTCAGGATTCCCGAATTCTCTGTAAAGCCGTGCCTGGGTTGCTACCAGTGCCTCTTCAGGGAAGGTCGCTGCGCACGGAAAGACGATTTCCCGATTGTCCTGGAGGCCCTGACTCAGGCCGATGCATACGTGGTGGCCGCCCCCACGTATCTCTTCGGTGCTCACGCGAGCTTGAAGGCCCTGTTGGACCGAGGATTGACCTTCAGCGGTTGTCCGGACCGACTCTGGGGTAAGCCTGCAGTAGGGGTGATACTAGCCGGTCTGCAAGGAATGGAAGGCTATGCCAAGCTCATGGTTGACAGCTTCATCAAATTCTCTTTAGCAGATCATCGCGGCTCGGAAGTCGTTTATGCCGCTCTTCCCGGTGAAGTCTTCCTCTCCGATGAGGGAAAGGGGGCGGCGAAACGCCTTGCACAAGCTCTGATCGGGGAAGCCGGCGAACCTGAGGGCGGCTCGCAGGTGCCGAGATGTAACCTCTGCGGAGGCGACACGTTTCGCTTTTTGCCGAACGGAAACGTCCGTTGCATGGTCTGCAGCAGCGAGGGGAGCTACAGCTTTCAGAACGATACTCTTCGAATAGAGACGGTTCGCGGAGACCATGCGGTCTTTCTCACCCGGGACGATGCGACGAATCATTTCGCCTTTTTGAGGGGTATGAAGGATAGGTTTCTCGCCAAACGGAAAGAGTTGAAAGCTGCCGTCCGGGAATACCATGATGTGGGAGAATGGATTCGCCCCTCAAGTGAATGAATTGCGCGGAACCGGCCGGGAGTCGCCCGCCCGGCGGGCGCATCCTTGTGTCCGGTGGAGCTTGCGTACGTAGCATTGAGGACGATCTTTATACGATTTCGCGACCAAATCGATACCACGAAATCGGCCCGACGGTAATATCCCCGACGGAAGCGAATAGAATCGGAATGTCATCAGACTGAAGTCGGGCATATTGAGGCCTTGAAGATTTCGCTCATATAAGCTTTTCGGATTGGGCTCAGGATCGTCGCGACACGACTATGAAGCTTGACCCGAAGCGCTTGGTGAGGTACGTTAGGGGACCGAAATATAGAGGTCTTCTGGACAAACCTGCGACGATTTTGTCCCTGGAAGGTCGTGTGACGAGACACGAGGACCATTCGACAAACAAGGCCGGGCCTCTCGTTTCGCAATATAGCGCCGGTCTCTGAAAGGCGCGGCACTGTCCCGGTTGAAGGCCGATGAGGCTTCGTTCAGGTCATCCCCAAGGGTTGATTCGGTTGCTTTGAGAGCAGTGGTGCCTTCTTGATCTTTACGGCACATCCGATAGTGGAGCGCAGCACGCCCATTCGTAAGCTTCGGTATGAGCGAAAGACTCCGCACAGTTTTCCCGCAACTCTCAATGCACTACACTATAACCCCGAAACACACCGGAAAAGGCCGAGCAACCTGCTAATTTTGTGAGGATCTCGTCGGAAGGAGTACTGCTATGTTTGAGTCTCTCACACACCTCTTCCTGTTGAAGGTCCCTGAAGATGACCCGAGGACGGCATTGTCCGCGACCATATTTAACCTGGTGTGTATAAGCGCGCTGGGGTTTCTCGCCGTCGCCGCATTCGCTTCGATATTCGTCTTTGTGAGAAAAATAACCACGACGATTTCTATTGTCGCATTGATATTCCTGCTTGTGGCAGCGACATCCGTGGCCCGCAATGTCGGCATTAGGGCCGGCGGGGCACTGTTGGTCTTCGGGTTGTGGACGACATTTACGGTGCATGTCGTTCTCGCCGGAGGAATCGACACAATTCTCGCAAGTCCGTACATAGCTCTTATAGCAATCGCAGGAATTCTCTTGGGCTCGTCTTACGCGGTCTTTACGGCGGTTCTCAGTGTAGCTGTGGGCCTGGGCATAACTTGCCTGCAGAGCCTCGGTTACTCGTGGCCCAGCTACTACCCCATGCCGCCGTGGTCTGCTTGGTGCGTGATGCTGTTTCCGGTATTCCTGATAGCTCCCGCCATCAATGGTACCTTACGAGCACTTTCGGAAGCTGCAGAGAGATCCCGTCAAGAGATCGAAACACGTCGAGAGAGCGAGGAAGAAGCACGGAGAGCTCAGGAGCGATTACTGGCGATTTTCGAAACATCTCCGGCAGCGATCTTCTTTGTGGACGGAGCAGGAGTCATCACCCTTGCCAACCAAAGAATGGCCGATCTCTTTGGTCGCCCCCGAGAGGAATTTTCAGGCTTACCGTATTCCGAACTTGTCCACCCCGAGGAAGGCTGCGAAGGTTACGCCGAGATACGATCCGTAATGGAGGGGGCGGTTGATCCGGTAAAGCTGGATACACTCTACCGGACCGCAGACGGGGGAAAGTTCCTGGGACATTTCTCGGGGAGACGGCTCTTGAGTTCCGATGGCGGCCCGGACGGAGTGGTCGGAGTCATCGCCGATATCACCGAGCGAAAGAAAACAGACGACGAGTTGCGACAGAGCGAAACCCGATACCGCTTTTTGGCCGAACATGCGCAAGACATCCTTTGGACGGTAGACCTCACTATGCGTACGACGTACGTGAGTCCTTCGATCGAGAGGGTGCTGGGATTCACGCCCGAGGAACGGATGCGGCAAGCCGTCGAAGAGCAACTTACCCCGGAATGTCTCCACATGGCTCGGCAGAGGCTTCTCGAGGAACTGAACTTCGAGAGGGAACACGGCATAAAACCGGATCAATCCATCGTCATGGAACTGAATTACCTCCACAAGGACGGCTCCATCGTCTGCCTCGAATCGGCAATGCAGTTCATTCGGGACGAAGCCGGCATTCCCACAAGTGTTTACGGTTTGTCGCGTGACATCACCGATCGCAAAAAGGCTGAAGACGCTCTCCGTAGAAGCGAGGAATTCAATCGGAGACTGGTGGATCATGCTCCGTTCGGAATAGTCTATTTGGGCAAGGACTGTACCATCGAGTATCTGAACCCGGCTGCCAGGAGATTGAGCGGAATTCCGGACGATGAGCAGGCTCGCTTCGTAGGGCTCAACCTTCTGGACGTCCGGGGCCTCCGGGACAGATCGAAGCTGGAGGAGGACTTGCGCCTACTCCTTGCAGGTGAGTCGGTCTCAAATGCCGAAATCGCATACAAAACCACTGAGGGTCAGGAAACTGTGCTGCTTTTCTCGGCAACTCCCAAGTTCGGTGAAGATGGAGATGTCGAGGGGACTACGGTTATGTTTACCAATATTTCCCAACGCAAAAGAGACGAAAAAATCCAGCAGGAAACGGCTCGCTTGAGGGCGGTGGCCGATCTCTCCGGTGGGATAGCCCATAACTTCAACAACCTTCTCCAGATCATCGTCGGCTACATGGAGCTGGCACTGATGGATCTGGAAGAGGGGGCCTGTCCGGCAGTCAAAGAATCTTTGGCAAAGGTCCTCGATAGCTCCAGAGTCGGCGCCGAGGTCGTGAGGCGTCTCCAGACTTTTTCCCAACCCAATCGTAGCGATCGGGTCTCGAATGCAGTGGTGTTTGACGTTTCGGATGTTGCCGGACAAGCGGCGGAAATCGGTCGGTCATGGTTGACCTCGCACGAGAAAGAAGGAGCGAAAGTCTCTCTCAATACCAACATGCCGCCGGGGTGCTGGATCAAAGCAGACAAGAATGATATCTTCGGCGTGGCGGTCAACCTGATCAGAAACGCGGTGGAAGCCCTTCCCATGGGTGGAAATGTCGATCTGACCACGACTATGGAAGACGACAAAGTAATTCTTCGGGTTACCGACTCGGGCAAAGGCATAAGCCAAGAGAACCTCGGGCGGCTGTTCAACCCCTTCTTTACGACGAAAGCGGAGCCGGGAGCGGGCTTGAGTTTGGCCACCGGCAAGAAGATAGTGGACGCTTACGGCGGACAGATTCTCGTCGACAGCGTTGCCGGTCGAGGCACCACCATTACGGTCTCTTTTCCGCTTGCCGAGAAGCTGCCTGAGACCGCAAAGGCTTTACCGGAAGCCCCCCCCGGTCAACGACTTATCATCTTGGTAATCGACGACATGGAAGCAATAACGGATCTGCTGAAGTCGGTGTTGACCTCGAGTGGGCACATCGTCCGTACGGCCCTCTCGGGAAAGGAGGGCATATCAATTTTTGAGAACGACGCCGTTGATGCGGTTGTCTGCGACCTGGGGATGCCTGAGATGAACGGATGGGAGGTTGGAAGAAAGATCCGCTCAATATGCCGGGAGCGAGGAGTCCACAAAACTCCGTTCATCCTGCTTACCGCATGGTCGGGCCAGGAGACGGAGAAGGAAAAGATGGAGCGAAGCGGCGTGGATGCCGTGGTGGGAAAGCCGCTGAGAATTGGAGCCATTCTTGAAACTATCCGGGAAGTTTGCGAAAAGAATCGGACAGAATATTTCGACAGGCCATGACCCACAGTCTGCGTCTAGGCTGCATTCTTTCCCATCAGTCACGATCTTTATATAAGGCCGTAATACCGCTACGCGACTGAACCGATACAGCGACCGGCAATTATGGAAGGATGTCGGATGATACCATTTCGGAATTGACGACTCTGCAACAAGGACGGCATGTCTCTGAAGCGTATTCAGGTTGTGCCGTTCGCAGGAGAAGAGACATGCCGTCCGAATTACCCGTTGAACCGCGAAATGGTATGACATAGTCATTTCATCGCGGCGCAAACGGCTCGCCCCAGGGATACCTTTTCCCACCCTTACCGACCGCTCGCTCGAACGCTCATAGCTATCACTCGGACGCTTCCCCGGCCTCTTCGGCTTCTTCGGCTTCTTCCTGTCGCTTCCTCTTCCGTTCGAAGATGCCGAGAACAAAGATTCCCACTTCGTAGAAAAGGAGCATGGGAACGGCCATGAGCGTCTGGTTGATGACGTCGGGCGTTGGGGTGAGAGTTGCCGCAATAATGAAAGCCAAAACGATGAAATATCGGCGCCCCCGCTTCAGCATGCCGGTGTCCACAACTCCCAGGAGGCCGAGAAACACGATCACGATGGGAGTTTCGAAGACCGCGCCGAAGGCGAGCATCAACAGCATGACCAGCGACACATATTCCTTGATCGCTATCATCGGCTTGAGAACCTCGGTCTGGTAACCGAGAAAGAATTTGAAAGCCGCCGGAAATACGACGAAGTAGGCGAACGCCGCTCCCATGTAAAACAACAAGACTGCGGAAACGATGAATGGAACCGCCATCCCCCGCTCGTGCTCAAGGAGACCCGGCCGGACGAACCGCCAGAGCTCGTACACGATAAAAGGAAGAACAAGGAAGATGCCGGCAACGAAGGCTACCTTCAGGTACATGAAAAACGGGTCCGGCAGTCCCGTAAAAATCAGGGTGGAGCCCTTGGGTAGAAGCGCTGTGATCGGAGACGCCAACAGGTTGAAGAGCCGCTCCCCGAAGGCAATGCACACGGCAAAGCCCGCAACGACGGCCAGAACCGCTCTGATCAGCCGAGAACGCAGTTCTTCGAGATGCTCCAGAAAGGCCATTCGCCCTTCGTCTTGTTCGCTCACGTTGTTTCTCTCTCTCACCCCATTTCGCAATTAACCATGTGACTTCACGACACGGACGGCATGTCGCTGAAGCGAAGTCAGGTCGTGCCGTTCGCAGCGGAAGAGGCATGCCGTCCGAACCCTCAAGCCGGCTGAAACTCACGGCGTCACAGAGTTGAAAACCCCTGAGCCCCCTTCGGTAAAGGGAGGTCGGGGGGATTCTTCCGCGAGCCGACGCACCGACATCACACCATTCTTTCTTGCGGCAACCGTGCCCCACGCATGCCGGCCGGCGGATCTCCCCATCCTGTCCACTGCTCCGGGAAGGCTCGCAGGGCGTCACCCGAGCGGACAATCAGAGGGTCTTGTGAATTATTCCGTGCATGATCGTCCGCCGCTCTCTATAGCACGTACCGCGGTCACCCGGCAATGGGCATCCGTCGTCGGCCATATCGAAATCTTTGAAAATTGTTGAGCCTTCGGCACACAACTACGGAAGCCCTTCCTGCTCGACATCCGAGCGTCGCCCCAAATCCCTCCCGATCCATCTCCTGATACGAGAGGACGAGAGTATGACCGATGGAAGCATGATCACGTCCGAGAAGAGGGCTGAGAGAATGGACGCCGAGCAGAGTATCCCAAAGGAGACCACCGGCCGGAAAGGAGAAATGATCAGCATGATGAAGCCGAAAAAGAGGACCGCCGACGTCGAAACCATAGCTTTGGCCGTAATTTCGAACGATCGATGAACACATTGCTGAAAGGTCGCGTCGGATGCCTCCGATTCGAGCTCGTATCGAAGCTGCTTTAAGAAATGGACCGTGTCATCGACGGCTAACCCCAAAGCGACCGCCGCGCAGAAGACGGTGACCGTGTCCAGCGATATGCCCATCCAGCCCATGATGCCGAATATGACGGTTACGGGCAACACGTTGGGAATGAGACTGATCAAGCCGAGGACGACCGAGCGGAGGTGAAGCATGAGCAAGGCCGTGATGAGCACAAAGGCAATCACCAGGGAGTACATCTGGGACCGGACCAAATCCGAGGCTTGAGCCGCGAATACCGCGATGTCGCCGGTAACGGTCACTTTGGCGTCGGTTCCCATCACCGATTCGGCTGCGGACTGTACTTCCTCGATGGTCTCGGTAATGGGGACCGACGGGGAATTCTTTATCCGCACCGAAATGCAGAGACGACCGAATTGATGGTCCAGGTATCTCTCGACGAGCTTCTTGCCATCAGGGCTGAGCGAGACTACCGCGAAGAGCTCCGGAATAATCCCCGGGTTGGAAAAGAGGCTTTTCGCATCGTCACCGGAACCCTGAAAGAGTGCGTTCAGGTATTCGAGGAGAGGGAGGAACGAATCGGTATCCTGCACTTCCGGCAGGGCTTTCAGCTCTGCGTTCAGCTCCCGGACTTTCTGCCATAATTCCGGTTTTTTGAACGCATTGGGACCAGCCTCGATCAGCAGTTCCAGCGAGTGGATAGACCCGAGGTTTTGTTCCACGAACTCCAGGTCTTTCATCTCGTCGGTTCGCTCGGAAAGCATCCGTAGGATTTGAGTGTCGCTGTGGATGAACGGAATCCCCGCGGCCATGGCCAAAGTGAGGACTACTCCAGCGCCGGCGCATAGCCGATGATGTCTGAATATAGCCCGCTCGATGGCGGCCAGGACCGTTGCCACCCAATCGCGTGCCATTCGCTCGTACGAGCCGGAGTCCAGCGGGGGCATAACCACCAAGAAAGCGGGAGTCAGAATGACCACGAGGACGAAGGAGAGCATGACCCCCAGCGACATAATCACTCCCAACTGGAAAACCATCGGTATCGAGGTCACCATGATGCTGCCAAAACCGACAGCGGTCGTGGCCGAGCACATCAAACACGGAAAAAAGACTATGCGAAGAGCTTGTCGAGCGGCTTCCTCCCTATCCCGAACATGGCGGTACCGCTCGTTGAAATGGGTCACGATGCGTATGATCGCGGCAACGCTCACGATGAGCACCAGCCCGAAAGAGAGGCCCGTAGTGGAATTCAACGAAATGCCCACCAGGGCCATGAAAGCCAGAATCCACGTTACGCAGATCACCATGACGACCAGAGTGATCGCGGCCACTCGTATGCTCTTGAAGATGTAAAAAGAAACCGATGTGGAAATAAGCAGACAGAGGATGCCGAAAACAATCGCGGTCTGCAGATTATATCGTTGTATTGCCAGCCTGACGATCGGAGCACCCACGATGCGGAACTCGGCATCGGCCGGCAGATTTTCCCGAACGATCTTGTGGATTTCTTCGACGGTTTTCTGGATGACCGGTATATCGTAGCCGTACTTCTCGTCGGTAAGGAGAATTACTCCGAATGTCTTCCGGTCCGGAGAGAGGAGGTAATCGAGGGAAGGAACGGCCGCGCGGATCTTTTCGAGATCGGTTCGGTCTATGTGCTTACCCCCGCCCGGCTCGCGGCGAATGAGCGTACTGCTTCCGAAAAGGCCTTTGTTCTGACGAAATACCTTCAAGTTGGTGAGGCTCACCACCCCCTCGACATGCTTCACGCTTTCCAATTGGCTCGTCATGGACTCCAGCTTGGTCAACACGGCCGGATCGTCCGCGGGCCGAGGGTTCTTCACCGCAATGAGCATGAGCTCCTCGCCGCCGAAGATCCGCACGAATCGTTCGTAATCACGATAGGCCTGTGAAGTGGTGTCGAGACCGGATTTGAGGGTGGGGTCCCTTATCAGGCGGGGAATGAAAAGCGCCAGCACCACCGTCACCACGATAACAGCAGCGACCAGCACACGCCGACGATCCACGAGGGTATCTATGATGGAGGTTGTAGAGAAATCCGACACACTACTCTCTTTCCCTTGATGTCACCGTCCACACCGAGCGACACGGCTTTCGTACGAGAACCTCTCGCAGGTGCCTGCTCCCGCGGGTCGCCCCTTTCGCCGCACCATAACGTGTTAGTATAGCTACTTCGGATTTCACGGCAAGGCTTTTCTCCGGCCGCGAATGACCGCCCACTCCGGAGCCGGATGAAGTGCTCCCGGTCCGGTCGGCACGCAATTGCGGATTCATAGCGTTGTGCGATCGAAGATGTGGCTTGACGGTAAGGACGGCTCGTCTCTGAAGCGAAGTCGGGCCGTGCCGTTCGCAGCGGAAGAGACATGCCGTCCTTATCATCGATTTGATCGCGACGTGGTATGAGCTCCCTGAAATTCCTGATGGAGTGATCCTCGGTGGGAGGATCGGGAAGGCAGGATAGGGGGATTCTCCCGGGCAGCTCTTTTTCAGGCCCGAAAATAGGGCCAGAACGGCGCGGGTGCGCTGAGCTTTTCTTCGAGCTCCTGGACTGTACCTTCGGTTTGTTCCGGTCTTGGCGGCAGGGTTACGTTAATTTCGCCATGTTTCCCCTCCAAAATGTTTATCCTGAGTCCGCCGGGAAATTCTATACCGTGCTGTTTCAGGACGGCCGTCGGGTCGGCCATGAGCTTCTTCTTAAATTCCTCATCCAACCATGCCATGGCAATTACCTTTGCCCACAGCTTTTCCTTGCCCTTGAACACATGTTCCATCGTACTTCCTTTCATCTCATCCTGCCTTGACGCGAAAGGGTTCCGTGATGGCCGGCGGAGCCCCTCTCGCGCCGGAAATCCGTTACCGGTTACGTCAGTGAATCTCGTCGAGAGCCTTCCGCGCCTTTTCCGCCACGCTGGAGGGTAACGGGCAATAGCCCAATTCGGGGCTGTATTGCTGTCCTTTCGTGATTCCCCACGTGACGAAATCCTTCACCGCACTGCCGTTTTTCTGATCCGGGTACTTCCCGTAGAGCAACAGCCAGCTATAGGTTACGATGGGGTACGAATCGTCCCCTGATGGATCGGGGATGAATAACCTTAAATTTTCCGGTATTTGCGATGCCGTGTTGGCAAGTGTTTCACGGCCGCTTTCAGGCTGTGGCTTAATGAAACGACCACTCTTGTTTTCAAGCGATGCCATAGTCAATCCGGCACGTTTGGCGAACCCGTATTCCACGTACCCGATAGATCCCTTGCTGATCTTGATCTTTCCGGCTACTCCTTCGTTTCCTCGGGCCACCATGCGCTCACCCGGCCATTCAACGAGCTTGCCGAGGCCGGGACCCTTGGTTCTCCATTCTTCGCTAATAGAGGAAAGGTGGCTGGTAAAGGCAAAGGTGGTTCCGCTGGCGTCCTGTCGAGCAACCGGGACGATCTCGCGATTCGGCAGGTTGAGATCGGGATTGGCTTTCTTTATGCGAGGGTCGGACCAATTCTTGATCTTGCCGAGGAAAATATCCACATAGACTTGACGGGGCAATTTCAATTCGCCCTTGAGATTTTCTATATTGTAGGCGAGAACGATGATACCGGCTGTAGCCGGAATGAGCTTGACGCCTCGCTCGACCTTGGCGATCTCCCGATCGTTCATCGCGGCGTCACTCGCACCGAAATCGACTGCCCCTTTGATGAATTGTCTGACGCCTTCACCGCTTCCGACGCCCTTATAGGTGACGCTGAGATCAGGCCGCTCTTTCGCGTATAGCTCGATCCATTTTTTGTACAGCGGCTCGGGGAATGTGGCTCCCGCTCCGCTGATCCGAACGCCTGCGGGCTTGTTCTCCGGCTCGGTCTTGCCGCAAGAGAGGAACAAAGCCGCAGACGAGGCAATCAATACACAGATCAATATTCGACGGGCAATCATTGAGTTACCCTCATACATCAGCTGAATTCCCCTCTGACGTATTCTTTGGTCAGTTCTTCTTGGGGGGCTTCAAATATCTGTTTCGTAACACCATACTCGACAAGGTAGCCTGTTCTGCCGTTGTGGGAGATATCAACGCCGAGGAAGGCAGTCTTATCGGCTACACGCATAGCCTGCTGCATGTTGTGGGTAACAATGGCTATGGTGTACTTCTCTTTGAGCTCCAGCATGAGCTGTTCGATCGTGCGAGTCGCAATGGGATCGAGGGCCGAGCATGGCTCGTCCATCAACAACACCGACGGCTCGGTCGCTATGGCACGGGCGATGCAAAGGCGTTGCTGTTGACCGCCGGAGAGTGATAGCCCGTTGTTTTTCAATTTGTCTTTGACTTCGCTCCACAAGCCGGCCCGTTCAAGCGCTTTTTGGACACTATTGTTCAGATTGCCTTTGTACCGGTTCAAGCGGAGGCCGAAGGCCACGTTCTCATAGATGCTCATGGAAAACGGGTTGGGTTGCTGAAAGACCATGCCGATGTGGCGACGTACCGCAACCGGGTCCACTTCCGAAGCGTAGATATCCTGACCTTGAAACAAAACGTGACCCTTGAAGCGGAACGATCTGATCAGATCGTTCATGCGGTTCAGGCTGCGCAGGACGGTGCTCTTGCCGCAACCGGAAGGGCCGATGAATCCGGTTATTTTCTTCGGTTCGATGGGGACGTGCGAATCGCGAACAGCGAGGAAATCCCCGTAATAGAGTTCGTCGATCTTGCAGTCAATGGCCGGGCGACCGTTAGTCGGCTGATCGCCTGAGGTTATCTCTTGGGTATCGAGAGCTGCAGTCATAGGTGACCTCCTAGATTTTTCGCTCGCCTATCGCTCTGCTGACCAGGTTGAGAACCAGAACGATGAAGACGAGCACGAGCGATGCGGCCCATGCCAATTCGATCTGATTCTCGAACGGCATTCCGGAGAAGTTGTATATCAGCACTGCGAGCGATGCCGTGGGTTGCATGACTTCCAGCTTGCCACCCTGGATAAGCCAGTAATTGCTGAAGAGCGCCGTGAAGAGGAGCGGAGCGGTTTCTCCTGCGGCCCTGGCAACAGCCAGGATCACTCCTGTGATCATGCCGGGCATTGCCGTAGGCAGAACCACCTTCCACACTACCTGGGTCTGCGTGCATCCCATGCCCACTGCAGCGTCCTTCATAATCCTCGGCACCATTTTCATCGACTCTTCGGCGGTCAGGATTACCGTCGGAACCATGAGAAGCGCCAAAGCAATGCCTCCGGCGGGTGCCGAATAGGTACCCGTGACCAGGACGACCGCCGCATAGGCAAACACGCCGGCGAGGATCGAAGGGAGTCCGGTCAGCGTCTTGGCGCAGAAGCGGGTTATTTCAGCAATTTTGGTGGTTGGGCCGAATTCCGACAGGAAGACCGCAGCCGTTATTCCGAGGGGAACACTGAGTATTGAGGCGATTCCTACCATCACGAGCGTACCGACGATGGCATTGCCAAATCCGCCACCCATCTCAAAGGCGGTGGGCGGCAACTCGGTGAAGAGCGCCAAGCTTATCTTTGAGCCGCCGCGTATGATCAGCATGATCAAAACCGAAAAGAGCGGTACGCAGGCCACCAATGCCGCAATCCAGGTTCCGATGCTGAGACCTGCGCTGGTCAACGACCGCCTGTCCCATAGCGATCGTCGAAGGTTCGGCAGTTCCACCATGTCCGAAGTGGTTGCAAGGTTAAGCTCCGCCTGTGTCATTATTTTGAACCTCTTTCAGAGCTTGCCCATGTGATGATTACCTGGCCGATTACATTGACCACCAGGGTGATCAAGAGCAGGATCACGGCTGCGTACATCAGCACCTGAGTCTCGTTCCGGCCGGCCTCTGGGAAATTGAGAGCCAGCATTGCGGCAAGCGTGTTGGCAGGAGAGAATAGAGAGAGGCTGATCTGATTGGAGTTCCCCACAAGCATAGCCAGAGCCATGGTCTCTCCCAATGCCCTTCCGAGACCCAGGACAAGCGCCCCGAAAATGCCGTGGGCGGCAGTCGGCACCATAACCCGCAGAATGGCTTCCCACCTCGTGGTACCCATGCCGTAGGCAGCTTCTTTCACCCTGGGGGGGATTGCCAGGAGCGAGTCCTGGGAGATTGCCGCAACAGTCGGCAATATCATGATCGACAGGACCAGGGCTGCCGGCAGCATACCCGGACCTGAGAGAGTGGTGCCGAAAAACGGTATCCAGCCCAAGTGAGCATTCATCCAATCGCACGCGGGCCTGATGATCGGGATGAGGACGAAGATGCCCCAAAGACCGTAGACGACACTGGGGATAGCGGCCAGCAGCTCGACAATATTTTTAAAGACCATCTGCAGCTTGTGGGGCAGAAAATCCTGAGTCAGGAAAATCGCCATAGTGACGCCGAAGAATCCGCCAATGATCAACGCCAGCAAGGAACTGTAGAGCGTGCCCCAAATTTCCGGAAGGATACCGAACCTACCCTTGTTGACATCCCAGGTGGTGGAGGTCAGGAAGCTCAGTCCGTACTCCTTCATCGCGGGGAAGGCTTTGCCCCCGATTTCTACAACGATGTAAATTACCAGCAGAATGATAAACCAGGTGCAGCCCCGGGTGAAGCCCCGAAAAATTCGATCGAAAAGGACCTCGCTACCGGTAGGCGGAGAGGATATGGGCTCATCTGAATCCGGGATTGTTTGACCCGTATTGGTTGCCATGAGGTGCCACCGTATGCGTTGGAAATGACGGTATTATCAACCGTTCGGAAAAATGCCGCCGGCGTCCTGAATCGGATTCAGCGTGCCGGCACCTTTAGTCAATTCGCCAACGGAGAAGACAACAAAGGCTTCTCGAACGGCAGGTACCGTTCGAGAAGCTCGATCTCATTACTATTTGATGTTGTTGGCCGCTTCCTTGACGGTCTTTACTACGTTCGGCGGTAGTGCAATATAGCCCAATTTAGGGCTCATCTTTTGACCGTCGGTCAGACACCAGTCCACAAGCTTGCGCAATGCCTCGGCCTTCTTGGGATCGTCGTACTTCTTGTAAAAGAGCATCCACGTATATGTTGCGATCGGATAGGATGTGTCGCCTTCAGGGTCGGACAGCCATACTCTCAAGTCGGGAGGCATCTTGGCGTTTGCCAGAGCAGCGGCTCCTGCGTCGTCACTCGGCGCGACAAACTTACCGGCTTTGTTCTGGAGCGATGCCATGTTGACCTTGGCGAGCTTGGCATAGGTGTATTCGATGTAACCGATTGCCCCCGGGGTCTGCTTGATCGTTGCGGTCACACCATCGTTCTTCGGGGCTGCCACGATCTTGTCACTCGACGGCCACTTCACCGTCTTGCCCGTGCCGGGACCCTTTTTCCATGCTTCGCTGACGGCGCTCAAATGTTTGGTGAACACGAAGGTCGTGCCGCTGCTGTCCGCTCTACGGACGACGGTTATATCCAGGTCAGGCAATTTGACGCCCGGGTTGTCTTTCACTATTTTCGGGTCGTTCCATTTGGTGATTTTTCCGAGTAAAATTGCGGGATATACTTCCCTGCTCAGTTTGAGCCCCTGCGGGTTGCCGGGCAGATTGTACGCAAGCACGATGGTCCCGGCGGTCATGGGCAGCAACTGGACGCCCTCTTTGACCTTTGCGATCTCTTCGTCGTTCATGGCCGCGTCGCTGGCAGCGAAGTCAACGGTATGATTTATGAAATCTTTGATGCCGGCGCCGCTTCCCTTGGCCTGGTAGTCGACGAAAGCGCTGGGATTGGCCTTGTGATACGCCTTGAACCAGGTCGTGTAGAGCGGAAACGGAAAGCTCGCACCCGATCCGGTCAGCCGCATGGAATCGGCGCAGGCAGAACCCACCACCAGCAGCATAATCGAAAGCAGTGCAAGCCCGACGGTTGCATTGCGAAAACCACTAAATTTTCTTCGAGTCATTTTTCCCTCCGTGAGTTTTAGCAAAGTTTGTTGCCTTGAAGCAAAACAATGGACGTTCATTCTCTCCCTACCCCTGGCTCGTACGAATCCTTACAACAATTATGTAGATTCTCAGGCCGAGATTGTCGTTTGATTAGGGTAATGTTAGTTTTAGATTTACGCGGGAATTCGGTTTGCGGCCGGCATCAGCAGCGGGAAATAGGAAACAGGGAGCCCTTGGGGACATGCCCCGAACCGTGGGGCATGACTACCAAAACTCCCTCGAAACAAGAGGAGATCGGCGGTCCTAGTCTTCGAAGACTTCCTTCCCCATGAGCACCGTCAGTCCGTCGGCTTCCATCAGTCTTTCGGCCAGTCCTCGAATCTTTGGGACTTCGTAATGGAAGAAATAGCGCATGGTCCGGATCTTTCCCTCATAGAATCGCCTGTCCTGCCCGGAGCAGGTGCTTTGCAGCGCTTTATGGGCTGCCACTCCTTGTGCCAACCACTGCCAGGCGATGGTCACGATGCCGAAAAGCTCCAGATAGAGCGTCGCATCGGCGAGATATTGCTCGATGTCACCCTTTAAAGCGAATTGCGCTCGGTACATGGTGACCTTGCGGGCAAGCTCCACGGCTGATTCCAATCGCCGTGCGTAGGGCTTCAACTCCTCGAAAAGGCCGGCCTGCTCCATGGTGGCCGCCGTTTCCTCCAAATAGAGACGCACGGCCAGGCCTTCTTTTGCCAATACCTTGCGCCCGAGGAGGTCGAGGGCCTGTATGCCGGTTGTCCCCTCGTGGATGGCGTGTATTCTGATGTCCCGGAAGTACTGCTCCAGGGGAAATTCTTGGCAGTACCCGTAACCGCCGAGGATCTGAAGTCCTTGACTCACCGAGGTTATTCCCATCTCTGAAGGATAGGTCTTTGCCACCGGCGTCAAGAGGTCCAGGAGAAAGGAGTAGCGTTTGCCGCTTTCCGCTTCTTCCCTCTGGGACTGATCCGCGTACATGCAACAGCGAAGAATCAGCGAGAGCGCTCCCTCGACCACGGCCCGCTGAAAGAGCAGCATTCTCCGAACGTCAGGATGCTCGATGATGGCGACCTGAGGCAGATTGGGGTCTTTGCCTGAAAGTTTACGGCCCTGAGGTCTTTCTTTGGCATATTCCAGGGATGCGTAGTAGGCCGCCGAAGCAATGGCCGCGGCTTGCATTCCGACCCCCAGGCGGGCTTCGTTCATCATTTGAAACATGTACGAGAGCCCTTTGTGGGGCTCCCCCACAAGATAGCCCCGGCAGTCGCCGTCTTCGCCCATGCTGAGCTGGGTGATCGGGCAGCCTCGATACCCCATCTTGTGATAGACCGTGGCTACGGTGACATCGTTGGATTCCAGGGAACCGTCCCCGGCTACCCGCTCCCTGGGAACGACGAAGAGAGAAATCCCCTTCACGCCGGCCGGCGCGCCTTTGATTCTGGCGAGCATCATGTGAACGACATTTTCTACACCGTCATGGTCTCCGGCCGAGATAAAGATCTTTTGCCCGCGGATGAGGTAGTACCCCTCCTCGGTGGGCTCGGCGCGGGTGACTACATCGGAAAGGGAGCTGCCCGCCTGGGGCTCGGTAAGGGCCATGGTCCCCTGCCACTCACCCGCAAGCATCCGCGGCACATACGTTTCTTTCAGATCGTTTGAACCGAACGAGAGGATCAGGTGGGCGGCTCCCGCGCTCAGCAGCGGAAACCCCGTGGAGGAGAAGTTCGCCGCGGCAAAAACGTAGTTGCATGCCATGGCAACCGCACCGGGCAATTGCTGGCCCCCCATCTCGTAGGGCATGGCTGCCGCAATCCAGCCCCCCCCGCCCCACGCTTTCATAATAGACCTCACCGCGGGGTGGACCTTCACTCGGCCCTCTTCCAGGACCGGGGCCTTCTGATCCATTTCTCGGACGCACGGGTACAAAAGGTCGCGTGCCATTCTCAGAGCAGTGTCGAGGACCAGGTCGTACGTCTCGCGGGAATGATCTTCGTAGTACGGGTTGGCCGAAAGACGTTCCACATCAAGTACTTCGTAGAGCAGGAAATCGAGATTTCGTCGGCTGACGAATTTCGCTGACATGATAAGCTCCCTGTAACCCGGTACGAGTCTCGGTCGACCGGGCCATATTTTCGAGGAACGGTAGCGGCAGCCATGCCCCCGGACCGATAGTAGAGCGCAGGAAGCCATCGGTAGACCTCCCGATCAACCCGAGGCTCCTCTCGGTTTGCCGCAACTTTCAAAGCGCTCCGCTATAACGTCCCTCATCGCCGACAAACCTGCCGTGCATGTTCTTGATGCCCCATGTCACGAGAGAAAGCAATACGCGGACCTCAAACGATGAGATGTCCGGCACCGCAGACGAGTGCCGAAACCGTGCGCCGGATTTTGGAGCAAACCCGTGCGTCAATTGTTCGGCATGGGCATGAAAAGGGGTACGTCAGTACTTGACGCTCATTCGTACTTACATCAGAGCGATTTTCAGGCCGCTTGTACTATGCTTTTGAAGAGGGCCAAACGGTTTCCTCCTTACCTCTAGTGTTACTTGTACAATTCCTCTTGACATTAAAGATGAACAAATCGTCTCATTGTTGCGCCATCTCTCCTTAACACTTGCCTTTTTTGCAGGGCTGACATACCATCTATGCCATCTGCAGTCGAAGGGGCTCGACCGACCGGAAGGAGGAGCCCGTCCATGTGATCCATCGGTGAAGAGGCTCCCCGGACTCAGGGGACGCTGTTCGTCAGCCGTAAGGAGGAAGAATGCATTCGAGAAGACCTGCTTCCCTCTCGATCCTCTGCATGATTTGTCTCGCCGTTCTCGCCGGCGGCGTTCCTGCAACCGGCCATGACGAGCTACCCCCCGTGCCGGACCGGTTGGCCTGCGAACGAGATGTGAACAAGGCCTCCGTCCTTTGTGAAGGCGTGTCGTTGACCGTTTCGACGGGTGCCGCTTTGATTGCCGATCAATCCACGGAAGCGGCCAAGCCCGAGAAAGACCAACCGAAGAGCGGCAATGCCTTTTCCATGCAGCAGCACGACGAAGTCTGGATGCTGAAGAAGAAAATCATCGAGCTACAGAACAAGGGTAAGCTCGGTTTTCGGAAGCTCGTCCCTTGCTCCTCGGTAGAAGGTTACGGTGTGTACTCGCCGATGGAATCCGGCGTGAACTCCACCAAATTGACCCTGTACGTGGAACCGTTAAACTACAGCACGATGGTGACCCAGGAGAGGTACGTCATCGATTGCAGCGTCGATCTCATCCTGGCCGATTCCACCGGCAAGGTACTGGGAGCCAAGAAGGGAATCCGGCGTATTAATCAGATTTCTCGTTCTCCCATCCTCGATGTGTTCTACAAGATCCAGATCGCTGTCAACAAGCCGCTCAAGAAGGGTTTCATCATCAGGACGGTGCTCCACGACAAGATCAAGAATCAGTCCGTGGGGGCATCCTTTAAAGTCAACGTACATCCCGGAGGGAAGAGCGCTCTGGAACAGATTTGAACCTGCACAACGGTCCGGATAACGATCTCCGTGGGACAGCGGGGCTCGGCCGGACGTGGATAAGATGGGAGAGGCGAGTTTACCTGCCGAATCGTTTTGGAGGAAGGTGGAAAAAGGAAGGGCAAGAGTGTCTTTGTTGGGGCCGAGAATTTTCGGCTGCGAGGGCAATGGAGTGACCGGCCGTTCCAACGTGATGTCTTACCGTTAACTCGCGGATACGATAGGCGCAGACCGACCGAGCTGCGGTGGAAGGCGCCGGGGACAAGAGAATCGGGCGGAAACCTGCTGCCGCCCGGTTGGGCTGTATTGACAATCGGCCAGGGGGAAGGGGGAACCATGGCATCAGCACGAGTCCTCATAGTTGAGGATGAGCTCCTTGTGGCGTCGGACTTGTCCACATCGCTGGAGGATTTCGGTTACGTGGTGGCCGGTGTGGCGAAATCCGGCGAAGAGGCGCTGCGCAAGGCGCAAGAGTCCCAACCGGATCTCGTTTTGATGGATATCGTGCTTCAGGGAGAAATGGACGGCATCCAGGTTGCGGAACGCTTGCGCTCGGCTTTGGGAGTGCCCGTTCTCTACCTCACGTCATACGGTGATACCGAGAAATTGGAGCGGGCCAAGCTCACCGAACCCTACGCGTACTTGGCCAAACCGTGGGTTGAAAGCGAGCTCAAAGCGGCCATCAGCTTGGCTCTCTTCAGACACCAAGTCGAGAAGAAACTCCGTGAAAGCGAAAATCGGTATCGTACTCTCGCCGAGAATTCTTTGACGGGAATATGCGTTCACCAAGACGGAAAATTCGTTTACGTAAACAAGAGGTGTGCGGAGATAATGCAATACTCTGCCGAAGAGTTGATGGACCGGCCGGTGGAGATGGTCGTTGCCCCGGCGGACCTTCCACTACTTGAGAAGCGATTTGCGGCGACACAGAACGGGGCGGTGCGAAATGACCATATGGAGATACGGGTTATCACCAAGACCGGCGACATCCGCTGGGCGCAGATTTGGATCGGCGTTGTAGAGCGTCGCGGCGGTCAGGCGCTACTCGTCAATGCAGTCGACATCACTGACCGCAAAAGGGCGGAAGACGAGATTCAGGCCGCCAGGGCTAAACTTGAAGAGCATTCCCGCTCCCTTGAGGCCAAAGTACGGGAGCGGACGCGGCACTTGGAGGAGTCGCACCGCAAGGTGGAGGAATATGCCAGAAAGCTTGAGGACTCGAACACCGCTCTCAAACTTTTCATCAGAGCGATGGAAGAGCAAAGGTCAACTGTCCAAGGTGCAATGGCACAGAACTTCCACGTCACCATGAAGCCGATCGTGGACCAATTGAGGGCCGAGCCCCTGACCGAACGTATGGAGGTCCTCGTAGACGCCTTGCATCGGCTCCTCCAGCGAGTTGCCTTAACCTTCGGCCCGGATATCATGGATCCGAGCTCTCAACTCACGTTGCAGGAAATCCGCGTGTGCGAAATGATCAAGTCGGGATTGGGGTCGAAAGACATAGCCCGCGTCATGGGCGTAAGCCCGAAGACCATAGCGTTCCATCGAACCAACATCAGGAAGAAGCTTGGACTGTCGCGTTCCCAGAGGTCTCTGGCGACCTTTTTGGCCGAGCGCTCCCGCAATGGACCGAACTGACCGATTTCTAACCATACGATTTCGCAAGTTATACCCCGCATTCCGCGCATCGATTTTGGGAAACCGGGGGTATATTCGGAAGAGGCAACATCCGATAATATTGGGGAACACTTTGCTGCCAAAAGCTTCGGTGGGCTCATTTTTGCCCCTCCGAAAAGAACACTTTGGCGAAGCTCGGGCAACAGAATCTGCAAAGAGCGCGTCGGCAAAAACCCTCGCCCCCATCCGTCCACCGACTGTGATTCATCACGACCGTGAATCGCGAACGAATCGCGGGGGGCGCCGAGGCAGAAACCGGCGACATATCTGGGGAGCTGCTCCAAAGGAAATGAAACCATCTGTAATTGACGGCTGAAATGCGGAATGCGGGTATAGGTGCAGCACCCCAAACCATTTCTTGCTCCATACCATCTGTCGGAGTCTGAACTGGGCTTCGGCCGGCTCTACGCAATTCACCATCCGGAATCGTTCCACTGTTCGCGTAATCGCCTACAAGACCGCAAAGCTCTTCCATCACTGGATCTTCGCGAAAGCCTCGTCGGCAGTCAACTCGGCGAGGTGGGAAATATGGGGACATCCGGAAATAACGCCCAGCGCAATACCCGTCAAAATCTTGCCGAGGGGGTATCGGGCATTAGCCCCGCGCTCCAGCTCGACCATCTCACCGATGATCTTTCCCAGACCAAGCTTCCGTGCAAACCGAGCAACCAGGATCAAACCGGCACGACTGGTGAGACGGTGCCCAGAAAAGCGACTGCCCCAAACGATGGGCTTTGCCTTTTGACCTCTCGACCTGTTTCTCTTACTCATACTTCCGAAAGTCCCTCTCGTTTCTGGACGTTTTTGGATAACTGCGACCCCGGAGCGCACCGGAATCATGGGACTTCGAACAAACCGATTTTGTCTCAAGCCCCCATATTCTCGCCTCAAACGCAAAATCCAGGTTAAACTGAAGCTTCTCAATAATCCAGGGCGAGACGATCACGGGACCGGGAGGACTGATTCTCTCCCAAGCGAGGAGGGGGGCGTGGTGACCGCAGCGGTGGTTTTCGATGAATCGTTGGTCCCGGAAACACGCGGCTGAGGTCCGTAACCCACTGAATACTCATGAGTTCTTTTTTTCTTGACACGCTGTCTCTGATCTGAGAACATACCGTCCAGTCGGTTGCATACCGACCGGTCGATAAACCCAAACAGGGCGGTCTGAAGCCAAGTCATAATCTGGAACTGGAAATTATCCGACAGGCGCCGCCGCCAAGCCAGCGAGAAGGCACCATGAAAAAAACCACCCCTTCGGGAGTCAAAACCAGATCGACAGATCTCGGGGAAAAAGCGCGCAAAAAAGCCGCAATCCTGGGAAAAGCGGCTGCACGGTTATTTAATGAGAAAGGGTACATAGAAACCAGCCTTGAGGACATCACGGCCGCAGCTAAAGTAAGTAAAGGAGCGATATATCACTATTTCTCGAGCAAGAGTGAGCTGCTCTTCTTCATCTTAAATGATTATATGGATATCATCCTGGATGGCCTGGAGGAAGACCTTGGTGCCATTCCGGAGCCGCTCGATAAGATCAGGTACATCATACGACGGCACATCGGGTTCTATTGCGATCACACCGCGCTGGCTAAAACCCTTATGCATGACGCTCATTGCCTGCCGGCCAAGTACTTCAAGTTAATTGCGAAAAAGGAACAGGCCTACTTCCGGATGGTCGCAAGCGCTCTGGCCCCCATATTCGAAGGCAACATCAGTAAGGAGCGCCTAACGGTCCTCACCTTTACTCTTTTTGGAATGTGCAATTGGATCTATGTCTGGTACAATCCTAAAGGACCTGTTACACCCCAGGGGCTCGCCGATATCGTCACCGACACTTTCTTACGCGGCGTGATCCTCTCCGAAAAGCCCTCTGAATCTTCACCAACCGAGTAAAAGCGAGGAAGGCCATAATGGCAGACGAGTTATGAAGCCTCTAACAAAAATAGCTTTTCGGGACGGAGCCTTCTAAGAGAAATGGGAAGTTGCCGTTAGATCCCTGTTGAAATGAGTGCGAGCCGGAACGTTGTCAAAACGGCTTATGCACTGTGCCGCCTGCTCCCCTCTCGCATGACTCATTGAGGCATTGCAAGTGACCGTGGCTTGCCGAAAGAGAGGAAGTGACCGGCCCCCGTCAGGCCAAAGAGAACATACAGAGACAACCGGCAGTCTACATTCAGTTCACCCTGCCAGAGAGGTGTCCCGCAAATAACTATGCGCAACGATGGCCGATAAGTTGCGTTCTCTGTCGGCAAGTATGCCCGGTTGAATCTGGGACGGAACACTAGTTTCGAAAAGGAGGACTCTCAATGAAGCGGTTATTTGGTTCTTTCTTATGTCTCATTGTCATCACATCCTGTATTCCCGCATTCGGCGTAGATGAGCCTATAAAAATGACGATTCGGACGGATCACGGATATTCGGAAGTGCTGGGCACCGAAAGGGATCAGACCCAAGATTGGAAAGCAGATTGCCGGGACATTCGTCTACGTCTATGCGGCAGTGTGCATGGCTTTAGGCAAGATGACCTCTTTGATCTTGCCGTACGCAAACACTGACAAGATGAACCTTTTTTTGGAGGAAGTCTCCCATGATTTCAAGGAATACTTTGTGATCCTCCTGGTAGATGGAGCCGGCCGGCACAGATCCCAGGATCTGAAAATCCCCGAGAACATACGGCTGATACAACAGCCGTCATACAGCCCGGAGGTCAATCCAGTAGAGCATCTGTGGGAGGAGCTGAGGGAAAAGTACCTCCCTAACAAAGCCTTCAAGTCACTTGACGCTGTTGAGAAGGCTCTCTGCAAAGGATTGAGAGAGCTTCACGGTGATCCGGATAGGATCAGCTCAATGACGAACTTCCCCTATTTGCAAGTCACTTGTTGAATTGCGAAATGGTATAAGTAGTGGTGGAGGACTCGCCAAATGCGGGTGTCGTGCTCCCCTACGATTCTTGTTATGGCATTTACCGGCATCTCTTTGGCCATGGCCATGATGAAAGCCTCAAAGAGCAGAGTGAATCCGCTCGCCTCTCTGGCCCATGGTACCGGCACCTGTTTTACTCCACAAGCCGGACACTCCACACGAGGGGTGCGTACGTGGAGGTAAGAAACATGCTCGAAGAAATTCAGGTGCCACCAGACCTTGTCCAGTGTGTCGTATGCCTTACAGCCTGGACGTCCGCATTCGGGACAGGCGAACTCGCCGCCCCTGGAAAAATCGATGTAGATATCGAGCTGCGTCTGTTCAGGGTCAAACGTACAACGCTCCACCAGCCAAGGTGGGAACAACCCAAGGGCCATTTGAAAGAGGTCGGTGTCTTGCATAGGGTGGTCCTCCTGGACAGCACTCCATATCAAGAAATGACTGCTTAAGCTATACACTACAAAATGACGTTACCCACACACAACAGCGAAGAGCCTGAAGAAAGAAAGACCGTGGGATCAGCACGGCCTAACTAATGAAAATCTTTGGCAGTCCCAAGGGGTTTCGAACCGGTGTCTCCGCCGTGAGAGCCGAGAGACCTACTAATCTTATCAACCACTTGCTCACGAACCTTAGTCTTTTCAGTCCCTTTTGGTCCCCATGAAAGCCGCTCAATCCCGCTTGTTTTCAAAAAGTGGGGA